>DASXVQ010000001.1:0-108611 GCA_036504155.1 Myxococcales bacterium
GCGCACGACCGACC
This sequence comes from Myxococcales bacterium, assembly GCA_036504155.1. Taxonomy (GTDB): domain Bacteria; phylum Myxococcota; class Myxococcia; order Myxococcales; family UBA5297; genus JACRCT01. The sequence goes on from DASXVQ010000001.1 coordinate 15, forward strand.
TGCCCGCTCGCGACTCCGCCACCGCCGGACCTCGCCGCGCTACGCCACCGCAACGCTCAGGTCGCCTCCACCGTCAATCCGGGAAGCCACCGCCGGTGGTTCGCGAACAAACCAGGGAAGCAACAGGTGCTCTCGGGGCAGGTCCGCTTCGACGGCCGGTCGTCGGTGAAGACCTGGCTCTTCGGAGTCATCCGGCTCACCGCGCTCGAGCAGCAGCGCTGGGGCTGGATGAAACGGCTGCTTGGGCAGAAGCCCGAGCCGCAGGCCGCACCGGACGATGCGACGGCCCATCGGCAAGAAGCCACACGGCTGTCGATCGCATTCGTTGCCCTGTCCGAGCGCCAGCGCGAGGTCCTGCACCTCGTCTTCTACGAAGGGCTCACCGTCCGCGACGCCGCCGACGTCATGGGCGTTTCGCTGGGCTCGGCGAGGCAGCACTACGAGCGCGGCAAGAAGAACCTGGCGGAGAGGCTGCGCCAGATGGGAGTCGAGCGATGAGCAACCCGAACGAACAGGAACTGCAGCAGCGGTTCCAGGCACTCAAGGACCGTGACCAACGCCAGGCGCCCGCGTTCCGGTCCATGTGGCGCATGCCCGAATCCGCCCGATCGTCACGGCCCTGGCTGGTCGTCGCCGCCGCCAGCTGCTCCATCGTCCTTGTCTTCGCGACGCTTGCCCAGCGCCAGGCAGGCCTCGCCCCGAGACCGCGCCAGATCGTCCAGCGCGCGCCCCTGGACTTCTTGCTGGACCAGTCCCACCCGACCTCTTCCCTTCCCCTTCCCGCTGCCGTCGGCCGCGGCTTCCTCGAATAGAAAAGGACTCCGCCATGCGACCTACGATTTTGGTGGCTGCGCTCCTGTCAATGGCGGGCTGCAGCCGGGAGCGACCGCTCCCCGGCGACATCCAGGCGACCGCGGCCGCCTCTTCGCCGGCGGCGCCGAGTGAGATCGAAAAGCGGGTCTTCCCGCCGGAGCTGATCATGGAGCGCCAGTCTCTGCTCGGACTGACCGCGGAGCAGAAGACAGCGATCCAGAAGGAGGTCGAGCGCGCGCAGGCGGAGCTTCAGCCGCTGCAGTGGGAGCTCGGCTCGAAAAAGGAGCAGCTCACGAAGCTCCTCGACGCCGACAAGACGGACGAAGCCCAAGCGCTCGCGGTTGCCGAGAAGGTCATGGCCGCCGAAAACAAGGTCAAGGCGGCGCACCTGACGATGCTGGTGCGCATCAAGAACGCGCTGACGCCGGAGCAGCAGAAGCAGCTTCGGGGCGTCCCGCGCTAACCGCGCAGCCGCTTGGCCAACCGCTCGGCAGCGCCCACCGGCGCGAACCCGCCCGCCTTCGCGAGCGCCTTGGCCAGCGCCGCCGCGTCCGGGAAGCGATCGACCGGCGCCTTTGCCAGACAGCGAAGCACGATGGCCTTCACGTCCGCGTCGACGCCCTCGAGCTTCGGCGGCGCCGCTTCGCGGATGCGGTCCATGGTCTCCATCGGCGTCTCTCCGTCGAACGGCCGGACTCCGATGAGCATCTGGAAGAGCGTGATGCCCAGCGCGAACTGGTCGCTGGCGCCGGTGAGCGGCCGCCCCGAGACCTGCTCCGGCGACATGTACGCGTACTTGCCCTTCTTCACGTTCCCACGCGTGGTGCCCTGCAGGAGCGTGGCCTTGGCGATGCCCAGGTCGGCGAGCTTCACTTCGCCCTGCCGAGACAAGAGGACGTTCGAGGGGCTGACGTCGCGGTGGACGAGGCCGAGCGGCCGGCCCCGCGCATCGCCAAGCGCGTGCAGATAGGCGAGCCCGCGGGCCAGCTCCTCGGCGACGAACAGCGCCTCCGCCGGCGGGAGCCTGCCCTTGCCCAGGACCGTGCCCAGGTCGGCGCCGTCCACGTAGTCCATGCGCAGCCAGTACGCGCCCTCGTCGACGCCCAGGTCGTGCACGGCCACGAAGTTCGGATGCGAGAGCAGCCCGCCCAGGCGCCCTTCCTCGATGAGCGCCTTCTCCAGCGCCGCCTCGCCGCGGTGCTCGGGCAAAAGGACCTTGAGAGCGACCTGCCGCTCGAAGCCGCTGGCGCCGAAGGCGGTGGCCAGGAAGACCTCGGCCACGCCTCCGTGCCCGAGGCGGCGAACGATGCGGTGGGGACCGACCTTCTGGGGAAAGCCCATCGCGGGTAGGCTACGGCCTTTCCGGAGGCCGACGTGAGCGACATCGCCACGGTCCACACCGAACAACTGGGCTCCGCCGAAGCGCCCCCGCGCTGCCAGGTGGTGGTCGTCGAAGGCCCCGACCGCGGCGCCGCAGCCGAGCTCTCCGGCGAGGAGGAGCTGGTCTGCGGCAGCGGGGCGGGATGCGGCATGCGCCTGGCCGACGGCCGCGTCTCGCGGCGCCACCTCGGCATCCGGAGAAGCGGCGCGCGGTTCGTGGTGCGCGACCTGGGCAGCAGCAACGGCTCCCGTTACGAAGGCTCGCGCATCAGGGAGATCGACGTCGGGCCCGGAGCCGCGTTCCGCCTCGGGCGGACCGTGGTGCGCATCGAGCCCGAGCCGCGGCCGCTGCAGCTTCCGCCCAGCCAGTCGCGCCGCTTCGGCGAGCTGGTGGCCGAGAGCCTGGCCATGCGCGAGGTGTTCGCGGTCCTGGAGCTCGCCTCGCAGTCGGACGTCACGGTCCTGATCGAAGGCGAGACCGGCACCGGCAAGGAGCTGGCCGCCCGCGGCGTGCACGAGGCCTCCTCGCGGCGACGCGGGCCGTTCGTGGCCGTCGATTGCGGGGCGCTGCCGGAATCCCTCCTCGAATCGGAGCTCTTCGGCCACGTGCGCGGCGCGTTCACCGGCGCCTCCACCGGCCGCGAGGGTGCCTTCGCGCGCGCCGACGGCGGGACCCTGTTCCTCGACGAGCTGGGGACCATCCCGCTCTCCGCGCAGGCGCGGCTCATCCGGGTGCTGGAAGAGCGCAAGGTCAAGCCGGTGGGCGCCGACCGCGAGCGCGCAGTGGACGTGCGCGTCGTGGCCGCCTCCCGGCACGAGCTGAGCGATCGCGTGGCCCAGGGCCTGTTCCGCGCGGACCTCTTCTGGCGCCTCTCGGTCGTCCGCGTGGTCCTACCGCCGCTGCGCTCGCGGCGCGAGGACCTGGCGCCCATCGTCGCGGAGATGATGCGCCGGCGCGGGCTGGAGGCAGGGCCCGTGGCCGGACCGAATCTCGAGCTGCTCCTGACGCACGGCTGGCCCGGGAACGTGCGCGAGCTGCGCAACGTGATCGAGCGGGCGGTGGCGCTCACGCCGGGGGCACGGCGGTTCGCGGATCTGCGGATCCAGCTCTCGCCGCAGGACGCGGGGGCTTCGCTCTCGGTGCGCAGCGACCTGCCGTTCGCGCAGGCGAAGAAGGCGGTGGTCGAGACCTTCGAGCGCAGCTACCTCGCGGATCTGATGGCGAAGCACGGCGGGAACCTCTCGGCGGCGGCACGGACGGCCAAGGTGGACCGCAAGCACCTGCGCGAGCTCCTCAGGAAGCGCGGCCAGTAGCGCGACTCAATCCACGCGGACGACCACCGCCGTCACGTTGTCCTTGCTCCCCCGGCTCAGGGCCTCGTCGATGAGGCGCCGACAAGCCTCCTCCGGCTCGCTCTCCGCCAGGATCCGCCCCAGCACCTGCTCCGGCACCGGCTCCGAGATCCCGTCCGAGCAGAGCAGGAACACGTCCCCGCGCAGCACCTCGACCTCCTTCAGCTCGGGCACTCCATCGCCCTTCAAGCCGAGCGCCCTGGTGATGACGTTGCCCCACGGGCAGTCGGTCCGCGTCTTGTAGTCCGCGTTGCCCGAGTCGGCCATCTCCTGCCAGAGCGAGTGGTCGCGGGTCAGCGGCGAGAGCACGCCGCCGCGCAGCCGATAGATGCGGCTGTCCCCGAGGTGGCCGATCGCCGCGCGACCGCCGCGCACCACCAGCCCGGCGAGGGTCGAGCCCATGCCCGCCAGCCGCCCTTCCTTGCGCTGGCTGATCGCCGAATCCGCCAGCCGCGTCCCCACCGAGAGCAGGTTCTCGGCGAAGCTCCGCTTCGGGTCGAGCTTCCACGGCCAGGTGGCCTCCGGGTCCGCCCGGTTTCGACGGAAGAAGCCGAGCAAGGTGTCGATCGCCAACTGGCTCGCTACCTCGCCGCCCTCGTAGCCGCCGACTCCATCGGCCACCGCGAAGAGCCCCAGGTCCGGCTCGGCGCAGTACGAGTCCTCGTTGCCCTTTCGCCGCCCCGCCTCCGACCTTCCTGCGCTCGTGAGCCTCGTCTCCATGGGCCACCTCCTGGCCCTTTGGAGAAAGCGAGCGCCGTGCCCGGCCCAACCGCCCGTCCTTCCTGACCTGCCTGGGGGCTCGAGGCCCCACCCGGCGGGCTCGAAGTGGGGTGAGCGGCCCCCACTCCCACGAGCTAGAATCCGCCGGCCATGTCCCCCCTGCTTTCCTTGCAGATGCCCTTCTTCGCCTGGCTCGCCTGCAAGTGACCCCGGTCCTCGCCGCGGTCCTCGTCGACCAAACGCTGCCTCCGTCGCTCGTCACCCCGCTGGCGATCGCCGGAGCGGTGCTGGCGGCGCTGCTCTCCCTCGCCTGGCTCGCCTTTCGGCCCGGTGGCCCGCCCGCCCTGCTCAAGCGAGGGCTGGCCCTCGCCGGCGGACTCGTGGCCGTCTGGGCCGGCGCCTCCCTCGCCGTGGCGCTGCGCGTCCACGCCCTCCAGGACGACCTGGCCGGCCGCCAGGCCGCGTTCGCCAGCCTCGGAGCTCACGCTGCCGCCGGCCTCGAATCCTTGGCGAGCCCCGTCGGGACGTGCGCCGACTCGCTCGAGGTAGCCGGCGCCACCTCGCTCGTCGGCTACCTGGTGGTGCCGCCCCGCGCCGGGGTCCCGCGCGAGCAGCTTCCGCGCCCCGGCTATCCGCGCCTGCTCGTCCCCACCGACGCGGGCGCGGTGGTCATCACCTCGGTCCCGGCGCCGCCCAAGGCGGCGGAGGGGCTCCCGTCTCTCTTCCTGCGCACGGCGTTCACGCCGCCCTGGGGCTGGAGCGGCCTGCTCGCGCGCCCGAGCAACCCGCTCACCGCGGTGCGCTACGTCGTGGCCGCCTCGGTGCGCTCGTACGACGCCCGCGGCCACCGCCTCGACTGCGCCGTCCGCGTGGTGCCAACCGGCGGAGGGGCGCCGGTCTGCGAGGGGAGCTACTCGGTGAAGATCCCGCCCGGCGCCAGCGCCCAGTCCCCGCTGGCGAGCGCCCTGGAGGCCTCGGCGTTCTCGGCGATCTGCCGGGCCGGGGGCACGACGTTCGTGGACCACGTGACGCGCTATGCCCCCCTGGCGCCCGCCCCATCCGCCGGCCCCTGACCGGCGCCGCGGCAAATCCGTCCGGTTCTCAACGGGATGCACCACTCGACAGCCGTTGTCTGCCTGGGCGGCTAGAATCACGCTCCCTTTCCTGCGACCGCCCGAGCTCCCATGACCGCCGACCGCCTCCCCTCCGACCGCCTGCCGAACGACCTCGGCGCCGAACGCGCCGTGCTCGGCGGCATCCTCGCCGACAACGCCGTCTTCGCCGAGGTGGCGACGCTCATCCACCCCGAGGACTTCCACCTTCCGGGCCACGCCGCCATCTACGAGGCCTTCGTCGCGTTGCAGTCGCAGGTGCCGCCCGCGCCGCTCGACGCGGTGACCGTCACCGCGGCGCTCAAGTCCTCCAGCAAGCTCAACTCCGCGGGCGGGCCGGCCTACCTCGCCGAGCTGGAAGGCGGGGTGCCCACCACCGCCAACACCTTGAGCTACGCGCGCATCGTGCAGGAGAAGGCGCTCAAGCGCCGGCTCATCACCGCCTGCGGCGAGCTGACCGACATCGCGGTCGACCCCGGGACCGATCTCGACGAGATGCTCGACGAGGCGCAGCGCCGCATCTTCGCCATCGCCGAGAAGCACCAGGAAGGGGACCTGCGCCCGTTCCACCACGCCCTCGACCACACCCTCGAGCTCATCGAGCAGGCCTGCGCCTCGGGCGGCCAGGGCGTCACCGGGCTCTCCACCGGCTTCGCCGACCTGGACCAGATGCTCACCGGCCTGCACCCCGGCGAGCTCCTGATCCTCGCGGCGCGCCCCGGCTGCGGCAAGACCTCGCTGGCGCTCAACATCGCCACCAACGTGGTGCTGCGCGGCGGCGGCGGGCGCGGGCCCACGCCGGCGGCGGTCTTCAGCCTGGAAATGCCCGAGGACCAGCTGGCGATGCGCCTCTTGTCCAGCGAGACGCGCGTCGACATGAAGCGCATCCGCCAGGGTCACCTCTCCCCGTCGCACAAGGAGAAGCTGCAGCACGCCGCGAGCCAGCTGTGGAACGCGCCGCTCTTCATCGACGACTCGGGCTCGCTCTCCAGCTTCGACCTGCGCACCAAGGTCCGCCGGCTGCAGACCAAGCTGATGAGCCAGGACCCGCCGTCGCGGCTCTCCTTGATCGTCATCGACTACCTGCAGCTGATGCACCAGCGCGGGGCCGAGAGCCGCCAGCAGGAGGTCCAGGAGATCAGCCGGAGCCTGAAGGCGCTGGCCAAGGAGCTGGAGCTGCCGATCATCGCGCTCTCCCAGCTCAACCGTAAGGTGGAGGAGCGCAAGGGCACCAAGAGCAAGCCGATGCTCTCCGACCTGCGCGAGTCGGGCTCCATCGAGCAGGACGCCGACGTCGTCATGTTCATCCACCGGGAGACCGACGACGACGCCGAGGGCGGTCCGCCACCCGGCGCGCAGGGCGTGGAGGTGGAGCTGGTCATCGCCAAGCAGCGAAACGGCCCGACCGGGGAGATACCCCTGTTGTTGTTCAGCGAGTACACCCGGTTCGAGAACAAGCTAAAGGACGGCTTCGTGCAGTAGACTGTCGGGGCCGAGTCCGGGGGTCCCCATGGCGAGCGAACCTAAAGGCCGGGTGGTCATCGCCGACGACGACGCTCACACCCGCAACCTGCTCAAGGAGCTGGTGGAGAGCTGGGGCCACGAGGCGCTGATGGCCCAGAACGGCGAGGAGGCGATCGCCCACCTGTGCGCCCTGCCGGTCCCCGACCTGGCGCTGCTCGACCTGATGATGCCCAAGGTCGACGGCTTCGGCGTGCTCAAGAAGATCCGCGAGACCCCGGCGCTGCGCGCGATGCCGGTCATCCTGCTCACCGCCGACAGCGACGTGGACGTCAAGCTCAAGTCCATGGAGCTGGGGGCCGACGACTACGTGACCAAGCCCTTCCGGCTGGGCGACCTGCAGAACCGGGTGAGCGCGGTGCTGGCCAAGAAGCGGCTCTCCGAGGCGCAGCCGACGCAGGGCGATCCGCAGGCCGACTTCCTGACCGGGGTGGGGACCTACCCGCAGCTCAAGGAGATCCTGGCCCACGAGGTGGCGCGGGCCGGGCGCTACGGCCGGCCTCTCTCCGCGCTGATGGTGGCGATGGACGAGTCGGACTCGCAAGCCACCGGCAGCGCCAACCCGTTGCTCTCGGCGCTGGCCGAATCGCTGCGGCGCACCTTCCGCGTGGCCGACCGGGTCTTCCGCATCGACTTCGACGCCTTCGTGGTGCTGCTGCCGGAGACTGAGATCGAGGGTGCGCTCATCGCCGCCGCCCGCTTCGTCGAGGCGCTGCGCGACCAGCCGCTCGAGGCGCAGGGCACCCCGCGCAAGGCGACGGTGTCGGTGGGCCTGGCCGACTTCCCCCGCTTCGGCAAGGACAAGGCCGACGAGCTGGTCCGCGCCGCGCACCACGCGCTGGAGCGCACGCGGCACCTGGGGCCCTCGCGGGTGCAGGCGGCGCAGGCAGCGGATCTGGAGATGGAGCGGGCTCCCGCCGGACGTTGAGCCGTCCGGCTGCGCCCGCCAAACCCTTCGGGGTTCCGAGGCTGGCCTAGAACCTTCCGGCCACTGCCACGCCGCTGCCAGTGACGCTCACGCGCACCGGGGCCTCCGGCTTGGTCAGGTCGAGGGCGATGAGCGTGATGGCCGTCACCAGGGCGACGCCGCCGGTCACCGAAGCTCCCCAGCCGACGCCGTTCAAGATCATCGATTCGCTCGAGGCCTTCTGCGCGTTGGCGCCCAGGCCGAAGCCCAGCGCGGCCCCGGCTCCCAGCACCACGCCCGCGCCCAGGGCGACCCAGGCGCCCGTGCGCACCGCGTTGCCGGCGCCCTGGCTCGGCGCGCCCTGTGCCGGGCGGACGGGCGTCATCGGGACCACCGACGACGCCGCCGGCTCGTCGGTCTTGGGCGTGGGCTGCACGCGGGTGATCTCCGGCTGCGCCGTGGGCTCCGCCACCGCCACCCTCACCTCTCTGACTTCCTTCTCGTTGAGCTCCTCGGGGAGCTGGGGCTGGGTGGGGGCGTCGGAGGTGGGCAGGCGCAAGAGCGAGCAGTAGGCCCGGTAGAACGAGTAGTCGAAGGGCCTCGAGAAGAGCGCCCGCCGGTACTCCTCGTCGATGGCGCCGCGGTCGGCACGCCGGCGCTCGCCGAAGTTCATGGCCGAGGAAGCCACCAGCGTCTTCTTGGAGAAGTCGAGCTTGGTCTCGCCGTCGGTGCCGGTCAGGTAGTACTTGCCGGCGCCCCACACCGCGAAGACCGAGGCCAGCCCGCGCGGCTTGTTGAGGTCGATGACCCGCTCGCCGTCCTCGGTCTCGATCTCGAAGTGGCCGCCCACCTGCGGCTCCAGGAACACCAATTGCCGAGGCTGGAAGCGGTTGCGGTCGGACAGCGGGGCATCGGCCTTGGCCGGCGGCGGGGAGACGGTGACGTCCACGCGGGCGCGGGGGTCGCGGATGTTGCCGCTGGCCGCGGCGATGAAGGCGCCCAGCTCGGCGTAGGTGACCTTGCCGTCCAGATCGACGTCCGCCGCGCCGGACAGGCCGCTGCGCACCAGGTGCGAGAACACGCCGCCGCGCCAGGCCGACCACTCGTGCACCTTCACGTCGCCGGTGGTGGCCAGCAGGAACCCGACGGTGGGCGTCTTCTCCGGCGAGGTCCCGGCCCCGAACAGCTCGCCCATCCGCGCCGAGTAGTCCTCGGTGGCCGGGGTGAGCCCCGGGCCGCCGCCGCGGTCGTGCACCACGAAGTAGGCCGAGCAGGCGTCGACGATGACGTGCAGGGTGTCGAAGCGCGCCGCCGGGTTGTTGGGCTGGTCGACGACGAGCTTGCGCAGGTCGGTGCGCAGGAACTTCTGGTCGGTCAGGTTGACGTAGCCCTCGCCGCTCTTGTCCCGCGCGCCGTGGCCCACGTAGGCGAAGTACACGACGATCTGGTTGCCGGCGGCGTGCTCCTTGACCGCCGCCACCCGCAGATCGGTCAGCGCCTTGTTCAGCGTGGCGCGGTCAGGCACCAGCGCCCGGTCGGCCAGGTCCTTGTAGACCAGCCGGCTGTCGGCGTCGAAGACGGTCAGCAGCGTGGTGCTGTCGGCGATGCGGTCGAACAGCCGGGCATACTTGGCGGCGTCGTCGTCGGCGTACTTCAGGCTCGCCACGCCAGGGTCCACCGAGGTGTTGACCCCGATGACCAGGGCGTAGGTCTTCACCGCGGCGCGGGCAGGGGTCGCCCCGAGGGCAACGAGCAGGCAGGCGGCGAGGGTCGAGCGCATCGGCACACCCCTTCGGGTCACTTCTTCTCCAGCCGGTAGGAGAGCGAGCGCACCAGCGCGTTCTCCCCCGCTGCGGCCGAAGCCTCGCGGCCCTCCTCGAGCGCCGAGACGATCTTCTTGGCGTCCAGGCCCTGCCCGAAGACCGCGACCAGCTTCACCTCGCCCTCGGGCGCCTCGGCGTCGATGGCGAAGCTGCCCTGCATCGGGCGCTTGCCGGGACCGGCCTCGAGCGGGGTCGGCCAGACGAGCACGGTCACGTCGCGGCCCCGCTGCGCCAGGACGGTCAGCTGATCGGAGACGCGGGCGTCGCGGTAGGCGAAGACGATGCGGCCGCCGCGCGGGCAGGCCGGGGCCGGCTCGATCCCCAGCGGCGTCGGGGACTCGATCTTCCCGGAGACGTCCCGGAAGCAGGTGGCGAGCAGGCTGGGGCCGTAGGGGACCGTGCCGCCGCTGCGCTCGGCGAACTCCGAGTCGGCGGCGATGGGCGAGGGCCCCGGCGAGCGCTTGACGATCTGCGGGACCAGCACGAGGGCCAGCACCAGGGCCGCGGCGCCGGCGGCGATGACGCGCGGGAACGGCCAGGTGAAGGCGAACACGCCGTCGAGCAGGCCCTTCTTCTCGGGCTCCATCGCGGCGAAGAGCGACTCGCCGATGCGCTCGACCTCCGCCTTGCCCGCATCGAGCCGCGACTCGAAGGCGAAGAGCTTGTCGTAGTGCGCTTTGCAGCCCTGGCACGCCGACACGTGCTCCCACAGCTTCTTGAACTTCGCCGGGAGGAGCGCCTCGGCGAAGTGCTCCTCGATGAGCGCTCTGGCTTTTCGCTCGTTCATCGCATGCTCCGGATGTGAGATCCGTCACATGGGTGTTCCGGGGCCGCCAAGAAGTTGGGAAAGACCGCCAAGAGCAGGAGCGCCGCGGCCGCCGCCTTCTTCAGCTCGGCGCCGGCCACGTCCAAGTAACCGACCCGCTTGAGGAATTCGACAGCCCTCTCCTTGAGCTTCTTTTCGAGGTAGCGGACCTGGTCCTCGCTCATCCCCAATTTCTCCGCCGTCTGGCGGCGCGGGGGGCGCGGGACCATGTGCTCCTGGAAGAAGCGGCGTTCGCGCTCGTCCAGCTCGGCGACGAAGTCGGCCAGCAGCTTGTCGACCGCCTCCTCTTCCAGGCGCCGGTCGACCGGCGGCGGCTCGCTGGGCTCCATCCCGCCGGTCTCGGCGGTCAGCTGCTCGGCGCCGGCTTCGCGCACGCGGTCGGCGCGGAAGCGGTGGAGCAGCAGGTTCTTGGCGATGCCCAGCAGAAAGCCCTGGAAGGACGACAGGCCCGAGAAGCGCAGGCGGGCGTCGTCCTTGAAGGCGGTGATGAAGCATTCCTGGGTGAGGTCGCGCGCGTCGGAGGCGCCCTTGAGGCGGTCGCGGCAGTAGCGGTGCACGACCTCGCCGTAAGCGGCGTAGACGTCGCGGAGGACCTTTCGGTCCCCTTCCCGGAAGGCGCGAAGCAGCGCTGGCTTGCCGTCGAAGAACATACCGCCTGTCGGACCGGCCGCCTGAAGGGACCGGCCCTACATCCCCTTGGCCATGATGAGCGGGCTCTCCACGTCGAACGGCTCGCCCTCGAACGAGGGGAAGACCATGGTCCTGGCCCGCTTCTTCAAGCAGATGCCGAGCTCGGTCCCCTCGAGGTCACCGCGGTCGAGCGAGGCCTTGGTGACCACGCCCGACGGCCCGATGGTGAAGCCGATGATGACCTTGCCGCCCTTGAACGCCGGGTTGCGGCGCAGCTCGGTCTCCACGCAGGCCTGGAACGCCTTGATGTTCTTGGCGAAGACCTCGGCCACCATCGCGGGCTCCAGACCGGCCTTGCCATCGACGACGTGCAGCTTGTCCTCGAGCAGCTTCGGGTCGACCTTGGGAGAGTTGCCGCCGGTCTCCTTGGTGGCGTCCGCCATCGCCTTTCGCTGCTCGTCGGTGAGCGTGTCGAACTTGATGTCCGGCTTGGCCACCACCGGGTCGCCGGACGGGTCGGGCTTCTTGCCGTCGCCGGAGCCGGTCGGGTTCGGGTTCGGGTTGGGATTCGGGTTCTTGGGCTTGGGGGTCGGCTTGGGCGGCGCCGCCGGCTTCTTCTTGAGCAGCACGTCGCGCAGGCTCGAGATGCCCTCGGTGGTGAAGACGGAGGCCTTCACCTCGTTGCCGCTGTCGTCGACGCCCGTCTGGATCTGCAGGAAGCCGACGTTGTAGAGCGACAGCGCGTAGAGCACGGCCACCGGCAGCCCGATGACCAGCACCACGAACAAGGCGATCTTCCAGGGCGGGTTGCGGCGGGTGACGCCCGCCTTGTTCATGAAGAAGCGGGTCTGCTCGCCGATCTCCCCGGGCTTGGAGATGTTGGGGTTGTCCGGGACCTTGGAGAACGGGTCGGCCTTCTTGTCCAGGTCGCCGGCGACCTCGTTGGCCAGGTCGATCGGCCTGCTGTGGCTGCCGGTGACCGGGTCGTTCGCGTCGTCGTCGAAGAGCATCGACTTGAGGTCGCCCTTCGGTGCCGAGTCGGACTGCGGAGGATCTTGGAAGCCCTGCTCGGGGTCCGAGGCGGCCGAGGCGGCGGCATCGGGCTCCTGGGCGGGGTCGTCGAAGAGGTTGGCGGGGGCCGCGTCCAGCTTCGGCTCAGCCGCCGCCAAGGCGGCCTCCTCGGCTCCGACGCTGGGGTCGAACAGGGTCGCGCCGTCCGAGCTGGCGCCGCCGTCCGCGGGCGAGTCGCCCTCGCCTGCCATCTTGGCGAGCGCGGCGACGTCCAGGTCCGAGCGCTGCACCGTGGGCCGGTCCTCGACCTCGAAGTCCTCGGAGGGCGGCTTGGCTTCCACGGCGGCCGCCGGCGTCCCGTTCTTGGGCGCGGGCCTGCGCATGGAGACCGAGCTGCGAGCGGAGGCCGGGACGGGTGCGGGAGCCGGGGCCGGGGCCGGAGCAGGGGGCGGCGCGGCGGGCTTGGGGGCGAGCGCAGCGGCGAACTCCGGCACGTCGGAGGCGCGCTTCCAGTCGCCCTGGCCGTCGCGCCAGACGTAGGTGCGGACGGAGAGCTTGCCGCTGGCGAGGTGCTTGCCGAGCTCGGCCGGGGTGAGCGGCCCGATCTGCTGGCGATCGATGATGGCGTGCCAGCCTTCAGAGAACGCCGGGCCGTCGTCCGCGGGCGCCGCTGGGGCGGCCTTCGGCGGAGGGGGCGGTGGCGGCGGAGGCGGCGCAGCCTTGGCCGGAGCCGGCGCGGAGGCGGCTTGAGCTTCCTGGGCGCGCAGGGCGTCCAGGTCGGTCAACGAGGCGACCCGGGTGCGCTCCTCGGGGATTTCCTCGGGGACCACCAGGGTCTTGCCGTTGACCGTGATCTTGTTGCCGCACTTGCTGCACTTGACGGCCACGATCTTGCCGCGGACTTTCTCGTCCGCGATGGTGTACTTGGCCGAGCACTTGTCGCAGGTGAACCGCACGGATCTCTTTAGCCTTTCGGTCTGCTTCCCCAGCGAAGGAAAGCATTTTCCCAGGGGGACTGCCACCGGTCAATTTGGAATCGGGTGCCGCAACCCAGGATGGACAACCCCGTCCGCCTCGCGCAGCCGTGCTTGACAAGCAACGGCGCGGTTCGCTAATCAGGCCGAACCGTCGAGCCGGGGCTGGCGTGCAGTCGATTGGCCCCTCTACCACCGCGAGGTTCGCCGAATGGCTGCCAAGGACCTGGGCGCGAAGTACACCTGCTTCAAGTGCGGCGCGAAGTTCTACGACCTCAAGAAGCCCGAGCCGGTCTGCCCGAAGTGCGGCGCCGACCAACGCGAGAGCCCCGCGCTGCGTCCTGCGGACAAAGCCGAGCGCAGGCGCGCTCGTGTGGTGGTCGAGGAACCGGCGATCGAAGAAGAGAGCACCGAGGAAGAGGCGGCCGAGGAAGAAGACGAGGCCGAAGAGGTCTCCGCGGACGCCGACGAGGACTTCTAGCCCGCTGCTCCCGCGCGCACCTGCGAGCCCGCCATCTCCTTGATGGCCTGCTGTACCAGTTCGTAGAGCTTCAAGTCCATCGACTGGATCCCGGCCGGCCTCGGCTGGGTCGCTGGTGCGCTCTTCTCGATCCGGGTCTTCTTCTGGCGTTGGCTCATCGCTGATCTCCAACAGGCGCCGCTGCGGGCCTGTCGCTGCCGCGGGCGGCATCCCTGCAACCCGGTGGCCAGGAGCGCAACCCCGCGTTTTTCCTCGGCCTACATGCCCCCACGTTCGGACGGGCCTCGGGAAAACCGCGTCAATCTCGCCACAGCGCAGCCAGTTCCTGCAAGGCGGCCTGGCTTAGGGAAGCCGCGGGGCGAGGTGGTAGAGCATCAGATAGATGATGACCCCGGTCGCGGAGACATAGAGCCAGACCGGCAGGGTCCACCGGGCGATGCGCTTGTGGGCGTCGAAGCGCTGCTTGAAGAGGGAGAGGTGGAGCGTGCGCAGGACCAGCGGGACGACGGCCACCGCGAGCAGCGTGTGCGAGGCGAGGATCGCGAGGTAGACGACCTTGGAGGCCCCGGTCGCCGGATAGCGGTGCACTCCGGTGAGCGCGAAGCGGACCAGATAGCTGACCAGGAACAGGGTCGACGAGCCGAACGCCGCCAACATCAGAGTGCGGTGGAGCTCGCGCTTCTTGCGGCGGATGGCCCAGAAGCCCGCGGCGAGCAGCACTCCGCTCGTGCCGTTGAGCACCGCGTTGAGCGTGGGCAGGGCCTGCGCGAGCTCCATCGGTCGCTCTCCCCTCCCCTTCATCGCCGGCGGCACGAGGCCGCGGCCGCCAGCAAGGTGACCGAGGCGAAGACGGCGGCGATCGCCAGGTCGGCGGCCAGGGACGTGCCCAGCCCAGTTCCGGGCGGAGGCGGCCCGCCGTAGAAGGCCTGCCGCGCGCCGTCCACCAGATACGCGACCGGGTTGGCCCGCACCAGCGCGCCGAGGACGGGACCGGTCGCGGGGAACATCGCGCCCGAGCCGACCCAGAGAGGCACCAGCAGCAGGCTGACCACCGCGTGGTAGCCGGAGGTGGACTCGACCCTCCAGGCCAGCGCGAAGCCCAGCGCGGCGAGACCGGCCGCGGCCAGCGCCAGCACCGATGCCAAGGCGAAGAAGGAGATTCGCCCGAGCGGGAACCCGGCCAGCGGCGCGAGCGCCACGAAGGCCATCGCCTGCAGCCAGGCGACGCTGGCCCCGCCCAGCACCTTGCCCAAGGCCACGCTCGCTCGCGGCCCCGGCGCGGCGAGCACCGCCTGCAGGAATCCCTCGCGGCGGTCCTCGATGAGCGACATGGCGCCGAAGATGCTGGTGAAGAGCACCACCATCACCACGACGCCCGGGAAGAAGTACTCGAGGTAGCCGGTGCTCGAGCCGGGAAGGCGGAAGGTCCCGGCGAAGCCGCCCCCGATGACGAGCCAGAAGATGAGCGGCTGACCCAGCGCCCCGGCGAGGCGGCTCTTCTGCCGCAGCAGCCGCAGCAGGTCGCGCTTGAAGAGGACGGCCACCGTCGAGAGCGCGTGGTTCGCGGCGCGGGAGGGCCCGAGAGCGGCGAGGGGCGCCGGGCTGGCGACGGCCTGGCTCATGCGAGTGCCCCCTCCTTCTCCTCCTCCAGCGACGTCCCGGTGAGCAGGAGGAAGGCGTCGGCGAGCGTCGGCCGGCGAACCGAGATGGAGCGCACGCGGCCGAGCGGCAGGGCCTCGACGAGGCGCGGCACCAGCTCGTGCGCCTTCTCGGCCTCGAAAATGAGGGCGTGCCCGGAGAGGCGCGGAAGCACGCCGAAGCGCGCGGAGATCGTCGTCGCGAGCTCGGCGGCGGCCTCGGCCTCGACCACCACGCGATCGCCGCCCGCCCGGGCGCGCAGCGCCTCCGGTGTGTCGAGCGCCACCCGGACGCCCCGATGCAGGACCGCCAGGCGATCGCACTGTTCGGCTTCGTCCGCGCGGTGGGTCGCCAGGACCACGGCCAGCCCTTCGCGCCGCTTCAGCTCGTGCAGCCTCGCCCAGGTCTTCTGGAAGGCTCCTTCGTCCAGGCCCTGCGTCGGCTCGTCCATCACCAGCAGGCGAGGCCGGTGGACCAGGGCCCGCGCCAGCTCCAGGCGGCGCTTCATGCCCTCGGAGAAGGTCTCGACGCGGTCGCCCGCGCGATCCGCGAGCTCCATCCAGGAGAGCAGCTCGGCGGACCGACGCCGGCGGTCCTCGCGCGGCACCCCGAACAGCTGCGCCACGAGCTCCAGGTTCTCGCGGGCCGTGAGCTTGGCGTCGAGGCTCGGGCGCTGGAAGACCACGCCCACGCTCGCGCGGAAGCGGCCTTCCTCCGGGGACAACGGCTCGCCGTCGAGGAGGATCTGCCCCGCCTGCGGCCGCGCCATCCCGGTGAGCAGGGCGAAGAGAGTGGACTTGCCGGCGCCGTTGGGCCCCAGGAGCCCGAGGATCTCGCCCCGGCGCACCTCGAAGGAAAGGCCCGAGAGCGCCTGCCGCTCGCCATAGCGGTACGACAGCTCCGAGACCGAGAGCACCTCGGGAGCGAAGCTAACCGGAGAGGTTTCCTGGGCGGCGGCGAGCACTGGGTTACCGGACGTACCGATCCACCATCAGCGCCGCCATCAGCAGCGTCAGGTAGAGGTTGGTGGACATGAAGAAGGACCGGGCCCACCTGGCATCGGCGGCCGCGCGCAGGCCTCGGGCGGCGTAGACCAGGCTGACGACGCCGAGCACCACCGCGGCCACGGCATAGACGGCCCCCGCGCCAGCGAACGGCACCAGGGTCAGGCTCGTGGCGACGGTGGCGACCTGGTAGAGCGCCAGGCGACGGCGCGTCGCGGGCTCGCCCCGTTCCACCGGGAGGATCTTGAAGCCGGCCTTCGCGTAGTCCTCCTTGCGGTAGAGCGTGATGGCCAGGAAGTGCGGCACCTGCCAGAGGAAGAGCAGCGCGAAGAGCGCCAGGCCCGGCGCCTCGATCCGTCCCGTCGCGGCGGCCCAGCCGATGAGCGGCGGCGCAGCCCCCGGGACCGCGCCGACCAGCAGCGCCACCGAGCTTCGCTGCTTGAGCGGCGTATAGACGAAGACGTAGGCGATCAGCGCCGAGGTGGCCAGGAGCCCGGCGAGCGGGTTGACGCCGAAGGAGAGCAGCGGAACGCCGACCAGCGCCAGGCCGATGCAGAAGGCCAGGGCGGTCCCCGAGGAGAGCCTTCCCGCCGGCAGCGGGCGGTTGCGGGTGCGCACCATGAAGCGGTCGAGATCGCGCTCCAGGTAGCAGTTCAGGCCGTTGGCCGAGCCGACCACCAGCGCGGTGCCGAGCATCGTGGCGAGGAACGTCCAGGCCGAGGCGCCCGCCGGGGCCAGCCCGAAGCCGGCGGCGGTCGCGATGAGGTTGAGCGTCGTGATCCGCGGCTTGGTCAGCGCCACGAGCTCGCGGACGAGGACGGGTCGCGCTTGGGCGGTAGCGAGTGCGTTCATGGGACAAGGCGTCTCCCTGCCCTTAGATGCTGCTCACTCCCGCTCGGACCGCCGGCCGGGGGCTCCTGACTCACCCGCGCGGTAGCCCTGGCGCCCCCGGAGCGACCGAATTCCCAGCCGAATCGCCCGGATGGGCCGGCGAACCCTACCTTGACGGGCAGCAATGGGCCCTCCGAACCGGAAGGGAGGGCGTGGGAGAGATTGCATGTCGCTTCTTCGAGCCTCGATCGTCGCCGTGGCCCTGTCGGCGGGCCTCGGCACAGCCGCCTTCGCGCAGACCGGAACCACGGCGCCGAGTCAGCAGCCGCCTGCCTGCTCGTGTCCGGGGCATCAAGCCCAGGCTGGCGGGATGGGGACGCAGGCGGGAACCGCCAACATGCCGATGCACGGAGGCGGCATGTGCGGGCACATGGCGCAGCTGCAGATGAGCCAGATGGCCAACGTGACCGTGCAGGACACGCCGCAGGGCGCCATCGTCCGCTTCGATGCCAAGAACCCGAGCCAGGTGAACGACATCCGCGGCATGGCGCAGCGGATGTCGAGCTGCATGAACACCGCGGCGCAGGCCCCGACCCCGCCCACGACGACGCCGTCGAAGTAGCTCAGCGCGTCGGGCTGCCGCGCAGCTTCCAGTGCAGGAAGGCCACCGCCACCAGCGGATGACGGATCTCGCCCGTGCGCAGCAGCTCGTCGATGCGCGCGGGCGGGACCTTCACCAGCTCCACCTCCTCGGTGGAGTCGAAGTGGGTGGCCGCCTTGGGCTCGCAGCCCAGCGCCAGGTAGCTATGGGTGAGGTTGTTGAGGATCGCCGGGTTCGAGTCGATGCTCCCCAGCGACCGCAGCTCGCGCGGGGCGTAGCCGGTCTCCTCCAGGAGCTCGCGCGCCGCGGCCTTCTCCGGCGCCTCGCCGGGGTCGACCATGCCGCCCGGGATCTCCAGCGACATCTCGCGCCGGCCGACCCGGTACTGGCGCACCAGAACCAGCTCGCCCGCGTCGGTGAAGGGGATGACGTTCACCCAGTCGCCGCTCTCGAGCACGTAGAAGTCGTGGTCCTGCCCGGTCGCCGGCGAGCGGAACGTCTCGGAGCGCAGCTTGAAGATGCGGCAGTCGGCCAGCAGCCGGCCCGACCGCCAGTCCCAGGGCTTGATGCCGCTCATGCCGCCGGCTTCTTCTTCCGGGCCGGCGCCTTCTTGGGCGCCGCCTTGGCCTTGGCGGCGGGCTTGGCCTTCTCCGCGTTCGCGCTGGCCCGGCCGTCGAGCGCCTTGATCACCGACTTGCCCACGCGCGAGGTCAGCGTCTTGTTGGCGGCGCTGGAGACGACGATGCCGATGAACGGGATGGCGCGCGACAGGCTCTTGCCCGCGAAGAGGATCGCCAGCTTCACGAAGAGCGCGGCGACGAGCTTGCCCAGCTGGCGCGGAGTGTAGTGCCAGATGGCGTCGATCTCGGTCTTGACCAGGTCGGGCAGCGGGTTGCGGCCTCCGGAGGCCTCGTAGGTGTGGGCGGCGGCGAGGAGGTAGGCCAGCTGCCGCTCGCGCGGGTCCTCGATGTCGTAGCCGCGCGAGGCGGCCAGGGCGAGGACCATCTCGACCTCGTACTTGAGGCAGAAGGTCATGTCGAGCAGGCCGCCGCCTAGCACCGCGGCCAGGCTGCCCAGCCCCGGGATGAGCCCGGGCAGCGCCGCGGCGCCGCCGGCGAGGGCCGTGCGGTTGGAATAGTGGGAGACGAGGTCGCGCTCCAGTGCGCCGCAGACCTGGGCGTCGGTGGCGTCGTCGGGCAGCGAGGCGCGGATCTTCTCGGCGGCTGCGTCGACCTGCGCGCGGATCTTCGCCGGCGCGTCCACGATGCGCTCGACGGCCTTGAGCAGCGCCTCGCCCTGCTTCGTCCCGCCCTCTTCACGCTTGGCCATGACGACCTCCTCTTGAGTTGGACGGCAGCATAACGCCAATGGAGGTCGCCGAAGGCCCCAGCGGGCTTGACGGTCAATCCGGCCCCGCGTGAAGTGAAGAGCGGAGGAACTGGCGATGCGGCGGTCGACAGTCATCATCGCGTTCGCCGGGCTCCTCGCGTGGCTCGCGATGTACTTGATCGCGCGTTCTCGTACACCCGAGTGGCAATGGCCCGACGACGGGACCGAGGCCGCCGACGACCCGGGCCCGCCTATTCGGATCGCCCGGCCTCCGGTCGATTCGGCGACCGCGCAGTCGGACCCGGGATACCAAGCCCGGCGAGCCCTCTGCGGCCAGCAGAGGTGGGCCACTCCCCCGGAGGGAGACCACGACGCCGGAGGGTACCTGATCCAGGCCGGCGATGAGACCTGCATCCCGCTGCTGATGGGGATCCTCTCCAGGAATCGCCCGACGGGAAGGTATGCCGTCTGTACCTACGCCCACGCGCACGAAGCGCTCACGGCGATCGTCGGTGAGGACCAGGGCTGGGAATACGAGGCATGGCGCGCCTGGTATGCGCGCTACAAGCGGCAGAACCTGGGGACGCCGGGACAGCCCTGATCGCGTCACCCGCCCGCCGTCGGTCGCCAGGCGCTCCACGCCGCCAAGTCCTGCTCAGAGCGCTTTCCCAAACCCTTGAGGCGGGCGAACCTGGGGGCCTACGCTCGCTCCATGCCCACCGCGCTGCTGATGCTCGCCCTCGCCGCCGCCGCGAGCGCCCCTCCCAAGACGGCCGACAGCCTGTGCTCGACGCTCTTCGAGGGCTCGCTCGCGGCCGAGGACGTGCGCGCGGCGTGGATCTCGCCGGCGCTGGCTGCGGTGAGCCCCACCAACGTCTGGGTGGCCTGGGAGGCCGGCTCCGAGCTGCAGATCCGGACGCGGGCCAAGGGCTCCTGGACCCGCGTCGCCTCGCCAGCGAAGGGCGAAGCCTGGGACCCGGTCCTTGCGATCGGCGCCGGAGGGAACCCCATCGCGGCCTGGCGGGCCAACGCCGGCGGCGGCAGCCGCATCTTCCTCGCCCGCTGGGACGGCAAGCAGTGGCTGGGCCTGGGCGACGGCTTCAAGACGCTGGCCCCCGGCGAGGGCTCGCCGCTGGACGCCTCGCTTCGCGCCTCGCGCGAGGGCGTCTTGCACCTCGCGTGGCGGCAGCAGGACGGTGGCCTGGCGGTGTCGCGCTGGACCGGCACGGCGTGGGAGACGGTCGGCGAGCCGCTGGACTCGGGCGGCGAGGCGCAGACCTTCGACCCGTTCCTCTTCTTCGACGACGCGAACCGGCCGTGGGCGACCTGGGTCGGCGGCGGCGCGAGCGAGCCGCGGCTGCGCGTGGCGCGCTGGTCGGGCAAGAAGTGGGAGCGCCTGCACGACCAGCCCGCGCCGGCCGGGGCGGGCCTGAGCTCGCCGCGACTCGAGTCCGCGGGCGCCGCCTGGCTCGTCCTCCTCTGGGTCGAGTTCGCCGATCGCAGCGCCCCGACCGAGTCCAGGCTCGGCGTCGCGCGCTGGGCCGGCGACCGCTTCGATTCCATGGTCGCGCCTGCGGCCACACCCGGCGGCAAGGGGCCGCAGCGACTCTCTGTCGCCGGCGGCAGGGACGACTCGCTCACCCTCGCGTGGACCGAACTCGACCAGAGCCGCGTCTCCAAGGTGTTCGCCTGGCAGCTCAAGGGCGGCGAGTGGAGCCCCGCCCTGACCGGCCTGCACGCCGACCCCCACCCCGCCAACGCTCAGGACGCCGTGCTCGCTGCGGTCCCGGGCGGGTTCCTCGTGCTCTGGGACGAGCCGGGCGGCAAGCTCGAGCGCCTGCACGTCGCGCACGTCTCGAGCTGCCCGGCTCGGGCGGCGTCAGCGGAGGAGTCCAAAGCCGCGGGCGCGCCCGGATGGCCCAAGACCATCGACGAGGCCGCCGAGCGGCTCCTTTCACATGATGGACGAGACGGAAGGGCAACAGCTCAAGAAGCTCAAGAAGGCGGACCTGGCCAAGTTCCACCACGGCAAGGGCTCGGACATCCGCAGCGACTGCGGGCTGTTCAAGGGCAACGCGAAGCTGCTCGAGGCTTGCGGTGGCGCCGCCGAGGAGTGCTCGATGAAGATCGTCCAGCGCGCCTGGGAGAAGCTGCAGCCCAAGCCCGGGGGCGGACGCTGAGGGGCGCTTGCGGCGCTTTCCGCGCTTGGCCAAATGTCGGACCCGTCTGCTAAGGTGACGCCCACTCGGTGATGGGGCACCGAGCAACCTGCGCACCCCGGTCGAGACGTCCGGGGCATCGAATGCGCACCTCACCCGGAATGGGAGAGGCATCGGAAGGAGGCAGTCGCATGTCAGCGAGCGTGAACAAGGCGATCGTTCTCGGGAACCTCGGCAAGGATCCGGAAATCCGCTACACGCCGGGCGGCCAGCCCGTGTGCAACTTCACCGTGGCGACCAACGAGAGCTGGACCGACAAGAGCTCCGGGCAGAAGCAGGAGCGCACCGAGTGGCACCGCATCGTCGTCTGGGGAAAGACGGCGGAGAACTGCGGCCAGTACTTGAAGAAGGGCAGCTCGGTCTATATCGAGGGGCGCATCCAGACCCGCGAGTGGACCGACAAGGAGGGCGTGAAGAAGTACACGACCGAGATCGTCGCCAACTCCGTCCAATTCCTGGGCGGCAAGGGCGGCGGCGGCGCGCCCGGCGGCCGAGGCGGCGGCGATGACTTCGGCCCGCCCCCGCCTGACTTCGAGCCCGTCGACGGCGGTGCTGGCGGTGCTGGCGGCGGTGGTGGTGGCGGCGGCGGCGGCGAGACCAAGGGCAGCGGCAACGACCCGGACATCCCGTTCTAGGCTGGATGGCAGGCGCAGAGGCCTGCCGCTCCCGACTCGAGAGGCGCTCCGTGCTTCGCGCGGGGCGCCTTCTTCTCTTCCAAGCCCTAGGAGAGGAGGCAGGCTAGCGCGATCCTCAGCCGCGGGGTGAACCCGAGCGGTCGCCAGCCCAGCAGCGGCCCGAGCCCCAGCCCCAAAAGTAGCCGTACGCGAGATCGCGCCGCGGGGTAGTCTGCAGCCAACCAGCACAACTCAGGCGTACGGGGTGTTGCCTCTTAGGTTCGATTTCGGGTTCGGACCGGACCTATAACTACCAACCCTGCATGGCGGGTGTGCCGACGTATCCAGAGAAAGCCGAGGCCGTTCGATGGCGCGTGTAACCGTTGAAGATTGCATGGCGAAAGTGGAGAACCGCTTCGCCCTCGTCGTGCTCGCGACCAAGAGAGCCCGGCAGCTGATGGCCGGAGGCCGGCCCGTCGTGGACATCACCAAGAACAAGCCGCCCGTTCTCTCGCTGCGCGAGATCGCGACCGGCAAGGTCCGCTTCGACCGCAGCGTGCACGAGGCCCTGGCCGGCAAGTTCAACAAGGTCGAGCTGCGCCCGATGATCCTGCGGCCGGTCTCCACCACCGGCCCGCGCAACATCTTCAACAAGTAGCGCGGACCGGCGGGAGAGCAGGTTTCCTCCTGCCTCAGTGCGCGTGCTCCGGCTCGGCGTGCGGCTGCTGGCCGTGCCCGCAGCCTTTCGCCTCTCCGCGGAAGGCGCCGTCGACGGCGTGCACGAAGACCACGTAAGCCTCGACCCAGCGCCGGCCCTGCGCCACCTCCTTTGGCGGGGTCGGCTTGCCTGCCAACGGCCCGAACTTCTCGGCGAGAGCCGCCCGGTGCTCGGCACCGAGCAGCTTCTCGACCGGAGCCAGTGAACCGGTGGCGATGGCCTCGTCGGCCGCCCGGACTGCAGGGCCAGGATCCGCGCCCGCGGGCTTGACGCCGGTGAACGGCTCGCCCTCCCCCGCCCGGTGCAGCCGGATCGCGGTCGCGAGGAACGATTCGTCGGCCAGCTCCCGCGCCTCTGCAGAGAGCCCACGAACCGCCTGCGCCTTCTTGAACGCCGCCGCCAGAGCTGCGTCCGCCTCCGGCTTCACCCAGACACGCGTGAGGTCGAGGTTCTTGCTGGCGAGCGACTCGGCGACGGCCTTCCCCACGGGCCCGTCAGCGGTGTCGCAGTGGGCCCTCGCCCGCCCGGGAAGTGACGCGAGCACCACGGTGACTGCCACGGCCACGACGGTTCGAAACATGGTTCCCTCCTCGAGTTGACCTTCGTTGGCCGACGCACGGGCTGGCGGTCTCCAGCCGGCCGTCGGTTTGGTTCATCAGCTCCACGATCGCGAACCGGCCGCGGTGAATGGCGCGCCGGACCGACTTCGAATCCGTGCGAGCCAGCCGCGCCAGCGCTTCGGCGTCGAGCCCGCCCAGGTGGTGCAGCAGGAGCAGCGTCCGGTCGGCGCTGGAGAGGCCGGAGAGCGCCTCCAGCACCCGGCCTCGCGCTCCTTCGCCGCATCCAGCGTCCGTGGTGGCGGCAGAGCCCGACCCTCGGGCCAGCAACACCTGCCCGAGGATCGAGACGAGCCAGGCGGCGGGATCCCCTTTCACCCGGTCGCACTCCGCCCAGGCCAGCTCGAGGGTCTCGCGCAGCGCCGCCTCGGCACTGGCGCCATCGCCCAGGGCCGCCGAGGCGATGCTCCACAGCCTCCGCTGCTGCGCGCTCCAGAACCGGGCGAAGGTCTCGGAATCGCGCCGGCGCAGCCCCAGGACCAGGACCGCTTCCTCCTCGATTCGCATTGCTCGCTCCCCACCGGGCGCCCTCCTCCCGAAGCGGGAGGAGGGCCACCCTTGCGTCTGCACCCCGCCTACGAGAGCTCCGGCTCCACGTTCGGCACCGGCGCCTGGGCCGGCACCTCGGCCACGCCCCTGCGCACCGCCAGGTCCACCTTGATCGCCCGCACCACGAAGGCGAGCAGCGCCAACGCCCCCACGTCGAAGATGAGGTCGGGGACGACGCGCATCCAGGTGACGGCGTGGATGAACGGCGAACCGGTGACCTCCGGGCTGCGCGCGTACCAGATGCCGTGCCGGACGCCCTCGACGAACTGGTAGAAGCCGGCCGGGATGAGGCTGAAGACCATCATCGAGGCCAGGCCGACGTTCAGGCCCCAGAAGGCGACCTTGAGCAGGCCGTCCGACCACGCCGCCTTGGCGACCACGTGGCGCATCGAGAAGAGCATCAGCGCGATGGCCAGGAAGCCGTAGACGCCGAAGAGCGCGCCGTGGCTGTGGATGGGCGTCGTGTTCAGGCCCTGCGCGTAGTACAGGACGATGGGCGGGTTGATGAGGAAGCCGAAGACGCCGGCGCCGACCATGTTCCAGAACGCCACCGCGACGAAGAAGTAGAGCGGCCAGCGGTAGGGCGAGTCGCGGCCCCCGGCCTTGGCCAGCTTGAGGTTCTGGTGGACCTCGAAGCCGAGCAGCGTCAACGGCACCACCTCGAGGGCGGAGAAGCTCGCGCCCAGCGCGGTGATGAACAGCGGCGTGCCGGTGAAGTAGAGGTGGTGGAAGGTGCCGATGATGCCGCTGCCCAGGTAGAGCAGGATGCTGGCGTACACGGTGCGCAGCGCGCCCTGGGCCTTCACCGCGCCGATGCGGGTGAGCACGAAGGCCAGCGCCACGGTGGCGAAGACCTCGAAGAAGTTCTCGACCCACAGGTGCACCACCCACCAGCGCCAGTAGTCGGCGTTCGAGATGTGCGTGCCCGGCGTGTAGAACAGGCCCATCGAGTAGAAGAGCGGGATGGAGACCGACGCGTAGAGGAGCAGGTGCGTCAGCCCGCCGCGGTCCTGCTCGGCCTTCAGGGCCGGCTTGATGGAGCGGTAGACGAGCACCAGCCAGAGGACCATGCCGGCGATGAGGCCGACCTGCCAGACGCGGCCGAGCTCGATGTACTCGTAGCCCTGGTGGCCGAAGAGGAACCCGTCGCCGCCGAACTTGCCGACCACGCTCGCCCAGGTCCCGGCCAGCGACCCGACGACGACGACGACCAGCGCGCCGAGGAGGGTGAGCACCAGCGCCTTCTGTCCCTTGGGCTCGATGCCGCCGACCGCCGGGCCGATGAAGAGGCCGGTCGCCAGCCAGCAGGTGGCGATCCAGAAAACGGCGAGCTGCAGGTGCCAGGTGCGGGTCGCGGCGTAGGGGGCGATGCTGCCGGTGTCGACGCCGAAGAGGTGGTTTCCCTCCACCGCGTAGTGGCCGGTGACCGAGCCGAGCACCGCCTGGACGATGAACAGCAGGATGGCGACCAGGAAGAACGGCAGCGTGGCCCGCTGGCTGGGCGTCGGCTTCGGGTCGGCCAGCGGGGCGAGCTTGATCTCGCCGGCGGGCTCGGCATCCTCGTTGCGGCGGTACCAGATGATGGCCAGGCCGGTGCCGAGGATGAGCAGGATGACGCTGACGATGGACCAGACCAGCGCGCCGGCCAGCGGCTTGTTGCCTGCCAGCGGGTCGTAGGGCCAGTTGGCGGTGTAGGTGTAGTCGACGCCGGGCCGGTTGGTCATCGCCGACCACGCCGTCCAGAAGAAGAAGGCCGTCACCCTGCGCCCGCTCTCCGGCGAGTCGACGGTCCCCGCGGGGATGGACATCGCGTCGCTGCCCTTGGAGAAGAGGTCGGTGTAGTAGGCGACGAGCGCGGGGATCGCCGCCTCTTGCCCGGGCGAGAGCGCGAGCGTCTTGGTCTCGGGCTGGTAGCGGTTGGTGTGGAGCTCCTCGGCGACGAGCGCCTCGACCCGGCCGCGCTCGCCGACCGGAAGCGCCTCGAGCGCTCGCTGATCGAAGCTCGCGCGCGCCTGCTCCGGCGACCGGCCCGCCTGCAGGCCCGCCGCGACCAGGGCGGTGCGGTGCAGCGCGTCCGCGGACCAGTCCGGGGCGAGCATCGCGCCGTGGCCCCAGATGGAGCCCATGTGCTGGCCGCCGCGCGCCAGGTAGTAGCGCTGGCCGGCCTGGATGTCCGCGGCGGTGAAGACGACCTTGCCGGCGGAGTCGACCATCGTCTCGGGGATGGGCGGCTTGTACTCGTCGATCCGCGCCCCGCCGAAGATGAGGACGCTGAACGCGGCGACGATCACGAAGAGCAGCACTGCGCGTGTCTTGTGGCTGACCATGGGTTGCTTCTCCTGGGGTGGAAGGGAGGGCCCCTCGACAAGCTCGGGGGGAAGGGGGAGCTAGAAGTCCTCGACCGGCAGGCCGCCGCAGCCGCTGCAGGCGCCGCACTCGGAGGGCGGGCAGGCCGTCGGGTCCTCGACGCTCCAGCGGACCGACAGGGCGGTGCCCAACTCGGTCAGCTCGCGCTCGGCGTCGGCGTGCTCCTCGGCGTGGCGATCGAAGGCGGCGCCGAGCGCGTCGAGCGCCTGGGGCGAGAGGTGCTCCTCCGCCATCGGGTAGAGGATGCGGTCCTCCTTGCGGATGTGGTCGCGCAGGAGCGTCGCGAAGCTCGCCGCCGCCTCGGTGACCCGGCCCGCCTCGACCTCGGTCCAGGGCTGCGGCCGGCGCGCGAGCTCGTCCATCGCGGTGACCAGGGCCCGGCCCGCGTCGTGGTCGTGCAGCATCACGGCGACCGGCCCGCTGTCGGACGGGAAGCCCACCTCGGCCATGCGCGTGAAGAGCAGGCCTTCCTCCTTGCCGTGGTGCAGCTTGTCCGCATAGCCGCGCAGGAAGCGGACGAACCGGCCCAGCTCCTCGCGCCCGTCCTGGCCGTGCAGCGACTGCGTGAAGCCTTCGAGCGCGGCGAGCGAGCGCTCGATGAGGCGGTGCTCGAACATGAGGCTTTCGATTGCTTCCATCGGAGGGTCCTTTCGGCGGCGCGAATGCGCCCTCGGCCAGGGCCATGAGCAAGGGCCCTGCCACGCCGGGACACGACCTGTTTCCAAGGGGTTGGCGCACCCGCAGCGAAGGGCGGGTGCAGGGCGCAACGTCCCTTCGGTGCTGCACCGAAGGCGCGTTGCCCTTTCGCTCGCCCGGACCGCGCGAGGGCCTGTAGATTCGATGCGCCAGGGGCGAGCAAGGAGCGCACGCATGCGAGACGAGGCGGTCCGGGTCCACCTGAAGGAGCCCGACCTGCTGGTCGTGGCGGTGCTCTGCCCGGAGACCGCGCGGCGGGCGCGGAGCATCCACGAGTGCATGCCGACCTCGGCGGGCCTGCTGGCCCAGGGATTCGCCGCCGCGTACGGGCTCGCCGGGCTGCTCTCCGGCCAGGCCCGCATCAACCTGCAGGTCAGCTGCGACGGGCCGATCAAGGGGTTGTTCGTCGACGCCGACGCGCAGGGGCACGCCCGCGGCTACGTCAAGAACGCCCAGGTGAACTTCCTCACCGCGGGCGGACCGTTCGACGCCGCGGGCGCGCTGGGCGGCTCCGGGGTCCTCTCGGTGCTGCGGGAGCTGAAGGCCGGCGAGTTCTACCGCGGCTCCATCGCCATGGAGCAATTCGATCTCGCCCGCGACCTGGAGCGCCACTACCGCGAGTCCGAGCAGATCGACACTGCCATCTTCCTGGACGTCGCGCCCGAGGGGCCCGAGCGGCTCGGCCGGGTCCGCTCGCTCTTCGTCCAGGCCATGCCCGAGGCGAGGAGGGGCGCGGTGGAGGAGGCCCGCCAGCTCATCGAGAGCGCCGGGCTGGCCGCCTCAGCGGAGCGCGCGATGGACCTGGTGCGCCCCCTCGCGGAGCACTGCGGCGGGGAGATCGACGTGCTCGCCGAGTACCCGCTGGACTACGTCTGCGGCTGCTCGGCGGACAAGGTGCTGCGCGCGGTGCTGTCGATGGGGCGCGAGGAGATCGAGGACATGCTCCGGCGCGAGGGCAAGGCCGTGGCCACCTGCGCGTTCTGCCACACCACCTACGAGATCGGCCGGGAGAGACTCCAGCAGATGCTCGAGGCCATCGACGAGAGCCGCTCGCCCGAGGAGGACGGCGAGCCGAATTGAGGCCGTCCGCCCAGCGCTCCCGGGCCAAGCCTGCTACTGGCCACCCTTCTCGACCCGCATCCCCTTGGGGATGACGACGACCCCACCCTCGGTGACGAAGAAGCGCCTGCGGTCCTCCTCGAGGTTGAAGCCGATGGTGGTGCCCGCGGGGATCTCCACGTTCTTGTCGACGATGGCCCGGCGCACCCGCGCGCTGCGGCCGACCACCACGTTCTCGAAGAGGATGGAGTCCTCGACATAGGAGAAGGAGTTGATGCGCACCCGCGGCGAGAGGACGGACTTGTGCACGTGGCCGCCGGAGACGATGCAGCCCTCGGAGATCAGCGAGTCGGTGGCGTGCCCGACGCGGTCGTGGGACGGGTCGTTGAAGACGAACTTCGCAGGGGCGTGATGGTGCTGCGCGCCGAAGACCGGCCACTGCTCGTTGTAGAGGTTGAAGACCGGGTCGATCGCGGTGAGGTCGATGTTCGCCTGGTAGTAGGCGTCGATGGTCCCCACGTCGCGCCAGTAGCCGCGCTCCTTCTCGGTCTGGCCGGGGATGCGATTCTGCAGGAAGTCGTAGGCGAAGACCTTCTGACCCGCAGTCATCTCCGGGATGATCGACTGGCCGAAGTCGTGGGCGCTGTCGGCGCGGGCGGCGTCGCGGATGATCTCGCGGACCAGCGCGTCGGCGGAGAAGATGTAGTTGCCCATCGAAGCCAGGCAGCGCGCCGGGTCGCCGGGGAGCGTCTTGGCCGCCTCGGGCTTGGGCTTCTCCACGAAGCCCAGCACGCGACCCTTGGCGTCCACCTCGATCACCCCGACCTCGGGGGCCATGGCCCGCGGCACCGGCAGCGCGGCGACCGTGCAGTCGGCGCCCGACTCGCGGTGGAACTTGAGCATCTGCCGCACGTCGAAGCGGCAGACCTGGTCGGCCCCGAAGATGAAGACGAACTCCGGGTTCTCGTCGGTGATGAGGTTCAGGTTCTGGTAGATGGCGTCGGCCGAGCCCTTGAACCACTCGGCGCCGGTGCGCATCTGCGCGGGGACCGGCTGGACGTAGTGGCCGAGGATCTCCGAGAGGCGCCAGGTGCGAGTCAGGTGCGTGTTGAGCGAGTCGGACTTGTACTGGGTGAGGACCTTGATCTGCAGGACGCCGGAGTTGGCGAAGTTCGAAAGGACGAAGTCGACCAGCCGGTAGCGGCCGCCGAAGGGGACGGCGGGCTTGGCGCGGTCGCGCGTCAGCGGGTCGAGTCGTTCGCCCCGGCCACCGGCCAGGACCATCGCGAGCAGGCGTGCCATCGAAGTGCCTTGGACCTCCGAAGGCTAGCTAAGCCCCGGAGGGGCCGCTGGGCAACTTTCTGGCGAGCGGGGCTGGCATTTGCACCCGCCTGGCCGACCGCCTTGCGACGGTCTGGCAGGATGGCGCGAGCTGGAGGCAGGACAGGTACGAAGCGCACGCTGAGAAGGCGGATATGCGAGCGCTCTCGCTCAGGCAGAGCGAGCAGCACGAGAGCGGATCAGCCGATTGGCGTGGCAGGCCCCGACGCAGCGTTGGGCTTGCGGCGAAGGACGAGCGCGCCCACGACGAGGATGGCGACGCCCAGGCATGACAAGGCGAACCCCCACCTGAAGCTCTCCGAGCGGAAGCGGAATTCGACCTTGTGGTCGCCTGGCGTGAGCATCACGCCGCGGTGGGCGAAGTTGACCCGGTGGATCTTCGCCTCCTGCCCGTCCACGGTCGCCTCCCAGCCCGGGTAGAAGGTGTCGGAGAGGAGGAGCAGGCCGCCCTGCGGCGCGGAGGCCGCGATCTGAACCTCGGTGGCCTTGTCGACCTCGATGCGGGCCGTGCCGCTCGCGCCCTCCGGGAAGGCGTTGACGGCCTGCGCGACGGGCGCCTGCTGCTCGTTCTGGAAGATGACCTCCTGCCGTGGGTCCAGCTTTCCCGCCACAGTCAGATCGAAAGCCTCCTGAGTGGTGGTCACCACGCGCGCTCTCGTCATGATTCGCGCGCGCGGCAGGGCGTTCGGGAGCCGGTAGACCTCCGCCGGCGGGGCGCTGCCCAGGTGCTCGATCCGCGGGTCCGATATTTTGAACGGAAGGATCAGCCAGCGGACCGAGAGCGCCTCAAGCCACTCGTAGAAGCCGGGCACGACGCCGAACCCATTGGCGTCGAGCGTAAAGAGCTTCTGCAGGAGGCCCGAGCGGTTGTGGTCACCCAGGAGATCCACGACCCAGCGCGGCGAGATGCCCGCGTAGCCGTCCAGGGAGGAGATGCCGTGAAGGAGGTTGGAGTTCGGCTGCAGCAGCTCCCGGTGCGCGTAGTAGAGCGAGAGATCGCCGCTCCAGCCGTGGGAGGCGTGGAAGGTGGCGATGTGATGCTTGATCGCCAGGGGGCTGTAGACACGTCCCTGCTCGCCACTAGCCTTGATGAGCTGCGCCGACTTCGGAGGCGCGAGCCAGCGCTCCGCATCGGCCATCGGGTTCTGGCGGCGGTTGACCCAGACCAGGTCGGCCGCAGTCACGGCGACCAGGCCTACGGACGCCCAGCCGAGGATGGTGCGAAACCGCTTGTTCTTCAGGCGCGCGATGGCCTGTTGGAGGTAGGTCAGGCCCAGTCCTCCCAGCAACACCAGGCCGAGCTCTACGACGAAGAGGAAGCGGGTCGGGAAACGGAAGCGCGACATCCCGGGGACGTAGTTGAAGGCGAGCTCGAAGAAGGGGGCTGCTCGGCCTACGACGATCCCGTAGGCGACAAGGGTTGCCATCGTCCAGAACACGACCACGAAGCGCTTGCGTCCCGCCACGACCGCGAATGCCGCCAGGAGGACCGTGGCCAGCCCGACGTAGCCGTAGTCCTCCCAGAAAATGCTCTCCCCTTCGTAGGTGTCCTCGGAGACGTCGCCGTTGGCGTAGGGGATGAGGAAGGTGAGGGCGTTGGGGGGCCAGTAGTTGGGCTTGGTCGCCCACTCCACCGAGACTCCTGCGCTGCGGTCGGACCACTTGCCGAGTTCCTTCATCGGCAAGAGCGCCGCCATTCCCACGAGCGCGGCCAGGGCGACGGCGACCAAGGCCGGGAGTCCCAGGCTGGCGGCCGGGGCAAAGCGTGGCCTGCGGGCAAGCCCTCGCTCGCCGGGCGCGAGCAGCCAGACCATCCGCGCTGCCGTCAGGGCGCCGTAGACCAGGGCGGCGTAGTACGCCGACTGGGGAAAACCCGCGAGGAGCTGAAAGCCGAAGGT
The DNA here is from genome assembly GCA_036504155.1 of Myxococcales bacterium. Classification (GTDB taxonomy): domain Bacteria; phylum Myxococcota; class Myxococcia; order Myxococcales; family UBA5297; genus JACRCT01. The sequence goes on from DASXVQ010000001.1 coordinate 31,047, forward strand.
CGCAGCGAAGCCGAGGAGCCACGCCAGCCGCCGGCGGATTGGAACCGCGCGCGCACCGAAAAGTTCCGGAGCGCCGCCGGTCGCCGCCCTCTCCAGGCAAAGCAGCGCTAGGGGAAAGTACGCCACGGTCCCGAGAATCGCGAGGTGACGCAACTGGCACACGAAGAAGCCGGACCACGCGTAGGCGAAGCCAGAAAGGAAGGCCCCCGAGCGGCTCGCACCCAGGGAGCGCGCCAGCGCGTACGCCCCCAAGGCCGCAGCGGCGAGGTGAAGGGCGATGAGCCAGCCGAGCGCCAGAGAGGGCCGAAGGGTCCCGAAGAGAACCAGCGAGAGAGGATCCGCCACCCCCGGCGCTCCCGTGAATAGACGAGTCGTCCAAATCGGCGTCTCGCCGCCCGCGACGAGTTGGCCTCCTTCCACGCGCCCAGGAAACTCTGCATCCGCTAGGTCCGAGATGAACACGTCATCCGGAACGAGGACGGCCGCCCCGGTCAGCAGGTTGAAGCACGGCGCCAACACCGCAGACACGAGCGCCAGGAGACCGAGCCACCGTGCCTTTCGCGCAGGCAACACGGCCGTTCCACCCGCCTCTCGCTCCCCTGGTGACTCCAGCCAACCTTCGCGGCAGGCTAGCCTGCGGCGAGGGTATACTTCAAGAAAGCATCGGACTGATGGACTCGAAGCCAAACCGAACGTGGGACTTGCCGCCTTTCCGTCGGACAGCTCCGGAGGCCAAGAGCCACTGGCGGCTTCCCCGCGTGCGCACTTCGCGTCTCGAGGTCCCCTCCGGTCTCCTACCAATTGGGCTACGAGGCCTGTACTCTTGGGGGGCTGGCCCGAGCCCATCGTCGCCACCTCTGGGCCACGTGGTATCAACAAGCTGCATTGTCGCCGCAAAGGACCTTCGGCGACTAACCATTTAGATATTAGGCGTTTGCCGTTGCGGTCATCCCATAGCGGCCATGATGCGGAGTCCCGAATGAATATCCATCAGTGGATCGACAAGTTTCACGGGATCATGGTCGACCCTCGGGCCTCTTCCACGGCGCTTGCCGAACTCAAAGCGGTGTTCGAGCACAGGACCGCGGTTCTCTATGGAGCCGGTCTGCTGGGCGGGAGAGTTCGCTTCCTGTTCCAAGAGCTCGGAATCCCGTACCTCCTCGTCGACAAGGAAGCCGCTCGAATCCGGGCGGAAAAGGGACTCGACGTCAAGGAACCCAGCTTCCTCCAGGGCCTCTCGAACGCCGACGACTACGTCCTGTTTGCCACCGTCAACCGCCTGAGGGTTCCCTCCATCAGGGAGGATTTGGCCAAGCTCTCCACGCCATTTTCCGAAGTGGAAAGCGGTTACGACTTCCATGTGACCCTGCAGAGCGCCTTCTGCACCGCAAAGCACTACCGCCAGGAGAATCTTGCCCTGCAGTACTGCTACGAATGCAGCATCATGGACAACACTTGTCCCGTGCTGGCCCGCTACTTGCGCGACAAGAACGGGTTCGACCCTGCCACGGCACACGGCACACCGAACCTCAAAATGATCGGGTATGTGCTTGGCACCGTATGCTCGCTCAATTGCCGTCTCTGCTGCGAGTCGATCCCCTCCGTACCACGCTCCAATCGCGCTTTCGTTCCGACCGCTTCGGTCATCCAGGACATCTCGAAGCTTTCGAACGCCTGTGAATTCCTGACCCTGCTCGAATTCGTCGGCGGAGAACCCTTCTTGCACCCCGGCCTAGTCAGCATCCTGGAGACGTCACTGAAGAGCAGGAACATTGGCGTCATCCACATCTTCACCAATGGCACGGTGCCGCCCAAGGACGAACTGTGCAGGACTCTGGCCCACCCGCGCATCGTCATATACATCTCCAACTACAGCAAACTGCTTTCGGAGCGACACTCCCAGCAGGTGGCAAAGACGGAGCAACTTCTCCGCAGCGCCGGCGTCTCATTCAACTACGGGTCGAACGACAATTGGTATGACATGTCGTGCTTCGATTTCGTCGGAGACGACGAGGCCACGCTCCGGTCGCGGTTCTCGCAGTGTTTCGTGCATACCTGCAACCGCCTACACAGAGGCTCCCTGTACCGCTGTCCCCACCACTATGGCGGCGTGACGACCGGACAACTGCAGCCCACGGAAGAAATCGTCCGTATTCACGAGTATAGCGACGCCGATCTCCCACGACGCCTCGACGAGTTTCTCGCTCGCGGCTTCTCCGATGCCTGCAGAAACTGCCCCATGCCATTCAATGCCCCGTTCATGCCGCCCGGTACGCAGGTATGAATGGCACAAAGAACGGCGATACCATCGATTCCGAAAAGGAGCAGCTCCTCGCCGACTTCTTGCGACACTTTGGTCACCTGCGGCAAATACCCATCGCGCTCTACGGCATCGGGGCCAATACCCACTACATCCTGAAGCGCATCATGGATTTCAACATAGTCGGGCTGATGGACCCGGAGAACACCGGCCGAGAGGTCTATGGCCTCCCGGTGATTTCCAAGGAACAAGCTGCTCACTCCGTCAGGTGCATCATCATCGTCGCGCGGGCGGCCTTCGTCCCCATCATCCATTCCAGGATTTCCGCGCTCGCCTCCAGCCATGGCATCGCGATCTACGACCTGGGCGGCAACGACCTGTCCGCTGAACGCTCAGTTCTTCCCTCGCGCCGGTGCGGCGACTACCGCAACGGAGAGGCCGAGATCAGGAAGGCGATCGACGACGCCGACGTAGTCTCGTTCGACGTATTCGACACGCTCCTCACGCGGCGAGTCCTGCGGCACGAGAACGTCTTCGACATCGTCGAGCGAGGCGCCTCCGACCGCCTGGGGCTTCGCGGCTCATTCAAGCTCAACAGGATCCTCGCCGAGCGCTTTGCTGCCGAGAAACAGGTCGCTCCTGGAATCGACGCCATCTACGACGAGCTTGCCCGGCTGCTCCAGCTCTCCGAGTTCCAGAAGCGCGAGCTGCTCGAAGAGGAGGTTGCCGCCGAGCTACGAATCCTCACCCCGCGCCGGAAGATGGTCGCGCTGCTGAAGTACGCAGTCGCCCAAGGCAAGACCGTCTCTCTCATCAGCGACATGTACTTCGGCAAGGAGGTGCTCTCGCGCATCCTCCAGGCCCACGGAATCACCGGACACAAGGACCTCTTCATCTCATGCGAGCACGGGATGACCAAGAGATCCGGCGAGCTCTTCCGCCATTTCCTCGAGCGCGAGCCCTCTGGCGTCCATCTCCACGTGGGGGACGATCCCGTCGCGGACGTCGAGGGACCGCGCGGCCAGGGCATTCGGACATTTCAGGTGTCGAGCGGCTATGAAATGCTCGTCCAGTCACCCTTTGCCCATCTGCTCACCAGCGTTTCCTCGTTCAGCGACGCGCTCGCGCTCGGCCTCTTCGTCGCTCGGGCGTTCAACGACCCGTTTGCCTTGCACGCCACGCAGGGCCAGCTCGCACTCAGCGACCCGTTCGACCTGGGGTACCTCGCATACGGCGCGATGCTCACCGGATTCGTTCGCTGGGTCACGGAGCGAGTCCGCGCGCGCCCCGCGGCGAAGATTCTTTTCGGCGCGCGAGACGGCTATCTCGTTGAGAAACTGTATTCGCGTTACGTCGAGCAACTCCCCTCCGAGAGCATGCCCCAGGGCATCTATTTCCTCACGTCGCGCAGAGCTACGACTGTTTCGTCCATCCACGACCGCGGGGACATCACCCGCCTCCTGACGAGGGTCCCGGGCAATCCCACCTATGGCGAGACCTTGAAAGCGTCGTGCGGCGTGGAACCGGACCCTTCCGACCCGCGCTGTGCGAGACGAATGGACCGCGAGGACACGGCCGGCCTCGTCGCCTTCGTCCTTGAATTCGAACAGCGGATTCTCGAGAACGCACGAGCCGAGCGGGAGGCCTACTGCAGGTACGCTCGCTCGCTTGGAGTCGGCGCCGGGGAGGAGGTCTACTTCTTCGACCTCGCCACCTCCGGCACGATTCCGCACTTCTTGCGCCACGCGCTCGGCCTCATACCCCACTGCCTGTGCTTCATCGTGAACGTGCCGCTGAAGCAGGAACTCGACATCGAGCCCCAGTCCTACCTCGGAAAAGCGAGCCCCTACCAGAAGTCCTGGAACTTCCTGGCCACCCGTTACCTGACCGAGAGCATCCTGACCGCCCCGTTCCCCGAATTCACGCGCATGGGGGATGACGGCGTTCCGGTCTATGGACGCGCTGACGACTCGCACAGGCACTTCGACCGGGTCGGACTGACCCAGGACGGGATCGAGGCTTTTTTCTCGGACTTCCTGAGCCTGGCGGGCAGGAGCTTTGGCCCGATCACCGTCGAGCTCGCGGACGAGCTGAACGGCATCCTCACGTCTCCGGACTGCATCTTCAGCGAAGCGTTGAGAGCCAGCTATCTCTTGAGCGAGGACGCCTTCTCTCCTCCCCTCGATCCCTGGAGTACCATTCCCAGGACTTCCTCGACGGGTCGCACTCCGGTCGCCCACCAAGGACCGCTTCCATGACCAAGAAGCTCATCAGCATTGTCACCCCTTGCTACAACGAGGAAGACAATGTCGAGGAACTGGCCCGACAGATTCGCGATGTCATGGGGACCCTTCCCGACTACGAGTACGAGCACATCTTCATCGACAACGCCTCGACCGACGGCACACAGCCGATTCTGCGCCGGCTCGCGCAGGAACATGCGAACATCAAGGTCATCCTGAACGTCCGTAATTTCGGTCACATCCGGTCGCCCCACTACGGCTTCCTGCAGGCCCGCGGCGCTGCGGTGATCAGCATGGCCTCCGACCTGCAGGACCCTCCCCAATTGCTAGTCAGCTTCATCAAGAAGTGGGAGGAGGGGTACAAGGTGGTGCTCGGGCAGAAGACCGAGAGCGACGAGCCTTCGCTCATGCGGCTCATACGCTCGTCCTACTACCGCTTGGCCAGGAAATTGGCCGAGGTGGACCTTCTAGAGCACGTGACAGGTTTCGGCCTTTGCGATCGCGAGGTTGCCGAACAGTTTCGGAAGGTCGAAGACCAGTTGCCTTACTCGCGTGGACTCGTCAGCGAGTTTGGCTATCCGGTAGCCCGGGTCGCGTACCGTCAGCCACTGCGAAAGCGCGGCCTCAGCAAGAACAACTTCTATACCCTCTACGACATGGCCATGCTCGGCCTGACGGGTCACTCGAAGATCCCGCTTCGCCTAGCCACCATGCTCGGCTTTGGCGGTTCCGTCCTGAGCCTCATGGTCGGCCTGCTCTACCTCGTCTACAAGATCGTGTTCTGGGACCGGTTCTCCGTCGGCATCGCCCCGCTGGTTATCGGGCTGTTTCTGTCTTCCTCAGTCCAGCTGTTCTTCCTCGGCGTCGTCGGCGAGTACATCGGCGCCATTCACCGTCAGGTGTACAAACGCCCCTACGTGATAGAGAAGGAGCGGATCAATTTCGACTGAACCCGGCCAGCTAAGGATATTCCTACCGACCTCGTTTGAGCTACGCCGTCCCGCGCAGATGGGCCATGTCCGGCCTCGATCTCCTTTCGATGATTGGCGCGAGCCCGGCCTTTCGGGAAGTGAACCATGGGACTCGTCTACCAGCCTCGGCATGACTTGAACGAGGTGCTGCCGCTTAACACGCCTTTCATCGTTCACGTGGATCCATGCGGGAACTGCAATTTCGGGTGCTTCTTTTGCCCGCTTCACAATTCTGCGGATATCACGGCAGACAAGCGGGGAATGATGTCGCTTGCCGCGTTCGAGAAACTCCTCTCGGATATCAAAGCCTTTCCGGAGCAGGTCAAGGTCCTGTATTTCAGCGCTGGTTTCGGCGAACCGCTGTTGAACAAGAGCATCGTCCGGATGGTGGACGCTGCCGCCGAGGCGCAAGTGTGCCGGGACATCCGCCTCATCACCAACGGCTCGCTCCTCACACATGGACTGAGCCGTGGACTCGTCGATGCTGGGCTCAACGTCCTCCGGGTTTCCGTCGAGGCCATCGACGACGAGGGCTATCTCCGGGTCACCGGGAGACGCCTGACCGGCGGCTATCAAGGTTTCTTCGATGAAATCAAGTACGCCTATCAATACAGTCGAGGGACGCGATGCCAGATAGCGGTCAGACTATTCATCAACACTCTTGCGAACGAGAGCGCGGTGGATCGCGCCTGTTCGGTCTGGAGCAAGATCTCGGACGATTGTCTGGTCGTTCAAGCGGAAAACATCTGGCCTGAGTTCACCTTCGCGAACTCCGTGGACTATGTCGGCAGCGACAAGGTGACCTACCACACCGTCCGAGAAGCCCGCGGAATATGCAACTTGCCCTTCACGACGATGAACATCCACGCCAACGGCGATGCCAGCGCCTGCTGCGCCGATTGGAAGTATCAATTGGTCTACGGGAACGTGGCCAACGAGAGCTTAAAGGCGCTCTGGCAATCGCCGGCATTGCGTCACCTCTGGCTCAGGAGCTTGGAGGGGCGTCACTCGCTGCCGTTCTGCGCAAGTTGCCAGAGAACGCCGGACGACGTCATTCGTTCGGAATGCGCAGATGCAATCAAGGACAGGATACTCGGCGAGAACACGCGCGCGGGATGAGCGAGCATCGCTCATGAATACCCGCGGGACGCGCCCCACTTCGCTCGCGTCGCGCCTTGCGATTCATGCCGTGCGGTAGGGCAACGGCTTCGGCGCCTGGACAGCGGGGGTGACCTCGGCCGCGTTCCACGGGCGCCCCTCGCACCAGTCGCAGCCTTCCATGTAGTCGTCGCGCTGGACGAACTCCCTCAGTCGGCGCCGCATCTCCGTCACCACCGCGTCGGCGCGCAGTTGCACATAGTCGGCCGTCAAGTCCGGGACGGCGCGCAGCCTCGCCGCGTTGGCCAGAAATGGGCAGCGGTAGAGGCGGTCGTCGGCCAGCGTCAGCAGGTTCTTCGCACAGCACTGGGCAAAGACTTGGTGCAAGTCGCCTGGCGTGCGTCCGTGGCGCGAGATGCCGCTACACGGCGCCCAGGCGGTCGCCCGGTGGACGAAGAAGGCGACCCCCTCGCGCTTCAGGCTCTCGGTCAGCTTCACCAGGTTCCTGGACAAGTCGCCGTAGTCGGTGATCAAGAAGATGGCCTTGGGGTTCCGGAAGGCATCCCACTGCTCGGGCCTCGGCACGATGGTGCCGTTCGTGTAGACGGCGACTCGCTTGACCTTGGGGTGGGCCGACAGCCGCGCCACGACCCGGTGGCAGTCGCGGTTCATGAGTGGCTCGCCGCCGATCACACGCAGGTCGTTCACCTCGTCGATGGCGCCGAGCAGCACTTCGAGAGCACCGTCGAGCACGGCCGGATCGCAGTCGACCGGCCGCTCGTAGTACTGCATCAGGTTCGAGCAGTCCCGGCACCGGAGTGAGCACCTCTCCGTGATGATGACGTCCACGCTGCGCAGGAAGAGCTTCTCCGGATGCAGGTAGCTCTGGTGGCAGGTCAGGCAGGCCTCGACGGCGAATCGCACGTACTCGGCCGGGCGGTCGAGCTGGAGAACGTTCAGGTCGGCATCCTCCAGCAGGTGGCACGTGCCCCAGCGCGCAAGGCCCAGTCCGCCCAGCTGCGCGACCACATCCTGGATGTCCGCGACCGCCACGAGCACGGCTGCATTCGGAAACCGTGCCGAGAGCTCGGAGGGAAGCAGGACTGGGAGCTTGGCCACGAAGGTCCCCGCCTTCGCCTTGCTGTTGTCGCAGAAGCAGGCCACCGGCACCCCGGCACCCCGGCACAGCTGGACCACGGCTTCGCCCACGACCCCGGCGCCGAAGACGGCCAGCGGAGGCGCCTGCGTCTTCAGGTCCTCGAGAGTCCAGCGATGAGCGCTCAGGTCTTCCATAGCTTCCCGTACCGCTTGATGGCCTTTCGGCGGCACACCAGCATCATCGCCGAAACGAGCTTGAGCTTGATGAGCAGAGGGACGATATGGCTGTCGCCGGCCGTGGGTCGGTAGTGAGGTAGGCACTGGCGGACGAGCGGGTCGGCGACCATCGCCTCGAGGACTTCCCGAGCCTCCCGTCGCGTGCTCGCGGTCATCGCCCCGCACAGCCGCACCGACTGGATGATGCACAGGCTCACGCAAGCATGCCCCACGGCCTCGGCGACGGTCTTTTCCGGATGCTCGTCGAGGAACAGCTGGCCCAGGCTGGACAGGGCCACCATGGGGTCGAACATCTTGTGGCGGAACTCGATGCTGGTCGTCGTCGGCGAGTGGTATTCCGAGGTGTAGATGTAGGGTTGCTCGTGCACGTAGCTGCATCGCTGTACGTGCCGAAGCAGCCGGAAGTTGAAGTCCGTGTCCTCGAACACTCGGAGTTGCTCGTTGAATCGCAGCTCGCGGTCCCGGACAATCGACGCTCGGTAGAGCTTGCCCCAGACGTACGAGAACATCGGGTTCCGGTTCGGCTTGGCGACATACCGCTCAAGGTAGCCGAGGATCTCGCGATGCCCCATCACGGAGGACTGTTCGAGGTAGGCCTCGACCTTGCGCGGCGCACCGGACTCGTCGACCGCCCGAAAGCCGCCGATCACGAGGTCCGCCTGTACCCTCGCCTGCTCCTCGGCAAACCGCCCCAGTGCGTCCGGCTCGAGAGCGTCGTCCGCGTCGAGGAAGCACAGGAAGTCTCCCTCTGCTTCCTCCAGCGCTCGGTTGCGGGCGGCAGCGGGGCCCCGGTTGTCGGGGAGCCGGATCAGGCGGACTCTCGGATCCTTCGCGGCGCGCTCAGCGCATATCTCGACGCTGCGGTCGGTGGAACCGTCGTCCACGAGGATCAGCTGCCAGTTCACGTAGGACTGCCGGGCGACGCTCTCGATCGATCGACCAACGAACCTCTCGGCGTTGCGCACGGGCGTGACCACGCTGATGAGTCCGATGTCGGTCATGACGTCTTGGAGCCGAAGGCCGCCGTCAGGCGGGCCTCTTCTGCACGTGGCCCGAGGCCTCTCCGAATAGCGCCTCCTCGACCACGGCGCACAGGACGTGGCCGAGCATGCAATGAGCCTCCTGAATTCTCGGGGTCTCGCGCGACGGTACTGCGAGATGGTGGTCGCACCACGAAGTCATCGCGCTGGCGTCCGCCCCCGTCAGCCCCACGGTCAACAGCCCCTTCGCCTTCGCCGCCCGCAGTGCCTCGAGGATGTTGGGCGACCTTCCCGAGGTGGAGATTGCGATGAAGATGTCACCGGCGACCCCGCTCGCTTCGATCTGCCGGGAAAAGACCTTGTCGTAGCCGAAGTCGTTGCCGATTGCCGTCAGGATCGACGAGTCCGTAGTCAGGGCGAGGGCCGCCAACCCCGGGCGCTGCTTGGCGAACTGGCCCACCAACTCGGAGGCGATGTGCTGCGCGTCCGCGGCGCTCCCTCCGTTGCCGGCGAGAAGCACCTTCTTCCCTGCTCGGTACGCCGCGACAATGCGCTCGGCGGCGGCCCGGACCTCCCCGACGAGCCGCACGTCCTCCAAGACGGCGGTCTTCAGGTCCCGGGAGGCCTTGATCTGATCGAGTACGAAGTCGCTCATCGTTCGCTCGCGGCTACCCGCCGTCACTCGTCCAGCGGCTTGACGATCATGTTCGCCACGAATTCCTCACGCTCCAGGAACGGCCACATGTCCTCGAGCGGCTTGGAGACCATCGACCCGTCGGGCTTCTGCATCGAGGAGACCCGCGGGGCGCGCGGCTCGTCGGGGATGACCACCACCTCGCACAGCAGGGGCCGCGGCAGGGCGAGAATCCGCTCGATGTCGGCGCGCAGGTTCCTCATGTCGCAGAGCCGGGCGAAGCCCAGCCCATAGGCTGCGGCGAGCTTGTCCAGGGCTGGTAGCGTCATCCCGCTCTTGGCGTCGGCGCCCGTGAGCCGCCCGAAGTAGCCTTGCTGCGAGGCGCGGATGGACGCGTAGCCGCCGTTGTTCATCACGAAGAACACGATGGGCAGCCCCAGCCGCCGGATCGTCTGGAGTTCCTGTACGTTCAGCGCGAACCCGCCGTCGCCGTCGATGCACACCGTTGGGCGCCCGCTCGCCAACGCGGCCCCGATGGCCGAGGGCTGCGAGAGCCCCATGGCCCCGGTCCCCTTGTTGTGGAAGATGCGCTGGCCGGCCTTGGCCTTGAAGGCCGTCAGGAAGACCTCGCAGGCGTTGCCTGCGCTCCCGGGCAGCACCACGGCGCCTTCTTCCAGGGCGCCCGCGAGGGCGTCCGAGAAGGCGTACACGCTCACCGCCCCTTCGGACTCGGAGTGCTTGGGGGTGACGAAGGGATAGCGGGCCTTCCAGTCCCGGCACCTCAGCAGCCAGGCGGACCGGTCGGCCTTCGACAGCTCGCCTACCCGCGCCGAGAGGCCGCGGACGAACGCGCGGGCGTCGAGCGCGGCGGCGACGTCGATGGCCTTGCCGAGCTTGTGGATCTCGGCGGCATCGATGTTGACCATCACCTTCTTAGCCGCCCGGGCCAGCCGTTCGGGGGCGTAGGCGATGAGCGCCATGTCCATGCGCGCGCCGAGCATCAGCAGAAAGTCCGAGTTCTGCAGGCAGAAATTCGAGGCGCGCGACGCGATGGTCCCGGGCATCCCGAAGCTGAGCGGGTGCGAGGCAGGGATGAGGTCGACGCCCAGGCGGGTCGTGAGGACCGGCATGCCCAGCTGGTCCGCCAGCCGCAGGAAGTCCTCCTGCGCCCCCGCCAGCCTCACGCCGTTGCCCACGAGGATGACGGGGCGCTGGGCGCCGCTCAGCAGAGCGAGCGTCTTCGAGACCGCCTCTTCCACGGCCGTCTGATTTCCCACTGCGGCCGACGGCGGAGTCCAACCCTCGAGCGTCGAGACGTCGACGTCCGCGGCCTGCACGTCCAGCGGGATGTCGATCCACACCGGGCCGGGCCGGCCGGAGCGCGCCTCATAGACGGCACGTTCCAGGTGGTAGCGGATGGTCTTCGGGTCGGTGACGGTGACGGCGTACTTGGTGATCGAGGAGACGATCGAGACGATGTCCGTCTCCTGGACACCAAGCTGCCTCAGTCCCGAGTCCTTCTTCAGGTCGGCGCGCTTGACCTGTCCCGAGATGAAGAGGCACGGCGTCGAGTCGAGCCACGCGGCGTCGACACCCGTGACGGCGTTCGTCCCGCCCGGCCCCGTCGTGACCAGCGCGACGCCGAGGTTGTTGGTCACTCGCGCATAGGCCTCGGCGGCGATGGCGCTCGCCTGCTCGTGCGCCGTGCACACGAACGTGATGTCGCTGCGGCTGCCGAGCGAGTTGTTCAGGTGCATCGCCCCGCCGCCGGGGACCAGGAAGACGTGCTTGACGCCCTGCGAGGCGACGAACTCGAAGACGTAGTCGGAGAGCTTCATCGGGTCAGCCCTGCTCCGGGGAGGCAAGGAGGTGGTCTATCAACTCCCGAACGGCACCCTGCCCTCCCCCGCGTCGGGTGACAAGCCGGGCCTTGCCCAGGGCGGTGGCGTGGGCGGTGGAGGGCGCCGCCGAGAAGCCGGCGATTCCCATCGCGGGGACGTCGTTGACATCGTCGCCCATCATGCAGACCTGGCGCAGGTCGAGCTGCAGCTTCTGCGCGAAGTCCCTGAGCGCGGCTGCCTTGTCCTTGCAGCCGGCGTAGACGTGGACGATCCCCATCTTCTTGGCAAACCGGTCGACGAGCGGACTGGCCTCGCCGGAAATGAGCGCGAAGACTAGCCCGGCCTTCTTCCCGCGCGAGATCCCCATGACGTCCAGGAACGCGAAGCTCTTGTACTCCCCGCCATCCAGCCCCCAGACGAACGTGCCATCGGTGAGCACGCCGTCGACGTCTAGGGCGATGGCCTTGATCTCCTCGAGCATCAGCCCTTCCGGCGCAGCTTCTTGATGATCGGCTTCTCGCGCTCGATGACGCACTTGACGCCGTCGCCCATCGACGTCTCCACGAGGCGGATCTCGGACACGAGCTTGATGATGCCGCTGGGGCCCAGCGACGCGGCCTGGTCGGAGCCCCACATCGCGCGGTCGAGCGTGATGTGGCGCTCGACGACGGACGCGCCGAGAGCGACCGCGGCAACAGAGCTGGGAAGACCCGTCTCATGCCCCGAATACCCGACGGGAAGCTCGTACCGCTTCTTCAAGGCCGGGATGACCGCGAGATTCAGCTCGTCGTAGGTGGCCGGATAGGTGCTGGTCGTATGCAGCAAAATCAGCTCCTTCTTCCCCAGCACCTCGAGCGCATGGTCGACCTGCTCCAGGGTGCTCATCCCGGTCGACAAGATAATGGGCTTGCCCTTCGAGCGCGTGTGACGCAGCAAGGCGTCGTCGGTCAGGCTCGCGGACGCGACCTTGTAGCAGGGGACCTGGAACTGGTCGATGAAGTCGACCGATGCCTCGTCCCAGCACGAGGCGAACCACAGGATGTTCTTCTCGCGGCAGTACCGGTCGATCTCCCGGTACTCCTCGATCTCGAACTCGAGCCCGTACTTGAGCTCGCCATTGGTCGCGCCAAACGGGCTCTCGCGCGGGGCCGCGAGTTCCTCGGGCTTGTACACGACGTCGATGGTCCTCTTCTGGAACTTGACGGCGTTGCAGCCCGAGAACTTGGCGAGGTCGATGAGCCTCTTGGCGGCGTCGATGTCGCCGTTGTGGTTGATGCCAATCTCGGCAATGACGAAGCAAGGCCGTCCGTCGCCGACTTCGGCGCTGCCAATTTTGACCGTCGCCAAGCCAATGCCCCTTTCGCGAAGAGGACACAATGGTAGCCCACTTCACAGTTTCCCGCGATTGACACACACGGGTTGCCGCCCCCCGGGCGGGTTCGCCGTCAGAGCGATCGCGCGGAGTGGAAGGCCATCGTCCGCTCGATCGCCTGGGGCAGTGGCACCCGCACCTCGAGCCCCAATTCCCGCGCCCGTTTGGTGCTCGGGACGTAGCGCGCCAGCGGCCCCGGGCTCGGTTCCTTCGCGACGGTGACCGTCCTGCCGCCCGCCACCTCCGCCACTGCATGCGCCATCGCCGCGATGCTCCGGTCGTCCTCCGACCCGACGTTGTAGGGCCGGTACGGCTGCCCGCGCATCAGGAGCGTCCAGAGCCAGACCGCCAAGTCCGCCGCGTACAGGTACGACCGCATCGGCGTGCCGTCGCCCCCCACGCGGATGGGCCCGTCCCCGAGCGCGTCGCGGATGAAGTTGCCGATGGCGAAGTGCTGGTCGAGCGGCAGGTGGGGCCCGACGAAGGCGAAGCACCGGGCGATCTTGCTCTCGATCCCGTACGTCCGCCCGAAGAGCGAGCAGAGCGTCTCGGCGGCGCGCTTGCCCTCGCCGTACGCGGCCTGCGGGTGCCCGAGCGCCGGCGCTCCCGTGAAGTCCTCGGGGACGTGGGTCAGCTCGGCGGGCTGTGCCCCGTAGACCGCGCCCGAGCTCGCCAGCAGAAGCTTGTTGGTCCCGGCGCGCCGCGCGAACTCCAGCACCCGGCGCGTCCCGCCCACGATGGTGTCGAACGTCCGCAGGCGCGCCGCGTCGTCGGCTTCCACGCGGGCATCCGCGGCGGCGTGGATGACATGCGAGCAGCGCTCGGTCGGGAACTCGAAGTCGCGCACGTCCCCGGCGACCAGGTGCACGGCCGGATGCCCCGCGACTTCCGCAGCCTTTGCCCGGAAGGCCGCCGGCTCGCGGCTCAGGACCCAGACGGACGCGCCCAGGCCCAGCCGGTCGCTCGCCTCGAGGAAGGTCCCCAGGATCCAGCGACCGAAGAAGCCCGTCCCACCGGTCACGAACAGGTTGCGGCCGCGCAGTTCCTCCCAGAGCCCCTGGGTGTGCGCCAGGACGTGCTCGAGGTCCTGCACCGGCAACCCGTACCGCGTCTCGTGCATGGCGGCGTCTACTCCCATGCATCCTTGCGGATGCGGTCGTCCGGCACGCCGCGGGCCCTCAGCCCAGCCCCCAGCGCCTCGATCATCTTCGGCGGGCCCGAGAGGTAGCACACGGGCTCGCTCATGCCTTCGAGCTTGGGCCAAATCGCATCGAGCGAGATCGGGCCCTGCAGGCACACGCCGCCCGCGCTGGAGTCGACGAACAGCAATGAGGAGAACGCGGGGACTTCGGTGGCCCTGCGCTCGGCCAGCGTGCGAGAGAGCAGGAGCTCGGGACTGCGCGCTCCATAGGCGAGCAGCACCCTGCGCGGGTGATTCGGCTCGAGCCCCTCGATGAACGCCGTGAACGCGCTGACGCCGGTTCCCCCGGCGAGCAGCACCGTGTCGCGCGAGGGGTCGATCAGGAAATCGCCGTAGGGCAGCTTGGCCCACACCTCCGCCCCGGGCTTGAGCTCGTTCTCCATCCTCCCGGTGAAGGCGCCCTTGACCGAGTAGCAGATGCTCAGGCGGCCGCGGTCCTTGGGAGAGCTGGCGATGGAGAACACGCGCGACTCGGGCCAGAAGCCGGCGCCGTCGTACGCGTCGATGGCCAGGTGCAGGAACTGCCCGGCACGGAAGGCTGGCGCCGGGGTCTCCGTCGCCAGCGTCACGGTGTAGACGCGCCCGCCGTGGTCGGCGACCGACTCCACCGTGCAGCGCAGCTTTCGGGGCATCGCCATGGCGCCCATTCTGCCCGAACGGCTCGACGAATCGAGCGCGTTCTCGGGCAGGCGGGCTGGCTGGCGATCGCCGGGGCTACGCCGACTGCGCGTCCTTCTCCATCACCACCAGCGGAGCCTCCTTCTTCAGGATGGTCTCCTCGCCGATGACGACCTCCCGGGCCGTCTTGCGGCTGGGGATGTCGTACATGACGTCGAGCATGGAGGCTTCGAGGATGGCCCTCAGGCCGCGGGCGCCGGTCTTGCGGCGGACGGCCTCGGCGGCGATGGCCTTGAGCGCGCCGTCGCTGAACTTCAGGGTCACGCCGTCCATGTCGAGCAGCTTCTTGTACTGCTTGATGAGCGCGTTCTTCGGCTCGGTGAGGATGTTGACGAGCGCAGCCTCGTCGAGCTCCTCGAGCGTGGCGACGACCGGCAGGCGGCCGATGAACTCGGGGATCATCCCGAACTTGAGCAGGTCCTGCGGCTGGACGTCCTTGAGGAAGTCCTCCTGCTTGCTCTCCTTCTTGCTGCGCATCTCGGCGCCGAAGCCCATCTGCCGGCCGCCGATGCGCCGCTCGATGATCTGCTCGAGGCCGTGGAAGGCGCCGCCGCAGATGAAGAGGATGTTGGTGGTGTCGACCTGCAGGAACTCCTGCTGCGGGTGCTTGCGCCCGCCCTTGGGCGGCACGTTGGCGACCGTCCCCTCGATGATCTTGAGCAGGGCCTGCTGCACGCCCTCGCCGGAGACGTCGCGGGTGATGGAGGGGTTCTCGGACTTTCGGGCGATCTTGTCGATCTCGTCGATGTAGACGATGCCTCGCTGCGCCCGCTCGATGTCGTGGTCGGCGGCCTGCAGCAGGTTGACGATGATGTTCTCGACGTCCTCGCCGACGTAGCCGGCCTCGGTCAGGCAGGTGGCGTCGCTGATGGTGAAGGGGACGTTGAGCAGGCGCGCGAGCGTCTGGGCGAGCAGCGTCTTGCCGCTCCCAGTGGGGCCGAGCAGGAGGATGTTCGACTTCTGCAGCTCCACGTCGTCGAGCGAGACCTTGGTCTCGATGCGCTTGTAGTGGTTGTGCACCGCCACCGCGAGGATCTTCTTGGCCCGCTCCTGGCCGATCACGTACTCGTCGAGCGTGGACTTGATCTCCGAGGGCCGCGGGATGCGCAGCTTGGTGTCCTTCTGCTCCTCGCGGTCGATCTCCTCGGCGATGATGTCGTTGCACAGGCTGATGCACTCGTCGCAGATGTAGACGGTCGGCCCGGCGATGAGCTTCTTGACCTCCTTCTGGGACTTTCCGCAGAAGGAGCAGCACAGCGTGTGCGCGTCGCGCTTGTCCAATTGTGACTCCCTGATGCAGCCGCTCGTGCGGCCGTGACCCTCGATGGATGCCTCGCGAGCGGCTCGACCCAACATAAACACCCGCCAGGGCCCGAGTCCATTCGTTCTCCGCCCTCACCCTCTACCGTCGAGAGCCCGACAGCCACCCGACCCAAGCCTGGGATCTCCCGGCACTTTCGGCAGCCTCCGCCCGACTTCGCACCCCGCCGGCCGCACGCCCGCCCGGGTCTGGCCGAGCCTGCCCCAGAGCGGCTAATGTCCGCCCCCCGCCCGGGCTTATTGGGCGTTCGAGCAAAGCAGCCAGAAGGAGAAACCCGTGTCCGACTCCCGTTTCGTGGTCCTCAAGTTCGGCGGCACCTCGGTGGCGACGCCCGAGCGCTGGCGCACCATCCTGGAGCAGGCCAAGGCACGCGAGGCCGAGGGCCTGGTCCCGGTGGTCGTCTGCTCTGCCGTCACCAAGATGACCGACCTCTTGGGCAAGCTCGTCGACGAGGCGGCGCAGGGCAGGCATGCGGGCCCGCTGGCGCAGCTGCACGAGCGCCACGCGGAGCTGGCCAGGGGCCTCGGGGTCGATCTCGAAGCGGCGATCGGCCCGGAGCTCGCCGAGCTGGAGCGCCTCGCCCTGGGCGCGGGCCTCCTGCGCGACGCGGGGCCGCGCGTGCGAGCGCGGGTGATGGCCATGGGCGAGATCCTCTCGACCAAGCTCGGGGCCGCCTTCATGACCAAGGAGGGCCTGCCCACCGAGTGGGTGGACGCGCGCACCTGCTTCGTCAGCGAGGCCGAGGAGAACCGCTCCGAGGCGCACCGGCTGCTCAACGCCACCGTCAACGACGACGCCGACCCGGCGCTGGCCGAGCGCTTCGCCAAGACCGGCGCCGCCTGCCTCATCACCCAGGGCTTCATCGCCCGCGACAAGGACGGCAACACGGTGCTCCTGGGCCGCGGCGGCAGCGACACCTCGGCCTCCTACTTCGCGGCCAAGCTGGGCGCCCTGCGCTGCGAGATCTGGACCGACGTGCCCGGCATCTTCACCGCCGACCCGCGCCTCATCCCCGCGGCCCTGCTCGTTCGCCAGTGCAGCTACGGCGAGGCCCAGGAGATCGCCTCGATGGGGGCCAAGGTGCTGCACCCGCGCTGCATCGCGCCCTGCCGCAGGCACCGCATCCCCATCGAGATCCGCTGGACCGAGCGCCCGGAGGTCGAGGGCACGCGCATCGTCGGCGGCGAGAAGGCTGGCGCCGGCCAGGTCAAGGCGCTCTCGCACAAGAAGGGCGTCACGCTGGTCTCCATGGAGACGCAGGGCATGTGGCAGCAGGTGGGCTTCCTCGCGGACGTCTTCGCCTGCTTCAAGGCCCACGGCCTCTCGGTGGACCTGGTCTCGACCAGCGAGATGAACGTGACCGCCTCGCTGGACGCCGCCGCCAACACGCTCGACGACGCGACGCTCGCCGCCCTGCACGCCGACCTGTCGAAGTTCTGCCGGGCGAGGCTGCTGCGCGGGTGCGCCGCCGTCTCGCTGGTCGGACGCAAGCTGCGCGCGCTGCTGCCGCAACTCGGCCCGGCGCTGGCGGTCTTCGAGGACCAGCCCATCCACCTCGTGTCCCAGGCCTCGAGCGACCTGAACCTCACCTTCGTCGTCGACGAGGAGCAGGCGGACCGACTGGTGCGCGACCTGCACTCGCAGATGTTCGAGCACCACAAGCTGGCCGAGGTCACCTTCGGCGCCTCCTGGAGGGAGTTGGTCGACCACGGCGCGCAGCGCCAGCCGGCGAATCGACCTGCCTGGTGGGGCGAGCGCCGCGACGAGCTGCTCGCGCTGGCGCAGGCTCGCGGCCCGGTCTACGCGCTGGACCCGAAGACCGTCGCCGAGAGCGTCGCCGCGCTCCAGAAGCTGCCGGTCGACCGCGTGCTCTACGCCATGAAGGCCAACTTCACCGAGGGCCTGCTGAGGTTCGTAGAGGCGCGGGGGCTCGGCTTCGAGTGCGTGTCGGTGGGCGAGCTGGAGCGCGTGCTCTCGCTCTTTCCCTCCATCGACCGCTCCCGCCTGCTCTTCACCCCCAACTTCGCGCCGCGCGCCGAGTACGAGCGCGCGCTGGCCGAGGGCGTGACCGTCACCGTCGACAACGCCTACGTCCTGGAAAAGTGGGGCGAGACCCTGCGCGGCAAGTCGATCTTCCTGCGCATCGATCCCGGCACAGGGCGCGGCCACCACGCGCACGTGCGCACCGCCGGACCGCAGGCCAAGTTCGGCGTCGCTCGGGCAGACCTCGAGAAGACGGCGGCGCTGGCGCAGAAGGCCGGCGCCACGATCGTCGGGCTGCACTCCCACCTGGGCTCCGGCATCCTCGATCCGACCAGCTGGCCGGAGGTCGCCGCGGCGCTGGCCGAGGCCTCCGAGCTCTTCCCCGAGGCGAAGGTCCTCGACCTCGGCGGCGGCCTCGGAGTCCCCGAGACGCCCAGCCAGTCCGCGCTGGATCTTGAGGCGGTGGCCAAGGGCCTCGCCCAAGTCCGCGCCGCGCATCCGCAGTTCCAGCTCTGGCTCGAGCCCGGCCGCTTCGTGGTCGCGCGCGCCGGCGTGCTCCTGGCCCGCGTCACCCAGGTCAAGAAGAAGGGCGAGATCACCTTCGTGGGCATCGAGGCCGGCATGAGCACCTTCATCCGGCCCGCGCTCTACGGCGCCTACCACGAGATCGTGAACCTCAGCCGCATCACCGAGCCCGCGACGCAGACCGTCCATGTCGTCGGGCCCATCTGCGAGTCGGGAGACGTCGTCGGCCACGCGCGCCGCTTGCCTCGCTGCCTCGAGGGCGACGTGCTGCTCATCGGCACGACGGGCGCCTACGGCCGGGCGATGGCCAGCGAGTACAACCTGCGGCCGCCGGCACCCGAGGTCCTGCTTCCCTGATCAAGGTGCGAGGGCGTCCTTCAGCGGCTTGACCAGCGCGCCAAGCAGGCGAAGCGCGACCAGCAGCGCCGCGGCGGACGCGACGATCAGCACGAGGAAGGTCCCGGAGGAGAAGATCTGCCCCTGCGGGAAGAACGTCGGAAGCGCCCCCACCACGAGCGCCAGGCTCGGGAGTCCGAACGCCGTCGCCGGCCGGTCCGGCAAGAGGTGGCTCGTGGCCATCACCGTCACCGGCATCGTCATCTGGAAGAGCACCAGGCCGGCCAGCGCGACCGGCGTGTTGCCCGCGTTGAACGCGAGCAGCGGCGCCGAGAGCAGCAGCGCCCCGACGCTCGACCCGAGCCACCCGATCCGGTCGGCGATGAAGCCGCCTGAAGCCTTCCCCAGCAGCGCGGCCAGCGGGATGCCCACCAGCAGCAGCGTCGTCCCCTTCTCGCATTCGTGGCAGGCCCCGAAGCCGACGTAGGAGCGGATCATCACCGAGAAGAAGAGCAGCGCGAGCGCCAGCCACCTCGCCGCCGCCGTCAGGTCGGGCACGCTCGCCGCCTCGTCGCCTTCCGGATCCTTCTGGGAGTGCGCCAGGTCGACCAGCGCGAAGGACAGGCCCAGCAGCGCAATGAGCGGCCAGGTCGGCCCGATGCCGGTCCTCCCCATCCAACTGCCCAGCCCCAGCCCCACGGCGCCAGGACCCACGAAGAGACCGGCCGGAAATGCGCGCCGCCCGCAGGAGCGCAGCACGGACGCGCCGGCGCCGAGGTGGAAGAGCGAGTTGCCCAGGCTCGCCGCCAGCAGCGTGGCCAGGGTCGAATGGTCGACCAGGAGCAGCCCGAGCGTCGTCAGGCCCAGGCCCGCGAAGACCGCGGTCCGAGACAAGCCGCGCCGGTCCACCAGGAGCCCGAGCGGCGCCTGCGTCGCGAAGGCCACCACGTCGTAGCCGAAGATGACCCAGAACGAGCTCAGCCAGCTCACGAGCTGCGAGTCGCCAGTGCGCCACACTGCGGTGACCGTGCATGCATCGACCAGCAGGTGCATCGCGCCGTAGAGCGCGGCGCGGGCCGACGGCGCCTGCAGGGACCTTGCGGCCACGCGATGCCCGCTAGCCCGGCTTGGGCGGCTCGAAGAAGTCGAGGATCTTCTGGATCTGCGCCTTGCGCAGTTGCGCGGCGGCCACCAGCCCCGCGTGCCCCAGCGTGCGCTTCTCGATGTCGGCCTTCAGCGCGGCGATCTTCTCGGTCAGCGACTTGATCTGCGCCTCGGCCTCCAGGATGCCCTTCTGGCCCGCGCTGTCGTTGACCTTCACGTAGGTGTCGATCGCCTTCTTCTGGTTCTGGCTGGCCACGACGATCTTGGCAATCTCGATCCCGAACGCCTTCAGGGACGCCTCGACAATCGACTTCTGCAGCGAGATTGGCGTCTCCGGCGGCAGGTTCTTGAGCAGGTCCTCGGCCTTCTTGACCCGGTCCAACTCGGCGACGTCCATCCCCGCGTCGCGGAAGAGGGCCTCGAAGTTCACGTTCGCCGGCGCGACCTGCGGTGCTTCGGCGGCCGACCCGGGGCCCGCGTCCCCTGCAGCGGCAGGCTGGCTGGGCGCTGACGGCATCGCTGCGCCGGAGCCCATGGCCGGGAAGACGGTCACCTTCGGCCCGGACGGAACCGGCGCAGGAGTCGCGGCGGGCGCGGCGGCGGTCGGGTTGGAGGCCTTCACCAGCTCGTCCATCAGCTCCTGGGGCGACTTGCCCTTGGTGTCCAGCTCCGCCTCTGCAGCCTCTTCGGCCGACGGCTCCCTGCGCTCGAAGAACGTCCCGAGAATCTTCGATCCGATGCCCTTCTCTGCCATGACCACCTCTGTCGGCTGCTGCGAACGCCCGAATCCTACCTCACTCACTTCTCCGAGCCGCGGCGCCGATTCCTAGCCAGCAGGAAGAGTCCCGCGAACGCGCCGCCGAACGCCAGCGCGAGCAAGTCCCTGCCGGTCGGGCCGGAAGGCGCCAGGCTGCAGCCGCCTCCCCCGTTGCCGGTCGGGACTTTCCCAGAGGCGTCGAGGCAGAGCAGGCAGGGCACCGTCTTCGAGCCCGGCGGGCCGCCATCGGGCCGGTTGGAGTAGTCGAGATGGGTGCAGGTCGAGTCCTGGCAGGTACCCTTCGCCCCCGTCGTGAGCGTGCACGCCGCGCCCTTCGTCGCCGACTTGCAGGCGTCCTCCTCTGGCGGGATGACGTCGGCGCGCCCGGCGAGCGGTACCAGGACGACGACCAGGACTGCGAGCAATGCCTTCATGGAATTTCTCCTCCCAAGCGGCCGCCCCGCATCCTAGCTCCCCGGGCCCGCGCTCCGGGACGCTATAGTGGCCTCCTCGCTCGCCGTGCGGCTCCGCGGCCGGTTCGGCCCCGGGTTCTCGACCTCGAACCTGAAGTACTGCCGGCTCTTCTACCTGGCCTATCCCGGGCGCACCCCGACGATTCGTCACGGGTCCCGTGACAAACCGGCGGGCCCGCGCGAATTCGTCACGGGTCCCGTGACGAATCCGCAAGGCGGGGCGGGGTTCGCTTTCGTGGGGCGCCAGAAGCACCTCTCGATCGACGGCGAGGACTTCTACATCGACCTCGCCTGCTACAACTACCTGCTCAAGTTCCACCTGCTGGTGGATTTGAAGCTGGGCAAGCTCACGCACCAGGACGTCGGCCAGATAGACACCTACGTGCGCCTCTACGACGAGGAGGTGCGCACCTCGGGCGACGGCCCCACTATCGGGCTCATCCTCTGCGCGCAGAAGAACGAGGCGGTCGCGCGGTACTCCGTGCTGCGCGAGAGCCGCCAGATCTTCGCGGCCAAGTACGTGCTCTACCTGCCCGCCGTCGAGGAGCTGGAGCGCGAGTTGCGGCGCGAGCGGGACCTGGCGGAGGCCGCGCGAGAGGCCGCAGCGGAGTACCTCAGGGCCGCGCGTACAGACCTGCCGGCGCCTTGACCCGTGTCAATGCCAGAGTTGCCCGCCCGGCGCGCTCCGAGGCAGTCTTGTCTGCAGCCAGAGGGGAGGGTCTCGTGGTGGTCGCCCTAGCATTCGTGGTTCCGATGGCCTTGGGAGTCTGGAGCACGCCGCCAGCACACGAGCCGAGGGTCTGGCCCGAGATGAGCCTGCGGTTCGCGTTGGCCCAGGCCGCGCCCGAAGGTTCCATCGAGACCGAGCCGACCGAGGCCGAGCAGATCGCGGGGCTCCAGAGGATGCTCCACCACCTGGAGGGGGAGCTCCAGCGTGTCGAGGAGCGGTCCGATCTCGGAAACATGATCGGCGAGAAGCTGAAGTTGGTCCCGGGGACGATCTTCTTCGCCGCCATCATGGCCTGGTACGGCCTTCCGGGGCTGGCAGGCCTGAGCGGCGCAGAGTTCCTCCGCACGCTCGCCGTCGGTTTCGCCCTGGCGAGCGGGGTCGGCATGGCCCTCATGATCGTGGGGTCGATCGTCTCGATCGTCGTGGACCGCAAGGAGCTGGCGGCCCGGCGCGAGGAGCTGCTCAAGGACCGGGAGGAGTACCGGGAGCGGCTGCGCCGGCACGGGGCTGCGGCCCCGGTCGCGAGCGTGGTGCCCATGGTGATCGCGCGGTTCTGAGCGGCGTCCTCTCCGGGAATCTCCACCGCGACGAGACTGGCCTCCATCCCTCGCTCATCGGCCCGCCCCGCTGCCCCGCCCGTCCGCAGTTCGTCCGACGGTAGGTGTCTGACAAGCGCAGGTACCACCCGGAACGCTCGCCCACCCTCCTGCGCCTGCCGAGCGGCCTATCGCAGGTTTCGTCGCGTTTCACCGCCGCCAGCCCGGAGTGAGGCGTCCCTATTCGGGGTTGCGCCAGGGACCCCTTTGCCACCACAGTTCCGCCTTCCTTAGGAGAGAGAAAGACCATGGAACGCAAGGACCGCATCGCCGCCCTGCTGGACGCCCTGGAACGCCGCGTCCTGGTGCTCGACGGCGCGATGGGCACGGCCATCCAGGACCAGAAGCTGACCGCCGAGGCCTTCGGCGGGCCGCAGTACGAGGGATGCAACGAGCACCTGATCCTCACCCGGCCGAGCTCCATCCGCCTCATCCACGAGAACTACCTGAAGGCCGGCGCGGACATCCTGGAGACCAACACCTTCGGGGCCACCCCGCTGGTCCTGGCCGAGTACGGGCTCGAGGCCGAGGCCCACGCCATCAACGTCGCCGCCGCCAAGCTCGCCCGCGAGCTGGCCGACCGCCACTCGACGCCGCAGAAGCCCCGCTTCGTCGCCGGCTCGATGGGCCCGACGACCAAGGCCATGTCGGTAACCGGCGGCGTGACCTTCCCCGAGTTGGTCGAGCACTACGTCGTCCAGGCCAAGGGGCTGTACGAGGGCGGCGTCGACTACTTCCTCATCGAGACCTGCCAGGACACCCGCAACATCAAGGCCGCGCTGGTCGCGCTGCAGCGGCTCACCGAGGAGGGTTGCGAGCGCCTGCCCGTGGCCGTCTCGGGGACCATCGAGGCGATGGGCACCATGCTCGCCGGCCAGTCGGTGGAGGCCCTGTCCGCCTCGCTGGACCACGCCGACCTGCTCTACATCGGGCTCAACTGCGCCACCGGCCCGGAGTTCATGACCGACCACATCCGCACCCTGGCGGCGGTCTCCCGCTTCCGGGTGGCCTGCGTGCCCAACGCCGGCCTGCCCGACGAGGAGGGCCGCTACCTCGAGACGCCGGAGATGATCGCCCGGGCGCTGGAGCGCTTCGGGGCCGAGGGCTGGCTCAACCTCGTCGGCGGCTGCTGCGGCACCGGCGACAAGCACATCGCCGCGCTCTCGCAGATGGCCGCCGGCCTCAAGCCGCGCGTCTCGCAGGCCCGCCGGCGCTCCCTGCTCTCGGGCGTCGACCTCCTGGAGGTCACCGACGAGGCGCGCCCGGTCATCGTCGGCGAGCGCACCAACGTGCTCGGGTCCAAGAAGTTCCGCGACCTCATCAACGCCGAGAAGTGGGACGAGGCCGGCGAGGTCGCCCGCGCCCAGGTCAAGCGCGGCGCCCAGATCATCGACGTCAGCTGCCAGCAGACCGACCGCGACGAGGTCCTCGACCTGCGCCGCTTCCTGGAGAAGGTGGTCCAGAAGGTCCGCGTCCCGCTGATGATCGACTCCACCAACGAGAAGGCGGTGGCCGAGGCCCTCACCTGGTGCCAGGGCAAGGCGATCATCAACTCGGTCAACCTCGAGGACGGCGAGAAGCGCTTCGAGAAGATCGTCCCCCTGGCGCGCAAGTTCGGCGCGGCGCTGGTCGTCGGCTCCATCGACGAGAAAGGGCAGGCCATCAAGGCCGAGCAGAAGCTCGAGGTTGCGGTGCGCAGCCACGAGATCCTGACCACGAAGTACGGGATGCCCGAGGAGGACCTGTACTTCGACCCGCTGGTCTTCCCCGCCGCCTCCGGCGACGTGAACTACACCGGCGCCGCGATGCAGACCATCGAGGCGGTCAAGGCCATCAAGAAGGCGCTGCCGCGCTCGAAGACCCTGCTCGGCGTCTCCAACGTCAGCTTCGGCCTGCCGCCCGCCGGCCGCGAGGTCGTCAACTCGGTCTTCCTCTACCACTGCGTGCTGGCCGGGCTGGACCTCGCCATCGTCAACGCCGAGAAGCTGGAGCGCTACCCGTCCATCCCCGAGGAAGATCGCAAGCTGGCCGAGGACGTCCTCTTCTGTCGCGGCGACGAGTCCAAGTCGATCGACGAGCGGCTCAAGGTCGCGGTGGCCAGGTTCGCCGAGCACTTCCGCGAGAAGAAGCCCAAGGCCGCGGCGCTCTCCACGCTGCCGCTGGACGAGCGGCTGGCCCGCTACATCGTCGAGGGCAGCAAGGACGGGCTGGCGGCGGACATCGAGGAGAAGCTCAAGACCACCAAGCCGCTGGACATCATCAACGGCCCGCTGATGAAGGGCATGGACGAGGTGGGCCGGCTCTTCAACGCCAACGAGCTGATCGTCGCCGAGGTGCTGCAGTCCGCCGAGGCGATGAAGGCCGCGGTGGACGTGCTCTCGCCGCACATGGAGAAGGCCGACGCGGCCACCCGCGGCAAGGTGCTGCTGGCCACGGTGAAGGGCGACGTCCACGACATCGGCAAGAACCTCGTGGACATCGTGCTCTCCAACAACGGCTTCTCGGTGATCAACTTGGGCACCAAGATCCCGCCGGAGCAGCTGATCGGCGCGGTCAAGGAGCACGACCCGGACCTCATCGGCCTCTCCGGCCTGCTGGTGAAGTCCGCGCTGCAGATGGTGGTCACCGCGGCGGACCTCGCCCGCGCCGGCGTGGACGTCCCGGTGCTGGTCGGCGGCGCGGCGCTCTCGCGGGCCTTCACCGACAAGAACATCGCCCCGGCCTACAAGGGCACCGTGGCCTACGCCACCGACGCCATGAACGGCCTGGAGCTGGCCAAGCGCATCGTCGACCCCGAGAAGCACGCCCAGCTCAAGGGCGAGCTCGCCGCGCGCCGCGCCAAGCTGGCCGCGCAGGCCGCGCCCAAGCACGCGCCGGCCTCGACCTCCACCGCCCGCTCCAAGGAGGTCAAGCCGCTCACCGAGATCCCCCAGCCGCCGGACTACGACCGCCACGTGCTGGGCTCGACGCCGCTCGACTACGCCTGGAAGTTCGTCAACCCGATCATGCTCTACGGCCGCCACCTGGGCGTGAAGACCTCGCTGGTGCGCACCATCGACACCATGAGCCGCGCCGACCTGTCGCGCACCGAGGCCGGGCGTCGGGCCCTGGAGATCCGCGACGTCGTCGACCAGGTGAAGGAGGAGTGCCGGCCGGCGGCCAGCGCCATGAAGGTGGGCGCCGTCTACCGCTTCTACCGGGCCGCCTCCGAGGGCAACACCGTCCACCTCTTCGAGCCCGCCAGCGCGACTCCCGCGGCGAGCTTCACCTTCCGCCGCCAGCCGCGGCCCGACGGCCTGTGCCTGGCCGACTACGTCGCGCCCTGCGGCGCCTATGGGCCGGTGGACAACCTCTGCCTGTTCGTCACCACCGCCGGCCGTGGGGTCAAGGAGCGCTCGCTCGAGTACAAGGCCAAGGGCGAGTTCCTCAAGAGCCACATCCTGCAGGCGCTGGCGCTGGAGACCGCCGAGGGCTACGCCGAGCTGCTGCACTCGCTCCTTCGCAGCATGTGGGGATTCCCGGACGAGCCGGACATGACGATGGCCCGGCGCTTCAAGGCCGACTACCGAGGCAAGCGCTACTCGTTCGGCTACCCGGCCTGCCCGCGCCTGGAGGACCAGGAGGCGCTCTTCAAGCTGCTCGTGCCCAAGGACATCGGCGTCGAGCTGACCGAAGGCTGGATGATGGACCCCGAGGCCTCGGTCTCGGCCATCGCCTTCCACCACCCGCAGGCCATGTACTTCTCCGTCGCAGACCCGGGAGCCGACCGATGAACCCGACGACGATGCGCCCCGCACCGCTGTCCACCACGGGCATCGGCAGCCTTCCGCACACGCAGCTGGAGATGGCGCTGCAGCAGGCGCTCTCCACCGACGTGCCCTACCTTCCGGAGCTGCCCAAGCGCACGCCCAACGAGGCCTTCGCGGCGCAGGTGCTCGAGCCGCTGCCCGGCCTGCGGATCCTCGACGGCGGGCAGCTGACGGTGGACTTCGACGCCTGGCACGCCGGCGCCTTCGCGCTGGACGCCAAGCTGGACGAGGCCAAGGACCCGGGCAACTTCGAGCCCTTCCTGCCCTCGGCGACCTCCGCCTCGGCGTGGCAGCCGTTCGTCTTCGAGATCGAGTCGCGCAAGGTCGCCTTCGCCAAGGTGCAGTGCGCCGGGCCGGCGACGGTGCTCGCCTCGCTCGCCGGCGGCGTGCAGCTGCCCGAGCGGCTCGAGCGCCAGGTGCTGAACCTGGTCATCCACCGCGCGATGGCCATGGCCTGGGCCCTCCGCGTCGCGGGCGCCGTGCCCATCGTCTTCCTCGACGAGCCGGTCCTCGGGGCCGTGCGCAAGGCGAGCAAGGCGGAGCAGGAGCGCGAGCTGGAGCACCTGCGGCACACCGTGCTCGGCCTGCGCAACGAGGGCGCCATCACCGGGATCCACTGCTGCGGCGAGGCCGACTGGGCGCCGCTGCTGCGGCTGGGGCTCGACGTCCTCTCCTTCGACGCCACGATCTCGCTGGAGAAGCTGCTCGTCTCGCGTCCCGACGTCGAGCGCTTCCTCGAGACCGGCGGCTGGTTCGGCCTGGGGGTCGTCCCCACCGACGCCCGGACCCCGCAGGAGTTCGACCAGAGGCTCGAGACCGCGCTCACGGGCATCGAGAAGCTCTCGGCGCCACTGCGCGGGCGCATCCTCTCGCAGAGCCTGCTCACGCCGGCCTGCGGGCTCGGCTGCCGCACAGTCGGCGACGTCGAGCGCGTCTTCGAGGCGCTCATCCAGGCGCAGGCGAGGCTGCGCGCCCTCAAGCCGTGACCGGCGACCACCCCCATCCGCATCCTCCCGAGCCGGGAGAAGCCTCCCCGCTCCGGGTCCCGCTGGGGATCGCCTTCGCCCTGGCCGCGGCGGCGACCTTCGGGATCACCGCGCCGGTCTCGAAGTACCTGCTCGCCAGCGCCTCGCCGCTGGCGCTGGCCGGGCTGCTCTATGCCGGCGGCGGCGTCGGGCTCGCGCTGGCCTCGACCGCGCGCCGCCACGCCGAACGCGAAGCGCGCCTGCGGGGGGCGGACGTGCCGTGGCTGGTGGGAGCCATCCTGCTCGGCGGCGTCATCGGTCCGGTGCTGATGCTCTTCGGCTTCCAGCGCATCTCGGGCATCTCCGGCGCGCTGCTCTTGAACCTCGAGGCGCCGGTGACGGCGGTGGTGGCGACGCTCCTGTTCAAGGAGCACCTCGGCCGGCGCGGAGTGCTCGCACTGGGGCTCGTCGTCGCCGGCAGCGTCCTGCTCGGCCGGCCCTCGGAGTCAGGCCAGACCGATCCCTGGGGCGCGTTGGCGGTGCTGGGCGCGTGCTCGGCGTGGGGCATCGAGAACAACCTCATGACGCGCCTCTCCCAGCGCGACCCCTGGGCCGTGGCGCGCACCAAGATGCTGGCGGCCGGCGTCTGCAACCTCTTCCTGCTGCGGTTGACCGGCGGCGAGTTCCCGGAGCCGCAGACCGTGGGCCTGGCCGTCTTCGTGGGCGCGTGGGGCTACGGGGCGAGCAACCTGCTGGCGCTCAAGGCCATGCGCGAGCTGGGAGCGGCGCGGCAGGCGACCTTCTTCGCCAGCGCCCCGTTCATCGGCGCCGTCGCGGCGGTGTTCATCCTGGGCGAGTGGCCGGACGCGTGGGCCCTCGCCGCCGGCGCGCTGATGCTCGCCGGGATCACGTTCTTGATCCTCGAGCGGCACGCCCACCGGCACCGGCACGCCACCCTGGCGCACGACCACGCCCACTCCCACGAGGACCCGCACCACGGGCACGTGCACGATCCAGCGGTGACGGGGACGCACGCGCACCCGCACCAGCACGAGGCCGTGGAGCACGAGCATCCGCACCTGCCGGACGCGCACCACCGGCACGAGCACTGAAACCTGCCCCCCCCCCGCCGCCTCCAGCGGAGCTGGAGAGGGAGCCGGCTCTGCTCGTCGCGGCCCCTGCGGAGCGACTTGGCACCCTGAACGCCCGAGCGTGATGAAGCGCGTGGAGAAGCCTGGTGCGAGCAACGGACGTGGCGGTGCAGAGAGCTCCTACCGGATCGCCGAAGGCAACCAACAGCTCCCTCTCCAGCTCCGCTGGAGGGGGCGGGGGGGGAAGGTTTGCCTAGCGCAGCGCCACCAGCCAGGCCAGCACCACCGTCGTCACGGTGAGCCCGACGAACACCGCCTGCACCGGCTCGCTCGGCGCCTTCCTCCCGCGCAGCGCGAACGCCGCCGCGATGCCCAGCGCGAGCCCCACTCCCAGCCCGGCCAGGTGCGCCATCACGTCCGACTTGAGGCTCGTCCCGAGCATCGCGAACAGCCCCACGCTCGCGGCGATGGCCGGCCACGCCGCCCGCCTCGAGGGCTTGCGCGTCCAGAGGCGGCCGAACTGCAGCGCGCCGAGCAGGCCGATGGCGCCGAAGGTCGTGGTCGAGGCTCCGAGCGAGATGTGGCGCGTGCCGTAGTACCAGGCATTGAGCGCGTTGCCCCCAGCTCCGGCGGCGAGCACCAGGAGCGATCCCAGGCCCGGCCCGAGCCAGCGCGCCACCACACCGACGAAGAGCACGCAGGCGGCAGCGTTGGCGAGCACGTGGGCGAAATCGGCGTGCAGCGTCAGCGCGGTCACCACCCGCCAGGGCTCGCCGTGCAGCACCTTGGCCGCGTTCGAGGCGCCGCGCTCGACCCAAGGCACCGCGCCGTACCCGCTCGTCGCGACGAAGTGGAAGGCGATGAGCGCGACGGCCCAGGCGATGCCCGCCGCCCACCCGCCGGGGATGCCGACCACGGGCTGGGGCTCGGCCGGCCGCTCGTGCTGCGCGTTCTCGGCGGCATAGGCGGTCAGCTCGCGGGCGGAGGCCGGCGCGTCTTCGGGGTCGGTCAGCACGGCCCAGCCCTCGGGACGCTCCTCGATGCGGTAGGGAATCTCGGCGGCGGCATGGACGACCGCCGCCTCCCCGACCGCCTCCTCGCTCGGCGAGACGAGCGCTGTGTGCTCGGCCGGCTTCTTCTCCTCCGGGGAGGCCTCGGGGGCGGTGGACGCCGGGGGCGTGCCTTCCTCGCTTGCCATTCTCAATGCGCCGCCTTCCGGGCCCGAAGTGAGGCTGAACCTAACCGTGGACTTCGCTTTGTCCAGCGGCAAGGGCCCGGCGGGACGGCGTCGGGTCGTGCGGCCATGGAAAACGCGGGGGCCGCGATCACGCCTTTCGGCGCTTGAGAGCCCCCAACAGCCCGGCGGCGAGTCCGACCAGGCCCAGCGGCGCCCCCGCCGTCGCACATCCACATCCGCCGTCGGTGACGCCCGGTGACGCCCCGCCGTCCTGCCTCGCACCGGCCCCGGCATCGCCGCTCGTCGTTGCTGCGGCATCCGGGAGGGCGACGCTGCCGGAGTCGGCGGACGGCCGAGCAGCGGCGTCGACGGCGCCGGCATCCGGCGGCGTGACCGGCACCGCCGACTCCGGCTTGAGATCCGCCGCCACCTTCCAGCCCGGGTTGGTCCCGTCGCCGGCGTACGCACCGCGCCAGGTCTGCGCGCCCTTGCTCGTCCCGTTGAAGTCGCGGTCGAGGTCGGCATCGCCTGCGAAGGCGGTCAGGTCCAGCGCCGTGCCGGTGCACTTTCCCGACAGGGGATAGAGGTCCAGCGTGCCCAGCACCAGCGTTGGCGAGACGAGGAATTCGGCAGCCTGCCCTGCGGTGCCGGTGACGTTGTCGCGCGAGTCCGCGGGCGTGCCGCCGATGGGCGTCGCGGCGAAGACGACGTTGCCCACCGCCGCGCTGCCCTGGGCTGCGGCGCTGGCGAAGGAAATGCCGGTGGCCGCGGAGTAGATGGTGTTGTTGTAGACGTGCGCCTGCTTGAGCGGCAGGTCGTGGTTCTGCAGCAGCACCGCGCTCGCCGCCGCGTCCACGAACAAGTTGTCGTGGATGCTCACCCGCCCCGAGGCCTGCAGCAGCGACTCGCGCGGGTTGTGGAAGAAGAGGTTGCCGTAGATCTCGTAGCGGTCGTTCGCGCCGGGCCCCGAGTCGGGGAAGCCGCCCACCAGCAGGTTCGGGCGGTCGCCGTCGGGGCTGGCCGCGTCGTTCTTGATGAAGACGTTGTGGCGGATGACCGTCGTCCCGTCGCCGGTGGGCAGCCCGGCCAGCGCCGGCCAGGGCTTCTGATACTTCACCTGCAGGCAGTAGCCGACCGGGTCCTGCACCAGGTTGCGCTCGATGACGCCGCGGATGAAGGGCTGGGTGCCGTCGGAGTTGCCCAGGTAGAGCCCGGTGCCGGCGTCGAGGATGCGGTTCTCGCGGATCTCCCAGCCCCAGGTGGTGGTCTTGGTGGAGATGGCGACCTGCTGCTGGCCGCCGGCGTGGTGGGTGAACGTGTTGCGCTCGACGCGGACGTGGTGGACGAGGTTGTTCGCCAGCCCCTTGGCGCTGACGCCGAACGAGCCGCCGTTGTCCTTGCCATCGATGGTCAGGTTGCGGATGGCGACGTAGCTCGAGTGGTCGATCTCCACGGTGTTGCAGCAGTCGTTGGCCTCGACGATGGCCGGCGCTCCGGACTCCGGCCCGGTGATGGCGATCCACGCCGCTTCGCTGCCGTTGAGGTTCGCCACGGTGAAGTGCTGGTAGGTACCGGCGGCGAGCCTGAGCGTGTCGCCGGGCTGCAGCGTCGAGAGCTTCTGGTTGAGCGTCGACGGGTCGGCCGTCACCTCCGCCGCCACGGCGGTGCCGGACCAGAGCGCTGCGACCAGCCAGAGAGCGATGCGCATCACGACCTCCCGCGAAGGGCGGTCATCTTACGCGTCGCCTAGGATGCCGGCGCGGCCCCGTCCGCCGGAGGGCTCCATCCAATGAACGTCCGCCTCGCGGCCGTCGGCTGGGGCACGGGTTGCCCTGCGACGGATCAGCGCGGGCAGCCGCGCAACGCCGGATCCTGCGCGCTCGGGGCCGTCGAGCCGTAGGACGCGGTTGCCATCGCCCGGCCCCGCGGTGCCTACTACGCCTCGATTCGCGACCGCCTGAGTGAGGGAGATCCCGCCATGCCCACCTTCGTGCTGATGACCAAGATGAGCCCCGAGCTGGCCCGCGACCCGCGCGGCCGCAAGAAGGCCGGGCGCGAGTGGATGAAGCTCGTCAACCAGAAGTGCCCGGGAGTGAAGTGGGTCGCGCACTACGCGCTGCTCGGCCGCTACGACTTCATGGACATCTACGACGCCCCGGACCTCGAGACCGCGCACAAGGTCTCGGCGCTCTCCCGCGAGGGCGGCGCCGAGGAGGCCGAGAGCTGGAGCGCCCTGCCCTACGACCGCTACCTCAAGATCATCGACGAGCTCGAGACCTAGCCGGGGAGCGGCAGATCCTGGAGGCCGTGGTCCCGAAGCCGCTTCCCGACTGGCAGGAGTGACGGCGAGCCGGAACCCGCGGATGGGGGAGGCGAGAACCCGTCTGCCCGCACTGCATCCTTAGGGCAACCGGAGCGGCCCCCCTTCCTCCGGGTTGCCCAGAGGACCCCCACCTCCGGGCCGGAGCCCGCCGAGACAGCCTGGACTGAAGTCTTCCTGAGTCCAGGCCGTTTTGGCGGGCTCCGTCTATCTGGGCCCCGAGCGGATCAGGGGTTCGCCTGGGTGCGGCCGGCCGCCTTGCCCACCTTCGCCTTCTTGGCCTTCGCCTTCTTGGCCTTCGCCTTCTTCTCCGGAAGCGGCTCGAGGTCCGGGTCCAGGCACAGGGCAATCACTTCCTTCTGCAGGGCCTGCACGTCCAGGATCTGCCCCAGCTCCTTGCGCCCCTTCTGCAGCTCGCCCATCAGCGCCGCCGCGTCGCGGACGAGCGGGACCGGGCTCTTGGAGAACGTGGCGAGCGCCGCGGTCAGCCGTTCGTTCTGCCCGAACAGGAACGCGCGGAACATCAGGTAGAGCGCCGTCGGCGGGACGGCCGTGGCCCCGGCCACCGCCTTCGACCACTTCTTCGGATCCATCGGCAGGTTGAGCGCAGGCTCGAACTCACGGCGGATGATCGACCCGGGCTCGCCGAGCAGCGCCACCTTGATCCACGCCGCACGGCTGGCGTACTCGGCCGTCTGGTGGCCGGTCGGGCACGCGCGCGGCTTGCCCTGAATCAGCTTCTCCAAGACCCGATCGAACGGCCAGGCGAAGCAGACCCGGCCGGAGAGAAGCTCGGCCACCCGCGCTGCCACCTTCGACCGGATGGCGCCCTCGCTGACCTGGTCCATCAGCACGTGCGCCAGCGCGAAGGAGTCGAGGTCGGCCGCCACCGTGGACTTGATGCGCCCCGTCGCGTGGTCCCACAGGTGCACGGCGTGCCGGTCCGGCTCGCTCGGAGAGTCGTACAGGCCGTAGAGCCACAGGTCGCCGGAGCGGGTGCAGCCCAGCGCGACCGCGCCGCCGAACAGCTCCTCCAGCAGCGCCGGCCACTTCTCCTGCGCCCAGGTGATGAGCGCCTCGGCCAGGTTCTTGCCCTTCTCCGGTTCGATCACCGGAGCCCAGATCTCCGGCGTCCACTCGGTCATCCCCGGCGTGTCGAGGAAGCTCGCCTCGGACAGCACCTTGTCGAGCCGCTCGAGCTCGGGGAACGACTGGCCGTAGCAGGCCTTGAGCCGCTTGACCGCCGGCAGGGGTGCCCGCTTGGGGCGCTTGCTGGGCCGGGCTTCCAGCCTCGCCAGGTAGCGCCTGAACCCCCTGGCGACGAAGTCTTCGGGTTCGAGAGTCGAAAAGAGTCCTTCTTCCGCCTGCATGCGTCCTCCAAGCCCCTTCCGGGGCTCCTTTGGCACGACCCCCTGGGGTCCGCTGGAACCGCTTCAGCAATAAATGCCGGTGGAGACCATGGCCGCGCTCGCCAATCTGCTGGGCTTTGTGCCGCTGGCCTCGGCTCCGGCACTGGGGGAGTCCTCGGCGGCGATGCTCTGGACTGCGCGCGCGCCCGGTACACCGGCGCCAGGTTCGGCCGCGAGCGGGAGCAGTCGGGGCCCCGGAGAAGGTCGCCGTCCGAGCGGAGGCACCAATAACCCATCGGATCGTGAAGGCTTTCCCCCGGACTGTCCGGAAAGCCTCTTTCGAGCGCTACGTTTGGGGCACCTGGGCATCCCAACGGGGCACCGATTTACAGCGCACACCACCGCTGCGCCGAGTGCGGCGTCTGGGGACGCTGTGACGATGGCGGCGGTGGCGAGGTCGCGGCCCTACCGGCGGGCTGCGCGTGCGTGGTAGAGGGAGACGCTTTCCAAGCCTGCCGGGAACCGTGCTGTGAACCCGCAACGCTGCCCCGCCGCCCAGCTAGGTGCAGCGTCCCCGTCCATGAACTCGGTCGCGACCCTCAAGCCGCTCACTGCGCCCTTCGCGGACGCCCGCGTCGTGGAAGCGTGCGTGCACTGCGGCCAGCCGGTGCCGCGCGGGCTGTCGCGGTTCTGCTGCAGCGGCTGCGAAGCGGTTCACGGCCTGCTCACCTCCGAGGGGCTGCTGCGCTATTACGACCTGCGCGGCGGCGCCGGCACCCCGGTCCAGCCGGGCGCGGCGCGCAGCCACGAGTGGCTCGCGGGGATCGACATCGCCACCGGGCGGCTGTCGGTGGACGTGCAGGGCATCCACTGCTCGGCCTGCGTCTGGCTGCTCGACGAGCTGTTCAAGCGCGAGGCGGGCGCTGGGCAAATCCGCGTCAACCCCGGCATCGGCCGCCTCGACCTCTGGTTCGACCCCGCGCGGTTCGATCCGGCCGCCTACGCCCGCCGCGTCGAGTCCTTCGGCTACCTGCTGGGCCCCCGCCGAAAGGAGCGCTCGGCCAGCCGGTCGCTGGTGATCCGACTGGGCATCTGCGCGGCGCTGGCCCTGAACGCGATGGTGCTCTCCTTCGCGTTCTACTTCGGCCTCTCGCCGGCAGACGGGACGGTCTACCGGACCTTCGGCTGGCTTGCCTTCGGGTTGGCGACGCTGGCGGTGCTGGTGGGCGGCACCTACTTCTTCCGCTCGGCCTGGCACGCGCTGCGGCTGCGCGCGCTGCACCTCGACCTGCCGATCGCGCTGGGCATCGCGCTCAGCTACGCCGGCTCGGCCTGGGCCTTCTGGGCCCACGGCGGCGGGGCGGCTTACTTCGACACGGTGGCGACCTTCATCACCCTGATGCTCGTCGGCAAGTACCTCCCGGAGCGCCTGCTGGAGCGCAACCGCAGCCGCGTGCTCCAGGACGACGGCGCCGATCAGCTCCCGCAGAAGAAGGTCGGCGCCGACGGCTCGCTCACCACGGTCGCCGCCGGGGCGGTCCGTCAGGGTGACGAGCTGGCCTTCGCGCCCGGCGACCTCGCGGTCGTCGACGTCCAGCTCACCCGGGGCAGCGCCTCGTGCTCGCTGGACTGGATCACCGGCGAGGCCGACCCCAAGTCCTTCGAGACCGGGCAGACGGTTCCCGCCGGCGCCTTCAACGTGGGCTCGCGCTCCTTCCGCGGCGTCGCGCTCACCGACTTCGCCGGCTCGCGCATCCGCTCGCTGCTCTCCGCGCCGGCCGATCTCCAGGCGCCCGCCGAGCGCACCCCGCGAGAGCGCTTCTTTGCCGCGTTCAGCCGCGTGTACGTCGTGGCCGTCCTCGCCATCGCCGCGGCGACCTTCCTGGGCTGGTGGCTCCTGGGGGGCGCGTTCGAGAAGGGCATGCTCTCCGCGGTCGCGGTGCTGGTCGTCACTTGCCCGTGCGCCATCGGGCTGGCCGCGCCGCTCGCCTACGAGCTGGGCCTGTCGCGCCTGCGCCGCCGCGGCATCTTCCTGCGCACCCCCGGCGGGCTCGACAAGCTCGCGCACGTCCGCGAGCTCGCCCTGGACAAGACCGGCACGCTCACCGACGGCGACCTGGCGCTGGCGAACCCCGAGGCGCTGGACGCCTTGGCTCCAAGCGACCTCGAGGCGCTGCGGCAGATCGTCGATGGCAGCAACCACCCGCACAGCCGCGCGCTCGCCGTCGCCCTCGCTCGCGTGTCCCGCTCCGCCGCCGCCGCCGACCTCGCTTGCGACGAGCACGCCGGCCAGGGCGTCGAGGCCACCGGCACCGGTCACCTCTGGCGCCTGGGCGCACGCTCCTTCGCCATCGCCGGTGCCACCACGACTGACAACTGCCGACCGCTCGCCCCCGGCGCGGAGGCCGGGCACTCCCGCTACGCCACCACCGACGCTCCCACCGCCTCGCAGACCCTCTTCGCCAAGAACGGAGTCGAGCTCGCCGCCTTCCGCTTCGACGAGAAGCCCCGGCCCGGCGCCCGCGAGGATCTGGCTGACCTCGAACGGCGGGGCTACTCGGTGCAGGTCCTCAGCGGCGACTCGCCCGCGCGGGCCGTCGCGGTGGGCGCCTCGCTCGGCCTGCGCTCCGAGCAGTGCCAGGGCGGCCTCTCGCCGGAAGCCAAGGCAGAGTGGATCCGCGCCCGGCCGCCGCGCTCGGTGCTCATGCTCGGCGACGGCATCAACGACAGCCTGGCCTTCCGCGAGGCCTGGTGCTCGGGGACGCCGGCGGTGAACCGGCCCTTCGTGCCCTCGCGCGTGGACTTCTACTACCTGAGCCCGGGGCTCTCCCCCATCGGCGAGGCGCTCACGGTGGCCCGGCGCGTCACCCGGACCGTGGGCGGCATCGTCGGCGTGGCCCTGACCTACAACGCGGCCATCGTGGCGCTGGCCGCAGCCGGCCTCGTGACGCCCCTTTTCGCAGCCGTCGCCATGCCGCTCAGCTCCGTGTCTTTCGTGCTCGCCGCCTCGTACTCGGTGGGGAGGAGCCTCTGATGGAGATCATCCTGGGTCTCATCTTCATCTGCCTGGTGCTGGTGGCCGGGGCGCTGCTCGCCTTCGGCTACAGCGTCCACGCCGGCGACCACGAGCAGGCCGAGCGCATGTCCCTGATGCCTTTGGAGAGCGACAGCCAGCCGCTCCGGGAGAAGAAGGAATGAAGACCGTCCGCATCGAGTACGACGACCAGGTCGTGCGCCAGTTCATCTGGGCCTCGGTCCTCTTCGGCATCGTGGCCCTGTCCGTCGGCGCCTGGATCGCCATGGAACTGGTCAGCCACAAGGCGGCGCTGGGCGTGAGCCAGTTCAACTTCGGCCGCCTGCGCCCGCTGCACACCAACGCGGCGATCTTCGCGTTCGTCGGCAACATGTTCTTCGCGGGCATCTACTACTCGACCCAGCGGCTGGTGAAGGCGCGGCTGGCCTCGCCGCTGCTGACCAAGATCCACTTCTGGGGCTGGCAGGCCATCATCGTCGCCGCGGCCATCTCCCTGCCGCTGGGCATCACCCAGAGCCGCGAGTACGCGGAGCTCGAGTGGCCCATCGACATCGCCATCACCTTCGTGTGGGTCGTCTTCGCGGTGAACTTCTTCTGGACGCTGGCCAAGCGCCGCGAGAAGAACCTCTACGTCGCCATCTGGTTCTACATCGCCACCATCGTCACCGTGGCGGTGCTGCACGTGGTCAACAACCTCGAGCTGCCCAACTCGCTGCTGCGCAGCTACCCCATCTTCGCGGGCGTGCAGGGCGCGCTGGTGCAGTGGTGGTACGGCCACAACGCCGTCGCCTTCTTCCTGACCACGCCCATCCTGGGCATCATGTACTACTTCCTGCCCAAGGCAGCCGAGCGGCCCGTCTACTCCTACCGGCTGTCGCTGGTGCACTTCTGGTCGCTGATCTTCGTCTACATCTGGGCCGGCCCGCACCACCTGCTCTACACCGCGCTGCCCGACTGGGCGCAGAGCCTGGGCATGCTCTTCTCGTTGATGCTCTGGGCGCCGTCCTGGGGCGGCATGCTCAACGGCCTGCTCACGATGAAGGGGGCCTGGGGCAAGCTGCGCGACGACCCGGTCCTCAAGTTCCTCATCGCCGGCGTCACCTTCTACGGCATGGCCACCTTCGAGGGCCCGCTGCTCGCCATCAAGGGCGTCAACGGCCTGGCTCACTACACCGACTGGATCATCGGGCACGTCCACGAGGGCACCCTGGGCTGGAACGGCTTCATGGCGGCGGGGATGTTCTACTGGCTCGTGCCGCGCCTGTACGGCACGCAGCTCAAGAGCCGGGCCATGGCCGACCTCCACTTCTGGATAGGCATGGTCGGCGTGCTGCTCTACCTCGTCTCGATGTGGTTCGGCGGCATCACCCAGGGCCTGATGTGGCGAGCGCTGACCCCCGAGGGCGCGCTGCAGTACCCGAACTTCCTGGAGACCCTGGCGGCCATCAAGCCCTTCTACCTGATGCGCCTGGCGGGCGGCACGCTGTACCTGGGCGGCATGGGCCTGATGGCCTGGAACCTGGTCGCGACCGCGCTCACCGGCAAGGCCGTGAACGGCGCGGCGGAGGTGATGGTCGAGGAGGCCCCGCCCCCCGAGGTCGCTGCCGGTTCGATCATCTTCTCCAAGCCCATCTTCGTCATCGGCTCGCTGCTGGTGCTGGTCATCGGCCTGGGCGCGTCGAACCTGGTGATGGCGGTGCTCTTCCTGGTGCTCATCGGCACGGTGGTGGTCTACGCGCTCGTGGCCGCGCCGGCGGGCGGCTACAACTGGCACCAGCTGCTGGAGGGCAAGGCGTTCCTGTTCACCGCGCTCTCGCTCGTGGCGATCCTCATCGGTGGCGCCGCCGAGATCCTGCCGACCCTGGCGGTCAAGTCCGCGGTGCCGGTGACCGGCGCCGCGCAACGCCCGTACACCGCGCTGGAGGTGGCCGGGCGCGAGGTGTACGTGCGCGAGGGCTGCTACGTCTGCCACTCGCAGATGGTGCGCTCGATGGCGCCGGACACGCTGCGCTTCGGCAGGGTCTCGCGGGCCGAGGAGTTCATCTACGACCGGCCGTTCCAGTGGGGCAGCAAGCGCACGGGCCCCGACCTGCATCGCGTGGGCGGCAAGTACCCCAACCTCTGGCACTACCAGCACATGATCGATGCGCGCTCGACCTCGCCGGGGTCGAACATGCCGACCTACGCCTTCATCAAGGATGCCAGGGCCGACTACGAGAAGCTGCCGACACTGCTCTCGGCCGCCAGGATCCTGGGCACGCCGTACTCTGACCAGGAGATCTCCGGCGCGCCGCAGGCGGCTCGCAAGGAGGCCGACGCCATCGTCGCCGACCTGGCCACGCAGGGCGTGAAGGTGGAGCCCGAAGCCGAGCTGGTCGCGCTCACGGGCTACCTGCAGGCCCTGGGCAGAAACCTCGTCCCGGAAGCCCCCGCCACGAAGCCTGCTGCGGCCCCGGCTGCTCCTGCCGCAACCCCGGAAGCCCCGGCTGCAGCGCCCGCGGCCGCTCCCATCGCTCCGGCCGCCCCCGCGGCTGCCCCCGCCCCCGCCCCGGCTCCGGCCGCGGGGACCAAATAGGGAGGTCCTGAATGTTCCAGACCGTGTTCCAGCGATTGGACGACGGGACCCTGGTGGGGCCCCTGTTCGCCCTGTTCGTCTTCCTGGCCGTTTTCTTGTTCCAGGTCGTGCGCATCCTCCGGACGCCGCGCCAGGAGATCATTTCGCAGGCGATGCTGCCGCTGACCGATGACGATGCGCCGCGCCGCGGCGAGGAGACCCACCGATGACCGCCGCGACCGACCAGCCCCGGCCGCCCGAGGCTCCAGCGTCCGACAGCCAGGCGCACTCCGTCCACGACGGCATCGAGGAGCACGACAACCACCTGCCGCGCTGGTGGCTGCTCACCCTCTTCGGGGCGATCGTCTTCTCGTTCGGGTACTGGTTCTACTACCAGCACCTCACCGGCCCCGGGCAGCGCGCCGAGTTGGCCGCCGACGAGCGGATGCTCGCCGACCTGCGCGAGAAGGCCTTGTCCTCGAAGATCACCGACGAGGGCCTGCTGGCGATGTCCAAGGACGGGGCCGTCGTCGCCCGCGGCGCCGAGCTGTTCAAGGCCAACTGCATCGCCTGCCACGAGGCCAAGGGCCAGGGGAAGATCGGCCCGAACCTCACCGACGCCTACTGGATCCACGGCGGCAAGCCCACGCAGATCTTCAAGACCGTGATCTACGGCGTGCCCGACAAGGGGATGCTCAGCTGGGGTCCGGTGCTGGGTGCCGCCAAGAGCCAGGACGTCGTCGCCTTCGTGCTCACCTTGAAGAACACGAACGTGCAGGGCAAGGAACCGCAGGGCGCCAAGGAAGAGTGAGGTGGTAGCGGCAGGCCGCCGTGCCTGCGAGACTGCCGGCCCATGGACCCCCCCTCCCTTGAGACGCTCTCCTCCATCGGCCCCGGGGGAGCGCGCAACTTCCTGCACCCCGCCAAGGCGCGCGGGCGCTTCACCCGCGCCCGGACGATCGTCTTCGCGGTCCTGATCGCCCTCCTGGTCGTCCTGCCGTTCATCACCATCAACGGCCGGCCCGGGGTCTGGCTGGACATGGCCGGGCGCAGCTTCCACTTCCTCGGCTTCTCGGTCGGCCCGACCCAGACCTGGCTGCTCTTCCTCATCGCGCTGGCGCTCGCCTTCGCGCTCGTCGTGACCAGCGCGCTGTGGGGCCGCATCTGGTGCGGCTGGGCCTGCCCGCAGACCGTCTGGCTGGAAGGCGTCTATCGCCGCGTGGAGCGCCTGTTCGAGGGCGATCGCCACCGGCAGATCCAGCTCGACGACGCCCCGTGGGGCCCGGAGAAGGTGCTGCGCAAGGGCGGCAAGAACCTGGTCTTCCTATTGCTCTCGGTGGCCATCGCCCACCTGCTCGTCTGCTACTTCGTGCCGCCCGCGAAGCTCTGGCAGCTGATGGGGAGCGGCCCCGGCTCGGACCCCGAGGTCTTCATCTGGACCTCGGCGCTGACCGCGGTGGTGTTCTTCGACTACGCGTGGTTCCGCG
This sequence comes from Myxococcales bacterium, assembly GCA_036504155.1. Taxonomy (GTDB): domain Bacteria; phylum Myxococcota; class Myxococcia; order Myxococcales; family UBA5297; genus JACRCT01. The sequence continues at coordinate 71,271 of DASXVQ010000001.1, forward strand.
AGCAGATGTGCATCATCGTCTGCCCCTACGGCCGCCTGCAGTCGGTGCTCACCGACCAGGACACCGTGGTCGTCGGCTACGACGCGCGCCGCGGCGAGCCGCGCGGCAAGGCGAGCAAGGCGGGCATCGGCGACTGCGTCGACTGCTCGCGCTGCGTCGCGGTCTGCCCCACCGGCATCGACATCCGCCAGGGCCTGCAGCTCGAGTGCGTGGGCTGCGCTGCGTGCGTGGACGCCTGCGACGAGATCATGGCGAAGCTGAAGCGGCCGCCAGGGCTCATCCGCTACGACAGCCTGCGCGGGCTCACCCAGGGCGAGCACCGGTTCCTGCGGCCGCGCGTGTACGCCTACGCCGTCATCGCGGCCGGGATCCTCGTCGCCGGCGCCTTCCTCGCCCAATCGCGGCCGGAGCTGCCGGTGACGATCGTCCGGCAAGCGGGCGCGCCCTTCGTGCTCGACGGGGACGACGTGCGCAACGCGTACCTGCTGCGGACCGCGAACAAGACCGAGCAGGAGGAGCTGCTGACGATCGAGGTGATCCCGGCCAATCCCAAGGCCGAGGTGACCATCCCGGCGAAGACCTGGCCGCTGCCGCCGCAGGGCATCGCGGCCATCCCCGTGTTCGTCGAGGTGGACCGCGAGCACTTCGCGGGGGCGTTCGACGTCACGGTGAAGGTCACCGGCAAGGACGGGCGGCAGGCCGAGCTGCACGCGCAGTTCCTGGGGCCGGACCGCTAGGAGTCTGTTGCGGTATTCCAGCGACCGATAGACAGCATCCAAGGGAGCGTGGTGTGTAGGCGTGGTGAGCAAGACCTACCGCGCCTACAACCCGACGCAGTCCTTCCTGCTGCCCCCGTCGCCGCTCGAGTGGCTGCCTGAAGAGCACCTCGCCTACTTCATCCTCGACGTGGTTCGCGAGTTGGACATCAGCGCGATCCACGCTTGGTACGAAGCCGAGGAGCGAGGGCAGCCGCCCTACCACCCGTCGATGATGGTGGGGCTGCTGCTGTACGCCTACTGCGTGGGGGTCCCGTCGTCGCGGAAGATCCGAGGCGGCGACTCACCAGGACGTCGCCTTCCGCGTGATCGCCGGTGGAGCCCATCCGGACCACACACGAATCTGCGAGTTCCGGCGCATCCACAGCGCGTCGCTGCAGGACCTGTTCGTCCAGGTGCTGCAGCTGTGCGTGAAGGCAGGGCTGGTGAAGCTGGGGCACCGTGGCGATCGACGGGACGAAGATGAAGGCCAGCGCCTCCAAGCACAAGGCGATGAGCTACGAGCGCGTCAGGACCCTTGGGTCGCTTGAGTGCCCACGCACGATGGGCGTGGGCGCCTTGAGGAGAAGGAGGCGGCGCTGCGGGCGAAGGTCGCCGAGCTGCTCAAGGCGGCGGAGGACGCCGATGCGGAGGAGGACACCCGCTACGGCAAGGGCAAGCGCGGCGACGAACTGCCCGAGGAACTGCGCAGGGCGAAGAGCCGCCTGGAAGTCATTCGCAAGGCAAGGCGGGAGCTGGAGGCAGAGGCCAAGAGAGCAGGCGGAGGCGGAGAAGAAGCCCAGAGGACCCGCCGCCACCGGGAGAGGCCGAGCTGCCGGAACACCAGATCCCCACCGAGAAGGACGGCAAGCCCACCCCGAAAGCGCAGCGGAACTTCACCGAGCCGGAGAGCCGGATCCAGAAGGCCGGCGGTGACTACGTGCAGGGCTACAACGCTCAGGCAGCGGTGGACGGTGAGGCCCAGGTGATCGTGGCCGAGGCGGTGACGAACCAGCCACCGGACGCCGAGCACTTGCTGCCCATGCTCGAGCAGGTGGAGGCCAACTGTGGCCAGGTCCCGGAGGCGTTGAGCGCGGACGCGGGCTACTACTCGCAGGCCAACATCCAAGGGAGCCTGGAGCGCGGCTGCGACTCCGCACATCCCGCCCGTACGCTCCAAGGGTCGCCCGGGCCCCGTCGTCATCCATGGGCCGCTCCCGAAGGGGATGACCCTCCAAGAGGAGATGACGCGCAAGCTGGCCACGCGAGCCGGCCGGGCGATCTACGCCAAGCGCAAGACCACCGTCGAGCCCGTCTTCGGACAGATCAAGGAAGTCCGAGGCTTCCGAAGATTCATTCGCCGAGGACTCGAGAAGGCGCGTGCCGAGTGGTCGCTGATCTGCACCACGCACAACCTTCTCAAGCTCTTCCGGGCGACTGCAATGGCTTGAGCGGCCCGGAAGCGCCAGCGAGCAGGCTCAAGCAAGCCCGCTCGCCGATCCTCGCCCTGGGCGCACCGTGGCGGCAGTCAGAACGCGCCGTCGGAATTGCCGTCGCGCTCGTTACCGCAACGGACTCCTAGTCGTCGAGATGCCCTAGAAGCGCGGCGGGTCCGGGAGGCGGCTCAAGGGCCCCGGCTCGCGTTGGATGGCGGCTGAAACCGGCACCGTCTCGGCCAGAACCCGGAGCTTCTCGGGACACGGTTCGTGTTCGCTGCGCCGCAGGCTGGGCCTTCGCCAAGCCCTGCTAGATTACCTGCCTCGCAGCGTTGCCCATGGAGAGCGGTCTTGGAACACCTGGAGAGGCTTCGGTCGCAGGACTACTTCAAGGACGACTGCTTCGAGGGCCTCGACCTCGCCGACTTCGACTTCTCCGGCAAGGACTTCTACCGCTGCACCTTCCGGCACTCGAAGCTCACCGGCACTCGCTGGCTGCGCGCGCGCCTGGAGGACTGCGCCTTCGAGGATTGCGACCTGACCCAGATGCAGCCCGGGGACTCCAGCGCCCTCGGAGTCCGCTTCCTCCGCTGCAAGCTGATGGGCATCACGTGGGACAACCTTTCGGTGAGCAGCCAGCTCGCCTTCGAGGAGTGCAACCTCCGGTACGCCTCGTTTGTGCGCGCTCCCCTGCGCAAGACGCCCTTCCTGCGCTGCCGGGCGCAAGAGGCGAGCTTCCTCGACTGCGACCTCCAGGGTGCGGACTTCGCGAGCACGGACTTGGCCGGCGCGAACTTCCAGGGCGCGGACCTCCGCGATGCGGACCTATCGCAGGCTGAGAACGTCTTCGTGGATCCGGCCAAGAATCGAATCCGGGGCCTTCGCGTGTCAGTGGACACCGCCGCTGCGCTGGCGACGTCCTTGGGGATGCGCGTCGCGGGCTACGAGCAGGAGGCACCGCGTCCCGCACCGCGAGGCAAGGCGCGTCGGTGAACGGGTCGCGAGGAGATCGCGCTACGCGAGAGCAACTGAAGCGTCAGGGGCCGGACCGCGAAGCCCTCAGGGCACCGTCCGCAGGTCTCCGAACGCCGCACCGCCCAGGCTCGGGCTTCCCTGCAGCGCCGCCGCGGCGCCGATCTGAACCGGCAGGTTCTTGCCCACCTCATCCTTGACCTCGGTGAGCGCCAGCGCGGCCGCCTCGAGCGCGCTGGTCGGCGCCGGGGTGGTGCGCTTGGTGACCGTGCCAGTGGCGACCGGAGCCTGCGTCGGCGAGGCCCCGGCCGAGAGCGACCGAAGCGCGGCGTCGCGCGAGAGGGTCCAGAACAGGTCGGCCTGCGGCGCGTAACGGCCCTCGAAGGCGAAGCTCGAGAGCAGCCGCGTCGCCACCGTGCGTGCCGTCTCCTCGCGACCCGCGGGGCCTTCGTAGCCGGCGAGCGCGTAGAGGAACCAGGTCGAGGCCGGCGTGCCGGGCAGATGGTAGGTGGTCACGAACGCGCGGCCGAGGAACGCCTCGCCCTTGTACCGGTAGGTGTACTCGACCTGCTCGCCGTCGAAGCGCACGCCGCTGGGGTGGCTGAAGAGCGGCTGCACCCCGCCCTTCTTCGTGATCTTCCACTCCGCGAAGTCCGCACCGGCGCGCTTGGCCACTGCCGGGAACAGGTACTTCTCCAGCACCTCGGCGCCAGGCTGGTAGTCCCGGAAGCCCGCGCCGGTCGAGGCAATCTCCTCCATCGGGACCTGGAACGAGGCCAGCTTGTAGTGGAGGAAGGCGTAGAGCTTGTCCGCCGAGCGGGCCACGGCGCTGGCGCGCACGTAGGGATTCGCACCCGGGACGATGGCGATGGAGGTCTCCTTCTTCCAGTCGTCGGGAAGCTCGCCGCCGAAGGCCTGCTCCTTCAGCTCGCGGAACGGCTCGAAGCGCAGGTTGGCGGCCGGAGTCTGCGCAGTCGAGGGGATCGGCGCCTCGAGCTTGAACGAGCCCAGGATGGCCGTCAGCGCCGGGCGTGCCTGGACCCATTCGGTCGCCGGCGCGCTGGCGATTCCGAGCAGCCCGCGCCCCTCGCCGTTCAGGTTGGCGGCGACGAGCGCCGTCTGGGGCACGCCCGGGCTCCCCGCGTCCTGGTACTGCACCAGCGCCGAGTAGCCCGAAGCGGCCATCTCCTTGGCGACGGTGCCGCCGAGCCGGCCGACGAAGCTGGCGACGAGCAAGCGGGAGCTGGCGCCCGGAGCGGACACCGGGACGACCATGACCGAGCCCTGCAGCGGCGGCACGGCCTTGATGACCACGGCGTCGTTGCCGAGCGCCTCGACCGACCAGCTCGAGGGCCGCAGGACCTGCACGCCCGCCTGGGGATCGGCGAGCACGGCCCAGCCGTTGTCGGCCCCGAGGGCGGCGGCGGCGAGCATGGCGACGGCGGCGAACATGGAAACCTCCGATACGGCCCCGGCACTTCGAGTGCCACAGCCTACAGCCTTCGGCCCTGCCTACAGAACCTCGCCCAGGCCGCGCTTTCCCAGCTCCTCGACCACCTTGCGCACTTCCTGGGCCCGTTCCTTGGGGCAGACCAGGATCGCATCGCCCGCGTCCACCACGACCATCCCCGAGACCCCGATCACCGCCAGCGGTCGCTTGCCGCTACCCAGGACCACCGAGTCCGCGACGTCCACCAGCACGGTCTCGCCTTCCGCGACGTTGCCGTGGGCATCGAGCCGCCGGACCGACGGCAACGCCGGGAACGAGCCGACGTCGTTCCAGCCGAAGTCCGCCGGCACCACCGCGATGCCCGAGGCCTTCTCCATCACGCCGTAGTCGATCGAGATGGAGGGCATCAGCGGGAACTGCTCGGCGAGGACCTTCGAGAAGGCGGCCGTCCCCGCCGCCTTGCCGATCGCCGCCAGCGGCGCGGTCGTCTCCGGCATGTGGCGGGCCAGCTCCTCGAGGATCCGATCGGCCCGGAAGACGAAGATGCCGGCGTTCCAGAGGTAGTCGCCGGAGGCCAGGTACTTCTTGGCGGTCTTGAGATCCGGCTTCTCCACGAACCGGCGCACCGCGTGCACCGGCAGCGCGCCCTTCATCACCACCTTGCCCTGCTGGACGTACCCGAAGCCGGTCTCGGGGTGGCCGGGCTTGATGCCGATGGTGACCAGGGCGCCGGCCTGCGCCGCCTTGGCCGCCGCCTGCAGCGCCCTGCGGAAGCCGGCGGTGTCGCGCACGTGCTGGTCCGAGGGAAGCACCATCACGATGCCCGCCGGGTCCTTGCGGGCCACCACCGCCGCCGCCAGCCCCACCGCCGGCGCAGTGTTCCGCGCGATCGGCTCGACGAGCACGTTCTTGGCGGGCATGCCCTTCAAGAGCTTCCGCGCCATGGCGGCGTGGGCCTTGCCGCAGACCACGTAGGTCCGGGACAGCGGCGCCAGCGACCCGACGCGCTGCGCCGTGAGCGAGAGCAGCGGGCCCTCTCCGGTCAGCGACAGGAACTGCTTGGGACGGCTCTTGCGCGACAGCGGCCAGAACCGCGTCCCGGAACCGCCGGCCATGATGATCGGGTAGAGCACCGCTTCCTCCTAGCCGCGCCGCGGCGGCCACTGCCCTGCGAAGAAGAGGCGGCCCGCCATCGCGGCGGGCCGCCCACTTTCGACGAACCGTCTTCCTTATGAACCTCTTGCCTTACGCCCTGCGACGCCTGCCCAGGACCAGCAAGGTCCCGATCAGTAGCACGGCGAAGGTCGGCGAGGAGCCACCGTCGAGGCGCAGCCGCAGGCGCCTTCCAGCACGTACTTCTTGGCGCAGGTCGACGGCTCCTGCTCGCAGGTCCAGCCGTCCTCCACCTGGCACGTGGCGCTGGGCGCGGCGCTCGACCTGTGGATGCCGACCGGGTCGGTCCAGGACTTCTCGTCCGACCCGGACGTGCGGGCCTGTGCAGCGCGCCGGGCACCGCCCAGTTCCGGGCGATGGCCAACCTCGAGTGGACCCTGGGCCGCACCTGCGGCGACCTCGACACCGACGGCGACGGGCTCGTCGACCCGAAGGACGCCTGCCCATCCGAGAAGGGCCTCGCCCGGCGCGGAACGGCTGCCTTCCGCCCGATGCCGACAGGGACGGCATTGCCGACGCCGACGACACCTGCCCCGACCTCGCGGGAGTCAAGGATGCCGACCCCAGCAAGAGCGGCCGCCCGCTGGGCCCGCCCGACCGCGAGCCAGGACGGCATCGCCGACGCGGACGACGCCTGCCCGGACGCCGCCGGGCCCGCCGACCCGACGGACACGAAGGAGCACGGCTGCCCGCCCGACAAGGACAGTGGCGGACGCCGTGGACGCCTGCCCGGACAAGGCCGGCCCCGCCAGCGAGGACCCGACCAACAAGACCGAGAAGGGCCGGCAGAGCAACCGCCGGGTCGAGTTCAAGATCGCCCCCAAGACCGAGCCCGCTCCGGCCAAGGACGATTCGCTCGCGCCGCTGGTCGACCCCAGGCGCCGACCGCAAGCCAGGATTCGCCGGAGTGGGGGTCCGTCCTCGCCAGGGGACGGGCCCCCGCCCTTTCCACCTGGAATGTCGCGTGGTGGACGCGGAGCCGGCGGCTCCTCGCCTATAATGGTCCGTTCCATCGGAGGCGCGGCCGGCGCCTTCGTTCTCGAGCCCAGGGTTCTCTCATGCGTACTGCCCCCGCGTTCGCGGCTTGCCTCTTGGCGGCGACCTTCGCCTCACCGAGCGCCTGGGCGCGCACCGACACCTGCTACCTCGGCGGGCCGCTGCTGCCGAACTACACCATCAACGGCAACGGCACCCTGAGCGGCACCGACGTCCTGGTGACCCCCGACCTGCCCAACCAGCTCGCCTCGGTCATCTTCAACCCGACCTTCTCCACGCAGGGCGACCTGCACGCGAAGATGGTCGTGAAGATCTCCACCACCACTGGCAGCGGCGCGGACGGCATGGCGTTCGTCATGCACAACGACCCGCGCGGCATCGCCGCGATCGGCAGCCCCGGCGAGGGCATCGGCTACGCCGTGCAGAACACGACCCCGCCCACCAACGTCCCGATCACGCCTTCGGTCGCCGTGGAGTTCGACACCTACTACAACGCCGGGCGCAACGACCCCAACCACGCCAACGACATCAACTACGGGCACATCGGCCTGATGCTCAACGGCAACCCGACGCACGACGGCGTGGCGAGCCACATCAAGGATCTCAACGGGACCGGCATCACCCTCAAGAGCGGCACGCCCATCTACCTCTGGTTCGACTACACGGTCAGCAACACCACCATCAACGTCTACATCAACAACACCAACACCAAGCCCGGCGCCGCGGCGATGACCGCGGTCGTCAACCTCGACACCCAGCTCAACCCGACCGGCCACACCTTCCTCATGGGGTTCACCGGCTCGACCGGCGGCCAGCAGTCCAAGCACGAGGTGTTGGAGTTCTACGCCTCGGACACCGTCGCCGACCCGACCTCCAGCTGCTGCACCTCCAACGCCGACTGCGTCGGCTCGCCGCTGGGCGCAGTCTGCGACCCGCAGAAGCGCACCTGCGGCCAGTGCACCTCCCTCGACGTCACCCGCTGCTCCGCCCCGGCCGGCTGCAACCTGGTGCCCGCCAACAACGTCTGCGTGGCCGCCTGCGACGGCGACTTCGGCGCCGGCACCACCCACCCCTGTTCGGCCGCGACCTTCCCCTCCTGCACCTTCGCCGGCCCCGGGACCGGCACCTGCCAGGCCTGCGACGGCGACCACGGCACCGGCACGGCGACCGCCTGCGTGGCCAACACGCCCTACTGCTCGGCGACCGGCTTCTGCGGCTTCTGCAAGATCGACTCGGACTGCACCGCCGCGGGTCCCACCCACTCCGGCGCCCAGTGCAACACCACCACCGGCCGCTGCGTGCAGTGCCTGAGCGGCGCCGACTGCGCCAACCCGACCCCGGCCTGCGACGCCTCCGGCACCTGCGTGGCCTGCGCCAACGATCTGGGCGGCGCCGCGCCCTCCTGCTGGAACGCGAACGCCCCGGCCTGCGTCGCCGGAAACTGCCGGCAGTGCTCGGCCACCAACGCCAGCCAGTGCCCGGCCTCCTCGCCGGCCTGCAACACCGCGAGCGGCACCTGCGCGGCCTGCGTCAACAACAACGGCGGCGCCAGCCCCGCCTGCCCGTCGGCGGGCCTGCCCCTGTGCAGCTCCGGGCTGTGCGTCCAGTGCACCAGCAACGCTCAATGCTCGGGCGCCACGCCCATCTGCTCGTCGGGCGGACTCTGCGTCGCCTGCGACGGCGACTACGGCAGCGGATTGGGCCACGCCTGCCCGGTCTCCGGCGCCCCGGCGTGCTCCGCCGGCGCCTGCTACGCGTGCTCGGCCACCAACGTCTCGCAGTGCTCAGGCACGACGCCGGCATGCAACACGGCGACCCACGCCTGCGCCGCCTGCAACGGCGACTTCGGCAGCGCCGCGTCCCAGGCCTGCGTCGACGCCCAACAACCGGCCTGCGTCGCCACCGGCGCGTGCGTCGAGTGCGGCGTCGTCGACGTGCCCACCACCTACTACGTCAACGCCCTCGCCGCCGCGAACGTCGGCGCCGACGGCTCGACGAACATGACCGCGCTCGTCGACCGGACGGCGAACAACGGCAACACCAACGAGAACCGAGCCATCACGAACAACACCCTGCCCACCGGCACCACCCGCTACCGCGTCAACCTCAACGCCACCGGGACTGCCACCAACCAGGAGTTCATGCGGGCGTACACGCCGGTCTATGCCACTGCGACCCTCGTCGCTGCCAACGCCACGGCCTACGCGGACTTCTACCTGCGCACGGCCGGCGCCGCGGGCACCACGCTGACCGCCTGGGCAAGGCTCTACGAGTACAACGACACGACGGGCATCGCGGGGGCAGCCAAGGGGACCGCGTCGCTGCCCAACGCGCCTGCGGACACCGGCACCACCACGAGGCAGACGTTGAACGGCAGTTTCGGCAACGCCGCGTTCACCGTCGCCGCGGGCAACCGCTTGCTGGTGATCTACGGCTTCGACATCCCCTCGTCCTGCCGACCCGCGTACCTGTGGGGCCAAGGCCCTAGCGGCACGCCCTCCGGATATCAGTCCTTCACCGTCTCGGTCCCGACGGCGCACGCCCAGGCCTGCCCGTCGGGCACCTGCACCGCCTCCAACACCTGCGCCACCCCGTGCAACGGCGACCGCGGCAGCGGCACGGCCAACGCCTGCACCAGCTTGGCCACGCCGGCCTGCGTCTCCGGCGCCTGCGTGCCCTGCTCGTCGACGAACGCCACCGCCTGCACCGTCGCCCAGGTCTGCGACACCGTCCTCAACCGCTGCGTGCAGTGCACCGACACCGACGCGTCCAAGTGCACCGGCACCACGCCGATCTGCAACGCCGCGACCAACACCTGCGTCGCCTGCAACGGCGACCTGGGCTCCACCGCGACCTTCGCCTGCTCCAGCGCGGCCGCGCCCATCTGCTCGGCCGGCGCCTGCGTGGCCTGCGCCAACAACCGCGGCGGCGCCGCCCCGGCCTGCTCGCTCGCCACCGAACCCGCCTGCGTGTCCGGGCAGTGCCTGCAGTGCAGCACGACCTCCACCAGCGCCTGCAGCGGCAGCACCCCGGTCTGCGACGCCGCCCTCCACCAGTGCCGGCCGTGCGACGGCAGCTACGGCGGCGGGTCGTCGCTGGCCTGCGCCGGCGCCACCTCGCCGGTCTGCGTCTCCGGCGCCTGCGCGCCCTGCACCGGCAACTTCGGCGGCGGCGCGGGTTCCTGCGCCTCCGCGACGATGCCCGCCTGCCTGCCCTCCGGCGCCTGCGTCCAGTGCTCCACCGGCGACACCGCGCTGTGCGCGGGCGCCACGCCCATCTGCGACGAGGCGAGCTCGACCTGCGTGGCCTGCGACGGCGCCTACGCCAGCGGCACCACCCACGCCTGCACCGACTTCGCCAAGCCACAGTGCGTCTCCGGCGCCTGCGTCCAGTGCGCCTCCGGCGCCGACTGCGCCAACCCGACGCCCATCTGCGACGCCACCAGCCGCGCCTGCGGCGCCTGCAACGGCGACGACGGCACCGCCACCTCGCGCGCCTGCCCCGCCGCGAGCCCCACCTGCTCGAGCACCGGCTGCAGGCCCTGCACGGCCAACTCCGACTGCACCTTCGCCGGGGCGACTCACACCGGCGCGGTCTGCAACACCGTCAGCGGCCGCTGCATCCAGTGCGGCATCGACGCCGACTGCCCCGGCGGCGGCACCCAGTGGTGCAACGCCAGCCTGTGCGTCGCGAAGATCGCCAACGGCCTCGCGCTGCCCGGCACCTGCGCCGCCCTCGGCGCGCGCGCCTGCCTCTCCGGGGTCTGCGAGTCCGACAACCTCTGCGGCTACGCCAACGCCCCGGCCAGCACCAACCCTTGCAGCGGCGACGCCGGCAAGTGCCGCAGCGGCAAGTGCGACCCCACCGACAACCGCTGCGGCCTGACCAACGGCCAGGGCGCCTGCGCCGCCGCCTCCGCCGCCAACGACTGCCGCAGCGGCGCCTGCGACGCCTCGAGCGCCAAGTGCGGCAGCGGCAACGGCACCGCCTGCACCCTGGCGAGCCAGTGCGCGTCCCTCTCCTGCGTGGACACGGTCTGCTGCAACTCCGCCTGCTCCGGCAGCTGCGACTCGTGCAACCTCTCGGGCTCGGTCGGCACCTGCGCCTTCGTCGCCGACGGAGACTCGGGCTCGCCGTCCTGCACGCCTTACGTCTGCGACGGCGCCGGCGCCGCCTGCCCCGGCACCTGCCTCACCGACCTCGACTGCGCGGCCGGCAACTGGTGCGACGGGACCGGCCACTGCGGGCCCAAGAACGGCAACGGGACGCTGTGCGGCGGCGGCCACGAGTGCCTGACCGGAGAGTGCGTGGACGGGGTGTGCTGCAACACCGCCTGCAACGGCGCCTGCGACGCCTGCAACCTCTCGGGCACGGTCGGCTCCTGCACGCTCGCCACCGGCACCTCCGGCAGCCCGTCGTGCGGCGCCTATCTGTGCGGCGGCGCCGCCTCCTGCCCGACGACCTGCACGCTCACGACCCAGTGCACGACGGGCTTCTTCTGCGACGGCACCGGCCACTGCGTCTCCAAGGGCGGCCAGGGCGACCCCTGCGGCGCCAGCGGCGAGTGCGCCAACGGCCGCTGCGTCGACGGCTACTGCTGCGACGCGCCCTGCGCCGGCCAGTGCGAGGCCTGCAACGTCACCGGCAACCTGGGCACCTGCTCGCCCTTCGACGGGGCCCCGCGCAACGGCCGGCCGGCCTGCGCCGGAGCGGGAGCGACCTGCGAGGGCAGCTGCGCGGCCTCCGAGCGGCTCGCCTGCACCTACCCGACCTTCCAGTGCTCGCCGGCCGCGTGCGACGGGACGACCGGGACCGAGACGCACCTCGCCCAGTGCGACGGCGCCGGCGCCTGCCCGGCGGCCACCACCAAGGCGTGCTCGCCGTACGTCTGCGGAGCCACCGCCTGCCTCGGCAGCTGCTCGACCAGCGCCGACTGCGCCGCCGGCTTCTGGTGTGACGCCACCTCGAAGTGCGCGCCCCTGTTGGTCGTCGGAGACGCCTGCACCGCCCCGGCCTCCTGCCCGGGCAACCTGTGCGTCGACGGCTTCTGCTGCGCCGGCGCCTGCCCCGGCCAGTGCGAGGCCTGCAACGTCTCCGGGCACGAGGGCGCCTGCTGGCCGGTCACCGGCGCGCCGCACGCCGGCCGCGCCGCCTGCGTGACCGCGGCCGCGGCCTGCGCCGGCGCCTGCAACGGCGCGAACGCCGCGGCCTGCGTCTACCCGGACAACGCCACCTCGTGCGGCTCGCCCACCTGCGCCGCCGGCACCGCCACCGCGGGCGCCTGCGACGCCCTGGGCGGCTGCGCGACCACCAGCACCCCCTGCTCGCCGTTCGTCTGCGACGCCGCCGCCTGCAAGACCGCCTGCGCCGCCGACGGCGAGTGCGCCGCCGGATTCTGGTGCGACGCGCCGAACTGCGTGGCCCAGGTGGCCGACGGCAAGAGCTGCAGCGGCGGCCAGGAGTGCCTCTCCGGCCACTGCGTGGACGGCCTGTGCTGCGACACGGCCTGCGCCGGCCAGTGCGAGGCCTGCGACCTGCCTGCCGCCAAGGGCACCTGCTCCGCGGTGCTCGGCGCGCCCCGCGGCAGCCGGCCGGCCTGCTTTGGCGCCGGCGCCTGCGCCGGGGTGTGCGACGGCCGCCAGACGCTCTCCTGCGCCTTCCCGGACGGATCGATCGAGTGCCGCGCCGGTAGCTGTACCGCCGAGGTGGCGACCCTGCCCGCCGGCTGCGACGGCGCCGGCGCGTGCTCGGCGGTCCAGACGGTGGCCTGCGCGCCCTTCCACTGCGGCACCTCGCAGTGCGTGGGCGACTGCGCCGTCGACTCCGACTGCGCCGCGGGCTCCTACTGCGCCGGCGGTCTGTGCAAGCCCCGGCTCGCCGGCGGGACGCCCTGCTCCGCCGACGCCCAGTGCGCCAGCGACCACTGCACCGACGGCGTGTGCTGCGACCTGGCCTGCGCCGGCCAGTGCGAGGCCTGCAACCTCACCGGCAAGGTCGGCGTCTGCTCGCCGGTGACCGGCGCGCCGGCCGGCGGCCGCATCGCCTGCGCCAGCGACGGCTCGGCCTGCGGCGGCGAGTGCGACGGGGCCGAGCGGCTCTCCTGCGCCTACCCGGCCTCGGAGACGAGCTGCCGCGCGGCCGCCTGCGCGGCCGGCGTGGCCACCCTGGCCGCGAGCTGCGACGGCGCGGGCGCCTGCCCCCTGCCGCAGACCATCGCCTGCGCGCCGAACCCCTGCAGCGGTGCGGGCTGCGGCGGCGCCGGCTGCGTCGTCGACTCCGACTGCCCGGCCGGCTCCTACTGCGCCGCGGGGATCTGCCAGCCCAAGCTGGACCCGGGCGACCCCTGCTCGAGCCCGTCGCAGTGCGCCTCGAGCCACTGCGTCGACTCGGTCTGCTGCGACGGCGTCTGCGGCGGCCAGTGCGAGGCCTGCAACGTCGCCGGCAAGGTCGGCACCTGCTCGCCGGTCGCCGGCTCGCCGCGCGGCGCGCGCACCTCCTGCGCCGACGACGGGACGGCCTGCGCCGGCCTGTGCGACGGCATCCTCGCCACCGCTTGCGCCTACCCCGACACCTCGGTCGAGTGCCGCGCCGCGTCCTGCGCGGGCGGCGTGGCGATCGTGCCGGCCTCCTGCGACGGACTGGGCGCCTGCCCGCCGTTCTCGGTCCGCCTGTGCGATCCGCTCGCCTGCGCCGGCGAGGTCTGCTCCGGCGGCTGCACCAGCGACGGCGAGTGCGCCGCGGGCTACTTCTGCTCCGCCGGCAAGTGCGAGCCCAAGAAGCCGGTGGGCGGCAGCTGCGGCCGCGCCCCGGAGTGCACCGGCGGCCTGTGCGTCGACGGCTTCTGCTGCAACCGGGCCTGCGATGCGCAGTGCGAGGCCTGCGACGCGACCGGGTCCGAGGGCACCTGCTCGCCGGTCTCCGGCATCCCCCACGGCGGGCGCGCGGGCTGCGCCGGCCAGGGCGCCTGCCAGGGTCGCTGCGACGGCACCGCCGCCGCGGCCTGCGCCTACCCCGGCGCCTCCACGACGTGCGCCGACACCTCCTGCGAGGCCGGCCTCTTCCACGAGACCTCGCACTGCAGCGGCGCCGGCGAATGCACCGCGGGCGCGGCCACGACGTGCACCAGCGGCGCGTGCCAGGGACCGTCTTGCAGCTGCAGCGGACCGGGTGAGTGCGCCGCCGGACTCGTCTGCCTGGGCGGCGCCTGCGTGGTCGAGCCGCCCGACGCGGGGGCCGTCCCGCCCGACGCGTCGATCGTCGTCCCGCCGGATGCAACGGTCGTGGTCCCGCCCGACGCCACCGTGGTCATCCCGCCCGACGCCCAAGTCGTCGCTCCCGACGCCGAGTCTCCCGGCCCCGACGCCGAGGTCGTCCTCCCGGACGCGGAGGTCGCGCTGCCCGACGCCGAGGCGCCCGGTCCCGACGCGGCGATCGCCGTTGCGGACGCCGCAGCGCCGGGCCTCGACGCAAGCCAGCCGGGCCGCGATGCGGGCGTGCCCGACGGCGCGTTCGGCGAAGGCCTGGCGCTCTCCGGAGGCTGCGCGTGCGGGTTCGGCGCCGGCGCGAGCGCGAGCCCGCTCACGCTGCTCGGTCTGGCGATGGCCGGTCTGTGGCTGCGCCGGCGGCGCGGCTGAATGAACTCCGGCGCGCCCGCGCGCTCTGGCGGCGGGGGCGCCCTTCCTTCTCCTCGAGGCCCCGGCACGCCGGGGCGCGGAAAGGCACCATGAACCCCAGAAGGTTCACCATCGTCCTAGCCCTGGCGCTCGCGGCGCTGCCCGCGGCGGCGCGGTCGCAGACGCTCGTCGACGGCTTCTACGCCCAGCACTTCGACCCGACCCCGGCCGGCGACCGCTTCTTCGCCTCGCCGGACGCCACCGTGGACGGGCACCTGCAGCCCTCGGTGAAGCTGACGCTCAACTACGGCTACGGGGCGCTGCGCATCATCGATCAGGCGACCGGCCAGGCCGTGCCCAACGGCAACCTGCTCAAGGACCAGCTCTACCTGCACCTGGACGCGTCGCTGGCCCTGTTCAACCGGGTGGAGGTGACGCTGGGCTTGCCGTTCGCGGTCTTCCAGTCGGGCGAGGCCATGGTCCCGGGCGAGCGGACGGTGCAGGGCTCGCTGTCGGACTTCCGGCTCGGCGCGCGGGTGAACTTCCTGGGCAAGGCGCGCTCGTCGTTCTCGCTGGGCCTCTCGGCGGACGTGTGGTTCCCCACCGGCTCGGTCCAGGACTTCGCCTCGGACCCGGACGTGCGCGGGCACCCGCGCCTCATCGCCAGCGGCCTGTTGGCCGAGCGCTTCGCCTACTCCGCCGCGCTGGGCGCGATGATCCGCGCGCACCACGACGTGGGGCTGCAGCAGGTGGGCACCGCGCTGACCTACTCCGCCGCCGGGGCCATCCTCTTCCTCGACCAGCGCCTGCAGGTGGGCCCTGAGCTCTACGGCTCCGTCACCCCCATCTCCGGCGCGGCCCCGCTCGAGGGGATGGTGGGCGCGCACCTCTGCTTCCCCAGCTTCGTCGTGGGCGCCGGCGTCGGCGCCGGCCTCACCCGCTCGCCGGGCGCCGCACAGGCGCGCGTGGTGGCGAGCCTGGAGTGGACTCCCGGCCGCCCGTGCGGCATCCCCGACTCGGACGGCGACGGCATTCGCGACTCCGACGACGCGTGCCCCACGGCCAAGGGCCTGCCCTCGCAGGATCCGGCGAAGAACGGCTGCCCGCCGCCGGACCGCGACCGCGACGGCATCGCCGACGACGAGGACGCCTGCCCGGACGTCGCCGGCACCGCGAGCGCCGACCCCAAGAAGAACGGCTGCCCCGTGGACACGGACGGCGACGGCATCGTCGACGCCGACGACGCCTGCCCGGACGTGCCCGGCGTGAAGAACTCCGACCTGCTCAAGAACGGCTGCCCGCCTCCGCCCGACCGCGACCGGGACGGCATCATCGACGACAAGGACGCCTGCCCGGACGTCCCCGGCGTCAAGAGCGCCGACCCGAAGAAGAACGGCTGCCCGCTGGGCCCGCCGGACAGGGACAAGGACGGGATCGCCGACGCCGACGACGCCTGCCCCGACGTGCCGGGGGTCAAGGACGCCGACTCGAAGAAGAACGGCTGCCCTTCCGACAAGGACAACGACGGCGTCGCCGATGCCGAGGACGCCTGCCCCGACGTCGCGGGGGTCAAGGACGCCGACCCGAAGAAGAACGGCTGCCCTCCCGACAGGGACGGCGACGGCATCGTGGACGCCGAGGACGCTTGCCCGGACGCCGCGGGCCCGCCGAACCCGGCCAACAAGAAGAAGCACGGCTGCCCGCCCGACAGGGACAGCGACGGTGTCGCCGATGCCGTCGACGCCTGCCCGGACAAGGCCGGGCCGGCCAGCGAGGACCCGAAGAAGAACGGCTGCCCGGCCATGGCCGTGCTGCGCAAGGACTCGATCGTCATCCTGCAGCAGGTGCAGTTCGACACCGGCAAGGCGACCATCCGGCCGGCGAGCAACAAGCTGCTGACCGAGGTCGCCGGCATCCTGCGCGAGCACCCGGAGATCGTGGCGATGTCCATCGAGGGCCACACCGACGACCGCGGCGTCGCGGCGCAGAACCGCGTGCTCTCGCAGAAGCGCGCCGAGGCGGTGAAGGACTGGCTGGTCGTCAAGGGCAAGGTCGAGGGCTTCCGACTGGGCGCCCGCGGCTTCGGCCCTGACCGGCCCATCGACAGCAACAAGACCGAGAAGGGGCGGCAGAACAACCGCCGCGTCGAGTTCAAGATCGTCCCGAAGCTCGACTACACCCCCGAGCCGGAGCCGGCCAAGGCGGAGCCCACCAAGACCGAGCCGGAGAAGACCCCACCGGCCAAGAAGCAGCCGCCCGAGAAGAAGGAGCCGAAGAAGACGCCGGCCAAGGACGACCCGCTCGCCCCGCTGCTCCCGGCCAAGAAGGCTCCGCCGCCCCAGGACGATCCGCTCGCGCCGCTGATCCAGCCCAAGAAGGCCGCGCCCCAGCCCCTCGACGATCCGCTGGCGCCGCTGACGCCCACGAAGAAGTGACCGCGAGCTAGCGCAGCCGCTTCGGAGGGCCCGTTCCGCGAGGGACGGGCCCTTCGCCTTCTTCCTCAGCCGGCGCGAACGCTCGGCAAGCCGCGGACGATGGTCAGCAGCGGAGTGAGAATGCCCGCGGTCACGCCCCAGACCACGTCCGGGCCCGTCGAGTAGTAGTAGACGGGCCACTTGCGGCCATGCGCCTCGCGCTCCTCGGCCCGGAAGATCGACGGATCGAGCAGGCGCGCCAGCGGGATGTGGATGAGCCGCTCCACCTCGCGCGGGTCGGGCCGGAACGGATACGGCGAGGGGATGACCGAGACCACGGGCCGGACGCGGAACCCGGTGACGATGGTGTCGAAGTCGTCGAGCTCGCCGAGGATCTCCGAGTCCTCCGGCTCGAGCCCCACCTCTTCCCTCGCCTCGCGCAGCGCGCACTGCAGCGCGCTCTCGCCCTCCTCGCGCTTGCCGCCGGGGAACGCCACCTGCCCGGCGTGCGCGTACTGCCCCTCGGGCCGCTTGAGGAAGAGCAGGTGCGCTTCGCCGCCCTGCTCGTAGAACGGAATCAGCACGCTGGCCGGCCGGCTCGACGGCGACTCCCCCAGCCGCAGCGGCGAGCGCGCGGTCAGGGCGTCCTTCAGCTCGTCGAACAGCCTCAAGCGGCTCATGGGCGCAGGAAACCGTTGTTCAGCAGCAGCAGGAGCATCACGCCCAGGACCACGCGGTAGCCGATGAAGATGGCGGTGGAACGCGTGCGCAGGAAGCGCAAGAGCCACGCGATGGAGCCCAGCCCGAAGGCAAACGAGACGATCGTCCCGACGATGAGCGGCCCGGCGCTCAGGCCGGCCGCGGCGTGGGGCGCGAAGACCTCCTTCATCTCGAAGAGGCCCGCGGCCACGGTGGCCGGGATGGAGAGCAGGAAGGAGAAGCGCGCAGCGGCGTCGCGCTGCAGCCCCAGGAACAGCCCGCCGGTCAGCGTGCAGCCCGAGCGCGAGGAGCCGGGGATGAGCGCGACGGCCTGCGCCAGTCCCACGCCGAGGGCGTCCTTCATCGTCACGCTCTGGAGCGGCCGGCCGTGCTTGGCCACCTTCTCGGCGACGGCCAGCAGGATGGCCAGGCCGATGGCGGCGTAGGCGATGACATAGAGCGAGCGGAATTCGCCCTCGATGTGCTTCTTGAGCAGCAGGCCCAGCACGACCACCGGGATCGTCCCGACGATCACGTACCAGCCCATGCGGGCGTCGAGGTCCTCGAAGGGCTTCTTGTGGGCGATCCCGAGCAGCCAGGCCTTGGCGATGCGCCCGATGTCCTTGGCGAAGTACAGGACGACCGCCGCAGTGGTGCCCAGCTGGATGATGGCCGTGTAGGCCGCCCCGGGGTCGGGCCAGCCCAGCAGCGCCGGCACGATGCGCAGGTGCGCCGTCGAGCTGATGGGCAGGAATTCGCTGAGGCCCTGCACGATGCCGTAGACGATCGCCTGGAGCAGATCCATGGGGGGCGGGTTTAGCCTCATTCAGGGATGGCCACAAGCTGCCCGGCCTCTTGCCGGCATCCTGGAGCGGCCGGCCTCGGTGCCGGCTTCCGGGGTATCCATCCCGCCCCAGTGTTACATTCGCCCGCCCGCACGGCAGGCACCCACCCGGGAGAGACCATGGCCGCCCACGACGCCCTCCAAGGCACCGACCTGTTCCAGCTGGACGATCTGCTCACCGAGGAACAGCTCCTGGTCCGGCGCAGCGTCCGCGCCTTCGTGCAGGACGAGCTGATGCCGGTCATCCAGGCGCACTTCCGCAAGGGGACGTTCCCGGCCTCGCTCATCCCGCGGATGGGGGAACTGGGCGTGCTCGGCGCCAACCTCACGGGGTACGGCTGCGCCGGGATGGACGCCATCGCCTACGGGCTCGCGCTGCAGGAGCTGGAGCGCTGCGACTCAGGCATCCGCTCGTTCGTGAGCGTGCAGGGCGCGCTGTGCATGTTCCCCCTCCACGAGTTCGGCACCGAGGAGCAGAAGCAGCGCTGGCTGCCGAAGATGGCCACCGGCGAGCTGGTCGGCTGCTTCGGGCTGACCGAGCCCGACTTCGGCTCCGACCCGGGCGGGATGCTCACCACCGCCAAGAAGGACGGCGACGCCTGGGTCCTGAACGGCTCGAAGATGTGGATCACCAACGGCACGCAGGCGCACCTGGCCATCGTCTGGGCCAAGACCGGCCCCGGGCAGGACTCCGTCCGCGGCTTCGTGGTCGAGAAGGGCACGCCGGGCTTCGAGGCCCGGGAGATCGAAGGCAAGTTCTCGATGCGCGCCTCGGACACCGCCGAGCTCTCGCTGCAGGACGTGCGCGTGCCCGAGTCGAACCGGCTGCCGGGGGCCGCGGGCCTCAAGGCGCCGCTCAAGTGCCTCTCGCAGGCCCGCTACGGCATCGCCTGGGGCGCGACCGGCGCGGCCATCGCCTGCTTCGAGGCGGCGCGCGACTACGCGCTCTCCCGCGTCCAGTTCGGCAAGCCCATCGCCGGCTTCCAGCTCACGCAGGAGAAGCTGGCGGTGATGCTCACCGAGATCGTCAAGGCGCAGCTGGTGAACCTGCGCCTGGGCCAGCTCAAGCAGGCCGGCAAGGCGACGCACGTGCAGATCTCGTTCGCCAAGCGCAACAACGTCGCCACCGCGCTGGACATCGCCCGGAGCGCCCGGTCGATCCTCGGAGCCAACGGCATCGTCGACGAGTACCCGGTCATCCGGCACCTGGTGAACCTGGAGACCGTCTACACCTACGAGGGCACGCACGAGGTGCACACGCTCTCGCTGGGCCGGGCCATCACCGGCCTGGACGCCTTCGTGTAGTCGATAGTCGATGGTCCATAGTCAATAGTGTCTGAGACCCCATGAGCCAACTCCCGACCACCGCGGCCGATGAGGCCCTCGCCCTGCTCGGCGAGCTCGTCCGAGTCGACACCAGCAACCCTCCGGGCCGCGAGGCTCCCGCGGCGCAGCTGCTCGCCGACCGCCTGAAGCAGGACGGCTACGAGCCGACGATCGTCGAGGCCGAGCCCGGGCGCTCCAACCTGGTCGTGCGCCGCAAGGGCGACGGGACCGGGGGCGCCCCGCTGCTGCTCACCGGCCACCTCGACGTCGTCGCCGCCGACCCCGCCGGGTGGAAGCACCCGCCGTTCGCGGGCGAGATCGCCGACGGCTTCCTCTGGGGCCGCGGGGCCGTGGACATGAAGAACCACCTCGCGGCGTGCGCGACGGTGATGCGCCAGCTCGCGGCCCAGAGCGTCCCGCTCAAGCGCGACGTCATCTTCGCGGCGGTCGCCGACGAGGAGGCGACCTGCCGGCTGGGCTCGCGGTTCCTGGTCGAGAAGCACCCCGATCTCATCCGCGCGGAGTTCGCGCTCGGCGAGGCCGGGGGCTTCACCATCCCCATGGACGGCAAGCGGCTCTACCCGATCCAGGTCGCGCACAAGGGCGTGGCGTGGCTGACGATGCGCGCCACCGGCCCCACCGGCCACGGCTCGGTGCCGCGGTCCGACAGCGCGCCGATGCGGCTCGCCCGCGCGGTCATGCGGCTGGGCAACATGCCCCTGCCCATCCACGTCACGAACGCGGCACGCGGGATGTTCGACGGCCTCGCCGCGGCTCTGGGCGGAGGCACCGGCCTGACGATGAAGCTGCTCAAGAGCCCGTCGCTCGCCGACTTCACGCTCACCGAGATGATCGGCGACGTGCGAATCCGCGGGGCGCTCGGGGCCGCGCTGCGCAACACCGCCTCGGTCACCGGCCTGCGCGCCAGCGGCGGCTCGCCCAACGTCTTCCCCGGAGTCGCGGAAGCCACGGTGGACGGCCGGCTGCTCCCAGGCCAGACGATCGACCAGTTCCTGGAAGAGCTCGGGACGGTCGTGGACGACGACGCGGTGACCTTCCAGGTCGACTCGCAGCTCGAGGCCGCCGAGGCGCCGTTCGACACGCCGCTCTTCCGCAGGCTCCAGGACTCCGTGAAGGCGATGGACCCCGACGGCCGGCCGTTCCCCTACCTGGTCCCGGGGGCCTCGGATGCGGGGCCGCTTTCAAAGCTCGGCATCCGCACCTATGGGTTCACGCCGGTGGTCTGGCCCGAGGGCGCCGTCTCGCCGGCGGAGCTTCCCCATGCCGTGGACGAGCGCATCCCTGTAGAGGGCTTCAAGCGCGGCGTGCAGGCGCTGTGGGACGTGGTCGTCGGGTTCTGCCAGTAGCCTCACCCCGAGCTTGTCGAAGGCCAGCCACCTCACCCCGAGCTTGTCGAGGGGCCAGCCACCTCACCCCGAGCTTGTCGAGGGGCCAGCCACCTCACCCCGAGCTTGTCGAGGGGCCAGGGTTTCGGTCTGCCAATTCCCGAGAACCCGCCTGATTGAACTCTGGCCCCTCGACAAGCTCGGGGTGTCGGGACGGCCTACTTCTGAGCCAAGGCCTCGTCCAGGTAGCCGGCCACGACGCTCTGCCACTGTTCGCGGTCACAGGTCTCGCACCGGTCGACCAAGGGCGGCAACGCGATCTCCTTCGAGCCCTTCGCCCAACCGACGGTGACGACTCCTTCGCCGAAGTCGAAGGCGAGCCCGCGCGACTTGAGCTCGGCAGCGACCATCCCCATCAGCGCGTGGAAGCCCTTCGCCTTCAACGTCAGGCCCCAAGTCGGGACGCGACTTCCCCACAGCCTGCCGGTCGGTGCCATGGCCACGGTCTACCACGCCTCCCAGCGGGGGCGGGAACGGCGGCCGGGCGGGGCGCGACGCATCTAGAGGATCAAAGGATGCGGGACCGCTCGACGCGTTCGGGGGTTGGCAACGTCCACACCGACTGAACTCTGGCCCCTCGGCGAGCTCGAGGTGGTCGCGGAAGTGGCCCGCTCGCCTGACTCCCCCGCGGAACCTTTCTGCCCCCGTGCTGTCACAGCATCCAGGTGCCCATCACGGGCTCAGACGAGGATGGCCATGGCGAGTCCCTTCCGGGTGCGGGTCTTCCGAGGCGAGCAACTCCTCGACGAGCGGATCTTCAACGAGACGCTGGTCAAGCTCGGCAGGCACTCGAGCACCCACGTCCCGCTCGACGACCGCAGCGCCTCCTTCGTCCACGCCGTCCTCACCGTCGACGGCGACGAAATCGCCCTGACCGACATCAGCGGCCGCGGCACCTTCGTCAACGGCAAGAGCATCGGCAAGAAGGTCCTGGCCCAGGGCGACGAGATCCGCATCGCCGGCCTGCGCGTCCTGGTCGACCTGCCACCCCTGACAGCCACCGCGCCCGCGCCCTTGCCGCCGGTCCCGGCCCCGGCGCCATCGCCCGCCCCCACCGTCGCGGCCGCCGCTCCCGCGCAGACCGAGGAGGGTGCCGCGTCGAAGGCCGGCGTCGAACCCGAGCCCGCCCCGCCGACCGTCGAGCGCCCGGAGGCCTGCCCCCAGAGTTCCTTCGGCACCTACGTCCCCAGCGAGCCCCGGCCGCCGCGGCGGCTGCGCCCCAACGAGCGCCCCGCCCTGCAGCTCTCCTGCTACTGGGGCGACCAGCTCCTCCAGGTCACCCAGCACCGCGAGCCCAAGACGATCCTGATGGGCCCGACCCCGCGCTGCGAGGTGAAGGCCGGCTCGCGCGAGCGGCCCCTCATCGAGCCCGCCGACGGCGGCTTCGCCCTCAACGTCGAGGAGGGCCTTCGCGCCCACCTGCGGCGCGGCGACGACGTGCGCGAGCTGGAGCCCGGCGTCCACGCCCTGGAGCCGACGGACCTCGCCTGGCTCGAGACCGGGCACCTTCGCGTCGAGGCCTGCTTCGCGGCGGCGCCCGAACCCGCCCGGGTGCCGGTGGCGCAGTCCATCGACTTCCGCCTGGTGAACCTGGTGCTCGCGATCTCGTTCGTGGCCGCGGCGTTCGCCATCGCCGCGCAGTTCCGGGACAAGGACGACCTCGTCGCGGACGACCTGAGCGCCGCCAGCAACCTGTACGTGCAGGTCATGGAGCCGCTCCGCCGCGCCAAGCTGCGGACCGACGCGCTGCCCTCGCTGGACCCGACCGAGCCGGCCGCACCCGCTCCGAAGCACTCCGGTCCGGAGGGCCAGGCCGGCGACCCGACCGTGAAGCACCGGAAGCCGGCCATCGGCGCGGTCGGCAGCATCCGCGTCGACACCAAGACCCTCGTCACCCGTCCCGGCCTGCTCGCCGAGTTGGGCGGCCCCAACGCCGCCAACCTGCTCGGCCTGGGCGGGGTCAAGGGCGACGTCATTGCCGCGCTCGGCAACCTCACCGGCCCCAGCTACGGAAACGCGGCCGGCGTGGGCGGGCTGGGGCTGCGTGGCGGCGAGCCCGGCGGCGGCGGCATGTCCGCGCACACCTACGGCATCGGGGACATCAAGACGGTCGGCCGGGCCATCGGGAACGACCTGTACGGCACGGGCCACGTCCTCAAGGCCGACAAGACGATGCCGACCATCCAGATCGACAGCGACCCGCCCGAGACCAACGGCTCGCTCGACCCCGAGCTCGTCCGCAAGGTCATCCGCAGCCACGTCTCGCAGATTCGCTTCTGCTACGAGGAGCGCCTGGCCAGCAAACCGTCGCTCGCCGGCAAGATCCGCATCCGCTTCCTGGTCAACGGCGAGGGCAGGGTTCCGAAGGCCTCGATCGCCGAGGGCACCACCATCGAGGACCCGCAGCTGCTGGCCTGCCTGCTGTCGCGGTTCCGCTCGTGGGAGTTCCCGGCGCCGAAGGGCGGCGGAAGCGCGCTCGTGACCTACCCGGTCTGGCTCAGACCCACGGGCGAGTAGCAGGGACTGACTCCCAGGGGCGGCGCGCGTATCCTCGGCGGCATGCGCGCCGCACCCGTCCTCCTCCTCTCCGCTTGCTCCCTCGCGGTCCTCTGCGCCTGCCCGACGACGCCCGAAGCCGGTCCAGACGCGGCCGTCTCCGTCCCCGCCGACGCCTCGGTCCCGCCGGACGCCTCCGCGCCCCCGCCCGGCCCCGACGCCAGCCTCCCCGCCCCTTGCGACGGCACCTCGCGCCCCAGCTGGGTCGAGACGACCGCCGACCAGCGCTTCCTCTTCCGCTGCGGCGCCACCGTCCTCGACCTCACCGTCTTCGACGAAGGCACGGTGCGCCTGCGCTACCAGGCCGAAGGCAAGCCGGACCGCTCCTTCGCCGTCGTCGGCGCTCCCCTCGTCGCCACGACCCGCGCCGGCGGCGCCGAGGACCTGTTCGGGATCTGCACCGACGCGCTGACCGTCCACGTCTTCCCCGACTGCCGCGTGCGCGCGACCCAGGCGGACGGCACGGTCGTGCTCGAGGACCCGGAGGGCGGCGGCTACTTCGAGAACGTCAGCGGCCTGCGCGGCGTGAAGCGTTCGCTGCGCGCCGACGAGCACCTCTTCGGCCTGGGCGAGAAGACCGGCCCGCTCGACAAGCGCGGCCTGTCGCTGACCATGCGCAACACCGACGCCTTCGACTCGGCCTGGGAGGGCTTCGCCCCGGGCGGCGACCCGCTCTACCAGTCCGTGCCCTTCTATGTCGGGCTGGTCGGCAGCTCGGCGTACGGCCTCTTCACCGACAACACCTGGCGCACCCGCTTCGACCTGGGCGCGAGCGATCCCGCGCTGGCGCTGGTCAGCGCCGACGGCGGGGTCATCGACCAGTACCTCTTCGCCGGGCCGACGATGGCCGACGTCCTGCGCCGCTACACGCGCCTGACCGGCCGGATGCCGCTGCCGCCGCGCTGGACGCTGGGCTACCACCAGTCGCGCTGGGGCTACTCGCCGGACACCGAGGTGCTCGCGATCGCCCAGAAGCTGCGCAGCGAGCGCATCCCCGCGGACGGCCTGTGGCTCGACATCCAGCACATGGACGGCTTCCGCTCCTTCACCTGGGACCCGACGAACTTCGCCAACCCCACCAGCCTCGTCGCCTCGCTGGAGGCGCTGGGCTTCAAGACCACGACGATCATCGACCCGGGGATCAAGGTCGACGAGGCCTGGGCGACCTACACCCAGGGCGTGGCGGGCGGGCACTTCCTGCTCGGCGCCGACGGGAAGCCCTTCGTCGGCGAGGTCTGGCCGGGCGCGGCGGCCTTCCCGGACTTCAGCGCCTCGGCGACGCGCGAATGGTGGAAGACGCTGCTCTCGCCGAACGTGAAGCTCGGCATCCGCGGCCTGTGGATCGACATGAACGAGCCGGCGAGCTTCATCGTCGCCGACGGCCGCACCGTGCCCGACACCGTCGCCGCCAACGGCGACGGGACCGCGACGACCATGGCCGAGATCCACAACGCCTACGCGCTGCTGGAGGCCAAGGCGACCTGGGAAGGCATGAAGGCCGCGCAGCCCGACCGCCGTCCGTTCGTGCTGACCCGCGCCGGATACGCCGGCGAGCAGCGCTACGTCGCGGTCTGGACCGGGGACGCGCCGAGCCAGTGGCAGACGCTGCAGGAGACGGTGCCGATGCTGCTCAACCTCGGGCTCTCCGGCGTGCCGTTCGTCGGCAGCGACGTGGGCGGCTACGCGGGCCGGGCGACGCCCGAGATGTTCGCGCGCTGGATGCAGGTCGGCGCGGTCTCGCCCTTCTTCCGCGGCCACACCCAGAACACCGGCGCGCGTCAGGAGCCCTGGATGTTCGGCACCGAGGTCGAGGACATCAGCCGCGGGGAGATCCAGCGGCGATACGAGATGCTGCCGTACCTCTACAGCCTCTTCCGCGAGGCGGGGCTCTCCGGCGCGCCCATCCTGCGGCCGCTCGTCTACGAGTTCCCCGCGGACCCGCTGACGCACACGCTGGGCGACGAGCTGCTGGTCGGCCCGTGGCTGCTGGTCGCGCCGGTGCTGGAAGCGGGCGCCACGACCCGCTCGGTCTACCTGCCCGCAGGACGCTGGTTCGAGACGCTCTCCGGCGCAGTCACCGAAGGCCCCGCGACCCTCGAGACCGGCCTGGTCCTGGCCGCGCGGCCGACCTACGTGCGCGAGGGCGCCATCCTGCCGCACGCCGAGTTCACGCAGTACGTGGGCGAGAAGGCGCTGACCGCGCTCGAACTGGACGTCTATCCCGCGGCGACGGCGACCACGTTCGCGCTCTTCGAGGACGAGGGAGACGGCTTCGCCTACGAGACCGGCAAGTCCGCGAGCGTCGTCTTCACGGCGCAGCGCACGGCCACGGGAGCCACGCTGTCCGCGGCGGCTCGGGAAGGGACTTTCGATCCTGGGGCGCGGACGCTCTTCGTTCGCGTGCGGCGCGTGGACCACTCCCCGACGGCCATCACGCTGGATGGGACGGCGCTCTCCTCGCAGGCGAGCGAGTCCGCGCTGCGCACCGCCAAGACCGGTTGGTTCTGGGATTCCTCGGATCTCTCGCTGCTGATCGCCTTCGCGGACAAGGCCGCTGGCTTCTCGCTCTCGATGACCTACGACCCGAGCCTGATCGAGGCCGCGAAGGTCGCGGTGCCCTTCGAGGTCACGCTGCCGGCCGGAACCCCCAGCGACAAGCCCATCTGCATCGCCAGCTCTGCCAGCGGCTGGAGCCACGAGCCGCTGACCTGGGCCGAGCCCGGCGTGCGCGCGGTGGGCAGCATCCAGGTCCCGCGCGGCGAGTGGTTCTTCTACAAGGTCACGCGCTGCGACTGGAACACGGCGGAGATGTGGCCCGGCTGCGTCGTGGCCACCAACCGCTACGGGTTCGGGGCGGCGCGGCCGGCGCGGAGCGACTCGGTGGCCGGCTGGGACGACTGGTGCCCGTAGACATGGCCCATCCGGCTCGTTCTCCGGCTCGCACCGCCGGAGATGATTTCCGCACTTCCCGCGCTCATCCGACCCTGCCGCCCAGGTAGATCGATCACCGACGGCGCGTTGTCACTCCAGCTCGCTGTGGAAGTCCTCCATCTCCTCGTACGGCTCGGGCTCGCGCCCGGTCGCGCGGACGACGTACCCGGAGACGAGCCCGCCGATGACTGCGAGGAACACGGTCACCCCGATTCCCCAGATCTGCGGCCCGGCGATCCCCGGGACGAGCACCGCCGCCGCGAGCCCGCCGAGGAGCCCCGGCATGCCGTGCAGGTTGTGCACGCCGCAGGTGTCGACGATCCGCAGCGCCTCCTGCAGCCGGGGCTGGATGGCGACGTAGCCGACGACGCACAGACAGCCGGCAACGACGCCGATGGCGAAGGCCTCGGAGGGGTGCGCCACGTTGCAGGTCGCGCCGATGGACACGCCGCCCGCCAGCGCGGCATTCGCGATGTCCCCGATCGCCACCTTGCCCTTGCGCATCAGCTGGCTGGTCACGAAGGTCGCCAGCGTCGCGCCACACAGCGCCAGCACCGTGTTCACCGCCGCCGTCGCCAGCTGCTCGGGCGCCACCACCGCGCTGCAGAAGCTCGGCCAGAAGACCCAGAGGACCATCGACCCGATGAGCGAGAAGCGGTCCGAGGTCTCGTCGCTGCGGACGGGCTTCTCGCGGTCCCTCTCGCTCGTCAGCGCCACCGCCAGCCCGAGCCCGAAGTACGCGCCGAAGGCGTGGATGGTGATCGATCCCGCGGCGTCGACGAATCCCCGGGTGAGCGACATCCCGCCGTCGAGCACCAGCCACTCGTTGAGCAGGTAGAGCGGCACGAGCAGCGCCGCGACGAGCATGTACTGGAAGAGCCGCACCCGTCCCAACACCGCGCCCATGGCGATGAGCGCCGAGGCCGTCGCGAACTCCGCCAGGAGGAGCCCCTTGATCGACTGCGCCTCCACCGGCTCCGCCGACAGGTGCCCCCAGGATCGCAGCAGCAGGTACAGCGGAATGCCCGTCGCGACCACCAGGTAGGTCCCGGTGATCGCGCCGTAGCCATAGCGCTTCACGAACACCATCAGGAAGCCGAAGCCCACCAGCAGCATCGCCAGGATGTGGATGGAGAAGCCGTACTGCTGCACCTGCCGCAGCGGGTCCACGGCGCTCTCGGCCAGGGCGATCCCGGGCGTCAGTGTCAGCAACAGCGGCAACGCGACCAGCAGCCGTCGGGTGGACATGGCTAGCTCACCCTCGCATGCCGGATGGGCCTGGCAACGTTCTTTACCTTGGTCTCGGTCAGCTCCCCGAAGGTGAACTCCTTGGCCTCGGGCAGCGACCGGATGGCCTCCACCGCCGTGTCCATCGCCAGGATCTCCCGGAAGCCGGCGACCGACTGCAGCCGCGCGGTGGCGTTCATCCCCGACGAGAACGCGGTGTAGTCCTGGTTGGGCCCGAAGGTCCCCACGAACGCCGGCGTCAGGTTCACCCCGATGGCCAGCCCCAGCCCGCGCGACAGCTCCGGGTGCTTGGCGAGCGCTTCCTTCAGGTGCTTCTCGCCGTAGTCCACCGTGAAGGCCAGCATCTCCTTCGCCGCGCGCAGCGCGTGGAGCGTGCGCTCCTCGGGGCTCCGCTTGAAGAACGGCGGCCCCCACAGGCCGATGACGCAGTCGCCGACCATCTTGTCGAACGTGCCGCCGTGCTTCCAGACGATGTCCACCGCGCCCTCGCTCCAGTCGTCGACGAAGCTGCCGATGGCCGAGGGCCGCTCCAGCACCTGCTCCGAGAGCTTGGTGAACCCGTTGATGTCGGCGAAGAGGATGGCGATGCGCTCCTCCCGCGGCGCCAGGAACTTCTCGGCGTAGGCCGGCTCCTTGAGCAGCTGGCCGATGACCGGCCCGGGGAAGAACTGCGAGAGGTGGCGCCGCTCGCGGTTGTGGTCGACCAGCCGCTCGCGCGCCATCTCGCCGGTGAGGCGCACCAGGTCCAACGAGTAGGTCGAGAAGCCCATGGGGCTGGGGTGGACCAGCACCTTGCCCAGCCAGTCCTCGCGGGTGTGGCCGCTGACCAGCACGCTCTCCACCGCGCCGTCGATGCCCAACACCCCCTGCAGCGAGTGCCGCTGGGGCGAGAGCAGCTCGACGCCCTGCTCGCGGATGGCCGCCTCGAGGCCGGGGTGGGGGTGGCCGTCGCTGTGCCACTCCACGGTGCCGTCCCGGTACATCCGGTAGAAGAGCGCCTCGCTGACCGAGTCCTTCCAGACGAAGACCAGCTTCTGGTAGCCGACGCTGCGGTAGAGCAGCGAGACCGCCTCGTCCAGGCCGGCCTCGAAGACGCGGTTGGAGAGGGCGCGGTTGATCTGCTCGATGAGCTTCTGCTTCTCGCTGGCGGTGTGGACGGTGCTGAGGATGGCGTCCAGCTCCTCGGCGACGGTGTCGATGCGCGCGCGCGCCGCCTCCTCCGGGCAGCCCAGCGCGTCGAAGACGAACCCCAGCTGCCCCACCGTCTCGCCGGCGACGTCCAGCGCCTGGCAGACCAGCGCGCCGGAGCCCACCGGGTGGATGCCGTCGGGCCGGCTGGCGAGCAGCGTCCAGGCGTCGTCCTTGCCGAGGTCGCCCGCGGAGTACGCGGCCTGGTTGAGCAGCTCGTCGCGGGTCAGCACCGCCCCGCCCCGGGCCCCCAGCCGCCCGACCATCGCGGTCAGGAACTTGATCATCGACGCCTTGAGCGACAGCCGGTCGCGCACGCACTCCTCGAGCACGCCGTCGGCGAAGGCGTTGAGCGCGATGCGCTCCTTGAGCTCCTCGGCCTCGGTGGCGAACGCGGGCATGGGCATCGGAGGGACCTCGGGGTGGGTGGGAAGAGTCCTCGTCAGGAGGGGCAGCAGCCGACGGGCGGCGACGGGCGGGGGACCCGCTTCTGGGCGCTGACCCGCCCCTGCGGCCCGAACTCGACGACCCAGTAGCCCTCGTGGCCGCCCTCGGTGGCGCTGCCGGCGTTGAAGACGTCGGGGCGGCCGGCGGTGGCTGGGTGCCAGTAGCGGTGGTGGACGTGGCCGTGGTGCACGCTGGCGCGTCGGCCGGCGAGCATCCGCAGCAGCTGCGGCCCGTCGAGGAGCCCGTGGGTGACGCGGTCGGGCCTACCGTTCTCGCGCAGCGGCGCGTGGTGCACCAGCACGGCCAGCCGGCGGTCGCGCACCGCGGGATCCTCGATGAGCCGGGAGAGCGCGCGCAGCTGCTCGCCGCCGAGGCTGCCGAACGACAGGCCGGGCAGCGGCGCGAGCCGGGTGGAGTCCAGGCCGACGACCGCGAGCTCGCCCGAGACCAACCGCACGAAGGGGAAGCCGTGGGGCCCGGCGTAGGCCGGCAGATCGGAGCGGAGCAGGTCGCCGAAGTGCCGCTCGAACCTGCGCTCGCGGGCAGCGTGGGCGGTGTAGCGGTCGTGGTTGCCGGGGATGAGCGAGAGCATCTCGGGCCGCCAGAGGGGCGCGAGCGCCGCGCGGGCGCAGGCGAACTCCTCCTCCACCGCGAGCGCGGTCAGATCGCCGCTGAGGACCACGTGGTCGGGCGCGAGCTCCAGGATCTCCCGGACGATCTGGTGAAGCGTGCCGAGCGCGTTCTCGAACCGCTTCGCCCGGCGCAGGCCCACCCACTCCAGCTGGGCCACCGCGCGCCGCCAGCCGTAGCGGCGCAGCGGCAGCCGCCCGTAGTCGATCTGCACGTGGACGTCGCTCAGGTGGACGATGCGCAAGGCGGCTCCGAGGAAGGCCCTCTAGGGCTACCGGCAACGCCGCCCGGGTGCAAGCGCGCGGCATGGAAAAGGAACGCCAGCCCGGCCGCCCGCCCGCCCTTCGGTGTATCCTCTCGTCATTCAAGTCGGGTCAGCGGCGTCGTCCGCCGGCCGAAGGAGGGAGCCCCAGTGAATTCCGTGCGTGTGCTTCTCGTTTGTGCCGCGGTGCTCGGCATCGCCTGCGGCTCCGGCACCACCTGCAAGAACTACGACCTGAACTCCGCGAGCTCGCAAAGGTCGTTCGTCGGCACCTACTCGTGCACGCAGGAGGCCACGGGCACGGAGGCCTGCACCGGCTGGTACATGTGCAGCGGGGCCACCACGCTCTACGTGACCGCCGAGGGCAGCAAGGCCAAGATCTACAGCGACGATTGCTGGTGGAACTACTACGAGTACGACGGCGGGGTCTGCGAGCCGGAGAAGAACTCCTCCTCCCAGGACTTCTTCACCTTCTACGGCACGCACATCGAGGACACCGGCCACGGGCGCGTGCGCTCCACCATCAACGGGCAGATCATTTCCGGTGTGAAGACCACCGCCACCGCCAACATCACGCTGTACGTCACCCCGGACCTCGGCCAGTCGTGCCAGCTCCACGGCCGGCTGACCTGCGAGTGCAACAACTGCGGCTACTACTGAGTCACCCCGGCTGGTGGCTGGGTGCGTCGGGCCGCACGTCGTACGGCGAGTGGCCGCTCAGCGTCCCCTCGATCTCGGCCACCAGGTCCCGCAGGTAGCCCGCCCGCTGCTCGAGAGGCATCTCGCGCAGCAGCTGCGGGACCACGGTCCGCACCACCCCGAGCTGGGCCTCCCTCGGCAGCCGCTGGATCTCGTCGACCGCGCGGCCGGTCACCTCCTGCGGCGAGAGGCGCGGCTCCTTCGCGTTCCCCTGGACCTCCAGCAGGTGCTCCGCCTGGTCGCGCCGGTCGTCGACCCGCAGCGTGGCGAGCACCCGCAGCGCGCCCATGCGGACGCAGGCGTCTCGCGCGGCCTTGAACGCCCGCATGATCTGCTCGAACGAGCCCTCGACGCTCGTGCCCAATTCGCCCACGCGGTAGGGCACCCCGCTGGCGCCGATGGCCGCGACGGCGGCGTCGACGACCGCCTTCATGCTCGTGGCCTTGGCGCCCTCGGGGACGACCGAGATCTCGGCAATCATCGCTCCCTCCCTTCCCTGCGAAAGCTGGATCGGGCCGGGGCGCGGCACAACGCGCCCGCCTCCCCTTCGACCGCCCAGGTCGTTCCTTGTCCGCTGGCGGATCCCGGTCTACTCTTCGGCCTCCTTCACTCCGACCGGGAGAGCCGAATGAGCTCCGTCAAGAAGTGCGTCGTCCCCGCCGCCGGCCTCGGCACCCGCTTCCTCCCCGCGACCAAGGCCGTGCCCAAGGAAATGCTGCCCATCGTCGACACCCCGACCATCCAGTACATCGTCGAGGAGGCGGTCGCCGCCGGGTGCGAGAACGTGGTGCTCATCCAGGGCCGGTACAAGGCCGCCATCGAGGACCACTTCGACATCAGCTACGAGCTGGAGCGCACCCTCAAGGAGCGCGGCAAGATCAAGGAGTTCGAGGCGCTGCACCGCATCTCCGGCCTCGCCTCGCTGACCACCATCCGCCAGAAGGAGCCGCTGGGCCTGGGCCACGCGGTCCTGTGCGCCGAGCAGGCGGTGGGCAACGAGCCGTTCGCGGTCGCGTTGGGCGACGACCTCATCGACGCCGCCGTCCCGGGCATCAAGCAGCTGGTCGACTGCTACGAGCGCCACAAGAAGGGCGTGGTGGCGCTGATGCGGGTCCCCGAGAACCAGACGCACATGTACGGCATCGCCTCCGGCCCGAAGATCGGCGAGCGCGAGTACCGCATCGACAAGGTGGTCGAGAAGCCCAAGAAGGACCCGCCGTCGAACATGGCGGTCATCGGCCGCTACGTGCTGCCCTCGAAGATCTTCCTGATGCTGCGCACCATCGCCCCGGGCGTGGGCGGCGAGATCCAGCTCACCGACGCGCTCGCCGAGCTGGCGCGCGTGGACGGGCTCATCGGCTACGAGTTCGAGGGCGTGCGCCACGACGCCGGCGACCGGCTGGGCTACCTGGAGGCCAACCTGGCGTACGCGCTCAAGCGGCCCGAGCTGCACGACGGGCTCATCGAGTACATGAAGCGGACGCTCGAGGCGGAGAAGAAGTGATGCGCGGGAGCAAGCCCGCGGCGCACGCAGGCCTCGCACTGCTGGCCCTGCTCGTCCCGGCGGCGGCGCTGGCCTTCGTCATGTCCGCGGGCACGGTGCTGCACCGGACGGCCAAGCACCGCGAGGACATGGACCTGACCTCGCTGGTCGTGCGCGGGCAGTTCACCTTCACCGGCGCCGACGCCAGCGCGGCCGCGGCGGCGCTCAAGGTCGCCGACGTGAGCCGGCTGGTGGCCGAGGGCGTGCTCACCTACCGGATGCCGGGACGCTGCAAGATCGAGGTGGGGCCGTCGTCGGCCACCTTCGTCAACGGCAACGTCAAGGTGGCGGGGCCCGCCATCCCGGCGCTGAAGTCCCTGGCGTCCGACCTCTGCCCGCTCATCGCCCAGCCCAGCGGCGACGAGCTGGTGACCTTCCTGAGGGGCCGCGGCGTGGACACCACCTCGGCGACCCTGGGCCGCGTGGGCGGGACGGTCTGCTACCTCGTGGGCGGCAAGCCGCGCGACGTGGGCGTGCCCAGCATCTGGATCGAGAAGGAGCGCCTCGACCCGCTGCGGCTGGTGGTCAAGGAAGGCGCGGCGGTCGAGGACCTGCGGATGATCGACTACTCCTCCCCGCTGGCCGGCGAGTGGCACCCGCGCATCGTCGAGCTGCGGCGGGGCGAGGAGCTGGTGGCGCGCTTCGTCGCCGACAGCCTGGAGACCAACGGGAAGATCCCGGACGGCACGTTCTAGGTCCAGCCCGCGAAGGCGGGCTTCGCAACGAGAGGCGCGGCTCCCGCCGCCGGCGGTGACGTCATGTGGACCCTGGCCGCCCCGCACGCGCTCGAGCAAGAGGTCAAGAAGAGCCGCTTCATCGCCCGCGTCTCCCGCGCCGAGAGCCGCGAGGCGGCCATGGCCTTCCTCGAGTCGGTGCGCGAGGCGCGGGCCAACCACAACTGCTGGGCCTTCAAGATCGGCCCGGACTACCGCTTCAACGACGACGGGGAGCCCGGCGGGACCGCGGGCCAGCCCATCCTGCGGGCCATCGAGGGCCAGGGGCTCGATCACGTCGTCGCGGTGGTCACCCGCTATTTCGGCGGCATCAAGCTGGGCGCGGGCGGCCTGGTGCGCGCCTACGGCGGCTGCGCCGCGGAGTGCCTGCGGGTCGCGCCCAAGGTCGAGGTCCGGCCGCGGGTGAAGCTGCGGCTGGAGGCGCCCTTCGCGCTGACCGGCTCCGTCTACCCCGTGCTCGACTCGGCCAAGGTCGAGCGGCTCAAGGAAGAGTTCAGCGACACCGGGATGATCATCGAGCTCTCCGTGGACGCCGGGGAGCTGCCCGCCTTCCGGGCCGCCCTGCGCGACGCCACGCGGGGCAAGGCCGTCCTCACCGAACTGTAGAAGGAGTGGTCATGGAACACGTCTGCCCGTGGTGGTTCGGCACGCTGCTCGCGAGCCGCGTGCGCAAGCTGGTGCAGGACCCGGCGAAGATCCTGTCGCCCTTCGTGACTGCGGGCGCGACGGTGCTCGAGCCCGGCCCGGGGATGGGCTTCTTCACGGTGGAGCTGGCGCGGCTGGTCGGGCCGCAGGGGAAGGTCGTCGCGGTGGACCTGCAGCAGCCGATGCTCGACGGCGTCCGCGCCCGGGCGGCGAAGGACGGCCTCGCCGA
Organism: Myxococcales bacterium; assembly: GCA_036504155.1. Classification (GTDB taxonomy): domain Bacteria; phylum Myxococcota; class Myxococcia; order Myxococcales; family UBA5297; genus JACRCT01. Next base: position 105,467 of record DASXVQ010000001.1, read on the forward strand.
GCGGCTGGTGCTGCGCAAGGTGGAGCCGACCTCGCTGGGCGTCTCCGACCTCGCGGGCCAGGTGGACTTCGCCCTGCTCTTCTGGATGTTGCACGAGGTGCCGGACCAGCCCCGCTTCCTCGGCGAGATGGCGCAGGCCCTGAAGCCGGGCGGCAAGCTCCTGTTCTGCGAGCCCAAGGGCCACGTCTCGGGAAGCGCCTTCGAGAAGAGCCTCGCGCTCGCGGGCACGCTCGGGCTGCGCGCCGAGAGCCGGCCGCGGATCCGGCTCAGCCGCGCCGCGCTCCTCGTGCGCTGACCGCCTTCGCCACCTCGTCGGCGAGCTTCCCGGCGGCGCTCGGGCAGAAGCGGAAGAACAGCTCCGGCTCGATCAGCTCCAGCTCCATCAGGTGCAGCCGGCCCGCCCGGTCGCGCGCCATGTCCACCCGCGCGTAGGCCAGCTCGTGCCCGCTGCGCGCCACGGCCTGGGCGGCGAACCGGAGCTCGTCGGTGGCCGCCGCGTGGGCGTGGACCGTGCCCCCGTGGTCGTCCTGAACCCGGAAGTCGCCGGATTTCGGGACCTTGCGGACGGCGTGCGTGGGCGTGCCGCCCAGCACGACGACCGAGACCTCGCCCGCCTCGACGACGCCCTCGACGAAGCGCTGGACCAGCATCGCCTCCGCGGCGAGGCAGCGCTCGAGCGTCGGCTGCAGGAGGGAGGCGTCCTCGCGGCGGACGCGGTAGGTCTCGCGCGCGGCGCCGGAGACCACCGGCTTGAAGACCGCCTCGTCCCAGCCCTCGGACTTCATCAGCGCCGCCAGGTCCGCCTTCGCGCCGCGCTCGAAGACGCGGGTCGGCGCCACGCACACCCCGGCGCGGTCCAGGTCGAGCAGGTAGTGCTTGTCCAGGTTCCAGCGCAGGGTCCGCGCGGGGTTGCACAGCGCGGTCCGCCCCGCGACGCGATCGAGCCAGGCCGAGAAGTCGCCGAAGCGCAGGTGGTAGTCCCAGGTGGTGCGAAACAGGCCGACCCGGGCGGCGCTCCAGTCGAAGCCCGCCGACGCCCAGTCCACGCGCTCGGCCGACAAGCCGCGCGCACGCAGCGCCTCGACCACCATCCCGTCTTCCAGGTGGACGTTGGAGACGTAGGCGTCGCCGGGCTTGGGCGCCAGCAGCTCGGCGCAGGTGAGGACCGCGACGTCCAGCCCGCGCTCCCTCGCGCTCAACCGTTCACCTTGCGCCGCGCCGCGTGGACGATCTGCTCGCGCGCCCCGCCCTTGGCCAGCGCGCGGATCTCGGTCATCGGGAGCTTGTCCAGCATCCGCAAGGCCAGCGGCAGCGGCGTCTTCGGGTTGCGCACCAGGGCGATCACCACGGTGGCGTTGGAGTTCCACTCGCGGTTCTCGGCGATGACCTTGAGCGCGTCCGGCGAGGTGGTGGGCTGCTTGGCCGCGTGGGCGACCTCGTCGACGCCGATGCGCGGATTCTTGAGCACGTAGACGTGCAGGATCTTGGTCTGGTCGCGCAGCAGGGCGAAGCGCTCCTCCCGCGAGCCCGAGAGCGCCACCGCCATCTTCTGCGCCACGGTCATCGCCTTGAGGCGGTCGGAGAGCATCCCCGGCGGGGCCGGCTCCGCCTCCACTTCCGCACCGGGCTCCGGCGCGGCTTCGCCCCCTGCCGACTCCGCGCTCGCCTCCTCCGGCGTGCCGCTGCGGATGCGCTCGGCCAACGCCTGGAGCGCGGCCGGGCTCCCCTCGAACATCACCGCGACGCCCAAGTTGGGGACCACCGCGGCCACGCGCGCGGGTACCAGCACCTCGGCGCGGTCCGGGACCTTCACCGCGACCTGGCACTCGCTCATCGCCTGCGGGTTGCCCAGCGCGGCGCCGCGGACCAGCAGGCCGCCCTTCTTGATCTCCGCGTCGAAGGCGGCGAGGAACTCCTCGGGGGTGGCATAGGCCATCTGCAGAACGGGCGCGCTCATGGACGGTCATTCTGGCGGATCGCACCCGTCCGGGGAACTGCCCGGGAGTCGACAACGTCTTCGCCTAGCTGGTACAACCTCGCCGTTGTTTCAACGTCCGTTCGCACTCTTCACAAACTCAAAGGGGTCCCGATGCGCCACGTTCTCACCGTCCTCTTCGCCGTCTGCTTCTCCGTCTCCGCGTTCGCCGCCGAGCCGGCGAAGGCTGCCGAGCCCGCCAAGGCTGAGCCCGCGGCCGCCGCCGCCGCCGAGCCGAAGGCCGACGACTGCGACGCCTGCAAGTCGAACGCCGCGTTCATGAAGGCCGGCAAGGTCCAGGCCCACAAGCTCAACAACGGCAACATCATGATGGTCACCGCCCAGGGCAAGAAGCTCGACGAGCTGAAGAAGGCCGCTGGCGAGATGGAAGCCACCATGAAGAACGCGATGGAGGGCAAGGCCAAGCTCGACCCGAACTGCGCCAAGATGGTCGAGGCCATGAAGGCCGGCAAGGTCATGATGGGCAAGGGCGAGCTGAAGGACGGCTTCGTGATGGCCACCCTGACCAGCGACCCCGAGATCCTCAAGAACATGCACGAGATGATGGACAAGATGGCGGCCGCTCCGGCGAAGAAGAAGTAGTCAGAGCCGGCTGGAGTTCCGAAGGCCCGGGTCCGCAAGGTCCCGGGCCTTCTCCATTGCGGGCAGGCCGTGAGACGCTCGCCGCGCACGCGAACCCCCTCGGAGGAGCCCCCATGAAGACCTTCCTCGCCGCCCTCGCCCTCGCCGCCGTCACCTGCTGGAGCACCGCCGCGCTGGCGGACATCGAGATCCGCAAGTCCGGCTCGAGCTGGGCCAAGGTGGAGAACGACGGCACGGTGCGCATCAACGGCAGCTCGGTCGGCAAGGTCGAGTCCGACGGCACGGTGCGCAAGAGCGGCAGCTCCGTCGGCCAGGTCGAGCACGACGGCACCATCCGCAAGAGCGGCAGCTCCATCGGGAAGATCGAGTCCGACGGCACGCTGCGCAAGAGCGGCAGCTCTATCGGCAAGATCGAGTCCGACGGCACCATCCGCAAGAGCGGCAGCAGCTGGGGCAACGCTTCCAACTGCTGCGGGGATCACGGCAGCAAGCGCACCGTGGCCGCGGTGTTGGTGTTCTTCGCCGGGGACTTCTTCTAGAAACCTCCCCCCCGCCCCTCCAGCGGAG
>DASXVQ010000002.1:0-48507 GCA_036504155.1 Myxococcales bacterium
GGTGGACCGGGTGGACCGGGTGGACCGGGTGGACCGGGTGGACCGGGTGGACCGGGTGGACCGGGTGGACCGGGTGGACCGGGTGGACCGGGTGGACCGGGTGGACCGGGTGGACCGGGTGGACGTGGACGTGGACGTGGACGTGGACGTGGACGTGAACGTTGACGTTGACGTGAACGTTGACGTGAACGTTGACGGCGACGGCGACGGCGACGGCGACGGCGACGGCGACGTGGTCGGTCGGGTCGCCCCCTCCCACCAGCGTCCACCTCCACGCCTCACCCGCTGCCCCGGGTTTGCCGCCCCCACCTCCCGCTGCAACAATGTCGCGCCTCCCGCCCGCCCATGCGCCTGCCCCCCGCCACCCACCTCCTCGCCGCCGCGCTCCTGGCAGCCGCCGCCTGCGAGCGGCCCGGCTCCGAGCGGCCACCCGCGGGCTCCACCTGCAGACCTCCTCCCGCCCGCTCCCCAGGACTTTGGATCGCCGGCTCGGGCACCAACCTGGCCCTCACCCGCGCCATCGCCGCGCGCTGGAGCGAGCGCGGTCAGGCGCCGCGGGTCGTGGTCCCGGAGAGCATCGGCACCTCCGGGGCGCTGCAGGCCCTCGCCGAGGGGGCCATCGACGTGGGCCTGGCGTCCCGCCCGCTCACGCCGGCCGAGCGCCTCGCGGGGCTCCACGAGACGCCGCTGGCCCGGGTGGCGTTCGCGCCGGTGGTCGGCTCCGCCTTGCCGCTCGAGGACCTCTCCTCCGCCGAGCTGGCCGCGCTCTTCGACGGGGCCCGGCCCGGGCGTTGGCCGGCGGGCGTACCGGTCGCGCCGGTGCTGCGCGAGCCCCGGGACAGCGGCTACCTCCTGCTCGGCAGCCACTTCCCCGCCGTCGGCGCCGCGCTGCAGCGGGCGCGGGCCTCCGGCCGCTGGCCGGTGCGCTACACCGACCAGGAGATGCGCGACACGCTGCTCTCCCTCGACGGCGCGGTGGGCCTGCTCGACGTGGCCACCGTGCGCCTCGAGGGCCGCTCGCTCAAGCCGCTCTCCCTCGACGGCGTCGCCCCCACCGCCGAGAACGTCCGCGCCGGGCGCTACCCGCTGGTGCGCCCGCTCTCCTTCGTGACCCGCGGCGCCCCCTCCGGCGACGCCGCCCGCTTCCTCTCCTTCGCCCTCTCCGACGAGGTCTCCGACCTCTTCGCGGCGGGCGAGCTGGTGCGCGGCGGCGGCGCGTCCGTCGCCGAGGAGGGCCGCTGATGCCGGCCCGCGCGCTCGAGCGGACGTTCTCGCGGCGGATGCTGCCCCTGGCGGCGCTCTGCGCCCTGGTCGTCGCCGCCGCCCCGCCGCTCGCCTACTGGGCGGTGGCGCGCCAGAAGCTGGAGGCCCAGGCCCTCTCGCACGCCGCCGGCCTGGCCGCGGCCATGCGCGGCCTGGTCGCGCGCCAGCCCACCCTGTGGCGCTTCGACGCCGACAAGGTCTGGCAGGCGGCCGCGCCCCACCGCGGGCAGGCCGACGTCGGCGAGGTGCGGCTGACCGACTGCGAGGGCCGCACCCTGCTCGCCGGCGACGGCCCCGGCCGCGGCGCCGGCGGCGGACCGGTGGGCTGGGCGCCGATCCTCTCCGGGGGCGAGGCGGTGGCCTTCGTGGCGGTGCGGATGGACCCCTCCGCCGAGCGCGGGGCGGCCCTGCTCATCGCGCTCTTCTCCGGGCTGCTGGGGCTGGCGATGGGGGTGGTGCTCTTCCGCTTCCCGACGCGGGTGGTGCGCGAGCAGGCCGGCGAGCTTTCCGGGTCGATGGCCCGGCTGCGGGGCGCGGAGCAGGCGCTGACCGAGTCGAACCGCGAGCTGGCGGCGCGCGCCCGGCACCTCTCGGAGCGGGTGGTGGGCATCCAGGAGGAGGAGCGCCGGCGCATCGCCCGCGACCTGCACGACTCGGTGGGCCAGACGCTCACCGCGCTGCAGCTCGAGCTGGCGCTGGCCCGGAAGGAGACGGCGGCACCGGGGCTGCACCTGGACGACGCGCTGCGCTGCTCCGAGGAGGCGGTGGGCGAGGTGCGCCGGGTGGTGCACGACCTGCGCCCGCCGGAGCTCTCGACCGCGAAGCTCGCGGAGATCCTGCGCGCGTACGCCGAGCGCTTCGAGGTGCGCACGGGCACCGCCGCCTCGTTCCGCGCGGTGGGGGACGCCGAGCCGTCGGAGGAGGTGGCGACCTGCCTGCTGCGCGTGCTGCAGGAGGCGCTCACCAACGTCGCGCGCCACGCCTCCGCCAAGGAGGTGGGGATCCTGCTGGAGCTGGGCGCCGAGCAGGCCCTCTTGGAGATCTCCGACGACGGCCGGGGGTTCGACGCCGCCGCGCCCAAGGCCGGCAACGGCCTGCGGGGCATCCGCGAGCGCTGCGCGTTCCTGGGCGGTACGGTGGAGGTGGTCAGCCAGCCGGACGACGGCACGCGGCTGCTCGTGAAGCTGCCGCTGCGAGGGAGGAGCCAGCCGTGAACGGCCGTCGCACCCGGGTGATGCTGGCGGAGGACCACCAGGTCGTGCGCGAGGGGCTGCGCGCGCTGCTCGCCTCGGAGCCGGACCTGGAGGTCGTCGGCGACGCCGCGGACGGGCTGAGCGCGCTCGCGCTGGCCGAGAAGCTCTCGCCCGAGGTGGTGGTGATGGACGTCGGCCTGCCCGGCCTGGGCGGCATCGAGGTGACGCGGCGCCTGCACCAGAGCCGCCCGGACCTCCAGATCGTGGTGCTGTCGATGCACGACGACGCCCCCACCGTCGACGCGGCGCTGCGGGCCGGGGCGCGCGGCTACGTGCTGAAGGGCTCGGGCTTCTCCCAGCTGCGCGACGCCATCCGCACCGTCGCCCGCGGCGAGGTGTACCTGAGCGCCGGCGTCTCCGAGTACGTCCTGCAGGGCTACCTGCAGGCCAAGGAGCCGCCGGAGGACCCGCTCAGCGAGCGCGAGCGGGAGGTCCTCAAGCTCGTCGCCGAGGGGCACACCGGCCGCGAGATCGCCGCGCTGCTCGGGCTCAAGCCCAAGACGGTCGAGAACCACCGCGCGCGCATCTGCGAGAAGCTCGACATCCACACCACCGCGGGGCTGGTGCGCTACGCCCTGCGGGCCGGCATCGCCCGGTAGTGGAAGGGATCGAATCGCCGGACCCGGGCGATCGCGACCGCGCTTGCGAGCCGGTCCGGCGCCTGCTACTGGCTCTTCGGCCGCGCTCACTGCCAGTGGATGGAACCATGACCCGCTCCTCCTTCCTCGCCGTCGCCGTCTCCGTCTCCGCCGCCCTGCTCTGCCCGGCCCTCGCCCTGGCCGGCACCGCCCCGCCCCCGGGCTCCTGCGGTTCGCTCCAGGGCGAGGTGGTCCCCGTGACCGCGCTCGACCTGGGCGCGGTCTCCATCAAGTGCGCCAACTGCCTCTCGGTCCGCCTCTCCTGGCAGGCCGCGCCGCAGCTCGACTACGACGGAGTCGAGGGCTACTACGGCGTCGAGGCCGACTGGGGCGACAGCCTGCGCTACATGCCCTTCTCGTTCTGGGACCGCCGCTCGCTCACCTACGACTGGTCCATCGACTGGCAGGACCACAGGGACGGCCTGACCGGCAAGACCTGGAACTTCCAGGTCGGCGCGTTCCGCGACAACGCCTCGGCCGACGGCCCCAAGAGCACCGCCTCGGTGTACGTGCCCGGCCCGCTCGCCGCCCCCGCCAACCCCACCGGCACCCGCACCAAGAGCGGCGTGAAGCTCACCTGGTCCGCGCCGTCCGGCCGCGCCGGCAGCCAGGGCGGCCCCTCGGTCTCCATCGACCGCTACGTCGTCACCCGCCTCGACGAGACGCCCGACGGCCTGGAGGAGAAGACCGTGGGCGAGCCGACCACCGCCGAGTTCACCGACACGGTCCAGAACAGCAAGGGCATCCCCTACTACATCTACCCGCTCGACAAGTTCGGCATCGGCACCGGGGCCTACGCCTACGTCCCCGAGGAAGAGACGCCCTCGACCTCGCCGAACGCGCTCGGCTGCTCCGCGGGTCCCGGCGCGGGCACGTCCTCCGCGAAGCTCGCGCTCCTGCTCGGGCTGGCCGCGGCCGGGCTGGCGCTGCGCCGTCGCTGACTCGCTGATTCGCAGGGTCGCGGCTTCGCCCGAGCCTCGAGGACACCTCCCTCGAGCGCACCCGGGACCGACCCCCGCGACGGCGAGGCGCGGCGGCTCTCGCCCGCACCTCCCGGCTTGGCACACGTGACGGTTCGCATCCCGCAGCTCGCCTCGGCGTCGAAGGCGGGCGTGACCAAGGACCTCGCCCTCGCGTTCTGAAGGGCCCGGCCTCGCCGGCCCCTCGCCCTGCATCGACGAGGGGCCGGGCGTCAGGCGACTACGGGACCTGCTTCTGGCAGGTGAACGTGACCTCCGCCTTCGCGGTGGGGTCCGTGCGCCAGAGCGTGCAGGCGTCCGGGCAGAGCTTGATGGTCGAGCCGTCGACGTAGAACGCGTCGCCCGAGCAGTCCTGCTCGGAGGCGACGTGGGCCAGCGTCACGCGGCCGCTCCCGTCGTTGCCCACCAATGCCATCAGCGTGTTGTCGAAGGCGCTGTCGGCCGGGACGTTTGAGACCCCGAACTCGCACGACAGCTCGCTCTCGACGACGATCTTTTGCGCGACCTCCGAGAAGATGGCGTCGAAGCTCTGGTACTGGCAGATGGGGTAGCGCAGCCCCGAGGTCCGCACGCTCAGCTTCTGGTACTCGAGGCCGGGCTGCTGGACGTAGCCGCCGTTGCCCGTGCACCGCGCGTCGACCAGCGGCGCGCTGGGGAGCCAGGCCGCCGAGGCCGGGTCGTTCTCCGCGAGGCCGACGATGCTGTGGAAGCGGTAGTCGCGGCTCGTGGGCGTGCCGAAGGCCTCCGGATTCAAGGCGAACAGGCGCTCCTCGAAGGCGTCGGCGGTGATGCCGTTCTCCTGGTCCGGGTTGCCCGTCGTCGGCCCGGCGTCGGAGATCTCGATGAAGACCTTCGCCGCCCCCGGCCGCAGCCACTGCGACCAGCCCCCGGGCGCGAGCCCGCACGCGTCCGGCGCACCGTAGCTGGCGATGACCTGGGTGAGCGAGTCGTGGGCGCTGATGCCGACGCTGTAGTGGAAGAACCGGACCGTGTTCACCGGGCAGGTCCCGGTGCAGCTCTCGTTGCCCCCCAGCGGCGGGCGGATGCACAGGGCGTAGTTCCCGGTCGAGCCTCCGTAGCCGTACTTGGAGAGCATGATGACGCGGTAGTCGATGCCGCTCTGGTCCATGAGCGCGGCGAAGTTCTGGTTGATGTTGTTCTCCACCGCCTGGATCTCCTCGTTCATGGTCCCGTTGTTGGCGACGACGAGGACGATGTCGACGGGGCGGACGATCGGGTCGACCCGCTGGCTGCTCCCGTCCTGGGTGAAGACGGTGACCTCCTCGTCGGTCTGCCCGTCGCAGTCGTCGTCCTGGCCGTCGCAGACCTCGGTGGCGGGCGCGCCCGGCTCACAGACCGCTGCGACGCCGGCGGCGCAGTTGGAGACCGTCCTCGCGCACGCGCCGACTCCACAGGTCGTGGAGCCCAGGTCCTCGTCCTTCGACCCGTCGCAGTCGTCGTCCAGGCCGTTGCAGACCTCGGCCACGGGCGTTCCCTGCTCGCAGGTCTGGGCGACGCCGTTCGCGCAGTTGGCGACCGTCCGCTCGCAGGCGCCGACCCCGCAGGTCGCGGTGCCCAGGTCTTCGTCCGTGAGCCCGTCGCAGTCGTCGTCCAGGCCGTTGCAGACCTCGGCCCCGGGCGCGCCCGGCTCGCAGATCTGGGAGACGCCGTTCACGCAGTTGGCGGCCGTCCGCGCACAAGCGCCGACCCCGCAGGTCGCGGTGCCCAGGTCTTCGTCCGTGAGCCCGTCGCAGTCGTCGTCCAGGCCGTTGCAGACCTCGACCCCGGGCGCGCCCGGCTCGCAGGCCTGGGCGACGCCGTTCGCGCAGTTCGCGACCGTCCGCTCGCAGGCGCCGACCCCGCAGGTCGCCGTGCCCAGGTCGTCGGTCGCGCCGTTGCAGTCGTTGTCGGCGCCGTCGCAGACCTCCACGCGATGCAGGGTCGGAGTGCACCGGTACTCGCAGCCGTCAGAGGGGTCCCGGTTGAGGTCGACCCAGCCGGGTTCGCAGGACCACGAGTAGCAGCGGCCGGCGAGGCACGCCGCGCCCGCGTTCGCGGAGAGGCAGCTGCGCCCGCAAGCGCCGCAGTTCAGCGGGTCGGCCTGCAGGTCGAAGTCCTCGTCCGTGGCGCCGTCGCAGTCGTTGTCCACGCCGTCGCAGAGCTCCGCGGCCGGCTCCACCGCGCCGACGCAGGGGCCCCAGGCTCCGCTGCCGCAGGTCTCGGTGCCGAAGCGGCAGGCGCCGACGTCCGCGCTGCCGCAGGTGCGCGTCGCCCCCTCGTCGGAGCAGAGCGAGCCCACGACCATGCAGACGTAGGTCACCGGGTTGCATTCGAAGCCCGGCGAGCAGTCCGAATCCACCAGGCAGACCCCCGGCTTGAGGCCGCACCAGCCCGAGACGCAGGCGAAGCGTGAATCCCCGCAGTCCCCGTCCGCCCGGCAGGCGCCCGGCCCGGCGTCGCCGGTGAACACCTGGCAGGTCTCGTTCACGCACCGCTGGCTCGGCGCGCAGTCGGCGTCCGTCTCGCAGTGCCTGACGACGATCGGAACGTCGGGAATGGTCCCGCCCGGCGACCGCCCGCAGTTGCATGCCGACACCAACAGCCACCCCAACGCCGCCCAACGCCCTCGCATCCCGCCCCCCTTTCGGACCCGCAACCTTTTGGCTCCGGGCCGCGCGAACCTGCCATCAGTCGACCTAGGGACGACGCGGCCGCAGCACGATTGCCCGGCGAGGGGACGGGTCCTCGCTCGCCAGTGCGGCGAGCGGCCGGGAACGCTCGGGGCGCCCACGCGTGAGCGCCCCGGCGGGCGCCACGATCCGCGCCGGCCGGAGCACCCGTTTCTCGGACCAGGCCGCCGTCGTCGAGGCGGCCCGCCGCGCCGATCCGGCCGGCCTGTCGATGGGCTTCCTGCGAGGCGCCGCCTCCGCCGGACGGCAGCTACCTTTGGGAAGATGCCGGCGCCCGGGAGGACTCGGGCGTCATCGAGGCCCCGAGCCCGCCGGTGGACGGCGGCCTTCGCGCGAGCCTGGGGGGAATCCGGCTGAACGAAGCCGGCGGGCTCTCCTCGACTGCCGGTGCGCGATCAGGGCGGCGGCGTCTCGGCGGACTGCTGCTGGGCGGCCACCCGCGGTTCGATGTTCTGGTTCATGCGGAAGCGGTTCTCCGGGTCGTAGCGCCGCTTCACCTCGAGCAGCCGAGGATAGTTGTCGCGGTAGGTCGCCCGGACCCGCCCGCCGCCCTCGTCGCCCATCAGGAAGTTCACGTAGGCCCCGCCCGCGGAGTACGGGTGGACCGCGTCCCAGTATTCGCGGGTCCAGCGCGTGATCGCTTCCTTCTTGGCCGGGTCGGGGTCGACCCCGACGATCACCTGGTTCCACCGGGCCTCGCGGAAGCTGAACGCGGTCTCGCCGCGGCCGACCCGGTGGACGGCCCCGTCCATCGGGTAGAGGTGCATCGTCGAGTGCGGGGTCGGCAGTCGCCCGGCGAAGCGGACGTGCTCCTCGACGGCCTCGTCGGGGATGTCGACGACGAAGTCGGCGCGCCAGTACCACTGCAGGCCCGACGGGAAGATCCCGTCGAAGGCGCTCTGCAGCACCGGCAGCGGCATCTGCTGCACCCCGTCGAGGGCCGGCCCCAGCGCTCGCGCCGGCGCCAGGACCTCGTCGGCGCGGGTCGCCGGACCCGTCCAGCACCAGACCACGCCGCACATCGGCTGCCCGTGCAGCGCCGGCGGGAACGAGGCCGCCGCCGGCACCGTGAGGAAGGCGAAGAAGCCGTTGAGCTCCTCGGGCGCGCCGAGGATGAACTCGCGGTACCAGCGCAGCACGTCCCGGGAGCGGTCGAGCGGCCAGAGCATGGGCCCGCCGACGACGCGGTCGACCGGCTGGAGGTCGAACTCGAACGCGGTGACCACGCCGAAGTTGCCGCCTCCGCCGCGCAGCGCCCAGAAGAGGTCGGGGTTCTCGTCCTCGCTGGCGCGCACGAGGCTCCCGTCGGCGAGGACGACCTCCGCCGAGAGCAGGTGGTCGATGGTCAGCCCGAAGCGGCGCGTCAGGTGCCCGGTGCCGCCGCCGAGGGTGAGCCCGGCGACGCCGGTGGTGGAGACGATGCCGCTGGGGACGGCGAGGCCGAAGGCGTTGGTGGCGCGGTCGACCTCGCCCCAGGTGGCCCCGCCCTCCACCCGCACCGTGCGCGCCTCGGCGTCCACCCGGACGCCGCGCATCGACGACAGGTCGACGACGACCCCGCCGTCGCACACCCCGAGGCCTCCGGCGTTGTGCCCGCCTCCGCGAATGGAGAGCAGCGCGGCCGCATCGCCGGCGACCCTCACCGCGGCGGAGACGTCCGAGACCCCGGCGCAGCGGGCGATGGCCGCCGGGCGCCGGTCGATCATCGCGTTGTAGACCCGGCGTGCCCGGTCGTAGTCCGCGTCGCCCGGGGCCAGCACGCTGCCGCGAAGACTGCTCCTCAAGCGTTCGATCGTCGCGCGGTCGACCATGACCCCACCCCCTCCGCCAACGCTAGGTTCGGCGGATCGCGGCAGCAGCACCTCGAGCCGGTGCCATGCAGCGGGTCCCGCGGACGGAGGGCGACCGGCGGGAAGCGCGCGACTCCGGGCGACAGCCGCGCACGGCGACGCTACTCTTGGGCCTTCAGGAGCCGCCATGGACCGACGCCGCATGCTCATCTGGTTCGTCGTCCTCGCCGTGCCGCTGATGACCGTCATCGCCCTCGTCTTCCGGCGCTCCGAGCCCCACGGCCGCGGGCTGCTGGTCGCCGACGTGCCGTCCGACGTCTCCGTCGCGGTGGGCAACGACGTCCTGCGCCCGTGCAAGGACGAGTTCCAGCCGCCGGACTCGTGCAACCCGGCGCTCGCGCCCGGCGCCACCCGCCGCTACCGCTGGGCCGTGATCCGCGGCAGGCCCATCGAGGTCTGGGCCCACCGCGCCGGGGGCTCGGCCCGGTTCGCCCTGAACCCGCCGGCCGAGGGACCGACGCCCCACCTGGTGCTCGACGAGGCCGCCTTCGCGTGGCGCAGCCCCGACGGCACGCGCCTGGACGAGGGCAACAAGGCGGTCTTCGTCGACGACGAGGGGCGGGTCCTCGGCCGAGTCGGGCGCGAGATCGAGCGTCCCGAGTAGAATCGCCCGTCCGTTGCGTGGAGGCCTCGCCCGTGCGCCCATCGGTCCTTGTCGTGCTCGTCTCGGCTCTCGTCGCCGCACCGTCGGCGAGCCTCGCCGCCGAGAGCTCCGACGTCCCCACCCTCGCCGTCCCGCTGGCCAAGGCGGCCGCGACGGTGGACCCCAGGCTCGCCGAGACGATCGCCGCCGCCATCGCCGTCGAGGCCCAGCGCTTCCCGGTCAAGCCGGTGGTGGGCGCGGACCTGGCGGCGCTCGCCGGCCCCGAGAGGCTCGGCGCGCTGGCGGGCTGCGCCGAAGCCGGCTGCCTCTCCGGTCTCGCCGCCGACTTCCTGCTCGCCTCGGAGATCTCGGAGGCGGGCGACCAGTGGGTGCTCAGCGCGGACCTGCTCTTCGTCAAGCACGCCAAGTCGCTGATGAAGACGATCAAGAGGGCGCCGAAGTCGGCCTCCCTCGCCGAGCTGGCCGCGGACGCGACCGCCGAGATCCTCATGGCCATCGGCGAGCCGACGGCCCCGCGCGCTGCTCCGCAGGCGGCCGCACCCGCCGCCCCTTCGCCCGCCGCCGCGGAAGCCAGCACGGAGAAACCTCCAGACGCGGCCGCCCCACCGGCAGCCGCCGCCGCGACCCCACCGGCCGCTCCCGTCGCTCAGGCCGCGACCGCGGAATCCGCCCCGGCCCAGCCCGCCGCTCCATCCGCTCCATCCGCCCCATCCGCCCCGGAGCCCGCCGTCCAGGCCGCGGCCCAGCCGCTCGTCGACGACGGCGCTCGGCGCCTCGGCGGATATGTGCTCGACGGCGTCGGAGCCGGGCTGCTGCTGGGCGGCGTCATCTCCGGCGCGCTGGCGACGACCCACTACGACGCCGCCAAGGGCGCCAAGACGGTCGCCGACTACACGAGCGCTCGCGACAGCGGCAAGATCGCCACGGCCATGGCCGACGCGCTGTACGGCATCGGCGGCGCGGTGGTGGCGGTGGGCCTGATCATGACCTTCTTCCCGACGTCGAAGCCCGCTCCCGCCGCGGCGCCCGCGCCCGGCGACGCGCCGGAAGCTGCGCCCGCGCCCGTCTCGGTGGCTCCCGCGTTCATCCCGGGCGGCGCCGGCCTCTTCGTCTCCGGAGGGTTCTAGAGATGCCTCGCTTGCTCTGGGCCACCCTCCTCGCCGCGCTCGCCCTGAGTGGCTGCGGCCTGCTCTACGACTGGAACACGCTGCAGCCCTCGTGGGTCGGCTCCGACGCCGGCACCGGGCGCGACGCCGCCTGGCCGTCCCTGGACGGCGGCTTCCCGTTCGCGGCGCAGCCCGGCGCGCCCGGAGCGGAGCGCGCCGGCCGCGCCCCGGCTCGCGCGCACCGCCGCTGACCCTGCGTCACTGGGCCATTGGCGGTTTCCGGTGCAAGATGTGCCCGACTATCGACCGCGAAACGGCGCCGTTCCCCGGGGGAGGGAATCCGCGCCGAGAGGGGACCCATGACGAAGCACTCGATCGCCTCGCTGCTGATGCTCTTCAGCCTTCCCGCCCTGGCCGCCGAGCCGGCACGCGCCGCCGCTCCCGCCGCCAAGGCCGCGCCCGCCGCCCCGGCCGCAGCCGCGGCGCCCGCCGAGCCGGCCAGGCCGTCGGTGCGCGACCTGGCCCGCAAGCTCGTGGTGGAGTCGGCCGGCGTGAAGGAGGGCGACCTCGTCCTGGTCACCGGCACCTTCGAGGACCGCGACCTGCTCGAGGACCTGGCCGTCGCCATCCGCCGCGCGGGCGGCAACCCGCTGGTCCTGGTCGACTCGGACACGATGCTGCGCCGCTTCTACTCCGAGGTGCCGGAGAAGTACGACGCGCAGGCGGCGGCGGTGCGCGCCAAGCTCGCCGAGACCGCGGACGTGCGCATCCGCATCGACCGCGGCGACGCCCCGGACACCCAGGGCGAGGTGCCGGCGACGCGCGTGGCCACCACCATGGAGTCGTTCGAGAAGGTGCACGCCATCGAGACCAAGCGCGGCATCCGCCGCGTGGTGCTGGGCAACGGCCTGTACCCCACCGAGGCCAACGCCAAGAAGTTCGGCATGACGCTCGACCAGCTCACCCGGGTGTTCTGGGACGGCATCGGCGTGGACAACAAGAAGCTGCTGGAGACCGGCGACAAGGTCCGCGCGCGGCTGGCCAAGGGCAAGCTCCTGGAGATCACCTCCAGGAACGGCACCTCGCTGAAGATGAAGATCGAAGGCCGGCCGGTGCTCTTCTCCGACGGCATCATCAGCCCCGAGGAGCTGCGGAAGGGCGGCGCGGCCACCATGGTCTGGCTGCCGGCGGGCGAGGTCTACTTCGTGCCGGTGCCGGGGACCGCCGAGGGCACGCTGGTCATCGACCGGCAGCTGCACAGCAATCAGGAGATCAAGGGCCTGACCCTGAAGTTCGCGGCCGGCAAGCTGACCTCGATGACCTCCAAGGACGACATCTCGGGGCTGAAGGCCGAGTACGAGGCCGCCCCCATGGGCCGCGACGTCTTCGCGTTGGTGGACATCGGCCTGAACCCGAACGTGAAGGTCCCGGCCGGCTCGCGGCTGCTCTCCTACCTGCCCGCGGGCACGACGATGATCCAGATCGGCGGCAACGGCTGGGCCGGCGGCGAGAACAACATCTTCTACAACCTGCAGAGCTTCCTCTCCGACGCGACCATCAAGGTCGACGGCAAGGTACTGGTGGAGAGCGGCGCGCTCAAGCCGTAGCGCCGCCCGCCCGCCGGAGGCTGAAGCCCTGCTGTCACCCCACATCTCTTCGGATGATTTCCACCAATTAGCCGGCGAGCTGGGTAGAGCCCGGCCTCCGTGCCGGGGGCGTGTCGGTCGGTTGGTCGTGTCGGGCTGGGAGTGCCCGGCCGCGCCTGCCGTGATCTTGCCGAAGGGTGCCGGGGTCGGGTCGGTATGTTTGGTCGTGTCAGCGCCCGACAAAGGCCGCCCCCGCCACGGAGGGCGGGCTCTACCCACCTTCGCCGGCTGAAGATGTGGGGTGACAGCAGCGCTTCAGCCCCCGGCCCGGCGGCGATGGACACGCACTCCGGGGCCGGGTGAGGATCCCTCCGGTAGCAGCCACCCACGGGGAGCCACGCCATGTTCGAATCCGCCGAGCTCGGCCACCGGGTCGACAAGCAGACCTGGAACGAGGAGGAGCCGGCCCTGCGCTCGGCGCTGCTCGCCGCGCAGTACGCGCTGCTCGCGCAGAAGAAGACCGCGGTGGTGGTGGTCATCGCCGGCGTGGACGGCGCCGGCAAGGGCGAGACGGTCAACCTGCTCAACGAGTGGATGGACCCGCGCCACGTCCGCACGCACGCCTTCGCCGCGCCCTCGGACGAGGAGGAGGACCGGCCGCCGATGTGGCGCTTCTGGCGCGCGCTGCCGCCCAGGGGCCGCATCGGCATCCTGTTCGGCTCCTGGTACACCGACCCCATCGTCCACCGCGTGGAGGGCGAGACCTCGAAGGCCGGGCTGGACCAAAGCGTCGAGGCCATCCGCCACTTCGAGCGGATGCTGACGCAGGAGAACGTGCTGCTGGTCAAGCTGTGGTTCCACCTGTCGAAGAAGGCGCAGAAAAAGCGGCTCAAGGAGCTCGAGAAGGACCCCGACACCCGCTGGCGCGTGACGAGGGAGGACTGGCAGCGCTTCGAGACCTACGAGCGCTTCCGCAAGGTGAGCGAGTACGTGCTGCGCGAGACCAGCACCGGGGAGGCGCCGTGGACGGTCGTGGAGGGCGCCGACCACCGCTACCGCAGCCTGGCCGCGGGCAAGCTGCTGCTCTCGGCCCTCCAGGAGCGCCTGGCCACGAAGGCGCCCCCGGCCGCCGAGCCCGCCGCGCCGCTGCCGAAGGAGCCGATCGACGGGCGCCACGTGCTGCGGTCCCTGAAGTACGACCAGCAGGTGGAGAAGAAGCGGTACGAGAAGGAGCTGGAGAAGTGGCAGGGCGAGCTCAACCTCCTCGCGCGCCACCCGAGGTTCCGCAGGCGCAGCTGCGTGCTGGTCTTCGAAGGGCAGGACGCCGCCGGCAAGGGCGGCGCCATCCGCCGCATCACCGCGGCGCTCGACGCCCGCCACTACGGCATCATCCCCGTCGCCGCGCCCACCGAAGAGGAGCGGGCCCAGCCCTACCTCTGGCGCTTCTGGCGCCACCTGCCGCGGCAGGGCCACGTCGCCATCTTCGACCGCAGCTGGTACGGCCGGGTGCTGGTCGAGCGCGTGGAGGGCTTCTGCGACGAGGCGGCGTGGATGCGCGCCTACGCCGAGATCAACGACTTCGAGGAGCAGCTGGACCGCCACGGCGTCGTCGTCAGCAAGTTCTGGCTGGCCATCACGCCCGACGAGCAGCTCAGGCGCTTCAAGGAGCGCGAGAAGACCGACTACAAGAAGTTCAAGATCACCGACGAGGACTGGCGCAACCGCGAGAAGTGGCCGCAGTACGAGCGCGCGGTCTGCGACATGGTCGACCGCACCAGCACCGAGATGGCGCCCTGGACGCTGGTGGAGGCCAACGACAAGTACTCCGCGCGCCTGAAGATCCTGAAGACGCTCTGCCGGCAGTGGGAGGAGGCGCTCTCGCACAGGCGCTGACCGCCCCGGCCGTCCGGCAGCCCTCCGGCCAGGCGGCGACCTCCGGCCGCGCGCCCCGGGAGGATCGGTAGAATGGTCGCCGGATCCTGGGCAGGGCCTTCAGCGAGAGTGGCCATGGCGGAGCACGAGGCGCAGACCAGCACCGAGACCCAGCAGTGCGACATGCGGCTGGTGGCGGAGCTCGCCTCGAAGTGGATGGCCGCCGAGTCCGAGGCGCAGGTCTACCAGGGGCTCGCGCAGGGGCTGCGCCAGGTCGTGGGCGAGGACGCGGTGATCGCCGTCAGCCACTACGACCCCAAGCGCCAGAGCTACCGGCCTCAGTCCCTCCTCGGCCTGGGCAGCCTGGCCACCGCGGTGGCGCAGCTGCTGGGCACCGAGCCGCGGGACCTCCCCGGCGACTACCCCGCGGTGGTGAAGGAGGCGATGGCCGTCGGGAAGCTGGTCCGCCTCGAGGGCGGGGTGTCGGCGCTCGCGGACCAGGTCGTCCCCGAGGCCGTCCTCCGGCAGGCGGCGCGGCTGCTGGGGCTCTCCGACGTGTATGTGGTCGGCTTCGCCCGCGGCGACTTCCGGGGCGGCATCAGCATCCTCACCCGGCGCGAGGGGACGGCGCTGCGCCGGGACACCATCGAGGCCCTGGCCCACCTCGCCGCCGTGTCCATCGAGAGCAAGCGGATCGAGGCCCGCCTGCGGACGATGGCGCACGTGGTGGAGCTGGCCCCCAGCTCGATCACCGTCCACGACCTCGAGGGGCGGTGCCTGTTCGCCAACCGCAGGACCTTCGAGATGCACGGGTACGAGCCGCAGGAGTTCCTGGCGCTCAGGCTCGAGGAGCTGGACGCGCCCGAAGACGCCCAGCACTTCGGCGAGCGCCAGCGAGCGGTCGAGGAGCGGGGCGAGGCGCTCTTCGAGGTCCGGCACCGGCGCAAGGACGGCACGACCATCCCGCTGGAGGTCCTGGCCAAGAGGGTCGAGTGGCAGGGCGCGCCGGCGCTGCTGGGCGTCGCCACCGACATCGCCCAGCGCAAGCGGGCGGAGGCGGCGCTCGAGGAGGGCGAGGCGCGCTACCGCTCGGTGGTGGACAACATCGGCGAGGGGCTGGGCCTGGTCGACCGCGAGGAGCGCTTCCTCTACGCCAACCGCGCCGCCGACGAGATCTTCGGGGTGCCCGTCGGCGCCCTGGTCGGGCGCAGCCTGCACGACTTCGTCGACCCCGGGACCTTCGAGCGGATGCAGGAGCTGACGAGGTCGCGGCCGGCCAACGAGCGCACCAGCTACCCCTTCGACCTCAAGCGCCCCGACGGCAGCGTGCGCACCCTGACGGTGACCACCACCACGCAGTACGACGGGCAGGGCCGGGCGGTCGGCTCGTACGGCATCTTCCGCGACGTCACCGAGCGCACCCGCGCCGAGGAGGAGCGCGGGCGGCTGGAGAGCCAGCTGCAGCAGGCGCAGAAGATGGAGTCGGTGGGCCGGCTGGCGGGCGGGGTGGCCCACGACTTCAACAACATGCTGGGCGTCATCCTGGCGCACGCCGACGTCGCCCTCACCGAGGTGGACCCCGCGGGCCAGGTCCACAACGACCTCGAGGAGATCCGCAAGGCGGCCCTGCGCTCGGCCAGCCTGACGCGCCAGCTGTTGGCCTTCGCCCGCCGCCAGACCGTCTCGCCCCGGGTGCTGGACCTCAACCAGACCATCGGCGACATGCTCAAGATGCTGCAGCGGCTCATCGGCGAGGACATCCGCCTGCAGTGGGCGCCGGGCGCGGAGCTGTGGCCGGTGAAGGTGGACCCCTCGCAGATCGACCAGATCCTGGCCAACCTGTGCGTCAACTCGCGCGACGCCATCGCCGGGGTGGGCCAGCTGACCATCGAGACCGGGAACTGCTCGTGCGACGAGGCGCAGCGCGCCGCGCACCCGGGGCTCACCCCCGGCGACTACGTGCGGCTGGCGGTCAGCGACGACGGCTGCGGCATGGACCCGCAGACGCTGGCGCACCTGTTCGAGCCGTTCTTCACCACCAAGGGCGTGGGGAAGGGGACGGGGCTGGGGCTCGCCACCGTCTACGGCATCGTCAAGCAGAACCACGGCTTCATCGATGCGCGGAGCGAGCCGGGCCGCGGCACGACGTTCAGCGTCCACCTCCCCCGGCACGCCGGCGACGCCAGGAAGGCGGCCGCGGGCGGCGCGGCGGGCGAGGCCGTCCAGCGCGGCCACGAGACCATCCTCCTGGTCGAGGATGAGCCGGCCATCCTCTACGCGGTCAAGAAGATGCTCGAGCGGCAGGGCTACGTGGTGCTGGAGGCCGGCGGCGCCGCCGAGGCCCTGCGCGCGGCCCGGGGGCACGACGGCGAAATCGACCTCCTGATGACCGACGTGGTCATGCCGGACATGAACGGCCGCGAGCTCGCCCGGAAGCTGCTGCCCATGCGCCCGGAGCTCAAGCTGCTCTTCATGTCCGGCTACACCGCCGACGTCATCGCCCCCCACGGCGTGCTGGACGAGGGGGTCCACTTCATCCAGAAGCCGTTCACGGTGAGCGACCTGGCCGCCAAGGTCCGCTCGGCGCTGGGCCACCACGAGGAGAAGTGCTGACGGTAGGCCGCCGTCAACATTGACGGCTGACGGTCCCGGAGGGCGCGGCGAGGGCGCCTGATTGCGAGGGGTTGCGCCCGGCCCGGACGGGTACGGCCCCTGCAAACCGCTGGAGGTATGAACCTCTGGAAGCTCATCCTGGCGCTGGCGGTGGTGCTGCTTCCGGGAGGCTCCCTGGTCCTTCTGGCGATGGCCGCGGCCAAGCTCCTCGTCGCCGGCCGGCCTCCCGTCGCCATCCGGTTCCCGAACCCCTAGCCAGAGGTCAGCGAGACATGGTCAGCCTGCTCATCGCCCTGTTCTTCTTCGCGGTCAGCCTGGGCTTCTACGTCGTCACCCGGACGCTCAAGAAGCGGCACCAGAACTGGAGGGCCTTCGCCGAGAGGCGCGCCCTGACCTTCGACGCCGACGCCTTCGAGCTCTCGGGCGAGCTGATGGGGCTGGGGTTCAAGGTCCACGACCAGCTGGGCATCGAGCGGGCGGCCAAGCTGGGCGCGTACATGCCGGTGGGCAGCACCGCGGTGGTCGTCGACATCCCCGTCCCCGGTTGCCCGGCCGGCCTGCTGCTGCGCTCGGCGCCGCCCCGGCTCGCCCCGCGCAGGGTGGGCAGCGCCGTGGAGATCGCCGCGGCGCCGGCCAGCTTCGAGAGCGCCTTCGCCGCCGAGAGCCGCGGCCCCGAGGACCTCGCGGCGCTGGAGGACGAGGGCGTCCGGGCCGCGCTGTCCGCGCTCGCCTCCACCCGCTGGTACCGCGGCGTCGTCCTCGAGGAGGGCACGCTGTGCGCCTTCCACTTCAACCCCGCCTTCGGCTCGGCGCAGGACGCCGAGGAGCTCGAGCGGACCGTGGGCCTGGCGCTCGACGCCGCCGCCGCGCTGCGCGAGGCGTGCACGGCCCGCCAGCCGCGCGCCCGCCAGCGCACGCCGCAGCCGGCCAAGAGCCGCCGCGGGCCTTCACCGATGAAGCGGGTGGGGTGAGCCTGTCCGCTCGGAGCCGCCGGCCCTAGGGATTCGGGCTGCCGAAGCTCGCCCCGGTCGCCTTGAGCACCCAGTCGGCCGCGGAGTCGGTGTCCGCGCCCGGCTTGCGCGCGAGGCTCGAGTCCTTGGTGTTGCCGACCTGGCTCCAGTCGACCGAGACGTCCAGGACGCTGGGGACCGAGGCGTAGGTGCAGGGCACGCCGGTGCCGCAGTCGGCCGGCAGCCACTGCCCGTTGTCCTGCGCGAACTGCACCGCGAACTCGAAGCCGCCCGGCAGCGGCGGGGCGAGGCCCACCTTGGCGAAGGGGACCACGTCCTGCACAGTGCCGTCGGCGGCGACGAGCTTGAGCAGCCGGTGCGAGAAGGTGACCGCGGCGCTGCCGCCGACGAAGTCCCAGGCGTTCGGGTAGGCCTCCTTGGCGGTGCTCTCCGACTTGGAGGTGCGCTCGGAGGCCTTGGGGTCGTCCGCGCCCACCGGGTTCAGGTGGAGGACGACGAGGTCGCCGGCCTGCACCAGGACGTCCGGGAAGGTGGTGAAGGTGAGCGGGTCGGCGGTCTTGCCCTCCTCGATGATCTGCATCTGCTTGGTGGTGCCGGCCTCGACGACCAGGAACTCGATCAGGTCGCGGCTGTTGGGGATGTTCGGGTTGATCTCGTTGATGACCAGCCTCGCCTGGCCCTGGGGCGCGATGAAGCCCGCGACGTTGGCGGTGGCGGAGAGCGCCGAGCCGCTCGCGTCCTGGACGGTGGTGGCGACGGTGACCACGTAGCTCGCCCCGGAGGTCTGGGTGCTGGTCGTCACGCGGACCTGGCTGCCCGAGGCGGAGGCGGCGCTCGCGGTCAGGCCTGCGGTGAAGCTGAACTGCGATCCGTTCGGCAGCACGCTGCCGGGGTCGATGGCGCGATTGAACTCCACCAGGACGGACCCGGTCGTCTCGGCGGTGGCCTTGGTCACCTCGAGCGGCGTCGGGACGCCGCTGTCGGCGCCGGTCCCGGCGTCGGTCGGGGGCACCACCGGCCCGCCGTCGGGCTCGGCGGTTCCGACGTCCGGGGAAGCCCCGGTGTCCGTGGAGGTCGCGGCGTCGGCGACGACGACCACACCGCTGTCTTCGGAAGAGCCCTCATGGGCGTCGAGCCCAGCGCCGGCGTCCGTGTCCGATGAGGGCGGAGGGTTGCCGCAGCCGGCGCCAAAGAGCGCGAGGAGGAGCACGAGCGGGAGCGAGCAGGCAGATCGGAGGTTCATCTCGAGGTCCTTCCGGGACGGAGGTCAGGCGGGCCCAGCGGGGAGCGAGTGTAGACGAGGGCGGCGGCGGCGCGGCGCGGAATTTCCGATCTCGGGCGAAGGCTCAGCCCTTCGCCCGCCCGGCGAGGAACTCGCGCATCGCCTCCACGACCAGCGCGTGGTCCTCCTCCTGCGGCAGGCCGGAGACGGTGACGGTGCCGACGAAGCCGACCTGCGCCACGACCACCGGGACGCAGCCTCCGTGCGGCGCGTAGTCCTTCTCGTCGAGGAGCATCCGCTGCTCAAGGGTCTTGTTCGTGGCGCGCAGCTCCAGCCCCACCGCGAAGGAGCTGCGGTGCACCCGGTTCACCAGCCGCTTCTTCCTCTCGATCCACCCGGCGTTGTCGGGCGTCGAGCCGGGCAGGGCCGCGTAGAACAGCCGCTCGCCGCAGCGCTCGACGTCGATGGCCACCGGCAGCGCCCGGGACCGCGCCTTCTCCATCAGCAGTTGGCCCAGGGCGAGGGCGTCGTCGTTGGTGAAGGAGGAGAAGACCAGCGTCTTCTCCTCCGCGCCGATCCGCTGGAGCAGCGCTTCAAGGTTCTCGGGCACGGGTGGACTCCTTCGGCAGGGCTGGGCGGTGAGCCCGAAGCGGGCCGGATGCTAGCCGGTCTGCCGCGATCCATAGGATCGTTGCGGGAGGCAGCGAAGAAACCGCGGCGAATTCAGGTGGTTGCGGAGCCGGCCTGGCGCCCTTCCCAGAACGCCAAGAACTGCGGGAGGTTGCGGAGAGGCGGGAAAGTCCCCGTCGGCTCCGGCGTGATGAGGCCATGGTCCACCTCCGCCACCTCCTGCTGGCCCTCCCGCTCGTCCTCGCCATGGCCGCCCCCGCGGCGGCGAAGCCGAAGATCCACGTGTCGTTCCACTGGCACATGCACCAGCCCATCTACTGGCCCTACGAGTCGGTGGTGCAGAGCCAGGACGCCGGCCGCTGGTCGTTCGACCTGATGCAGATCCATAACGACCGCAGCGGGCCTTACTCGGCCTGGCCGATGGACGCCGTGCAGCAGGGGTTGGCGCTGCCGCACCTGGGCGCGCAGGTCAGCTTCACCGGCTCGCTGATCGAGAACCTCGACGCCATCAGCGCGGCGGGCCGCGGCTTCGGCGGCTGGAAGGACCGCTGGAGCCAGAGCCGGTCGCTGACGACCTCGCTGGGCAACCCGCGCCTGGACCTGACGATGATCGGTCAGCACCACCCGCTGATGCCGCTGGTGCCCGGAGCCGACCGCCGGCTGCAACTGGAGCTGCACAAGAACGCGATGCTGGCGAGCTTCGGCCCGCCCGCCAAGGCCCCGCAGGGCATCTTCCCGCCGGAGACGGCCTTCGCCGAGCACGTCATCCCCGACTTCGCCGCGGCCGGCGTGAAGTGGGCGCTCGTCGACAACATCCACTTCGACCGCGCGCGCCCCGACTACCCGTACTCCGCGGGCTCGAACCTCTACCCGCCCAACGCCGCCGACCAGCGCAACTCCGGCGGCAGCGCCAACTGGGTGCAGCTGCAGAACCTGTGGGCCCCGACCAAGGTCAGCGCGCCCTGGGGCTACCAGCCGCACTGGGTCGAGTACGTCGAACCCGACAGCGGCCAGGCCAGCCGGATCATCGCGGTGCCGGCGGCGCGCTACGAGGGCAACGAGGACGCCCGCGGCGGCTACGGCGCCTTCCTCTACGAGAGCGTGATGTCGCAGTACGAGGCCTTCAACACCGACGACGCCCACCCGATGCTGGTCGTCCTGCACCACGACGGCGACAACTACGGCGGCGGCACCGACTCGTACTACCACTCCAACTTCGCGAACTTCGTCTCGTGGATCTCCTCGCAGCCCGACCGCTTCGAGGCCACGACCATCCAGGACTACCTGGACCGCTTCCCGCCCGACGCGGCCGACGTCATCCACGTCGAGCCCGGGAGCTGGAGCGGTGCGGACAACGGCGACCCGGAGTTCCTCAAGTGGAACGGAGATCCCGCCGCCGACGGCTACAGCCCCGACCGCAACAGCTGGGGGGTCATCGTCGCCGCCGCCAACCGCGTGCACACCGCCCAGGCCATCGCCGGCTACACCTCGCTCGACGCCATCCGCTCCGGCACCGGCAGCGAGACCGACCAGGCCTGGCACCACCTCTTGAACGGCGAGACCAGCTGCTACTGGTATTGGGACAACGCCGAGGGCGGAAAGTGGGACAGCCACCCGGCCCGCGCCGCCAACCTCGCCGTGCAACACGCCGACGCGGTCCTCGCCGGCGCAGCGGACACCGTCGCGCCGACCGTCTACCTGCCGCAGCGCGAGCCTTACAACCCGGGTGCCATCGAGTGGGGCACGCAGGCGAAGCCCTCGGACTTCGACGTCTGGACCTATGCCTATGACGTCAGCGGCCTCGCCAGCGTGACCCTGCGCTACCGCGTCACGCCCAAGGGAACCGTCGACCGCACCGGCCAGACCTACGCCGCCACCGGCTGGCAGGACCTCGCGATGCTGGCCAAGTCCATCCCCTCGCGGACCGATCCGGTGCCGACCTACAAGGCCGACGAGTACCGGGCGACCATCGCCGGGGTGAAGGACGCGCTGGTCGACTACTACGTCGCGGCCACCGACTCGAAGGGCCAGGTCGCGCGCTCGCCTATCCAACACGTCTACGTCGGGGCGGGCACCGGGACGCCTTCGGGCAAGGTCGGCTGGTCTCCCAGCCAGCCGACGCGCTCCGACGCCGTGACCCTCTGGGCGCCCAAGCCGGGCAAGCTGCACTGGGGCGTCGATGGCTGGAAGCTCCCGCCGCAGTCCCTGCAGCCCGCGGGCACCGTGTCCTTCGACGCCAAGTCCGTCGAGACGCCGCTCGCCGGCCCCGACGCCGAGGGCCGCTACACGACGGTCCTCGGACCCTTCACGGGGACGGCGGTCTCGACGATCAACTTCGTCATCCACTACGACGACGGCACCTGGAACAACAACGGTGGCGGCGACTACCTCGTCACGCTGGTCGACGGCCCGCCCACTCCCGACGGCGGCGCTCCGGTCCCGCCTGGCGCCGACTCCGGGTCCATCGCACCGTCCTCCGATGCGGGATCGATCGGGCCAGCCGGCGATGCCGGAGCCGTTAGGCCTGCCACCGATGCCGGGGTGCAGCCCAGGCCGGAGAGCGACGGCGGCGCCTCCGTCGATCCCGGACCTGCGCCGCAGGGCCAGGGATGCGGATGCTCCTCGGCGTCGCAGGCGGCACCGGGCTGGTTCACCTGGATGCTCGCCCTGGCCATCGTCTTTGCCGGCCGGTCCCGGAGCGCGGCGCTCCGCCTCCAGCGCTCGTCGGGTCCGCCCGCGCTGCAACGGTCGCGGCAACTGTGAGCGAGAGCGCGCGGCCTTCACCTGGATCGACGCCAGCGGCGGTTCGCGGACCGGCGCGGTGATCGACGCCTGCTTGCGCCCCTGGCCCGAGCCGGTCCCGGTGGCCTCCACGCACCTCGACGTCCTAGCGCTGGTCTGCCGCTGAGGTTTGGCGTGTAGACCATTGGTTCGGGACACACCGCGGCGAGTCCTGCGAGCCACAGCCTGAAGCCCTGCGTCCTCTCTTCGCGAGGCGATGCCCGGCGCCTTCCGCCGGCACGCGCCGTGCTCTCTGCACGGGAGGCAACTGGCCGCGAGTGGCGGTGGAGGGTCCGGGTCGTGACCAAGCGTCTGATTCTCCTGGCGACGTTCGGGCTGTTCATCGGCGTCGGGGCGGTGGCGGCCTGGCGCTACCTGCCCGAGCGCATGCGTCCGCTGCCCGATCCCCCGGCCGTGGCGACGCAGATCCGCGAGGTGGCGCGCCTGGAGACCCTGGACGTCTCGGTCTACAAGAAGGTCCGCTTCGCTCCCGATCCCACCAGCGCCGACTCCTTCTTCGGCGACGTGGTCGCTTGGGCCAAGTACACGCTGCGCGGTGCCGAGGGCCGGGCGGTCGTCTTCGCCACGGCGCACCTGGGCCTCGACCTGGAGCGCTTCGGCCCGGAGAGCGTCCTGGTCGTCGGCCGCAGCGTCCTGGTGGTGCTGCCGCCGATCCGCGTCCAGATCGAGCTCAAGCCCGGAGAGACCGAGGTCATCGGGTCCAACCTGGACTCGCAGGAGACCGCGCGGCTCTTCGACAAGGCCAAGGGCGCCTTCGAAGCGGAGGTGGGCGCCGATCCCGTGCTCAATCGGCGCGCGCGAGATTTCTCGCAGCGGGCCATCCGGGCCTTGCTGATCACCCTGGGCTTCGAGCAGGTGCGCTTCGTCGACGTGCTGCCCAGAGGGCCGGGAGCGGGCTGAGCGCCCGGGTCTGGTGCCTCATTCGTACCGGTGCGGCGGCGCGGGCACTTGGGCTTCTAGGAAAAGAAAGGGTCGGAGCAAGCCGCGAAGCGAGCCTACGAATCGTCCGCGCGGCGCCCGCGAGAGCGGCCCTGCACGAGCGCACCGGCCAGGCCGACCTTGTCCTTGCCGGGATTCGCCACGTCCGCCAGCCCGTCCAGCAGCCCAAGAGCCCAAAGAAGTGCCGCGTAGACGGCCACGCCGGTCATCGGCTTGCCCCTCTCCGCTTCGGCAACCAACTGCCGGCTCACCCCAACCTGCTCGGCCAATTCCTGAACCGTCAGACCTCGACGCAGTCGCGCCGTCTTGAGATTCGCCCCGAGGGTCGTCAGCACCGTGCCCACGGGGGCGGGGAGGTGCTCCATGAGGTAGTTCTTACGCAGGTCATGATGTTACGACGCTACGGCACCTAATGTCATGATATCAGTACAAACCGTGGAGACGCCTCGAAGACCCCACGCCATGCCGGGGCCGACGCAGGCTGCGCGATGAACGAAGGCTCCGGCGCACCCGAGCCTTGCAGCCAGCCGTCGGGCAGGCGATGCCCGACACGGCCGCGAGGGCGCCCCACAGATCCCTGCATCCGTCCCCTTGGAAGCAGCCCCAGCGCCGTTGCGCCTGGAGGATGGAGCCGTTCTCCGGGCCGCGGTCCGCTTCCCTACAGCAGCCCGTCGAGCCAGGTGAGCTGCGCGTCGATGGTCTGGGAGACGGCCAGCGCCTGATTGCCTGAAGAAGGCTCGGTGTACGGGTTGCCGATCTCCTTGTGGGCCCACTTCACCCAGGTCTGCTTGTACCAGCCCCAATCCAGGTTGCTGCCGGTCGAGGGCGGCGAGCCGGAGTAGGCGGCGAAGGCGCGGATGCCGCTGGCGGGCACGACCTCGGCGCCGCCGACCACGTGGAAGATGTGCAGGTTCGTGCGGTTCGAGTACTGGCTGGTCAGCGCGGTCGCCCAGCCGCCGTAGAAGGTGCCCCAGGGCCGCACCGGGTTGTTGATCTTGGTGTTGGTGGTGCCCAGTTCGCCCTGGCTGTTCTTGCAGACGCCGTCGAACGAGGAGACGTAGAGCTGGATGCCGTCGAGCGCGGGATTGGCGCGCAGCGACTGCGCCATGCGCATCGCCAGGCACCCGCCGCGGGAGCTGCCGCCCAGGTAGATGGCGGTCGTCTCCGGGCGCACCTGCTCGGTCAGCCAGTTGGCGAAGCCGGTCACCATCTGCTGCTTGGTGGTGGTGTCGAACAGGTGGTCGAAGTTGCTGTCGTTGGCGACGGCGAACCAGGTGGTGGCCGGCGGGAACCAGCCCTGCGCGCGCAGCTTCATCGCCAGCGACCGCGCGTCGAGCGTCACGTTCGCGCAGGACACGTCGTTGCAGGAGGAGTCCCAGTACCCGGACTGGCCGGTGAGGCCGTTCTCGTGGGAGCTGCCGCTGGAGGCCTTCTGCCCGGCGGAGAGGAAGACCAGCGCGGTGCGAGTGGCGGGAGCGTCGACCTCGCCGATGCGGACCTTGTAGAGCTCGGCGTCGGGCGCGCCGGCGGCGCGGAGGGCCTCGAAGCCCGCCGCGGCCTGGTAGGCGCCCGCCCCGTCCTTGTAGACGGCCCGGACCGAGGTCACGGTCCGCGCGGTGCCGCTCGGGTAGGTCAGCGCCTGGGCCTGCGCTCCCAGATCCGTCTCGCCTTCGGGCCCGCCGCACGCGGCGAGGAAGACACCCGAGGCCACCGAAGCGAACGCCTTGAGCCAGTTCATGAACCCCTCCAGCAAGAATGTTCGAGAAGCACGCAGACGACACCCGGACGGGGGGTGCGGTCAAGTCCACGGGCCTCGCGAGCGAGCGCGAGCCGCCGGCAGTCCCAACGACGTTCGTCCCTCGCGGAGCGGCAGGCTATCGTCGTCCCGCATGCCGCCGACCGGATCTGCACCAGCGACGACGCTTCCGCCTCCTGAGCCCTCGCCGGCCCCGGAGCGCCAGAGCGCCGGCGCGGCGACTCCGCCGCTGCTCGAGCGGGTGGGAGTGCGCTACTTCCTGCGCCGGGCGAGCTCCCTGAGACCTTCGAGCCCGGTCGATGCCATCCACTTCCTGAACCCGACCGAGCGGGCGGGGCTGGCGCGGGTCCAGCGCGGGGCGATCGTGCGCGCGGCGGTGGCCGGGGCGCTCTCCACCTTCGTCGCGGCGGCGGTGGAGGTCTTCGCGATTCCCAGGCTCGGCGTGGACCCGGACCTGAGCCTCTGGCTGGTGCCGCTCTCCTACTGGCTCGTCATCGGCGGCGCCAACGTCGTGACCTCGGCCCTCGAGGTCGGCTTCCTCTACTGGGACGGCCTGCGCACCGTCCACGAGCTGTCCCGCGTCGCCGGGCTCGACCTCGTGGCCGGCCAGGGCGACCAGCGGCTGGCGGCCGCGCTCGCCCGCGCCGCGCTGGAGCTGCCCGACCCCGCCTCGCCGGTGTTCGGCATCGATCCGCTGCGAGGCGTTTCCCGCCTGCGCCTGGTCGCGGCCGCGCTCTTCTACAAGCTCAAGGTCAGCCTCTCGACGTTCCTCACCAAGCTGCTGGTGCGCCGGATGCTGGGGCGCGCCGCGCTGCGCACGCTGGTGCCCTTCGTCGCCGTCCCGGTGACCGCCGTCTGGAACGCGGTGGTCTGCTGGCGGGTGCTGCGCCAGGCGCGGCTGCGCACCTTCGGGCCGTCGGCGTCGGCGGAGCTGGTCGGGCTGGCCTTGGGCGAGGTGAGCTCTCTCTCCGCCCGCGGCCGTCTGGCGGCCTTCCGCGCCGTGGGCAGCGCGGTGGTGGCCAAGCGCGACCTGCACCCGAACCTGGTCGCGCTGCTGTTCGAGCTGCGCTCGCGCTCGGGCGAGCCGGCGCGGGCGACCATCGACGACGCCGCCGCGCTGCTGGAGGACCTGCGCCAGCTCTCGCCCGGCGAACGGGCCGCGGTCCTGCGGCTGCTCTCGGTGGCGAGCGTCATCGACGGGCGGCTGACGCGATCCGAGCAGCGCCTGATCGTGCAGGCCCGCGCCGTGGCCGGGCTGGGGCCGGACCTCGCCGCGACGCGGCGCCTGCACCGCGCGTTCGTGGGCGGCGAGGGGTTCGAACCGAAGCTGCTGCGCGAGTTGGCGGAGTAGTCGGCCGCTCAGGAAGGGTTCGGGTTGTCCTTGGGCTTCGCCGCCGCGCTCTCCGCGGTCTTCGCCGCGGGCGCCTTCGCCGGCTTCGCCTTGGCGAGCGAGGCGTCCTTCGCCGCCGGCGTCGCCTTGGGCTTCGCCGCCCTCACCTGAGCCGAGAGGTCCGGCTGCTCCTGCCCGTCCTCCGCCTTCCACTGCGGCGCCCGGCCCTGGGCCCACTCCACGCAGCGGTAGACCTGGCCGTCGGCGACGTCGCACATCTGGTAGATGCCCTCGTGGCTGACCAGCGCGCGGCCGTCGAACGCCTTGCCGCAGGAGACGGCGCGGCCGTCCTTGAACGTGCACTCGCGCAGCGTGCCGCGGTCCTCGACCACCGCGACGCCCTCGAAGCCGTTCGCGCAGGAGACCGGCTGGCCGGCGAGGATGTCGCAGTCGACGAAGGAGGCGGAGGCCGCCGCGGGGGCGAGCAGCGCGACGAGCGCGGCGAGCGCGGCGGGGAGGAAGGCGATCTTCATGGCCCTGTAGTGGCTCTGTGCTCGGAAAATGGGACGTGGAAACCCATCCGGGGGATCCGTCGGCCGGAAAACCTTCGCAAGAACCGAGGGTTGGGCGCCGAACGCCGTCGATTAGAAAGTCTGGCGCTTGACGCAAGGCGTCATTATGTCCTCGAGTATTCGCTCCCGGCTCGCCGCGCATCGGCGCGGTGGTCGCGGAGCGGGGGTTCCAGACAGATTTGCCGGCGGGGTTCGTCCCGCACTTGTTCAAGGAGGCCTAAGCCGTGAGCTCGAGCGAAGTGTCGGCAGCGCAGGCCAGTCCCGGAGGAGGCTTCCTGGTCGCGCCGTTCCCGGGCGGCGGAATCTTCTCCCGCGAGAAGCTCAGCGAGGACCAGAAGCTCTTCGGGCAGACCGCCGAGAAGTTCTGGAAGGAGGAGGTGCTCACCCGCCTGGAGGCCATCGAGGGCAAGGCGACGGTGGAGGAGGGCGGCAAGAGGGTCCCGCTCGCCATGTCGCTGCTGCAAAAGTGCTGCGACCTCGGCTTGGTCGGCCTGGACATCCCCGAGGAGTACGGCGGGATGGGCGCGGACAAGACCACCTCGGTGCTGGTCAGCGAGGTCTTCGCCGGCTGCAGCAGCATGGCGGTCACCTTCGGCGCCCACAGCGGCATCGGCATGCTGCCCATCGTGCTGTTCGGCAACGACGCGCAGAAGAAGAAGTACCTGCCGCGCCTGATGACCCGGGAGCTCGTCTCCTGCTACGCGCTCACCGAGCCGGGCAGCGGGTCCGACGCGCTCTCCGGCAAGACCAAGGCCACCGCGGTGGACGGCGGCGCCGCCTACCTGCTCAACGGCGAGAAGCAGTACATCACCAACGCCAACTGGGCGGACATCGCGGTGGTCTTCGCCGGCGTCGAGGGCAAGTACTCGGGCTTCGTCGTCGACCTCCACTCCCCGGGCGTCACCCGCGGCGCGGAGGAGAAGAAGATGGGCATCCACGGCTCGTCCACCGCCACCCTCACCTTCGAGAACGTGCGCGTGCCCAAGGAGGACCTGCTGGGCGAGATCGGCGACGGCCCGGCCATCGCCCTGAACATCCTCTACGTGGGGCGGCTCAAGCTCGGCTTCTCCGGCCTGGGCACCAGCAAGTACGTCATCGAGAAGACCCTCGCCTTCGGCCGCGACCGCAAGCAGTTCGGCCAGCCGGTGATCAGCTTCGAGATGCAGAAGGCCAAGCTGGCGGACATGGTCTGCTCCACCTTCGCGCTCGACTCGCTGGCCTACCGCACCATCGGCGCCATCGACGAGCGGGCCGCCAAGGTGCCCAAGTCCGACCCGGGGCACGCGGCGCACCTCATCGACACCCTGCGCTCCTTCGGCGTCGAGGCCTCCATCGTCAAGGTCTTCGGCACCGAGACCCTGATGAGGGTCGCCAACCACGGCGTGCGCATGCACGGCGGCTACGGCTTCTGCGAGCACTACCAGGTCGAGCGCATCCTGCGCGACAACGTGGTCGACACCATCTTCGAGGGCACCAACGACATCAACCGCATGCTGGCGTTCGGCACGCTGGTGCAGAACATCTTCGCCGCGGAGTTCCCCTTCCGCGAGACGATGGACGCCCTGCACGCCGAGCTGCGCGCCGGCCGCTACGGCACGGCCCAGCCCGCGGGCCCGCTCGGCCTCGAGCTCAAGCGCCTGGCCGACGCCAAGCGGGCGCTGGCCTACACCGTGGAGACCGCCATCATCGGGCTGGGCAAGGACGTGCGCGTCGAGCAGCAGGTCGCGGCGACGCTCACCGACGCGCTCATCGCCCTCTACGCCGCCGAGTCCACGCTCGCCCGCGTCCTGCAGCTGCGCGCGCAGGTGCAGGCCGGGCGGCGCGAGCTGCTCGACGCCATCGCCCGGATCGTCGTGCACGAGAAGTGCGCCGACCTCGCGCGTTGCACCCTGGACACCCTGAGCCACGTGGCGCCGCCGGCCGAGCTGCCCGCGCGCCGCTCCACCCTGACCCGGCTGCTCGAGGGCTCGGACGTGCCGGTCGACACGATGCGCCTGAAGCGCCTCGTCGCCGACCACGCCATCGAGACCGGCCGCTACGACCTCTAAGAGAAATCCCGGAAAGGAACGAACCATGGAAATCCGCAAGGTGGGAATCGTCGACATCGCCCGCTCCCCGATCGCCAAGGCCAAGAACGGCTCGCTCAACGGCGTGAGCGCCCTGGAGATCGCCTCCCAGGTCGTCAAGCAGCTGCTGGCGCGCAACCCGAAGGTCCCGGTCGACCGCATCGAGCACCTGGCCTGCGGCTGCGCCTTCCCCGAGGGCGAGAACGGCCTGAACGTCGCCCGGCAGGTGGTCGTCAAGTCCGGCCTGCCGATCGGCGTGGCGGCCACGACGGTCAACCAGTTCTGCGCCTCCTCGCAGCAGGCGCTGATGGTGGTGGCCGACGCGCTGGCGGTGGGCAAGGGCGACATCGCCATCGTCGTGGGCATGGAGCACATGGTCCGCGTGCCGATGGGCGGCTACAACCCGGCCTACGACAAGGAGCTCGCCGAGCTGGGCTTCTACATGGGCATGGGCGACACCGCCGAGCTGCTCGCCAAGGAAGGCCACATCAGCCGCGAGGCCCAGGAGGCCTTCTCCGTCGAGAGCCACAACAAGGCGCTCAAGGCCTGGGGCGAGAAGGCGTTCGCGCGCGAGGTCGTGCCCATCACGCTGCCCGGGGGCAAGAAGTTCGAGGCCGACGAGTGCCCGATGGAGCCCAACCTCGAGAAGATGAGGTCGCTGGCCCCGGCCTTCGACGCCAAGGGCACCGTCACCGCCGCCACCAGCTCCCCGGTCAGCGTCGGCGCCGGCGCGGCCATCCTCATGGCCGAGGACGTGGCGGCCAAGCTCGGCCTGACCCTGCGCGCGCGCATCGTCACCACCGCCGTCGCCGGCTGCGACCCCAAGCGCATGGGCATGGGCCCCATCCCCGCGACCGAGAAGGCGCTGGCGCGGGCCGGCCTGAAGCTGGGCGACATCGACGTCTTCGAGCTCAACGAGGCCTTCGCGGCGCAGAGCCTGTACGTCATCGAGAAGGGCAAGTTCCCCAAGGAGAAGGTGAACCTCCTGGGCGGCGCCATCGCGCTGGGCCACCCGCTGGGCATGAGCGGCATCCGCATCATCGGCACCGCGCTGACCGTCCTGGAGAAGGTCCAGGGCCGGTACGCGGTGGCGACCATGTGCGTCGGCGGCGGCCAGGGTGCCACGACGATCCTCGAGCGCGTCGGGAGGTAGGGGAAGCCATGGCCGAGATCAATCACGTGGCCGTCCTCGGGGGCGGCATCATGGGGGCCGGCATCGCCGGCTTCTTCGCCGACCGCGGGTACGAGTGCAGCATCTACGACCTGACCCTGGAGCTCGCCCAGGGCGCGCTCGACAAGCTCAACGACCCGAAGGCGAAGGTCCCGCTCATCCTCAGCCCGCGCAGCCTCAAGCGGATCAAGCCGCTGGCGCTCGCGCAGATGAAGGACGAGCTGCCCAAGGCCGACCTGCTCATCGAGGCCGTGCCCGAGGTCATGTCGATCAAGCGCAAGGGCTTCGCCGACGTCGACCAGTACCGCAAGCAGGGCTCGATCATCGCCACCAACACCTCGGGCCTGTCCCTGGCCGAGATGTGCGAGGGCTTCAGCCAGGACCTGCGCGAGAACTTCATCGGCATCCACTTCTTCAACCCGGTGCGCTACATGGCGCTGGTCGAGGTCATCCCCGGCCCGGTGACGAAGAAGGAGGTGTGCGACCAGGTCTTCGAGCTGTTCCTCAAGGCGGGCAAGCGGCCCATCGTCGGCCGCGACACGCCCAACTTCGTGGCCAACCGCGTCGGCATCTACTCGCTGATGTGGACCCTGGAGCTGGCCCGGAAGTACGACCTGACCGTCGAAGAGGTGGACCTGATCACGGGCGAGGCCCTGGCCCGTCCCAAGAGCGCCACCTTCCGGCTGTGCGACATGGTGGGCATCGACACCCTGTTCCACGCCTCGAAGAACTCCTACGACCACTGCCCCCAGGACCAGGACAGGAGGCTCTTCGACCCGCCCGCGTTCATCACCAAGATGATCGAGATGAAGCGGATGGGCGACAAGACGGGCAAGGGCTTCTACCAGAAGCTCAAGGCCGAGAAGGGCAAGGGCGGCGGCGACGACGAGGAGGCGCCGAAGAAGGGCGGCAAGCCCAGCCTGCTCGCCCTCGACCTGAAGACGCTGGAGTACCGGCCCAAGACCGAGCCCAAGAACGACTGCGTGCGCTACGCCAAGACGTTCTCCAAGCCGGCCGACCGGCTGGTGGCGATGTGCACCTACGGCGAGGACGACCGCATCTCCAAGTTCTCCCGCGAGCTGGTGCTGGGCGTCGCCGCCTACGCCTTCCGCCGCGTGGGCGAGGTCGCCGACGACGCCGAGACGGTGGACAACGCCATGAAGTGGGGCTTCGGCCACGAGGTGGGGCCCCTCGAGGCGCTGGACGCCCTCGGGCTGCACCGCGCGCTGCGGATGATGGAGTCGGTGGGCATCTCGGTGCCGGAGGGCCTGAGGAAGATCGCCGAGGAGCAGGGCCGCATCTACCCCGCCGAGCCCAAGGCGCCGCCGGCCCGCGTCCTCTCGCTGGCCTGGCAGCGTCGGCAGGGCAAGGTGGTCCGCGAGAACCTCAACGCCCGCCTCGTCGACCTGGGCGACCAGGTGCTGTGCGTGGAGCTGGACGCCAAGATGGTCCCGACCATGAACCCGGTCGACGACTACGTGATGGCGATGATGGAGCAGGCGCACGAGGAGGTGCGCTCCGGGAAGTTCAAGGCGCTGGTCGTCTCCAACCAGGCGGCGAACTTCTGCGCCGGCGCGCAGCTGAACGCGGTGCTGGACCTCGCCAAGGCCAAGCGCCTGGACCAGCTCCGGGCGATGGCGGCGATGCTGCAGAAGGTCAACCTGATGAACCTGCACGCGCCCTTCCCGGTGGTGACCGCGCCGCACGGGCTGACGCTGGGCGGCGGCCTGGAGATCGCCCTCGGCGGCCAGGCGCGGGTGGCGGCGGCCGAGCTGTACGCGGGCCTCGTCGAGGTCGGCGTGGGCGTCGTCCCGGCCGGCGGCGGCTGCTACCTGCTGCTGCGGCAGCTCATCAACAAGATGGCCAAGGCCAACCCCGGCCCGATGCCGCCGGTGATGGCCGCCTTCGACCTCATCGGCTTCGGCAAGGTCAGCTCCTCGGCGTTCGACGCGCAGGAGAAGGCGATGCTGACCAAGAACGACGTGATCTGCTTCAGCAAGGACGAGCAGATCCGCCAGGCCAAGGAGCTGGCGCTCAAGATGCTCGCCGGCCACAAGCCGATCGAGAAGCAGGACCTCCTGCTGCCGGGCCCCGGCGGCTACCTGGTCATGGCCGACTCGATCGAGAGCTTCGTGCGGCAGGGGAAGATCACGCCGTACAGCGGGCGGATCGCCATGGTGCAGGCGCGCATCCTCACCGGCGGGCCGACCGCGAGCCCCGCGGCGCCGGTGTCCGAGGAGACCGTCCTCGAGCTGGAGCGCGAGGGCTTCGTGGAGCTGTGCGCCGACAAGATGACCCAGGACCGCATGGCCTTCATGCTCAAGAAGGGCAAGCCGCTCATCAACTGAGCTGACGGCGAAGAGGACTCAACGAGCGGCCGCTCGCCTTCCGAGGCGGGCGGCCGCTCGCGTCTTCGCCCGGTTGCGCTCGGGCTGCCGGCACGACGAGACTGGCGCGCCGCTCCCGCGACCGGCGATTGCCCCCGATCGCGCAAGCACCGGAAGGCCCATGCGAGACATCAGAGCCTCGGACATCGACAAGCAGCTGCGCCTGCGCGCCGTGTTGCTCAGGTACCTCCTGAATTTCCCGGACGAGCGAGCGTTCCGCCGGGCGCAGGGACTGATGGACCGCTTCCAGCGCGGAAGGCTGGCCAAGGGAATCCGCTGCGAGGAGACGGCCATCCGCAGGAAGGCGGACGGCACCCCGCTCCGCGTGCTCGTCTACAAGTCGCCGTCGCCGTCGCCCGAGGACGGAGCCGCCGGCCTGCTGTGGATCCACGGCGGCGGATACGCGATGGGCCTTCCGGAGAGCGACCACGGCTTCTGCAGGCGCTTCGTCGACGCCGCGAGCTGCGTCATCGTCTCGCCGGACTACAGGCTGTCGATCCATGCGCCGTACCCGGCCGCCCTGGACGACTGCTACGAGGCGCTGGTCTGGATGAAGGAGAACGCCCGGGCGCTCGGGGTCCGTGACGACCAACTGTTCGTGGGAGGCGACAGCGCCGGTGGAGGGCTGACGGCCGCCACCACCCTCCTCGCCCGGGACAGGGGCGAGGTCAGCGTCGCCTTCCAGATGCCGCTCTACCCGATGATCGACGACCGGATGAACACGGACTCGGCCACCGACAACTGCGCGCCGGTCTGGAACTCGCGCAGCAACCGCGCCGCCTGGCAGCTGTACCTGGCGGGCCTCTTCGGCACGGACGAGGTCCCGAAGTACGCCGCGCCAGCGCGGGAGCAGGACTACTCGCGGCTGCCCCCGACCTTCACCTTCGTGGGCGGCATCGAGCCGTTCAGGGACGAGACCCGCGCCTACGTCGACAACCTCCGCAGCGCGGGGGTGCCGGTGGGGTTCGCCGAATTCAAAGGCTGCTACCACGCCTTCGAGCAGATGTGCCCCGACGCGGACGTGAGCCGGAAGGCCGTCGCCATGCTCATGGACGCCTTCAAGCACGCGGTCGCCCACCGCTTCGCCGCGCAGCCCGCGGTCACGAGTGATCCGCCGAGGGCGAAGACCTGACCTCGCCGAAGGAGTCGGCGACGTGCTGCCCGGCGCGCCGTCGAGCCGAGCTTGGAGTCGGCTCGAGGAAGAGGACGCGGCCTAAGGCAGCGTCGAGATCATCTTGCCAAACTCCCCCTCGTTGAAGGCGGGGTAGGTCTCGCCGCGCACGTACCCGCGAGCCGCGAGGGCCAGCGAGGCCTTGGCGATGGATTCGTCGTTGGGGGCGTCGACCAGGAAGCAGGTGTCGTACTCGCCGAGCAGCAGGTAGAACGCCTTCACCTCCGCGCCGACGGAGCGAAAGAGCTGCTTGGTGGCCTCCACGCGCTTGGGCGACTCCCGGATGTTCTCCACGCCTTTCTGCGTGTAGCGAAAGAGCATCAAGTAGGTCATGGCTCGGCCCCTCCTCGACGAAATCGTGGGGACGGGGAGCCGCCGATGCCAGGCGGATCCCTGCTGAGACGCCACTCGCGAGGGGTCGATGCCTACCTTCGAGGCGGTGCGGTCGAGCGTCATGACGGGTCTCCTCAGCGACCGGTTGCAGCTCATCCACGAGTGGTACCGGGGCATGGTCGATCCCCGCGGGGCCCGCTTCCTCTACCTCTACGACCCGGAGACGGACCGGCGGGTGGCGGCCGGCAGCGCCATTCGCGAGATCGCCACGGTGTGGGACGTCGAGGTGCTCGGGGACTTCCTCGACCGCGACGAGCTGGCGCCGGTCGCCGAGCGCGCGCTCGCCGGGTGCGAGGCGCTCGTCGCCGAGCGAGGCGTGGCGGACGCCTTCGCGGTCGCGGCCCAGTCGGAGGACGGCGGCGCCGACTCCTACCGCGGGCATGCGCAGCGAGCGCTGGCCTTCCTCCTCGCCGCCCAGCGAACGGCGCCCGAGTGCGCGCCGCGCGAGCGGGGAGGCTTCGGGTACTCGCTCGAGAACCGGACGCAGCGCCTCGACGTCACCGGCCACGCTGCGAGCGGCTTCATCAAGTGCGTCGAGAACGGGATCGTCCGGCCCGAGAAGCCTCTCGGGCCGGCGGCGGGCGTCGAGCCATGGCGCGCGAGCCCCTGACGGTTCCTCGGCCTGGGCGGCGACGCCATGACCGGCTGCGGGGAGGAGACATGCGGGACTGGAACGTCGTCATCACCCTGCGCGGGCAGATGGCCCGCGCGCTGCGACAGCTGCGCAGGCTCAGCCTCGGCCCGGTGTCCGTCTCGCGCTTCCTCGACGTCCTGGTCATGAAGGCCGACGACCCCCACGCCGTGCTGCGCGCCCTCGACGAGAAGGTCGCCCAGGAGCCGCAGCAGCACGCGTTCCTCTCCCACGTCTTCCCCTGCGACCAGACGTTCACCTTCCGCTCGCCCGAGGAGTTCGAAGCCAAGGCGCAGGAGGACGCCACCCGATATGCGGGCGCGCTCGCAGGAAAGAGCTTCCACGTCCGCATCCATCGCCGCGGCTTCAAGGGGCGCCTGTCCACGAAGGACGAGGAGCGGCGCCTGGGCGAGTTCCTCTACGAGAGGCTGGAGAAGGCCGGGACTCCGGCGCGGGTGAGCTTCGAGGATCCGGATGCCGTGGTGCTCGTCGAGACCGTGGGGACGCAGGCCGGGATGGCGCTGCTCGGTCGAGAGGAGCTCGGGCACTCGAGGCTCCTGCGAGCCGATTGACCCGGTGGAACGCGCCCGTCCCCCGCTCGCCAGTCCGGCGCCAGCCGCGGGTTCTGATCGCCCGATCGGTTCGCCCATCCCCGCGGGCGAGGCCCTACCCGGCCCGGTTCTGCTCGCGCTCGCTCGCCATCCGCTGCGCAATCCGGCCGCGGACCAGGGCGAGGTTCTGCCGGTAGGCGTAGAGGTTCTCGGAGTAGGAGATCGGCAAGGAGCTGCGGTTGACCTCGTCCTCGAGCTTCTCGAGCCTTTCGAGCAGCTCCTGCAGCCGAGGCATGCCGGGGCGCTCGTCCAGCTGCAGCTCGGTCTCCTTCAGCCGCGCGTACCAGCGATGGATTCGCGCGCGCATCCGCCAGGCGAAGAGCGGGGGGACGGCGCGGATCAGAGGCACCAGCACGGCGATGAGCGGCACCAGCATGACCCACAGCCGGTCGATGAGGTTGGCGGCCCAGAAGGGCAGGTACCGCTGCAGGAAGGGCGCGCCGGACTTGTAGTAGCGCTGCGCCTGGTCGCTGAGCGGGAAGCCGCCGCCGACGGGGGCGGGGAACTCGCCCTCGCGGTCCATGAGGCCTGGGCCGCCGTGGACCTCGGTGGCGGCGCGCATCAGGAGGTAGGCGAGGGCGGGGTGCAGCGAGTCGCGGGCCACCAGGGTCGCGGTGGGCGACAGCAGGGTGAGGTCGCGCGCCGGAGTGTCGGTGGAGAGGTCGAGGACGCCGCGCGGCAGCGTCAGCCTGGTCAGGGACGGCAGGCGCCGCACGTAAGCCTCGGCGCGGACGAAGTCGAGCAGGTGGATGCCGGGCATCGCCGCCAGCTTCCTGATCGCCGGCGCCTCGGCGGGGGCCACGAAGAAGAGCACGTCGATCTCCCCCAACACGAGCAGGCCCGCGCCCTCCTTGCGGTCCATGGGGAGCAGCGTCGTGGGGGCCTGGTCGGCGCCGTTGAGCTTGAGGAGCTGGACGGCGAGGGCGCGCGTGCCGCTGGCCGGGGCGCCGACGGCGATGCGCCTGCCCTTGAACGCGGAGAGGTCCTCGACCGGCTCGCCCCGGTAGAAGACCCACAGCGGCACGTACGAGAGGCCGCCGAGCGAGACGATGCCGCCCGACTCCTCGCCGGCGTCCCCCGAGGCGGGCCCGGCCGGATGGGCGGTGCCGCTCTGCACGAACGCCACGTCCACGCCCGAGGAGGGGTCGGCGAGGAGCGCGACGTTCTGGACGGAGCCGTCGGTCTCCCGGGTCACGAGCTCGATCCCCTCGCGCTTCAGGATCCGCACGTACCTCCGGGCGTAGAACTTGAAACCGCCCTCGTCGCTGGCCGTGGCCAGGACGATGCGCTTCGGGGGAGCGGGCTTCACGTAGTGGAACGCGACGGCGAACGCGGCGACGACGGCGACGGCGAGGAGCGTGACGACGGCCCACCCCTGGAAGTGGGTGAGGCGCGAGAAGCGTTCGCGCAGGCTGTTGGTTCGGGTCATGGGTGCCGGCGAACGTACCACTCCAAGTGGGAGGTGAGGGCACCCGCGGAGCGGGTCGGACATCCAAGCAGGATGGGGAGAGGACACTGCCGATGGCCAAGCTGACGATGACGACCTTCCTGACGCTCGACGGCGTCATGCAGGCCCCGGGCGGCAGGCAGGAGGACACGAGCGGAGGCTTCACCCACGGCGGGTGGCTGGTGCCGCACGTCGACGAGCAGTTCGGGGCCTTCATGTCCGAGGTCTTCGGCCGGGCGGACGCCTTCCTGCTCGGTCGCGGCACCTGGCAGATCTTCGCCGGCTGGTGGCCCAAGGTGACCGACCCTGCGGACCCGGTCGCCACGGCCCTCAACCGCCTCCCCAAGCACGTCGCGTCCAGGACGCTCGACCGCGCCGACTGGAGCGGGAGCACCTTCGTGCGCGACGTGGCCGGCGAGGTTCCGCAGATCAAGGAGAGATATGCGCGCGAGCTGCAGGTCCACGGCAGCCCGGGGCTCGCACAGACCCTGCTCCAGGAAGACCTGCTCGACGAGCTCAACCTGCTCGTCTTCCCCGTCGCTCTCGGCGGGGGAGGCAAGAGGCTCTTCGGCTCCGGCACCGTCCCGACCGCCTTCGAGCTGATGGCGTCGCGCACCACCGGCAAGGGCGTGGTCATCAGCACCTACCGGCGGTCGGGCCTCCCCAGCTACGGGACCGTCGGCGGCTGAAGCGGCTTCGAGCCTGGCGGCCCTTCGATCGAGCCGCCAGCGTTCTCCTCTCAGGCCGGCCGGCCGGCTCCAACCTACAAGCCGGTCTGCTCGGCCGATCCCGGCTCCGCAGCGATGGGAGTCACCGCCTCCTGGTCTTCCTCGCCGGTGCGGATGCGCCACACCTTCTCCACCGGCATCACGAAGACCTTTCCGTCTCCGACCAAGCCGGTGCGCGCGGCCTTGAGGATGGCCTTCACCGTCGGCTCGACGAAGTGATCGGAGACGCCGATCTCCAAGCGCACCTTCTCGGAGAGCTCCATCTTCACCGTCGTGCCGCGGTAGGTCTCCACCTTGTCCATCTCGCCGCCGTGACCCTGGGCTCGGCTGATGGTCAGCCCGCGCACCTCGGCCCGGAAGAGCGCCTCGAGCACGTCGTTGAGCCGGTCCGGCCGGACGATCGCCACCACCATCTTCATGGGCGGCCTCCTTCTCGCGCGAGCGCGCCTTCGGGCGCGGGCGCCGGCGGCGTGGGCGTCTCCGGCAGCACGAGCACCGCGCCGTCGCCGCTCGTGTACGCCTCCTCGCCATGCTGGGTCACGTCGAGCCCCACGCCTTCCTCGCGCGGCGAGACGCGCAGCGGCACCACCAGCGACACCAGCTTGAGCAGCCCGAAGGTCGCCCCGGCGCTGTAGGCCATGGTGGCCAAGATCGCCCCGGCCTGGATGGCGAGCTGCATCGGGTTGCCGAAGAGCAGCCCGTCGGCCGGTGCGCCCCAGGCCTTGCTGGCGAAGACGCCGGTGAGCAGCGCGCCGACGGTGCCTCCCAGGCCGTGCGCGGCCACGACGTCGAGCGAGTCGTCGAGGCGGGTGCGCGAGCGCCACAGGATGGCGAAGTAGCTGGGCACCGCGGCGATCGCGCCGATGGCCAGCGCCGACATCGGCCCGACGTGGCCCGCCGCCGGGGTGATCGCCACCAGGCCGACCACCACTCCCGTCGCGGCGCCGACCGCGGTGGCGCGCCGGTTGCGGACCAGGTCGAGGACGGTCCAGACGGTCAGCGTGGCCGCCGGGGCGAGCAGGGTGTTGGCCAGCGCCAGCGCGGCGGTGCCGTTGGCGGCGAGCGCGCTTCCGGCGTTGAAGCCGAACCAGCCGAACCACAGCATGCCCGCGCCGAGCAGCGTGAAGGGGACGTTGTGCGGGAGCACCGCGAGCCGGGCGTAGTCCTTGCGCGCGCCCAGGACGGTGGCGGCCACCAGCGCCGCCGCGGCGGCGTTCACGTGCACGACGGTCCCGCCGGCGAAGTCGAGCGCGCCCCACTTGGCGAGGAAGCCGCCGCCCCAGACCCAGTGGGCCACCGGCGCGTAGACGCCCAGCACCCACAGCGGCAGGAAGAGCAGGTACGCCGAGAAGCGCATGCGCTCCACGACCGCCCCGGAGATGAGCGCCACGGTGATGATGGCGAAGGTCCCCTGGTAGGCGGCGAAGAGCAGGTGCGGGATGGAGCCCTCCGGCTGCAGCCCGACGCCGTGCAGGAAGGCGCGCGACAGGCCCCCGACGAACGGGACGCCCGGCGAGAAGGCCAGCGAGTAGCCGAGCAGCGCCCAGGCCACGGCGGAGACCCCGAGCGAGACGAAGCTCATCATCAGGACGTTGAGGGCGTTCTTGCCGCGGACCAGGCCGCCGTAGAAGAAGCCGAGCGCGGGAGTCATCAGCAGCACCAGCGCGGTCGCCACCAGCATCCAGGCGGTGTCTGCGGCGTTCATGGATTCGCAGGACCTCACATTCGGGGCGCTCGAACCTCGCGGACTCGAGGCCGCCAGGGTTCGATGAGCGGCGCGGGAAGACGATTCGCGCGCTGCGTCAAGCCCCCCCCGACCCCGGCGGCCTGAATCCGTCCGCCGAAGCTTCTCCCGCTTCGGGTGAGCGGGATGCCCGCCAGCGGGTACTGCGAGCGAGCTTCGCGAGTCGGTGTCCGGTGCCTGCGTCGGCCGTCGGCCGCCCGCGCGCCGTGATCCGCAGGAAGCGGCAAGGGCCACCCCGGCGGCCGGTTCCGGGCGTACCATCCTCCTCGAGGTCGAGCGCTCATGACGGGAACGAAGCTCCAGCTGCGTGGTGTCGCCCTGGCGGGCGCGCTGCTCGTCGCGGCCGCCTGCGGTCGCACGCTGGGCGGATACCAGCCGCGCGATCCCGCGACGCCGGATGCCGAGGCCTCGCCGGCCGACGCGGCGAAGCAGCTAGCCGACGCCGGACCGGATTCTCGCGACGCGCAGCCCGGGCCCTTCGACGCCGCGGCCGACCGTCGGGATGCCCAGGCCGCCGACGCCGAGTCGCTGCCCGATTCCGGCCTCGACCCGTGCAGCATCCCGTGCTCGGGCACTCCCGAGGATCGGCCGGTCTACGTGTTCGGCGAGTGCACCCCGCCGCTACAGGTCGGCTGCCCGGCCCGGTCGTGCACCGTGGGCGGCAGCGACTGCGGCGAGGGGTACACCTGCCAGACCTGCGGGGCGGCGGCGTGCTGCATCTGCGCGGCGTGCGTGCCGGCGTGCGTCTTCACCGGGCCGGCGCAGGGGCCGCTGCCCGAGTACCTGAAGATCAGCCCCACCTTCGGCACGGCCTTCCAGGACCAGGCGCTCACCATCGAAGGGTTCCCGTTCTACGTGGGCGCTCTCTACTACCTCGCCCGGGTCGGCGGATCGGGCGATCTGTTCCAGGAGGGCGGCTCGACCTGCAGCTTCGACGTCACCGTGCCGGGGCAGGGCTTCGGCATCGTCCCGGTCTGGGTTTCGCAGTACGGCGGCGGGGAACCCTGGGTGCTGGCCGGCTTCTTCACCTTCTCCGGCGGCCTCCTGCCCAATTGCGTGCAGCCGGGCTACCCGTGCAGCGCGGGCCAGGAGTGCTGCGAGACGAACGACGTGCCCATGGGCTGCATCTCCGGGCGCTGCCGGCGCAAGTAGGACGTCAGTCCCTGGCGAAGAGGCGGCTTCGGCGGCGCTTCGGTCGAGGCGGCGCCGGTTTCCCGGGGAGCCGCCTGCGCTTGGGCCGCGAACGCGAGGGTCGTCACAGGATCGCCCGCATCGATCTATAGAAGGGAAGCTGCGGCCCGGGCCGTCTGACGCGGCCGCGGCTTCTGCTAGGACTGGAGTCACCATGCGCCCCCGCCCCCTCCTCCATCCGCTGGCTGCCGCCGCCGCCGCCACGCTCCTCGGGCTGTTGGTCGGCTGCAACGACGAGCCCGACTACGTCCTGGCCGAGCCGCTCGCCGAGCCACCGCCGGAGGCGCGCAAGCTGCCGAAGCTGCCGGGGCCGGAAGCGGCGCCGGGGCCGAAGTCTCCGCTCAGCCCGCTGCCCGGAGCCGTCCCGTCCAAGCCCCAGGCGCCCTTCGAGCTGCCGCCGGAGCTGATCGAGACGTTGCACGGCATCGAGTGGGAGGTGCTCGACGCGCCGCCCGCCTCCGAGCTGGCGTACCGGGTGCCGGCCGACTGCAAGCTCGAGTACACCGACCAGGGGACGCTCTCGATCGCGGAGGAGGGCTTCTCGGTCAAGCTCTCCTACTTCCAGTCCTTCGTCCTGGAGAGGGCCGGCGCGCAGAGGATGCTGCGCAAGCCGGGGCGCCGCCTCGAGTACCTGAAGCTGAGCGCGTTCGGGAAGAGCGCCGACGGCTTCGTCGACCCTTCGGCGCAGCGCGCGCAGCCGGTCGCGCTCGCGGTCAGCGCGGACCGCGTGGACCTGCCCTCGGTGCTCTCGCCGATCTTCCAGATGCAGAAAGGGGCGGCGTTCGGCCAGGCCTCGCCGATGAACGTCTGGCCGCCCATCCCCGGCAAGGCGGCGGCGCAGCCGGAGTGGAAGTACCACCTGCTCTTCGACACCCCGGACACGCTGAAGAAGCAGCCGCCGGCGAAGGTGGAGATGCACGGCTGGGTGCGCCTGGGCTTCCAGCGCGCGGCCTACCTCACCGCGACCTGGCCCGAGACCGGCGCGCAGGTGCCCATCGGCACCGAGCTGGCGCACCTGAAGCTGCAGGACAAGGCGCCCTCCAAGTCGACGCTGTCGCAGAACCGGGAGATCGTCGGCCACTACCTCGTCTCCGAGCAGGGCTACCTCGCGCTGGCGCACCTGGAGGGCATGGCGCGCATCCGCAACACCTTCCACCTGAAGGAGCCGCGGACGGGGAAGGCGGTCGTGCGCGAGGTCGCCGAGGACCGGGCCTTCGAGTTCACCACCAAGCTGCTCACCGACTGCAGCGGCTCCCTCTTCGCCAAGACCGCCTCCACCGAGCTGCCCGAGGCGGAGACGGTCGAGCTGGCGGAGCGCTTCCTGAGCGAGGTCGCCGCGGACCGGCTGAGCGACGCCGTGGAGCTGCTCTCGCCGGCCATCCGCTACGCCTTCCCGGGCGACCTTCCGCTCCACC
Organism: Myxococcales bacterium; assembly: GCA_036504155.1. Taxonomy (GTDB): domain Bacteria; phylum Myxococcota; class Myxococcia; order Myxococcales; family UBA5297; genus JACRCT01. The sequence goes on from DASXVQ010000002.1 coordinate 41,633, forward strand.
TGCTGCGCGGCCACTTCAAGGCCCTGGGCGCGGAGAGCTTCGGCAGGAAGTCGGGCACGGCGGAGAAGGGCAGCGGGCGCAGGGGCGTCGAGTTCATGGGCACGACCAAGAAGGGGAAGAAGACCTACTCGACCGTGGTCGCGGAGAAGATCGGCGACCGCAAGTACCTCACCTTCATCGGCACCAGCAGCCGGCCCCAGCGGAAGGGCTGGGACCTGCTGGTGGTGCAGCCCGGCAACGTCTTCTCGGGGGCCATCCTGCTGCTCAAGCCGAGGTACTGAAGTCCCCGCCCGCGCTCCCGCTCAGGCGCTCGTCCAAGCGAGGCCGCGTCGCGAGCCGCGGGGACGGGTCCGCTGGTCGCGGCGACGAAGAGCGGCTCGTCACCCCGGCGCACGCTCCGGCCCGGTCGGTCCGCCGCAGCCGTCGACCGGCCCGGGCCGGGTCCGAGGCGCCGAGATGGGCATCCGCCTGCCCCTGCTATGCTGCGGACGACCGGCCGTGACTCCAGGAGGGGAATCCATGCGTCGATTTGCGTGCGCCGTGCTGTGCCTCGCCGCCGCCTCGTGCAACTGCAACGAGCCGATCTCCACCAAGGAGGACGGCGGGGGAAGGCGCGACGCGGTCGCCGGGTGCCTGACGGCCGACGAGTGCCCGTTCGGCCAGGTCTGCATCCTGGGCGTCTGCCAGGAGGCCCCGGACGCCGGCGAGGCGCCCGACGCCGGCGGCTGCAAGGACGACACGGACTGCCCCGACCTGCGCTGGGCCTGCGCCAAGTCCCTGGGCGAGTGCCAGCGCGTCCCCGGCCGCTGCCTGGAGATCTCCGACTGCGACCCCGGCTGGTTCTGCGACCTCGCCACCAACCTGTGCACCGCGGCGCAGGGCGACGCCAGCATCCCCGGCTGCTACGAGGGCGAGACCCGCTCCTGCGGCAAGTCGAAGGTCGGCGAGTGCCGCTTCGGCCTGCAGACCTGCCGCGGCGAGGCCTACGGCGCCTGCGTCGGCGCGGTCGACCCGCAGCAGGAGGCCTGCGACGGCCTCGACAACGACTGCGACGGCGAGGTGGACGAGGACTTCGCCTTCGAGACCGACCCCGAGAACTGCGGCGAGTGCGGCCACCGCTGCGAGTTCCCCCACGCGGTCGCCCTGTGCGAGGCCAAGGCCTGCGAGATGGGCGCCTGCGAGCCGGGCTTCAAGGACATCGACCCCGCCGTGCCCGGCTGCGAGTACGAGTGCACCGAGACCAACGGCGCGGTCGAGGCCTGCGACTGGAAGGACAACGACTGCGACGGCGCCACCGACGAGGGGTTCGACGCCGACGGCGACAAGGTCACCACCTGCGCCGGCGACTGCAACGACGCCGACCCGCTCGTGCACCCCGGCGCGGTCGAGCTCTGCAACGGCCGGGACGACGACTGCAACGGGAAGATCGACGACGGCTTCGACCAGGACGGCGACGGCTTCACCACCTGCGCCGGCGACTGCGACGACGCCGACAAGCTCGCCTTCCCCGGTGCGCCCGAGCGCTGCAACGGCAAGGACGACGACTGCGACGGCGCCTCCGACGAGGGCCTGGGCGAGACCGTCTGCGGCGTCGGCGCCTGCCGCCACACGGTGCAGAACTGCTCGGGCGGCGCGGCGCAGACCTGCGTCCCGCTGGCGCAGGGCACGGAGATCTGCAACGGGATCGACGACGACTGCGACGGGCAGACCGACCAGGGCCTGGCCGACCTGAGCTGCGGCGTCGGCGCCTGCCACCGCACCGTCGAGGCGTGCGTGGGCGGCGTCCCCCAGTCCTGCGCGGCCGGCACGCCCGGCCCCGAGGTCTGCAACGGCGCCGACGACGACTGCGACGGCGACACCGACGAGAACCTGGGCCAGACCACCTGCGGGACGGGCGAGTGCGTCAAGGTCGTCGACAACTGCGTCGGCGGAGTGTCCCAGGCCTGCGTGGCCCTGCCCGCCGGCGTCGAGACCTGCGACGGCAAGGACGACGACTGCGACGGGCAGACCGACGAGGAGCTGGGCCAGACCAGCTGCGGCGTCGGCGCCTGCCGCCACTCCGTCGAAAACTGCCTGGGCGGGGTCCCGCAGACCTGCGCGCCGCTCGCCCGGGGCGTCGAGAGCTGCAACGGCATCGACGACGACTGCGACGGCGCCACCGACCAGGGGCTGGGAGACCTCTCCTGCGGCCGCGGCGCCTGCGCCCGGGTCGTCCCCGCCTGCGTCGGCGGGGTGCCCCAGGCCTGCGCCCCCGGGACCGGCGTCGCCGAGGGCTGCAACGGCGTCGACGACGACTGCGACGGCGACACCGACGAGGAGCTGGGCGTCTCCGCCTGCGGGGTGGGCGAGTGCATCAACCTCGTCGACAACTGCGTCGGCGGCGTGGCGCAGACCTGCGCGCCGCTGCCCGCCGGGGCCGAGGCCTGCAACGGCAAGGACGACGACTGCGACGGCGCGACCGACGAGGGGCTGGGCCAGACCAGCTGCGGGGTGGGCACCTGCACCCGCACCGTGGACAACTGCGTGGGCGGCGCGCCGCAGGCCTGCGTGCCGGGCGCCGCGCGCACCGAGACCTGCGACGGGACCGACGACGACTGCGACGGCGACACCGACGAGAACCTGGGGACCCTGACCTGCGGCACCGGCGCCTGCCGCGTGACCGTGGCCGCCTGCGTGGCGGGCACGCCGCAGAACTGCACGCCCAACGCCCCGGCCCTCGACGAGACCTGCAGCAACGGCATCGACGACGACTGCGACGGGCAGGTGGACGAGAACCCGCCGTGCACCTGCGTCGAGGGCGACACCCAGCCCTGCTTCTCGGGCGTCGACGGCCAGGGCTGCACCTGGGACCCGGGCGCCAAGGCCTACCTGTGCCAGGGCACCTGCCGCGCCGGCACCCAGCTGTGCGTGAAGATCGGGACCCTGACGCAGTGGGCGGCCTGTGTGGGCTCGGTGCTCCCCGTCGCCGAGAGCTGCGACGGGGCCGACGACGACTGCGACGGCGGGACCGACGAGGGCCTGGGCAGCACCACCTGCGGGGTGGGCGAGTGCCGGCGCACGGTGCAGAACTGCGCCGGCGGCACGCCGCAGGCCTGCAACCCGGGCGCCGCGGGCGGCGAGGTCTGCAACGGCAGGGACGACGACTGCGACGGCTCGACCGACGAGGCGCTGGGGAACCTGACCTGCGGGCAGGGCGCCTGCCAGCGCACGGTGGCCGCCTGCGTCGGCGGCGTGCCGCAGACCTGCACCGCGGGAACGGCGGTCGCCGAGAGCTGCAACCTGGTCGACGACGACTGCGACGGCGCAACCGACGAGGAGCTGGGCAGCACCACCTGCGGGGCGGGCGAGTGCCGGCGCACGGTGCAGAACTGCGTGGGCGGCTCGCCGCAGGCCTGCAACCCGGGCGCGGCCGCGACCGAGGTCTGCAACGGCAAGGACGACGACTGCGACGGCACGACCGACGAGGGCCTGGGCCAGACCTCCTGCGGCGTGGGCGAGTGCGCGCGCACGGTGCAGAACTGCGTGGGCGGCGTGCCGCAGGCCTGCAACCCGGGCACGGCGGGGACCGAGGCCTGCAACGGCAAGGACGACGACTGCGACGGCTCGACCGACGAGAGCCTGGGCCAGACCAGCTGCGGGCTGGGCGCCTGCGCGCGCACGGTGCAGAACTGCGTGGGCGGCGTGCCGCAGACCTGCGCCCCGGGCACGGCGGGCACCGAGGGCTGCAACAACGTCGACGACGACTGCGACGGATCGACCGACGAGGGCCTGGGCAGCACCACCTGCGGGGTCGGCGAGTGCCGGCGCACGGTGCAGAACTGCGTCGGCGGCGCGCCGCAGAGCTGCGCCCCGGGCACCGCCGGGACCGAGGCCTGCAACCTCAAGGACGACGACTGCGACGGATCGACCGACGAGGGCCTGGGCAGCACCACCTGCGGGGTCGGCGCCTGCCAGCGCACGGTGCAGAACTGCGCGGGCGGCGTGGCGCAGACCTGCACCCCGGGCGCGGCGGGGACCGAGAGCTGCAACGGCGTCGACGACGACTGCGACGGCGCCACCGACGAGGGCCTGGGCAACCTCAGCTGCGGGGTGGGCGCCTGCTACCGCAGCGTGGTCGCCTGCGTGGGCGGCGTGCCGCAGACCTGCACGCCGGGCACCGCCGGCACCGAGGGCTGCAACCTCGCCGACGACGACTGCGACGGGGCGACCGACGAGGGCCTGGGCAGCACCACCTGCGGGGTGGGCGAGTGCCAGCGCACCGTGCAGAACTGCCTGGCCGGGGTGGCGCAGACCTGCGCGCCCGGCGCCGCGGCCCCCGAGGCCTGCGACCTGAAGGACAACAACTGCAACGGGACCACCGACGACGTCAGCCTGGCGACCCTCACCTGCGGGCTGGGCGCCTGCCAGGTGACCGTCCAGGCGTGCGTCGGCGGGGTGGGGCAGGGCTGCACGCCGGGCACGGCCACCGCCGAGCTGTGCAACAACGTGGACGACGACTGCGACGGCTCGACCGACGAGGGCATCGCCTCGGCCTCGTGCAGCACCGGCAAGCTGGGCATCTGCGCCGCCGGCCACACGGTGTGCACGGCGGGGTCGACCAGCTGCGTGCAGGACGTCCCGGCCTCTCCCGCGGAGATCTGCGGCAACGCCCTGGACGACAACTGCAACGGCATCGTCGACGACAAGCCGCCGTGCAACTGCAGCGCGGCCATCGACAACGACTTCGACGGCTCCAACGAGTGCCTGGACTGCAACGACCAGGACGGCGCCATCCACCCCGGGGCCCCGGAGCTGTGCAACGGCAAGGACGACGACTGCGACGGCCAGATCGACGAGGGCTTCGACGTCGACGGCGACGGCTACACCACCTGCGGGACCATCCCCGTCACCGGCGGGCTGGACCCCACCCGCGTCGACTGCGACGACCACGACTCGGCGACGCACCCGGGCCTGGTCTGCGACTGCGCCCCGGGGTGCACCGTCACCCCGCCCACCGGCATCAACTCGCCGGACGGCAAGGACAACAACTGCAACGGCCGCACCGACGAGACCTGCGGGTGCGACACGGTCGACCGCGACGGCGACGGCTACACCGGCTGCCAGGGCGACTGCGACAACACCGCCACGACCGGCCGGGACGTCTACCCCGGCGCCCCCGAGAAGTGCGACGGCAAGGACAACGACTGCAACGCCAACTCGGTGGAGAACTGCGACGTCGGCGAGACCTGCAACTGGACCGGGACGGACACCGACGTGTGCAAGGACCGGCTGCTCTGCGCCCGGGACATCTCCACCGGCCGGTACACCTGCGGCTCCTTCTGCAACTGGTCGCAGACCGGCGCGGGCATCGGCGACGGCTGCCGGGCCGGCGAGAGCTGCGCGGCCTCGCTGGTGCTCGCCGACAACGACAACCTGTGCACGGCCTCCGGGACCACCGGGACCGGGGTGGCCGGCGCCAGCTGCACCAGGAACAACCAGTGCAAGAGCAACTGGTGCTACACGGACGGCCCGGTGAAGTTCTGCGCCGACCTGTGCGGCAGCGACAAGGACTACTGCTCGGCGAACACCGGCTGCTACGTCCACTTCAGCCAGAACACGACCACGCCGTACTACTCGTACTACGTGGGCTTCTGCCTGCGGCCGGACTACATGACCTCGCTGATGGGCACCAAGACCACCGGCCAGGCCTGCACCGCCGGCAAGAGCCCGCCGGACTGCCGCTACGGCGACAACTCCTGCGTGGGCGGCAAGTGCGCGGCGCCCTGCTGCGAGCACTCCGACTGCCCGGCCGGCTACTTCTGCAACCCGGACGGCATCTCCAAGCGCGTCGGCCAGTACACCGGCGGCGACTACGCCGATACCGGGGTGCCGGCCTGCACGCCGCGCACCTCCAGCGGCAACCGCGTGGCGGGCGCGGCCTGCAACGCCAACTCCGACTGCCTGTCGCAGTTCTGCGAGAGGACCAACCTGGGCGGCGTCTGCGTCGACGTCTGCTGCAACGACGCCTCCTGCGCCAACGGCACGCGCTGCGAGCTGGTCAACGTGCGCAAGCCGAGCGGCGACCTGCAGAGCATGCGGGTCTGCGTGCACGTGCCCATCCCGGTGCCGGCGAACGCCGGGGACCCGGACCTGGTCTGGCAATAGCGCTCACGAAGACGTGAACGGCTCGGGCCCGGTCTCGAAAGAGGCCGGGCCCGCTTCGTGGCCGCTTCCCCGTTTCACGAGGCGGCGAGAGGGTAGAGCCCGGCCGAGCCTGCCCTGAGCTACTAACCCGCAGATTCTTTGCGGCGTTGCACGAATCTGTCAGGCGGCGCCGACTCTCGCAGCGCGCGGTGATCCCAACCGGGCGTCGGGTTGGGGGCGAGGGCAGTGCTTGTGGTGGGGCTAAGACCTGCTCTCAACAACCGCCAAGGTCGCCAAGGGGTTCTTGGGGTTCTGGCCGCGGTGGCCCGTCCGTGCGGCTGTGTCGGCGACAGGGTTGTCGCATCGCCGTCTGGCACCGGATGAGTCTCGGCAGGTTTCGACAAGACCAAGCCAAAAAGAAGCCCTTGGCGACCTTGGCGTCAAAGAACGCCCCGCAGAGACGCACGCCGGCGTGGTCTGTATCAAGAGCCGTCCGTTGCACGAATCTGTCAGGCGGCGCCGACTCTCGCAGCGCGCGGTGATCCCAACCGGGCGTCGGGTTGGGGGCGAGGGCAGTGCTTGTGGTGGGGCTAAGACCTGCTCTCAACAACCGCCAAGGTCGCCAAGATGGGATGAGAAGGCCGCTCTCTCCAGCCGGCAAGTAGTCTGCCGGTGGAACCCAAACCAACGCACGCGTGAACGTGCGAGGAGAGAGCGACCATGGTGGAAGATACTCTGGAAACGATTGGCTG
>DASXVQ010000003.1:0-115972 GCA_036504155.1 Myxococcales bacterium
GCCCGATGCCTACGGTTGGAGCGGAGGTCTTGCGTCCCATGGCATCCGTCAGGGCTCGTCCGTTGCTGGCCGCCGCCGGGGAAGTCGTCTCCTCGTCCCTCGACCGGGCCTTCGCGCCGAGCCTTCGCGACCACGTGGTCATCGTCACCGGGGGATCGCGCGGGCTGGGGCTGCTGATCGCCGAGGAGTTTGCGGCGCTGGACTGCCGGCTGGTCCTCTGCGCGCGGGACGAGCGTGAGCTCGAGGAGGCCCGCGTTCGCGTCGGCAAGTCGGGCGCGCGGGTGCTCACCTGCGCCGCGGACGTCACCAAGCGCGAGGACATGGACCGGGCGGTCGACCTGGCGATCTCGCGCTTCGGCCGCGTGGACGTGCTGGTGAACGTCGCGGGGATCATCCAGACCGGCCCGCTCGAGGCGCTGACCCGCGCCGACTTCGAGCAGGCGCTGGACACGATGTTCTACGGGCCGCTCAACGCCGTCCAGGCGGTGCTGCCGTTCATGCGCCGGCGGCGCAAGGGGCGCATCGTCAACGTCACGTCCATCGGCGGGCGGGTGGCGGTGCCGCACCTGCTGCCGTACACGTGCGCGAAGTTCGCGGCGGTCGGCCTCTCCGAAGGGCTGTTCGCCGAGCTGCGCGAGCAGGGCATCTCGGTGACCACGGTGGTGCCCGGGTTGATGCGCACCGGCTCGGCGCAGAACGCGCTCTTCAAGGGCCGGCAGGAGCTGGAGAAGGCCTGGTTCGCGCTCGGCGCGACGCTGCCGCTCACGTCGATGAGCGCCCGGCGGGCGGCGCGCAGAATCGTGCTGGCGGCGCGGCGGCGGGAGGCGTTCGTCACGCTGAGCTGGCAGGCCAAGCTGCTGCGCCTGATCCACGACCTGTTCCCCACCGCGACGCTGCACGCGATGTCGGCGGTGGCGCGGATGCTGCCGCACGCCAGCGGACCGACCGCCTCGGTGCGCGGGATGGATCTGCGCGTTCCCGGGCCGCTGGAGGCCAGGGTCGATCGCGAAGCCAGGGAGACGAATGAGTACGCGGCGCGGCAGCCGTCTCCCCTCGCGCCGCCGCCGGTCGTTCCGCCGGAGCCGGCACCTGCTCCGGCGACGTGAGGTCGCAGCTCGCCCGCACCGATGAACTCGCGCGGGAGCGGGAGAGAGGGGACTGCACGGGAAGACAGGTCGCCAGCGCGGCGGCCCGCATTACCTAGTGCAGCGCCGTCGAGATCCGCTCAACAGGCGCCTGCGAGCATGGGCCGCACGCATGCAACCGTTGAGGCCGAGCAAGCCAAAGAAGAGCCCTTGGCGTCTTGGCCCCCTTGGCGCCTTGGCGTTAAAAGGCCCCTCCGCGGACGCTCAGCCCCTCCCGATTCCTTGCCGTGCTACGCGCGCCCCTCTTCAGGCCCGCGCCGCTCGCCTCACGCCGGGGACGAGCATCCCGATCGCCACGGGCAGGCCGACGAGCATCAGCGGCCGGAAGGCGTGGGTCCAGGCATCCACCCGATCGCCCAGGAGCATCAGCAGCCAGTGCCGCGTGCGGTGGTCCGGCGACCGGTAGGCGAGTCTCTTGATGATCCCCGCCAGCCCGCGCAGCGGCACCGCGGTCCCGTACACCGGCGGCAGCGACTTGTTCGTCCTCCCGTGCAGCGGCGAGGACGGCTCGCCCGCCTGGTGCTCCGGCGGATAGCGGGTGTTCGGCCACGGCTGCGGGTCGCGCTCCTTCGGCACCCCCGGCCGCGAGGCCGGGGCCAGGTCCACGCCCCAGTAGGCCGGCCGGCTCACCGGCTGCAGCGACTGGTAGGCCTCGCGCCTCAAGACCGTGTCGGTCGTGCCCAGCTGCGGTTCCTGCCTCGGCTCCATGGGTTGGGTCCCCTCTCAGTGCACCGTCGCCGTCGCCGACTTCCCGGGGAACAGCGCCACCTTGATGCAGCCGTCCAGCTTGCGCGCGAAGGTGTGGTACGCGCGCGGCGCCTGCTCCAGCGGCACGCGGTGCGTGAAGACGTTGCTCGGCTTGATCCGCCCGGCGCGCACGTGCTCCAGCAGGTGCGGCATGTAGCGCTTCACGTTGGCCTGGCCGGTGCGCATGGTCTGCGCCTTGTTCATGAAGGTGCCGATGTCCACCAGGTTGAACGGCGGCCCGTAGGCGCCGATGAGCGAGAGGGTCCCGCCCTTGCGCGTCGAGTGGATGGCCAGGTTGAGGGCGTTGGGCGAGCCGGCCTCGAGCTTGCCGTAGACCCCGATCGCCCGGTGCATGGCCGAGCCCGCCGCCTCGCAGCCCACCGCGTCGATCGCCGCGTCCGCGCCGCGGCCCTCGGTCATGCCCTTGATCACCGTGACCAGGTCCACCGACCTGAGGTCGAGCGTCTCGACCCCCAGCCAGTTGCGCGCGAAGTCGAGGCGGTACGGCTCCCGGTCCACCGCCATGACCCGCCCGGCCCCCATGGCCCAGAGCGACCACATGGCGAACAGGCCGACCGGGCCGCAGCCGAGCACCAGCGCGGTCTCCCCGCCCTTGAGCCCGCACATCTCCGCGGCCTGGTAGCCGGTGGCGAAGGCGTCGGTGAGCGGCAGCGCGTCGAGGTCCTCCACGTCGTCGGGGATGGGCTCGGCGTCGACCCCGATGAAGGGCACGCGCACGTACTCGGCCTGCCCGCCGTCGTAGCCGCCCATGGTGTGCGAGTAGCCGTAGATGCCCGCGGCCGCGTCGGTCGCCGGGTTGGTGCTCTCGCAGCAGGCGGTCAGCCCGCGGGTGCAGTAGAAGCAGCCGCCGCAGAAGATCTGGAACGGCAGCATCACCCGCTGACCGCGCCTGACGCCCTGCGCCCCCGGCCCCACCTCCTCGATCACCCCCACGAACTCGTGGCCGAAGACCGAGCCGACCCGGGTGTCGGGCACCAGCCCGTGCAGCAGGTGGAGGTCCGAGCCGCAGATGGCCGCGCTGGTCACGCGCACGATGCCGTCCTGCGGGTGCTCGATCCTGGGGGTCGGCCGGTCGCGCACCGAGACCCGGTACGGCCCGTCGTAGGTCAGCGCTCTCATGGCTTCAACGCTGGCGACGGGCCCAAAAGGACGCCACCGGACCTCGGTTCGAGCGGCCAGGCTTGAACCTGCCGACTCGGCCAAGGCGACCCTCCCGACCCGCCGACGGACGATTCTCCAGCGATTCAGGCCACTTGCGAACAGACGCATCCCGGACACTCCGGTTCACAGACAATCAAACGCGGGGATTTTCCGGAACCGGCAGCATTTTCGGCGCCCCCCTGCTATCCTCCGCCGCCGACCGCCCAGGAGCTCGCCTTGAGACTCAATCTTCCGACCGCATCCACGCTGCTCTTTTGCCTTCTCACCGCCGTCCCGGCCCCCGCCGCCGAGCCCGCCGCCGCCCCGGCCAAGGACGCCAACGCCCTGCCCGTGCGCCCGGTGGCGGTCGCGCCGGTGGGGAGCGGGGACGTGGTCGAAGCGGTGCGCCTGGTCGGCGACCTGCAGGGCATCGAGGAGGTCCGGGTGTTCGCGCAGGTGCCCGAGCGCATCCGGACGCTGTTGGTGAAGGAAGGCCAGACGGTCCGGCCGGGCGACGTGCTGGCGACCCTGTGGGCCGACCTGCAGAGCGAGGGCGTCAACCAGGCCGAGGCGGCGCTGGAGGCGGCGCTGACCCAGCGCGACGCCGCCAACGACAACTTGAAGCGGGTCAAGTCCATGGCCGAGGCCGGGGCCGCGCCGCAGGCCCAGCTGGACATCGCCCTGACCCAGGCCCGCGCCGCCGAGGCCGCCGTGCGCCAGGCCACCGCCATGGTGGGCAGCGCCTCCGCCCAGAAGGACCGCACGCTGGTGCGCGCTCCCATCCGCGGCGTCGTCACCCAGATCATGCTGCGCGAGGGCGACCTGGCCGGCATGGGCATGCCGATCATGACCATCGTCCGCCCGGACAAGCTCAAGGCCGTGCTGCGCGTCCCCGAGCGCGACTTCTTCCGGGTCAGGGAAGGCCAGCCGGCGCGCATCGAGCCGCTGGGCCAGGAGGGCAACGTCGCCAACGGCAAGGTCACCCTCAAGGGCCCCATCGTCGACCGGATGACGCGCACCGGGCTGGTTGAGGTGATGCTCGACAACGCCGACGGCAAGTTCATGGCCGGCAGCGCGGTGCGCGCCGCCATCGAGATCCTGCGGCGGACGGACGTGGTCCTGGTGCCCGCCAGCGCGGTCCTCTTCACCGCCGACACCGAGCGCACGCACCAGGCCCTCGCCTTCGTGGCCGAGGGCACGCTGGCCAAGAAGCGCGACGTGACGGTGGGCTGGCGCGAGGGCGACCGACTGGAGATCGTCAAGGGGCTGGCCAAGGGCGAGCTGCTCATCGTCCAGGGCGCCCACCTGCTGCGCGACCTCAACCCCCTGAAGATCGTCACGGGGGCCGGCGCCGAGGCTGCGCGATGAACTGGACCGAGCTCTCCGTCCGCCGCCCCATCACCGGGGTGATGGTGTTCCTGGGCCTGGCCATCCTGGGCCTGTTCAACCTGTCCCGCCTCAAGCTGGACATGCTGCCCAACCTCGAGTTCCCGCTGGTGGCGGTCTTCGCCCAGTACCCCGGCGCGAGCCCGGAGTCGGTGGAGCAGCTGGTCACCCGCCCCATCGAGGACGCGATGGCCTCGGTGCAGCGCGTCGAGGACATCAACTCCACCAGCTTCGACTCGGTGTCGATGACCCTCATCAAGTTCGCCTGGGGCACCGACATGAAGCAGGCGGACCAGGACGTCCGCAAGAACATGGAGCTGTACGCGCTGGAGCGCCTGCCCGACGACGTCAAGCGCCCGATGACCTTCGCCTTCGACCCGTCGATGCAGCCGGTCCTGATGATGACGGTCAACGCCCCCGGCACCGCCGGCTCGGTCCGCAAGCTCGCCGTCGACGAGATCTCCCCGTTCCTCGCCCGCATCCCCGGCGTCGCCGCCGCCGACGTCATCGGAGGGGTGGAGCGAGAGATCCAGGTGCGCCTCGACCCGGAGTGGCTGCAGGCCTACCGCATCCCCGCGCAGCAGGTGGTCCTGGCCCTGCGCGGCTCCAACATCGTCATCCCCGGCGGCAAGCTCGACCAGGGCGCCCAGGAGCTGAACATCGCCACCCGCGGCGAGTTCACCAGCGTCGAGCAGATCCGCGAGGTGGTGGTGGGCGCCACCGCCGGCGGCACCCTGGTGCACGTCGGCGACGTGGCCGAGGTGGTCGACTCCTTCGCCGAGCAGAGCTCGGTGGTGCGCGCCGAGGGCAAGCAGTCGGTGCTGCTGGCGCTGCGCAAGCAGTCCGACACCAACACCGTGCAGGTGGTGAAGAAGGTCTACGCCGAGCTCAAGGACCTGGAGAAGCAGCTCCCCGCGGGCGTGACGCTCAGCCCGGTGTTCGACCAGGCCGAGCCCATCACCATGTCCATCTCCAACCTCTCCGACAGCGCCTACCTGGCGACGCTGCTCACCGCCCTGGTCCTGCTGGTGTTCCTGCGCTCCTGGCGCACCAGCATCATCGTCATGGTGAGCATCCCCCTCTCGCTGCTGTCGACCTTCACCGTCATGGACTTCAGCAACGTGACGCTCAACGTCATCTCCATGGCCGGCCTGGCGCTGGCGGTGGGCATGCTGGTCGACAACTCCATCGTCGTGCTGGAGAACATCTTCACCCGGCTCTCCAAGGGCGAGGGCCCGGCCGAGGCCGCCATCGACGGCACCAAGGAGATGGCGATGCCGGTCATCGCCTCCACCCTGACCACCGTCGTCGTCTTCGCCCCGGTGCTCTTCGTGCCCGGGCTCGCCGGCCAGCTGTTCAGGGACATGTGCCTGACCATCGTCATCTCGCTGATGATGTCGCTGGTCATCGCGCTGACGCTGGTGCCGCTGATGGCGAGCCTGATGGTGCGCCACGGGCACACCAGCCGGTTCGAGCGCCTGATGGCCAAGTTGACCTGGTGGGTCGACCCGCTCTCGGACCAGTACGGCCGGTTCCTGGGCAAGGCGATGAAGCGGCGCTGGCTGGTCATCGTCGCCTCGCTGGTCTTCTTCGCCGGCACCCTGGCGCTCTACCCGCTGATGGGCATCGACTTCATGGCCAAGACCGACGAGGGCCACACCACCTTCACGGTGAAGGCCGCGCCGGGCACCTCGCTGGCCACCACCGACGCCCTGTTCAAGGAGGTCGAGCGCATCGTCGAGGACGAGGTGCCCGAGGCGCAGGTGGTCGTCAGCCGCTTCGGCGCCGGCGACATGTTCGGGACGCTGATGGGCCAGACCTCGTCCAGCGGCACGGTGCAGATCCGCCTGAAGAAGCGCGCGCAGCGCACCCGCAGCCAGCAGGACATCGAGTCGGCGCTGCGCAAGCGCTTCGAGGGCCTGGCCGGCCTCGAGGTGCGCCCGCAGCAGATCCAGCTGCTCGGGTCCGCCGGCGACGTGGTGGTCAAGCTGTTCGGCGACGACCTGGAGAAGCTGCGCGACCACGGGACCCGGGTGAAGAACCGCCTGGAGCTGGTCCCCGGCGCGGCCGACGTGACGTTCTCCATGGAGCAGGGCCTGCCCGAGCTGCGCGCCGACCTGGACCGCGAGCAGATCCGCCAGCTGGGCCTGTCGCCGGCGGAGGTCGCGGCCACCGTCTCCACCTACTTCCTGGGCACCACCGCCACGATGTACCGGGAGGGCGGCGACGAGTTCAAGGTGATGGTGCGCGCCCCGCGGGACGTCCGCGAGGACGTCAACCGCCTGCGCGCCCTGCCGATCATCACGCCCCGCGGCGTCACCGTCCCCCTGCAGACCGTGGCCAGCATCGAGCCCGCCCTGGGCCCCTCCTCGGTCAGCCGCGAGAACCAGCGCCGCGTGGCGACCCTCTCCATGGTCGCCGAGAAGATCCCGCTGGCGACCCTGGTGGAGCGGGTCGAGGCCGCGCTGGCGGAGCTGCCGCCGGCGCCGGGGATCTCCCGGTCGGTCGAGGGGACCGCCGAGGACCTGCGGGACTCGTTCAAGGCCCTGTTCATCGCGTTCTTCGTGGCCGTGGTGCTCGTCTACATGGTGATGGCCAGCCAGTTCGAGTCGCTGCTCGAGCCGTTCGTCATCCTCTTCACGGTCCCGGTGGCGCTCTCCGGCGTGATCCTGGCGCTGGTCATCACCCACACCACCCTGCAGGTGACCGCGCTCATCGGCGTCATCCTGCTGGCGGGCGTGGTGGTGAACAACGGCATCGTCCTCATCGACGTGCTCAAGAACAAGCGCCTGGCCGGCGAGGACCTCGTCGACGCGGCCGTCGACGCCGGGCGCAGCCGCCTGCGGCCCATCCTGATGACCGCGCTGACCACCATCTTCGGCATGGTGCCGCTGGCCTTCGAGATCGGCGAGGGCTCGGAGCTGTGGGCGCCGATGGCCCGCGCGGTCATCGGCGGCATGACCGTCTCCACCATCCTGACCCTGGTCCTGGTCCCCGCCATCTACGTGGTGCTGGCCGGCTACGCCGACCGCCGCGCGGCCAAGAAGAAGGCCCGGCAGCAGGCGCAGCTGACGGCGGTGGCTTCTTCGGACGCGGCGGCGTAGGGCACCGCTCCAAAGATCGGCGCAGCCGTTCGTCCAGGGCGCAGGCGGCGCGCGGCGCGGCTGAAGCCTGCTGTCACCCCACATCTTCAGCCGGCGGAGGTGGGTAGAGCCCGCCCTCCGTGGCGGGGGCAGCCTTTGTCGGGCGCTGACACGACCAAACATGCCGACACGACCCGGGCACCCTTCGGCAAGATCACGGCAGGTCCCAGCCCGACACGACCAACCGACTGACCGACACGCCCCCGGCACCCTTCGGCGAGCTCAGGGCAGGCTCGGCCGGGCTCTACCCAGCTCGCCGGCTAATTGGTGGAAATCATCCGAAGAGATGTGGGGTGACAGCAGGGCTGAAGCCGCGCCTGAGGTTTCGAGGTCCGCCTTCGCGGACCAGGTGGCGACGGATGTCATGGGCGAGGACAAGGGCGCCCGGGTTCAGGTCTTTCGCACTTCTGAATCTCAGGTTTCCGACTTCGCGACCCGAGGCCACTGCAGCCCGCGAAGGCGGGCTTCGCAATGTCAGGCGCGACTTCAGTCGCCGGCATTTACGGGGCGGCACATCCCGGAACGAACTGGGGGCACCTCGTGCCAAGTCGCCGGCGCCAAAGCAAAGGCTCCAGGCCCCCTCGCCGGGGAACCTGGAGCCTCGAGCCCTAAAGCTGAATCGCTGAGCGGAAGCTAGTTCGACATCTTGCAGTAGTTGTACGTGTCCAGCGCCTTGGCGGCGCAGACGCGGCCGCCGCAGCTGGCCTCGCAGGTGTCGTCGAGGCACTTCTCGCTGGTGGCCACGTTGCAGTCGGCGTCGGTGTTGCAGTCGGTGCCGCTGCTGGCGCAGTAGCTGCCGCAGGTGTAGTCGGAGTAGCAGGTGTCGCCGCTCTTCTTACAGACCCCGTCACAGTCGAAGTTCGAGCTGCAGCTCGAGCCGTCGCTGGTGCAGGTGCCGTAGCCGCAGTCGTTCGAGTCGCACTGGGCGTTGGCGGTGCAGGCGGTGCCCTGGCTCTTGAGCGCCATGCAGGTCTTGTCGCAGTACAGGTTCATCCCGCACTCGGAGGTGGAGGTGCAGGTCGCGCCGGAGGCGAGATCCTTGGCGCACTTGCCGGCCTTGCAGTACAGGCCCTCGGCGCAGGACAGGCTGCAGTTCTCGCCCTCGGCGGGGGGCGCCTTGCACTTGCCGTAGACGCAGCTCGAGCCCTTCACGCACTCCATGCTCCAGCGGCACTCGCCGTCGGCGGCCACCTGGCCCTCGAACGGGCTCTCCTTGCAGGCGTCCGCCCAGGGGGCCACGTCGGCCACGACCGCGCACTCTCCGGTCGGGCGCTTCATGGCGTCGATGCACTTGGTGGCCTTCGCCTCGACGTACTTCACCGTGCCCTTGTCGATGGCGTAGTAGGTCTCGGCGAGGTTGATCTCGCAGGCCATCGCCTTGTCGTGCTGGCACCAGGCCTCGTCGTTGACGTTCTCCTCGCCGACCTGGGCGGCGCGCTCGGCGCCGGTGCAGCAGGCCATCACGTTGGCGCAGTACATGACCGCGGCCTTGCCGCAGTAGGTGGTGGTGTCGACGGGCGCCGGGCCGCCTCCCCCGGCACAGCCGAAGGGAGCGGCGAGGGCCGCGACGACTGCGCTGCAGGTCGCGGTGAAGCGGAAGAGATTGCGGGTCATGAAACCTCCGGTGGGTCGCTCGGCCCTAGGCGACCCGGAAGGAATAACACCTTGGGCGGCCCGGCCTCAAACGGTCGCCGGACGGGGAGCGGCGGGAGGCAATCCCCGGGCCCGGCTGCCTCCGACGGGCGCGAGCCGAGGCGTCCTCCCCGCGGCCGGGAAACGGGGCCTCCGAGCAGCCTGCCGGTCGCCTCCTCGTTGCTCGACGGTCGCCGGATGCGAAGCCGCCGCGAGGAAGCGAATCCTCGCGGCGGCGAACCAACCTGCCGGCGCGCGGCCGGCGATCCCGGGCAGGGCCTACTTCAGCTTCGCCACGTCCACGCCGAAGGTGACCACGCCGATGCAGGCCTTGCCGTCCATGACCGGCACCGAGATCTGGCTCTGGTAGGCCTGGGAGCTGTCGTCGAAGTACACCGGGGAGACGTAGGTGCCGCCCTTGCCGTCCTTGAAGGCCTCGGTGAACTTCGGCTTGTCGCCGCGCCAGTAGTTGCTGGTCTTGGCGCCCATGGCGACGTTGGAGCCGTTCTTGTCCATCAGGTAGCCCTCGATGAAGTGGGGCTTGGTCTTGAGGATCTCGCGCAGCCGGTCGCCGGCGGGGTTGTTCTGGATCGACTTCATGAAGTCGTCCATGCCCTGCGTGGCACCCCACTTCTTGTGGAGGGCCTTGGCCTGCTCCACGGTCTCGCCCTTGGCGTTCCTGGCCTTCACCGCGGCGACCAGCACCGGGTCCTTGCCGTAGGCGACCAGCTGGGGCGCCAGGTCCAGCACCGCCTTGGGCGGCGGCTTGTCCTGGGCCATGGCCTGGCCGAGGGCGAGCAGGGATGCGAGTGCGACGACGACTCCGGGGAACGTCTTCATGAGAGCCCTCCTTGGGCCTGGGTGCTGCCGTTGACCTTGACCTTGTAGCTGCCCACCAGCGACTCGATGTTCTTGCTGATGCTCTTGAGCGCGTCGCCGGCGCGGTTGATGGACTCGCTGCGCTTCATGGTCTCGTCGACCACCTTCGACAGGTCGGTGACCGCCGTGAAGATCTGCGAGATGCCGGCGTTCTGCTGGCTCACCGCCGCGCCGATCTGCCGGACCGCCGAGGAGTTCTCCTTCACGATCCCGCTCAGCTCGCGCAGGTTCTCGCCCGACTGCTTGGTCTGGCCGAGGTTCGCCTCCATGCGCTGCGAGCCGGCCTCGGTGATGCCCACCGCCGCCTCGATGGCCGCGGTGATGTCGTCGAGGATCTCGCTGACCCGGTTGGTGGACTGCACCGACTGGTCGGCCAGGCTGCGGATCTCGCGGGCCACCACCGCGAAGCCCTTGCCGTGCTCGCCGGAGCGCACCGCCTCGATGGCCGCGTTGAGCGCCAGCATGTTCGACTGGTCGGCGATGTCCTTGACCGTCCCGGTGATCTTGCCGATGAGCTTGGTGCGGTCCTTGAGCTGGCCGATCTTCGAGGCGATCTCCCCGACCTGGGAGCGGATCTCGTTCAGGCCGGTCATGCTCTTCTCGATGGTGCTCTCGCCCTCGCGGCCCAGCTCGTCGGCGTGCTGCGCCACCGCGATGACCTCCTCGGCCTTCTGCGCCGCCATCTGCGAGGTCTGGCGGATCTCGTTGGCGGTGACCTGCGTCTCCTGGATGGCGGTGGCCTGGCGGGTCACCGACTGGCCCTGCTCGGCGGTGATGGTCGTCAGCGCCGACACCTGCTCGGAGAGCAGCCGCCCCGACTCCTGCAGCGCGAGGATCATCTCCTGCAGGCTGCCCACCATCTTCCCGAACGAGCCCGCCAGCTGGCCGATCTCGTCGGAGGCCCCGACCTCGATGGACCGCGTCAGGTCGCCCGACTTGACGATGTGGCTGACCGCCGCGTTCAGGTCGTTGATGGGCTTGACCATGCTGCGCGAGGTGAAGACCGCCGCCACCATCGCCGCCACGCCGATGAGCAGGACCAGCAGCAGGGTCAACAGCAGGGTCTTGGTCACCACCGCGAAGGCCTCGCCGCGGTCCACCAGGCTGAAGAAGATCCAGGCGTCGCCGATGACCCCGTCCTCCTTGTTCGACCAGGCGGCGGTCCACTCGTCCGCGTCGCCGTGGCCCTGCGGCGTGCCCTTGGCCAGCTCGGCCATCCGCCGCCGCGGCAGCTCGGTGACCCCGCCGGTGTCCAGCAGCACCTCGCCCGCCGGGTTGACGATGGCGTAGCGGAAGGTCTTCTGGCCGCGCGCCGCCGCGCGCTCCAGGTCGGGCGCCAGCCGGGAGACGAGCGAGTCCCAGTCGTAGGCGCCCAGCAGCACCCCCAGGGTCTGCTTCTCGGCGTTGACCAGCGGCAGGGCGAGGTAGAGCACCCGCCCGCCGAAGGTCGGGTCGCTGGCGATGTCCTTGTTCTGCAGCCGCTGCTCCTTGGCCGCGCCCGAGAACCACGCCGCGCCCCGCACCGCGTCCTGCTTCCCCGCCAGGCGCGACTTGAGCTCGGCGTTGCTCGCCGAGACCACCTGGCCGTCGGGCGAGAAGAGCGCCAGCCCCTTGAAGTCCGGGTAGCGCTTGACGGTGGTGGAGAAGACCTCGTCGCTCTTCTCGAAGGCGTTGAACATCAGCGCCCCGCTGATGATCGGGTTCTCCACCAGGCTGCGCAGGACGTGGGTGCGCTCCAGCAGCGCGGTCTCGACCCCGGTCTCCGCGCTGGTCGCCTCGCCCTGGACCGTGGCCAGCACCTGGTCGGTCAGCGCGTTGCGGAACCAGGACGTGGAGACGGCGCCCAGCAGGATCAACGGCAGCAGCGCCAGCACGCCCGCGAACAGCAGCAGGCGCGAGCGGAAGCTCAACGTGCTCAACCTCGAGTTGGCCATGGTGCGTTCCCCTTCTTCCTTTCCTTCGCGTGCTGCCCGTCGTCGTTGCGGATGACCCGTCTTCCGGCCGGGGCCTTCAGCCCTCGAACCCGCCGGCGCAGGCCGCCACCAGCGCCCGGCCCAGGTCGGCCGGCGCCACCGTGAACTCCGCCGCCTGCAGCTGCACCGCCGCCTTCGGCATCCCCCACACCACGCAGCTGGCCTCGTCCTGGGCGAAGGTGAGCCCGCCGGCGCGGCGCAGGGCCAGCAGCCCCCGCGCGCCGTCCTCGCCCATCCCCGAGAGCACGATGCCGCCCGCCCGCGGCCCCAGCGACCTGGCCATCGAGGCCAGCAGCGCGTCGCCCGAGGGCCGGTGGTCGCTGGACGGGGCGCGGGCGAGCAGCACCCCGCCGTCGCCCAGCTCCAGGTCGCAGCCGTCCGGCGCCAGGTAGACGTGCCCGGCCAGCGCCCGGGCGCCGTGCACCGCCACGCCGACCGCGAGCTGGCTGACGTCGCCGAACCAGCGCACCAGCCCCTGCCCGAAGCCGGCGGCGATGTGCTGCGCCACCAGCAGCGGGATGGGCAGGCCGCGCGGCAGCCCGGAGAGGATCTCCGCCAGCACCTGCGGCCCGCCGGTGGAGGCCACCAGCCCGAAGGCCCGCAGCGGCCCGGCCCGCGACGGCCGCTCCCAGCGCGCCGGCGGCGGGACGTCCACGTGCGCGGCGTGGCGGGTGACCACCGGCACCTCGCTCATCAGCCGCACGGTCTCGCGCACCTGCGCGCCCCACCTCTCCAGATCGGCGGCGCCCTGCACCTGCGGCTTGGCGATGAGCGCCAGGGCGCCGGCGGCCAGCGCGCGCACCGCCAGGTCCTCCTGGGTCGCCGCCAGCTGGCTGACCACCACGATGCGGGTGGGCGCCTCGGTCATGATCTTCTCGGTGGCGCGCAGCCCGTCGATGCGCGGCATCAGGACGTCGATGGTGATGAGGTCGGGCCGCAGCTTCTTGGCCAGCGCCACCGCCTCCTCGCCGTCGCCGGCCTCGCCCACCACCTGCAGGCGCGGGTCGGCCGAGAGCAGCGTGCGCAGCGCCCGGCGCAGCGTGGGCGAGTCGTCGGCGATGAGCACCCGGGTGGCGGGGACGGTCACGACGCCCCCCCCTTGCGCTTGGCCACCGCGCGCGCCACCTCGGACAAGAGCAGGCCCGCGGCGCAGTCCTTCTTCGAGAGGAAGCCGTCGGCGCCGGCGGCGCGGCCCCGCTGGCGCTCGCTCTCGTGGTCGTGCGCGGTGACGAGCACGATGGGCAGCGCGGCGGTCTCCGGCCGGCCGCGCAGCGCCGCGGTCAGCGCCACCCCGTCCACGTCGGTGCCCAGGTCGATGTCGCACACCAGCGCCTCGTAGGTGCTGTGCCGCAGGTGCTCGAGCGCCTGCGCCGCGCTGGAGGCGGCGTGCACCACGTACCCGGAGGACTCCAGCACCGAGCGGTGCACCGCGCGGGCGGTGAGCGAGTCGTCGACCACCAGCACCTGCCGCGCCGCCGCCGCGCTGACCGCCATGCCCTCGGCCGAGGCCAGCCAGCCGGGCCGCAGCACCGGCACCGGCTCGCCGTGCGAGAGCAGGACGGCGCCCAGGAACGCCCCCAGGTCGCGCACCTCGCGCGGCAGGGGCCGCACCACCGAGGTCTGCTCGCCCCGGACCTCGTCCACCGCCACCATCAGCTCGCGCCCGCCGACGCTGACCAAGAGCACCGGCTGGCCCGGGGTGGGGACCATCGCCTGGCGCAGGCCGAGCCGGCCGCCCAGGTCGTCCAGCGGCAGGGCCCGCCCCTCGTGCTCGAAGAGCAGCGAGGCGCGCCCGCGCGAGACCTTGGCCTGCTCGGCGCGGGTGACCGCCTTGACCGCCACCGTGGGCACGCCCAGGAGCGTCTCGCCCACCCGCAGCAGCAGGACCGAGGTCGAGCCGATCTCCACCGGCAGCGAGAGCATGAAGCGCGTGCCCTGGCCGGCGATGCTCGAGGCCTCGATGCTGCCCTGCACCCGCGTGAGCGAGGCCACCACCACGTCCAGGCCCACGCCGCGCCCGCTGACCTCGGTGACCGCCTCGCGGGTGGTGAAGCCGGAGCGGAAGACGAGCTGGCAGACCTGGGTCTCGGTCATCGCCTCCAGCTCGGCCGGCCCGACCAGGCCCTTGGAGAGCGCCAGCGAGCGCACCCGGGCGACGTCGATGCCGGCGCCGTCGTCGGCGACCTCCACGAAGGCCATGTTGCCGGTCTGCTCGACGCGGATGGTCAGCGCGCCCTCGCGGTGCTTGCCCTTGGCCTCGCGGACCTCCGGCTTCTCGATGCCGTGGTCCAGCGCGTTGCGCACCAGCTGGACGAGCGGCGCGCGCAGCGCCTCCAGCAGCCGCCGGTCGAGCGCCACCTCCACGCCCACCGCCGACAGGCGCGCCTCCTTGCCCAGCTGCCGGCTCAGGTCGCGCACCGTCCGGTGCAGGGGGGCGATGAGGGTCTGCACCGGCAGCGTGCAGATGGCGCGGATGCGCTCCTCGACGTTCTCCAGGGTGGCCGCGGTCTCGGCGTTGTCGGCGTCCAGGGCCCGGCGCGCGTCGGCGATGGCCTCGCGGGCCTCGGCGGTCAGCTTGCGCAGCGCCGGCTGGTCCAGCGCGGCGATGACCCGGCGCAGCTCCTGGCTGCGGCTCTGCAGGCGCAGGGACATCTCGCGCAGCCGCTCGACGTCGCCGGCGAGCCCGGTGACGGTGGCGGTGTCCACGCGCCAGCCGGTGGCCTCGTCGGAGGCGGAGCCGGAGCCGGAGCCGGGCCCCTCGGCGGTCTCGGCGGCCTCGCCCGCGGGCGCGGCCGGGGCCGAGGCGCCGCCGGGGGCCGCCTCGGCCGCTGCGTCCGCCCGGACCAGCGCCACGCGCGCCACCGCGAGGTCGGGCAGGTCCACCTTCTTGTCGGCGCGGGCGCGCAGCCAGCGCAGCATGGCGTCCAGCGCCGAGAGCAGGGCGTCCACCAGCGCGGCGGGCATGGGAAGCGCCGAGGCCTTCAGCGGCGCGACCTTGTCCTCCATCAGGTGGGCGAGCTCGGCGATCTCCGACAGGCCGATGGTGGCGGAGCTGCCCTTGAGGTTGTGCAGGGCGCGGCCCAGGCTCTGGTAGGTCTTGCGCAGCGCCTCGCTGCCGGCCGGGTCCTTCTCCACCTGCAGCAGCGCCCGGGTGATGCGGTCCGAGAGGTCCTGGGCCTCGCCCACGAACCCGACCACCAGGGTCTCGAGGAGGGGCTCAGACATGCTCGCCCCCTCCGGCCCGGCCACCGCCGCTGCCGCCGCCGCCGCGCCGCGCCCGCTCGAGCAGCGCGCCCACGTCGACGAGCCCCACCTGGCGCACCGTGCCGCCGCCGGCCGCGATGTCGAGCACCGGGGAGTCGGAGCCCGAGCGCGCCTGCTCGACGTGGCTGAGCGGCAGGGCGCCGATGCGCGGGACCTGCTCGCAGTCCACCGCCACCAGGTGCCCCTCGCCCATGTCGACGACGAGCAGCACCGCGCAGTCCTGGCGCCAGCCGCGCACGCCCAGCAGCGCCATCAGGCTCATCGCCGAGACGAGCTGGTTCTGGAAGCGCAGGAAGCCCAGGACGTGCGGGGGCGCGAGCGGCAGCGGGGCGACCATGCGCAGCGGCACCACCGCGCGCAGCGAGGCGAGCGGGATGGCGTAGGTGTCGCTGCCCACCGGGAACTCGGCGACCGGCAGCATGGCCTCGGCCTGCTCGCCGCCCTCCTCCTCGGTCGCCCGGGCGCGGGCGGCGCGGGTCTGCAGGACCTCCAGCAGGTCCGGCGTGAGGTCCCCCAGGGGGATGGCTCTCGCTCTCGCTCCCGCGCTCTCGCTCTCGCTCACCGTCGCAGCTCCGCGTCGAGGAAGGCCCGCGCCGCCGAGGCGTAGAAGCCCGCGGGCAGCGGCTCGGGGCCGTCGAGGGTGTCGTCGCCGGGCAGCGCGAAGGTGCGCTCGAGCACCTCGCGCATCAGCGCCACCGCGGCGCTCTTGCGGCCCTCGCGGGCGCACAACAGCGCGCTCTCCAGCAGGCCGGGGACGTAGCCCGGCGCGGCGGCGCGCAGATCGGCGAGCAGGCGCTCGGCGGCGACGCGCTCGCCGCGCTCGAGCAGGCCCAGCGCGCGCACGTGGGTCGCCACCGGGTCGATCTCCTTGCGGGAGGACGCGGCCGGCTCCGCCGCGGCGGCCAGGGGGACCCGGGGCGGCGGGTAGGCGCCGGAGCCGCGGACCACCACGCGGCGGCGCGGCGGCCGGGCCATGGGCGCGGCGGGGCCGAGCGGGGGCGTCGCCTGCGAGTCGGAGCCCGGGCCGGGCCGGACGTAGATCTGGTGCTCGGGCGGGCCGCGGCGGACCAGGCCCGGGGGCGGGCTGGCGACGTCCATGGCGGCGAAGACCAGCGCCCCGCCCTCGGCGAGCGCGCCGGCGAGCAGGGCGCGCACCCGCGCGGAGGAGGCGGGCGAGAAGTAGATGAGGACGTTGCGGCAGAAGACCAGGTCGAAGCGGCCCGGGTCGGGCGCGGCGGAGAGGAGGTTGTGGACGCGGAACTCGGTCCGCTCGCGCAGCTCGCGCCGCACCCGCCAGCCATCGCGCGCCGAGGAGCCGGGCTGGAACGGGTCGCACAGCAGCGGGCCGCCGGGCCGCAGCGACCAGGGGCCGTACAGGCCCTCGCGGGCGTGGCCGACGTTGCGGGCCAGCAGGTCGGTGCCCAGCACCTGGAAGCGGCGCACGCCGGCCGCCTCGAGGATGGCCGCCAGCGAATACGCCTCCTCGCCGGTGGAGCAGCCAGCGCACCAGGCGCGCACGAAGCGGCCCTCGGAGGCCCAGGCGGGGGCGAGGGTGGCGGCGACGAACTGGAAGTGCTCGGGCTGGCGGAAGAAGTACGACTCGCCGACCAGCGCGGCCTGGCTGAGCAGGTCCATCAGCTCGCGGTCGTTGCTGCCGGCCCGCTCGAGGATGGAGCCGGGGCTCTCGCCGGCGGCCAGCAGCGGCGCGAGCGCGGCGCGCAGCGACTCCTCGCGCACCGCGCGCTCGTCGAAGCCGGTCCAGTGGGCGACGTGGCCGACCAGCCGCGAGGCGACGTCGGTGGTGGCGGCCTCGAGGACGCGGGCGGGCATCATGGCTCGCCTCCGGGCAGCTCCCGCAGCAGCGCGCGGACCTCGCCCAGGAGCGCGCGGGAGAAGAGCGAGCCGGGCTCCAGCACCGGCAGCCAGCCGGCAGCCGCGCCGCTGGACTGGCCGCCGCCGGTGCCGGTCCCAGTGCCGCCGTCGCCGCTGGCGCCGCTGGCGCGCACGAAGCAGCGCAGCACCCGGCTGTAGACACCGTAGTCGCCGCCGCCCACCTGCTCCTTGGGGACGACGGCCTCGGCGGGGAACTCCTCGGGGGCGCTGACCCGGTCCAGGCAGAGGGCGAGCGGCACGCCCTGCTCCTCGACGACGACGAGCTTTCGCTCGGCCAGCGGGGCCTGGTAGTCGACGCCCAGCCGCTTGGCGAGGTCGAGCACGCCGACGAGCTGCCCGTGCAGCGAGAAGTAGCCGGCCAGGTAGCTGGGGGCCGACGGCAGCGAGGTGAGCATCGGCTGGAGCAGGACGGTGCGCACGCTGGCGAGCGGCAGGCACAGCTCGTACGGCCCGACGCCCACCGGCAGCGCCGCCAGCGAGCCCTGGCGCCGCCGGCGCTGGGCCTCGTCGAGGACCTGGTTGACCGCGGAGACCAGGCGCTCGGCCGCGACCGGCTTGGCGAGGAAGAGCTCGGCCCCGGCCTTCAGGCACTCCGCCTCGCGGAAGCCTTCGGAGGAGAGGACCACCACCGGGACCTCGTGCAGCCGCAGGTCCGCCTTGACGCGAGCGAGCACCTCGCCCCCGTCCATCTCCGGCATCGACAGGTCGAGCAGGAGGAGGTCGGGGACGAGCTGCGCCATCCGCTCCAGGGCCTCGCGGCCGTTGGTGGCGGTGGTCAGCTCGCAGTGGCCGGTCAGCGCGGCGCGCTCGAAGGCGAGCACGGCCTCGCTGTCGTCCACCAAGAGGACCTGGGGCAGGCTCACGCCGCGATCCCCAGCACCCGGTTCACGCTCTGCATCAGCCGCGTGCCGCTGACGGGCTTGCGCACGAAGTCGTTGGCGCCGGCGCCGCGGCCCTCGCGCTCGAGGTCGGGGCTGGTGTCGCTGGTGAGGAGGATGACCGGGACGTTGCGGACCCGCTCGTCGACGTCGCTGCGGACGGCCTTGAGGAAGGCGATGCCGTCCATCGGCTCCATGCGCACGTCGGCCACCACCAGCTCGGGCGTCATCACGCGCAGGAGCTTGAGCGCCCGCTCGCCGTCGCCGGCCTCGATGAACTCCGCCTTCAGATTCCCCAGGAAGACCCGGAGGATGGTTCGGATGGAAGGGCTGTCGTCTAGGAGCATGACTCGCATAATCACCTTGCCTCCACCTCCCCGAAATACCGCCTGCCCACACTTCTTCGCTAGGCCTGCAAAGCATGGGCTGTGCCCCCGGGCAGAGCCCCTGATTTCAAGCATTTAGGTGGGATCCCTTGCGCGGCGACCACGCCTTTGCGTGATGCGCGCGCATCGGGGCGCGTGCTTTCCACGCAGCCGATTGGGGAATCGGCTCGGCCGGCGGCAAATGCGTGGAGGCGGCGCGACGCCTCGTTCAACGGCCGGGCCTCGTGCAACCTTCCAATCAATCGCTCCGGCGCTCGGGCTGACGTATATAGGGGCGGCTCGCTAGGGCACGACCAACCCATTCAAAGGAACCGACTCATGTTCAGGAACGTCCTCGTCGCCGGCATCGTTTCGCTGCTTCTCGCCGCTCCCGCCTCCTCTTCCGCCGGGGAGCCGCCGGCCGCCGCCGACAAGGGCCAGGCGAAGAAGGAGGAGAACCAGGGCAAGAAGGAAGAGAAGAAGGCGGACCAGGACGGCAAGAAGGACGAGAAGAAGTCCGACGTCGCCGCCAAGAAGGACGAGAAGAAGGCCGACGAGAAGGCCTCGCCCTCCGCCGACGACAAGAAGGCCAAGGCCGACGCCAAGAAGGCCGCCGCGGACAAGGCGAAGGACGCCAAGAAGGCCGCCAAGGACAAGGCGCTCGAGACGAAGAAGGCCACCAAGGCCAAGGCCGACGAGGCCAAGAAGGCCGCCAAGACCAAGGCCGACGACGCCAAGAAGGTCGCCGCGGACCAGGCCAAGGAGAAGAAGGCCGCCGCCAAGGCCAAGGCCGAGGAGGCCAAGAAGGCCGCGGCGGCGAAGTCGGCGAAGGTGAAGGCCGCGGAGACCGCCAAGGCCGACGCCGAGGTCAAGGCCGTCACCGCCGTGGCCGATGCCGAGGTCAAGGCCGTGTCGGACAAGGCGCTCGCGATGCAGAAGTACGAGGAGGCCGCCGCCGCCGCCGACCAGAAGGTCGCCGACGCCCAGGCCGCCGCCGACGAGGCGGTCGCGACCGCCACCGCCGACGCGCAGAAGGCCAACGAGGAAGAGGCCGCCGAAGCTCCGGCCGCGGCTCCCGCTCCGGCTCCGGCTCCGGCCGCGCAGTAAGCCCGCTCCGGCGGAAGTGCTTGCAGCTCGAACGCGCCGTCCCTCCCCGGGGCGGCGCGTTTCGTTTGCCCAGGCGCGGTGCTATGGCTCGCCCTTCCACGGGGACGGGAGGGACTCCATGAAGCGCGGCGTGACGGCGGTGGCGGTGGCGATCGGTTGCCTGCTCGCGACGGCCGGGGTCGCGCGATCGCAGGCGCCCGCGGAGGACGAGAAGAAGGCGATGGACCAGGCCGAGGCCGCCTGCGCCAAGGGAAAGGCGGACCGGTGCCTGCTCCTCGCCGCGGGATATGCGACCGGCAAGGGCGGCCGAGCCGTCGACGCCGCGAAGGCCGCCGACCTCTCGCAGAAGGCCTGCAGCGCGAAGCTCGGCAAGGGCTGCCTGATGCTCGCCGCGGCTTTCCAGGACGGGAAGGGCCGGCCGAAGGACGCCGCGAAGGCCAAGGCGATGTTCGAGAAGGCCTGCACGCTCAAGGAAGCGCTGGGCTGCGAGGCGCTCGGCCTCTCGCTCGCCAGCGGCAACGACCCCAAGCCCGAGGATCTGAAGAAGGCGGCGCCCTACCTGCAGAAGGCCTGCGACCTGAAGAGCGGAAACGCGTGCTTCATGCTCGGGCTCGTCTACGAGGAGGGCCGCGGCGCGGCCAGGGACGCGGCCAGGGCGGCGGCGCTCTACGGCCAGGCCTGCGATCTCGGCGCCGCTCCGGGCTGCACCAACGCCGCGGGGCTGGCGATGAAGGCGAAGGACGACGCCAAGGCGGTGGTCGCGCTCGAGAAGGCGTGCGGGCTGGACGACCCGAACGGCTGCGGGATGCTCGGGCTCTGCTACGTGCAGGGCAAGGGCGTAGCCCAGGACGCGGAGAAGGGCCGGTATCTGCTCGCCAAGGCCTGCAAGCTCGGGTTCGCGCCCGCGTGCCAGATGCGCGATTAGGGCTGCCTCGCGCCGCTGCGCTCTTCCACCAAGAAAACGAGGGCCGCCTCGCTGGAGGCGGCCCTCGGAGTTTCTGCCGAAGCGATCTTCGCCGCGGCGCTACTTGGGGCAGACCGTCGGCTCCTGCGCCGCGCAGAGGAACGTCTTGCCGCAGCCCAGGTCCTCGGGCGGCACGCAGCGCAGGCCTTCCTCGCCGCAGGCGTTGCCGAGCAGCTCGCTCTCGGTGCAGGTGGGGACGCTGGCGGGCGCCGCCTGGTCGAGGTAGCAGACCGGCGTGCCGCAGGAGACGAACCAGCGCAGCGGCGCGGGCTTGCAGCCACAGCCGCACTCGTTGCTGAACGGCACCGTGCCCGGCGCGCAGTTGAACTTGATGACCCGGCAGATCTCCGGGGTGTGCGTCACGTAGGGCATCTCGTCGGCCGGGCAGTAAGGGGCGCACTCGCCCTTCTCGAAGGTGCCGTGGGCCTTGCCGCCCTCGCCGGCCGCGAGGATGACCGCGCTGCGGAACGCGCAGCCGTCGCCGTAGGTCGCCGCGGGCTCCTCGTCGACGGTGAGGTCGCCGCAGACCGGGGCGTAGACCATCGCGCAGCTCGGCTGCTGGCTCGCGCAGGTCCCTTCCATGATCGTCTCTTCGGCGAAGGTGCCCTCGCCGAAGGCTGCGAGCAGGTCCTTGCCGGCCTGGTAGGAGGTGACGTTGTACGCGTAGTACTGGTTGAGCAGGATGCCGCTCTCCAGCACGCGCCAGGCGACGCAGTAGTTGAGCTGGCAGGCCCCGTCGTCCCAGTGGCCCTTGCTCCCGTTCCACTCGGAGCCGGAGGCGCCCTGGCGGACGGCGGCCTTGAACGCGCACTCGCTGTCGAAGGTGAGCCACTCGGCGCTGTCGGTGGCGAGGTCGCCGCAGACCGGCGCGTACCGGAAGTAGAAGGGGCAGGCGATGCTCTGCTGGGCGCAGGTGCCGGGGTTGATGGCTTCCTCGATCAGGTTGCCGTTCTGCTGCGCGAGCAGCTGCTTGCCGGCGTCGTAGCTGGCGACGTCGAAGGCGTAGAAGTTGCGCAGCGAGGTGCCGGTCTCGTCGGCAGCCACGAACTCGACGCAGTACGGCTCCTGGCAGCCCAGGTTTAGGTCGTAGGAGAGCTTGCCCGGGGTGTAGCTGCCGAGGGTGACGAGGTACTTGCCCGTGGCAGGCAACGCGACCGGCAGCGAGACGGTGTAGGTGCCGTGCGCGGCGCTGTAGTCGACCCAGACCTTGAAGAACGCGTTGCCCCAGCTGCCGTTGGCCTTCTGCGGCCCGTAGACCATCAGGCGCGAGCGCTTGTTGCTCTGGGTCTTGAGGTTGATCGACTGGGCGCCCTTCGAATCGAAGGTGTAGCCGTCGAAGGTGGAGTTGCCGGTCACCGTGCCGCTGACGGTCTGCATGCAGGCGAGCGGGCCCTTGATCGCGATGCCGCTCGCGAGCCCTTCGCCGTCCACCGCCAACTCGACGCCTTCGCCGTCCACCGAGGCGTAGCCGCAGCCTCCCAACAACACCACCACCAAAGCCAAGCTCGCCAGTCGAAGATTCATGGGTTCGTCCCCCGGTTCGGTCGTTTGAGGAGGGGGCTAACTAGCATGTAGGCAAGTGGAGCACAACCGCCCACCTCGACTTACCGGCAGAAGTCGAGCGCCAGCGGGGCCAACCGCCGGCAATTCGAGGCGAAATCCAGATGGGGGCCGTCAGCGCGTCGGCTTGGGCGCCGCCAGATTGGCGACCAAGGCTTCCAGCAAGTCCAGGTCGGGAGGCTTGGCCAGGTGCTGGTCGAAACCGGCCTGGATCGCCTTGCGCCCGTCCTCGGGAAGCGACCAGCCGCTCAGCGCGATGAGGAAGGTCTTCTTCAGGGCTCGGTCGGCCCTCATCGCGGCCGCCACTTCGTAGCCGGTCATGCTCGGCAGGCCGATGTCGCAGAGCACCGCGTCGGGCCTGGACTTCCTCGCCGCCTTCAGCCCCTCGGGCCCGTCGTGGGCGACCCGGACCTCGTGGTCGCAAAGCGCGAGCGCCTCGCGCAGGGTCTCGGCGGCGTCGACGTCGTCCTCGATGATGAGCACGCGCCTGCCGCGCCGCGGTTCGGCCGGGGGCCGGGCTCGCGCGAGGCTCGTCTCGGGTCGTGGGGATTTCTTCGGTCGGCTCAAGGCTCCTCCCTCGTCTCGTCTCGGCTTCTCTCGTCTCGTCTCGTCGAGGCTCGAGGCCGCTTCGCCTCGCGGCTTCTTCTCGGTGGCGCGGCAGGTCGGGTTGCCGCGGGCGCTGCAAAAGCGGCGCAGGATACCGTCCGCCGTCGGGGAGCCGTCAACCCGGAGAGGAGCCCGGAGGCACCCGCCGTGCGCCCGGGTCCACGCCGCCGTCGCTTCGCGCCATCCCCTCGATTCGCCTGCTCATTTCGCTTCAGGCGCAGCCAGGCCGCGCTCGCGGTTTGCGCAGACGGCCGGGCTCTGGGAAATTCGCACCGCCGCCATGACGAGATCGCGTCCTCTCCTGCCTCTGCTGCTGCTCCTCGGGCTGACCGCCTGCCGCGACTTCCAAATCGCCGAGGCGTTCCTGTCGGTGGAGGTCTCGCCGGCGCAGGCCCGCCAGGGCGCCCTGGTCACCGTCACCGTCTCGGGGAGCGCGCTGGGCACGAGCGACCCCGAGGTGCGCCTGCTCGGGCAGCTCCTGACGCGGACCGCGGACTCGCCCTCCAGCGCACCCGCCTTCGGCTACACCGTCACCGGCGCCGAGCCGGAGGGCGTGGACCTCGCCGTCGACGTGACCGCGGGCTCGCTCGCCCGCAGCGCCAAGATCCGCTTCGACTTCACGCCGCCGCAGGTGGTCTCGGCGACCTCCCGCCCCAACACCGCGCCGCTGGGGACGCAGGTGGCGATCGAGCTGGTCTCCAGCGAGCCGCTCGGCGCCCCGCCGGAGCTCAACGACCGCGGCCACCTCGCCACCTGCGCGGCGGACGCGACCGACCCCCGCCTCTTCCACTGCTCGCTGACCGCCTCGGAGCTCGACCAGCCGGGCTGGCAGACGGCGAAGGCGACCCTGGTAGACCTCGCCGGCAACCAGCAGGTCGTCACCGCGCTGCCGCTGGGCGTGGTCTTCGACTACCAGCAGGCCCTGGGCGTGGTGGCCCCCTCGGTCGAGCCCGCGGTGGCCTCGCGCGGCACCGCGCTCGCCATCTCCTTCGGGACCACGCGGCGACTCTCGGAGGCGCCCTCGGTGCGCGTGGGCGGCCGCGACGCCCTGCTCGACTCCGAGGCCGGCGCCGACGGCGTCTGGCGCTTCCATTACGCGGTCGCCGGGACCGAGCTGGGTCCCGAACCGGCCCAGGCCCCGGTCAAGGTCGCCGCGCGGATCGGCGGGGTCGAGTTCGACCTGAAGGAAGTCCTCTTCGACTTCCGCGCCCCGCAGCCGCTCTCGCTCTCCGCCAGCCGCGCCCGGGTGGGCACCCCGGCGAGCGACACCAACGACGTGACGGTGGACCTCGCCTGCGACGAGCCGCTCTCCGGGCTGCAGGCCTCGGTGCAGGCCCGGCCCCTGACCTGCGCCAAGCCGAAGGCCGACGACGCCACCGCGTGGCGCTGCAGCTACTCCGCCGACGGCACCGAGCTCGAGGGGCCCCAGAAGCTGGTGCTGTGGCTGTCCGACGCGGTGGGCAACTCCGAGCGCGTGACCACCGCCGAGCTCTTCTCCTTCGACTTCAGCGCCCACCTCGACGCCCAGCGGCTGTTCGTCGTGAGCCGCTTCGGCGAGCGCTGGAGCTTCGCCGCCGACCCGGGGGCGGCCGAGCCCGGCGCGAAGGTCGCCGTGCGCCTGCTGGGCCAGGCGCAGCCCGCCTTCTCGACCGGGGTGCAGGCCGACGGATCGGTCGCCGAGGTGGGGGATTTGGGCCCCGGCGACACCCAGCCGCAGGTGGAGGTGCAGGAGACCGACCTCGCCGGCAACGTCTCCGGCTGGGTGCGGCCGCGGGTGCGCTTCGTGGCCGATCCCTCGCACAAGCCGGACGACGGCATCACCGACACCTGGACCTGGCTGGGCGGCACCGACGTCCCGGAGCTCTTGGAGTTCGCCGAGGGCCCCGGCCCGGACAAGCCCAGCCCGGCCGCGCTGGCGTCCGCGGACGGGACCCTGGTGACGGTCAAGGCGCCGCAGGTCGATCCCCCGACCTGGATCAAGCCCGTGAACGCGGGCGGGCTCACCCCGTGGACCAGCCCGCAGCAGCCGCTCGCCTACGTCCCCGGCGCTGGGGTGCTCCACACCGAGCTGAGCGACACGGGCTTCTCGGGGGCCGCCTGGTTCTGGGACGGGGAGCGGTGGAGCTTCCTGCAGGTGACCGACAGCTACCCGCATTTCAGCTCTGCGGGAACCTACGGCGTGACGGTAGACCCGGTCACCCAGCGCTTCCACATCTTCGGACCGAACGACACGGAAGCCTTCACCTGGATCGCCCGGTTCTCCTCGCGCGTGGGCGGGGGCGCCTCCACGCCGGAGCTGCGCTTCACCCCGGTCACCCTCGGGCTGGTCCCGGCCACGCGCAGCTTCGCGTCGGCCGCCTTCGATCGCGCCTCGCGCACCAGCGTGCTCTTCGGTGGCTGGACCTGGGACTACTTCGTCCAGGCCGAGCACTACCACCTCGACACCTGGCTCTTCGACGGCTCGACCTGGTGCTGGGCACGCCGATCTCCGTCCCCCCGGGCCGCGGGGGCTCGGCCATGGCCTACGACCGCGCGCGCGGCCGGACGGTCATGTACGGCGGCTTCACGGCGGACCTCTCCGCCGGCCACCCTCAAGGCGTCTGCGACAGCTACGGCTGCGTGCTCGGCGACACCTGGGAGTGGACGAGGATGGACTGGGTCCGGCGGCGCGTCCCCAGCCCGGGTCCCCGGCAGGAGCACGCCATGGCCTGGCACCCGATCGAACGCAAGGTCGTGCTCCAAGGCGGTTGGAACTGGGTGGACCACGACAACCTCGTCTGGAAGACCTTCGACGAGCTCTGGGCGCTCGACGCGCAGGGCTGGAGCCAGCTCGTCACCCCCACCCCCGGGCCGGCGCTTTCGCAGGCGAGCCTGTGCTACGACGAGCGCCGCGGCCACCTGGTGCTCTACGGCGGGCTCTTCGACGACTCCAGCCAGAACTTCGACGTGTGGGAGCTGACCGAGTCGGGGCTCGTGCCGGGGGTGATGGCGCGCCTGGAGGTGAGCGACGCCGGGCGCCTGCCCTCGCAGCTCACCGTGCACGTCACCGCGCTCGCCACCTCTCCCCGGACCGAGGAGAGCGGCCAGGCGCTCTCGGTGCGCGCCTGGGACTTCGCCGCCTCGCGCTGGGTGACGCTCGCCACTTCCCCGGCCTCGACCACGCTGGGCGAGGTCTCGGCCACCGTCTCCGGGGCGGAGGTGGCGCGCTACCTGCCCGGCCAGACGCTCTACGTCCTTGTGACCGCGCCGGCGAGCTCGGTGCAGGGCGAGGCGGTCCTGTCGGTGGACGCGATCGCCGTGAGCGCGGACTGGTGAGGAAGGCCCCGAGCCGCGGGTCCTGAGTCTCGCGTCTCGGGTCTCGCGTCTCGGGTCTCGCGTCTCGGGTCTCGGGTCTCGCGTCTCGGGTCTCGCGTTTCGGGTCGTCGGCGCAGGCGAGCATCCCTTTCGGTCGCGCCTGCGACCTGGGGCCTGGGCCTTGCGACCCGCCCTCCGCGCCGCTGTTTCGTTGACCCCCTCGGAGCCAGCGAGCAAGCTGTCCGCTTCCCTCTGGAGGTCCTGTGAACGCACCCCGTCTTTGCATCGCCGCCCTTTGCGCGCTCGCCCTGTGCGCCTGCCCCCCGTCGGCCTCCCAGCAGCCCGCCCCGCAGGTCGAGGTGTCGAAGAAGCCCTCCTCCATCACCAACGGCGTGGTCGACGACGTGCCCTCGCACATGGCGGTGGTGGCGATGAAGCAGGGGGGCCAGTTCGCCTGCTCGGGCACGCTCATCTCCCCGCGGGTGGTCCTCACCGCCGGCCACTGCGTGGAGGGAGCCTCGGCCGGATCGATGACCATCGGCTTCGGCCCGGACATCCGCTCGCCCTCCATGAAGTGGGTGGCGGTCTCCGAAGCCAAGCAGAACCCCGGCTACACCGGCGGCAACTCGCTGGCCAACGACCTCGGCCTGGTCCGCCTGGCCGGGCCGCCGCCCGACGGCATCGCCCCCATCCCGGTGCTGCCCTCGTCGCTGGCGCTGGCGCCCGCCGACGTCGGCACCACGGTCGAGTTCAGCGGCTTCGGCAACACCGAGAACAACACCTACGGCCTCAAGCTCAAGGTCAGCGACACCCTGGACCTCATCTGCGAGACCGCCGGCGGCTGCCCGTGGGCCGACTACGGCAAGACCCCCAACCACACCATCTGCTACGACCAGCAGCCCGGCGGGCCCTGCAGCGGCGACAGCGGCGGGCCGGCGTTCGTCACCAAGGACGGCACCGAGTACGTGGTGGGCGCGACCAGCTACGGCGACACCGGCTGCGTCAGCGACGGCTGCAGCACCAACGCGACCTCGTTCGAGGCGTGGATCCAGGCCTTCATCGGCGACGTCGGCCCCACCGCCGACGGCCAGGCCTGCACCGCCAGCAACCAGTGCCAGACCGGCTTCTGCGTCGACGGGGTGTGCTGCAACCTCGCCTGCGCCTCGGAATGCACCGCCTGCTCGGTGGCCGCGGGGGCCACCCAGGACGGCGTCTGCGGGCCGATCGAGAAGACCTGCGACGACGGCAACAAGTGCACCACCGACGACAAGTGCCAGGTCGGGCGCTGCTCCGGCACGGCCGTCAGCTGCCCGCCGCCGGACTCGTGCCACTACTACGCCAGCTGCAACCCGGCGACCGGCGCCTGCGGCGAGTACCCCAAGCGCCCGGACGGCACGCCCTGCGACGACGGCGACGAGTGCACGGTCGGGGATCGCTGCACCACCGGCGTCTGCGGGGGCACGGGGCGCGCCACCTGCCCGGCGAGCGGGCCCTGCCTGAACGACGCGGTCTGCGAGAACAAGAAGTGCGGCGAGTACACGCCCAAGTCCGAGGGCGAGTCCTGCGACGACGGCGACGCCTGCACCTCCGCCGACGCCTGCAGGGCCGGCGCCTGCACCGGCGGCGAGACCAAGGTCTGCCCGCCCACCACCTGCCGCGGCTGGGGCCGCTGCGACACCAAGACGGGCGACTGCATCCTGGGCGCCTCGCTCGCCGACGGCGTGGGCTGCGACGACGGCCAGGTCTGCACCCGGGGCGACCACTGCAAGGCCGGCGCCTGCGTGGGGACGCTGGAGACCGGGGCCTGCACCCCGGCCGACGGCTGCCACGCCGCGGGCACCTGCCAGCCGGACGGCACCTGCAACGGGGCCGCCCTCGCCGACGGCACCTCCTGCGAGGAGGGCGACCGGTGCACCACCGGCGACCAGTGCCGGGCCGGCGTCTGCGTGGCCGGCGCGACCAAGGACTGCACGCCGCCCGACGCCTGCCACCTGGGCAACACCTGCAACCCGAAGACCGGCGAGTGCGCCTGGAACCCGGGCGTCACCGGGACCGCCTGCGACGACGGCGACCTGTGCACCAAGGACGACGCCTGCAACGGGCTCTACTGCCGAGGCGCGGCGACCGAGTGCGCCGCGGCACCGGAGTGCCAGAGGCTGGCCGGCTGCAACCCGAAGACGGGACAGTGCGACTACAACTGGCTCGAGGACGGCGCCGCCTGCGGCAACGGAAAGTGCGCCTCGGGCAAGTGCCAGGCCTCCGGCTGCGGATGCTCCAGCGGGAGCGAGCCGGCCGCGCTGCTGATGGCGATCGCGGCGCTCGGCGCGCTGGCAAGG
Organism: Myxococcales bacterium; assembly: GCA_036504155.1. Classification (GTDB taxonomy): domain Bacteria; phylum Myxococcota; class Myxococcia; order Myxococcales; family UBA5297; genus JACRCT01. Next base: position 28,334 of record DASXVQ010000003.1, read on the forward strand.
CGGCGCCGGGCCTAGCACTCGCGCCGGGCGGCGGCGCGTTTTCTCAACGCCAAGGCGCCAAGGGAGCCAAGGCGCCAAGGCTCTTCTTGGCGCCCTCGCGATGACGCGGGCAGCCTTTCTTCAGGCGGCCCGCTGCCTCGCATTCGATCCCCGAGGCGACTCGGCTCTTGTCCATCCAGTCCATGCAGTCCATCCAGTCCATGGACTGAATGGACTGCATGGACCCAATGGACCCAATGGACTGAATGGACCGAAGCCCGGCCAGCGCCATGCCGGTGTACTTGCCTTCGCACCTGCCCGGTTCGGCAGGGGTCCGCGGTGTGACCATTCCTGGGACGCACCAGCAGAACCCGAAGACGGGACAGTGCGACTACAACTCTCGAGGACGGCACCGCCTGCGGCAACGGAGAGTGCGGGTCCGGCCACCAGCACAGGACGGGACGAGCTTTCCTGACAGCAACGGAAAAGCCCCCGGATCACCGAACAACTCCGCACCAAAGCTCAAGTGGCGGTCCACGGACCCCGGGGCTTCCACTTCGAAGCGAACTGGATTCCCGCTCCCAGCGCCTCGAGTACTGGGAGCAGGAACACCCGCACCTCCGCCACGACCTCCGCGAGATCGCCTGCGTCTTCACCCAGTCGCGTGCGTCGCAAGAACGCCTGCCACTGGGTCATCTTGGATGGGTCGGTCGCGAAGGTGGGGGTCAGGGCCAGGGGCGGCTGTCCCGTCAGCTCGGTCTTCCGCCGCTTGAAGGTTGCGTCGATGGCCTTCGCCAGCCGCTCACCGTCGAACTCGAAGGTTCGTGCGAGCATCCAGAGGTCGTAGAAGTCCTTCATGCGGCTGTTGGCGATGCCGAGCGTCACCATGGCCTGGAGCTTCTCGGCGACCACGGTCTCACGTGGGTAGGCCCACAGCTTCGGTGCCGGGAAGTCGAGCAGCGTGGGATACGTGACCACCACCGGCTTCACCGCATCGCCGATCCCCACGTCCACCTGGAGCGAGACTCGGGCGACTCCGAGCCTGGCCTCCATCTCGATGCAGACACCGCCGTAGTCCTGGTCCTCGCGGATCAACGAGCCCTGGACCCTGGCCGCGTCGAAGACGAGCCCGTCGTCGGCCACCTTGAGCGCGCACAACTCGCGGAAGAGGGTCTCGAGGCTGGGGATGGTCACGTCCCCGAAGCCGAGCAGGTCGAGATCACGCGTGGCCCGGTGCGGCTGGCCCGTCCAGAGAGCGAAGAGCATCGCGCCCTTGAGGACGAAGCCGCCGGAATGCGGCGACTCCGCGAGACGGTACAGGAGTCGCTCGAGGGCGTAGCGCGTGAGCAGGAGCTGGAAGTCCTCACCGCGCTCTCGCGACAGGGCCAGCAGGCGGGCCTGCACCGAGGCCGCGATGTTCTTGAGCGGCTTCTTGGTCACGCCAGCGCCTCCAGGTACGGCCTGATGATCCGGCCTACCCTACCCGCCTCGGCGAACCTCCACAGATCATCGACCTTGCCCTTGTGCCGCAGGTACTCGCGCAGGGAGTCGACTGCCACGTCGAGCCCGATCTTGTTCCGAAACCGAAAGCAGTCAGCGACGGTCTTGGCCGCGCTGAAGACGTTGACCTCCACGCCCTCGACGCGGTGCTTCTCGACGCCCGATGCCAGCAGCCTTTCGGTCATGCGGACGATACGCAGGGTAGGAGTCCGCGACAGGGGTGCCCGCGCCTTGTGACCGATGGCGACCCAGACCTCGAAGGGTGCCTGGGTAGTGAGCCCGTGGAACCGCAGCGCCGAGAGCAGGCAAACGACACCGTGGGGTAGCCGCTTGCCCACCTCTGCAAGCGAGTGGTGCTCGGTCACCTCCGTGTCCGGCAGGCTGTAGAGGCCCCGCCCAATCCGGACGAGCTGGCCTCGAGCGCACAGTCGCTGGATGTAGACAGGAGCAATGCCCTGACGGACGAGATCTCGAGGGCGTAGGACTCCGTGGTCGCGAGCGCGCCGCAGCACGACCTCGAGAGGCGTCTCGAGACTGTTCCTTTTTGTCGGCCTATTCATGACGTGTGCCGACATTTGATAACAACTGCCAGCCCGAGACAACCGTCCCTGGAGATCCGAGGGGCCCTCCGCCACGGGCACCGGTTCCATCGGTCCATCGGCCCACTCGGTCTCCTCCCAGTTCGTGGATGAGGATCTCGTCCTGGCAGCAGACCCTGCAGCCCGCGTGGATCGCGTTGTCCTCCTGCTTCGTGACCCAAAGCGACCCGGGGCAGCGCTGGCGGTTCGACGTCGGCTGCGCTCGACCAGGGGCTCTCGCGACAGCGGCCGGGCGCGAGTAGCCCGCTCGAGGACGAGGTGGGCCCGAGAGACGCTCGGAGAAGAACGCGCGCATGGTCGCTCTCTCCTCGCACGTTCGCGCGTGCGCTGGTTTAGGTTCCAACGGCAGCCTACCTGCCGGTTGGAGAGAGCGGCCTTCTCATCCCGTCTTGGCTCCCTTGGCGCCTTGGCGTTTCAAGACGGTCTGCACGGGTGCGAACCCCGCCCGAAAATTGGTCGGTCTCCGTTCCCACGTTAGACTCCGGTCACTCAAGGCCGCGAGGGACACGGATGCCGCGGAAACGCCTCGGAGAATTGCTGCTCGAACGCCGGCTCATCGCGCCGCCGCAGCTGGACCAGGCCCTCGCCTACCAGCGCCAGACCGGGCACCGGCTGGGAGCGGCGCTCGTCGCCCTGGGCTTCATCTCCGAGACCCAGCTGTGCGACGCGCTCGCGCAGGCCCTGGGGCTCACGGCGGTGCCGATGCCGCCCAACCCCAAGGAGATCGACTGGGACGCGCTGCGCTCGCTCAAGAGCCGGTTCTGCGAGGCCAATGACCTGTTCCCGCTCACGCTGGAGGAGGGCACCAACGGCCGCAAGACGCTGACGGTGGCCATGGCCGACCCGCTCAACATCCCGGCGATCGAGGAGGTCGAGTTCACGGTCGGGGTCAAGGTGGTGCCGGTCATCGCGCCGCTCTCCGGAATCCGCGCCGCCATCCGGCGCCACTACTTCAAGGACGCGGGCTCGCCCCAGGACAAGATGACGGTGGTGCGCCCGGGAGGGGCCGAGGAGGTCATCCCCGACCCCGACGCTCCCAGGGCCGCCCCGGCCGCCGCCCGGGCGGCGCTGGCCCCGCCCGCGCCGTCCCCCTCGCGCCCGAACTCGGCGACGCCCCGCACCGAAGAGACCGAGATGCCGGTGCTCTCCGACAACGAGCTGGTGGAGGTCCCGCCGCCGGGCCAGGAGGTCACCGAGCGCACCGCCCTGGCCGAGCTCATCAAGCGGCGGGCGGAGAAGAACCGCCAGAAGAAGGCCGCGCCGGGCGCCCCGGGCGCCAACGAGGACCTCGACTACCTGTTCGGCCTCAAGTCGGAGTCCACCGCCGAGGAGCTGGCCAAGCTGGAGACCCGGTTCTGGGCGCTGCTGCGGATCATGGCCAAGAAGGGCCTCCTCTCGCGCGAGGAGTTCCTGCGCGAGCTCGCCGACCAGGACGACTGACGGTCCTCTCCCCGGCCCGCGCAGTCGTTCCGTGGCAAGATGGCTGCGACCAAGAGGGAGCTCACGATGTCCAGGATCGCCGGGGCAGTCTTCCTGCTCCTCTCGCTCGCCAGCACGGGAGCGTGGGCAGCCAAGCAGCTGATCATCGACGTCGAGGCCGAGAACCGGCCCCGGGTCCCGCGCACCTCGGGCGGCAAGACCCCCAACGCGCCTCCGCCCGCGGTCGCCCCCGAGCTCTTGCTGGGCCTGAGCGAGAACGAGACCGCGCACAACCTGGCCCAGGGCATCGTCGATCAGCTGACCGCCCTGGGCTACGTCCTGGCTCCCGAGGTGGAATACGGCCGGCCCAACCCCAAGAAGCAGAAGGCTCCGCCCAAGCCCGACCCCAAGGCGCCGCCCAAGCCGCCCGACCCCAAGTTCGTGCTGCGCATCGAGATCGTCCGGATGAGCGGCTCGTGCTTCGTCACCGGCAAGGCCGCCGAGTTCAAGACGCAGGACATCACCTTCTTCAAGTACGACACCAAGGACGACACGCTGCCCTGCACCGACCAGCTCAAGCTGTGCGTCGCCGAGTTCAACAAGGTCCGGCCGCCGGACAAGACGCCCCCCGGGCCCGACGCCGGCGCCCCGCCCGCGGTCGAGGCCGATGCCCTGGCCGACAAGCACCCGAAGCTGGTGCTGGCGCCCACCCTGCTCAACACCGACGAGCCCGCGGCCCTCGGCGCCGAGGAGCCGCCCGACGCGGCCGCCGCCCCCGCAAACGCCGCCCCGGCCCCGGCTGCGGAGCCCGCGAAGAAGAAGGGCTGCGGCTGCGCCTCCGCGACCGAGGGAATGCTGGTGGCGACCGCCGTGGCGCTGCTGGCCCCGCTGGCGCGGCGGCGCCGCCCCTAGCCGGCCTCGGCGCCCGTCTTCCCTGGTCAATCCAAGGTCCGCCACCCGACGGCGGTCCCGCACCGCCTGCCGAAACCCGAGCGCTCTTCGCGCATCGTTGATACCCAAACGCGGGGCCCGTGGGCCCCTTTTTCATCCCCTACGAGGCTGCCTTTGGACCGCGATCTGGAGCTGTACTACTGGCTCAAGCTCACTCGGGAATTCGAGTACCGGGCCTCCCGCCTTCACGCCCAGAACAAGATCTCCGGCGGCGTCTACTCCGGCTTCGGCCAGGAGGCGGTGGTCGTCGGCACCACCTGGCCGCTGCAGAAGGACGACGTCATCTTCCCGCTCCACCGCGACCTGGGCGCCCTGCTGGTCAAGGGCGTGCCGCCGGGCGTGGTGATGGCCCAGCTGTACGGCAAGGCCACCGGGCTGGCGCGCGGCAAGGACAGCGGCCTGCACGGCGGCTCGCTCGAGCACGGGGTCTTCGGCTCGACCTCGATGCTCGCCTCGTCGCTGCCGGTGGCCGCCGGCTTCGCCCTCAAGTTCAAGCTGCGGCGCGAGGCGCGCGCCTGCATCGCCTACTTCGGCGAGGGCGCCGGCAGCCGCGGCGACTTCCACGAGGCCGCCAACTTCGCCGGCATCCACAAGCTCCCGGTGGTCTTCGTCTGCGAGAACAACCAGTACGCCTACTCGACGCCGCTGACGCAGACCATGGCCATCGAGAACGTCGCCGACCGCGCGGTGGCCTACGGCTTCAAGGGCCAGGTGGTCGACGGCAACGACCTGTTCTCGGTGCTCGAGGCGACCCAGAAGGCGCTGGCCCGCGCCCGCGCCGGCGAGGGGCCGACCCTCGTCGAGTGCAAGACCTACCGCATGCAGGGCCACAGCCCCCACGACCGCGCCGCCTACCGCGTCGACGAGGAGCGCAAGCGCTGGGAGGCCCGCGACCCGCTGCGGCTGTGGGAGACCTACCTCTCCGTCAAGGGCGTGGAGCTGGAGAAGGCGCGCGCCGAGGTCGAGGCCAAGGTCAAGCAGGTGGTCGACGACGCCGTGAAGTACGCCGAGGAGAGCCCCGACCCCGAGCCGGAGGAGGCGCTCACCGACATCTACGCCACCGCGGTCGAGGGCGTTCCCGAGATCCGCGTCGAGCCGCGCTCCTGAGAGGACCACACCATGGCGACCGTGACCTACCTGCAGGCGGTGCGCGAGGCCCTCTTCGAGGAGATGCGCCGGGACCCCAACGTCATCGTGATGGGCGAGGACGTGGGGGTGATGGGCGGCGCGTTCCTGGCGACCGAGGGCCTGCACAAGGAGTTCGGGCCCGAGCGCGTCATCGACACGCCCATCAGCGAGTCGCTGATCGTCGGGGCCGGCGTGGGCGCGGCGGTGGCCGGCCTGCGCCCCGTGGTCGAGATGCAGTTCATGGACTTCATCTCCTGCGGCTTCGACCAGATCGTGAACATGGCCGCCACCACCCGCTACCGGCACGGCGGGCGGGCCAAGGTGCCGATGGTGGTGCGCGGGCCGTCGGGCGCCGGCGTGCGCGGCGCGCTCTTCCACTCCCAGGACCCCGAGGCCTGGTTCTTCCGCGTGCCCGGCCTGAAGGTCGTGGCCCCGGCGACCGCGTTCGACGCCAAGGGCCTGCTCAAGAGCGCCATCCGCGACGACGACCCGGTCATCTTCTTCGAGCACAAGCGGCTGTACCGGCGGATCAAGGAGGAGCTGCCCGAGGGCGAGATCCTCGTGCCGCTGGGCAAGGCCGCCACCAAGCGCACCGGCAAGGACCTGCTCATCGTCACCTACGGCGGGGCGCTGGAGTGGACGATGGAGGCCGCGGAGATCCTGGCCGAGGAGGACAAGGTGGAGGTCGAGGTGCTCGACCTGCGCACCCTGCTCCCCTTCGACCTGCCGGCCATCCTCGAGGCGGTGCGGCGCATCAACCGCGTGCTGCTCGTCCAGGAGGACCGGCTCACCGGCGGAGTCATGGCGGAGATCGCCGCGCGCATCGCCGAGCACGCCTTCGACTGGCTCGACGCCCCGGTCGCGCGCGTGGCCTCCAAGGACGCGCCGATGCCGTACCACCCGGCCATGGAGAGCTACGTGCTGCCCAGCCCCGACAAGATCGTGGCGCGGGCCCGGGAGATATTGGCGTACTGATCCGACCTTCCGCCGGGAGCTGAATCTGTTTGGCAGGCACGGAGGCCTGCCGCTACCGCCGGCTACTTCCGCAAAGCCCCTTCGGGGCTCCGAGATTTCCAGGAGTTCGACATGGCAGTCGTTCCTGTCGTGATGCCGCGTCTGGGCGAGTCGGTGGTCGAGGCGACGCTCTCGAAGTGGCTGGTCAAGCCGGGCGACAGCGTCCAGGCCGACCAGACCATCGCCGAGGCCTCCACCGACAAGGCCGACACCGAGTTGCCTTCGCCGGCGGCCGGCAAGATCACCAAGCTGCTCGTCTCCGAGGGACAGACCGTCGCCATCGGCACGCCGATCGCGGAGATCGACACGGCGGCCGCGGGCGCCGCGGTCTCGGCCGTCGCGCCGGCGCCCGTCGCCAAGGCTCCCGCCATCGAGCCGTCGAGGAAGACCGAGGCCGCGCCGGAGAAGGAGCTGGAGCTCCCTTCGGCGCCGGTCTACACGCCCCCGCCCGCGGCCAAGCGCACGCCTTCGGCTCCCAGGCCCCCGCCCGCCAGGCCCGTCGCCGCGCCGCTGCCCGCGGTGGGCGCCGGCGGGAAGCGATCCTCCCCGCTCGTGCGCCGCATGGCCCGCGATTACCACGTCGATCTCTCGCTGGTGCCCGGCACCGGCGCCGGCGGCCGCGTCAACAAGCGCGACTTCCTCGACTGGCTGGAGAAGCGCGCGCCGGGCTCGCCGACGGTCTCCGTGCCGGACAGGCCCGCAGGCCTGCCGCCGGACGGGCACGGAGGCCTGCCGCCGGACAGGCACGGAGGCCTGCCGCTCCCGATCCAAGGTGCGCAGGCGCCGATGAAGACCTACAAGCCGCCCGAGTACCGGCCGCTGCCCGGCGACGAGGTGCTGCCGTTCACGCGGCGCCGCCGGCTCATCGCCGAGCACATGGTCTACAGCAAGCACACCTCGCCGCACGTCTTCTGCCTGGCCGAGATCGACATGCACAAGGTCGACGCGGCGCGGAAGGCCTCGGCCAAGGCGGGCAAGCCGGTGAGCTTCCTGGCCTACGTCGCGGCCGCGGTGGTGCGGGCCATCAAGGACGTGCCGGTGGTCAACGCCACGGTGCTGCCGGACGCCTACGCCATCCACAAGGTGGTGAACCTAGGCATCGCCGTCGACACCCCCGAGGGCCTGGTGGTCCCGGTGCTGCACGGCGCGCAGGACCTCGACCTCGCCGGCTTCACCAAGGCCGTGGCCGAGTCGGCGGAGAAGGCGCGCAGCGGCAAGCTCACCGCCGACGACCTCTCCGGCGGGACGCTGACCCTGTCCAACCCCGGCCTGAAGGGGAACACCTGGGGCGCGGCGGTCATCAACCAGCCGCAGGTGGCCATCCTGCGCATGGGGTCCATCGTGAAGCGGCCGGTGGTGGCGCCGCTCAACGGCGAGGACACCATCGTCATCCGGCCGATCATGCAGCTGGTGCTCTCCTACGATCACCGCATCATCGACGGCGTCGCGGCGAACTCGTACCTGTTCCGGGTGCGCGAGCTGCTCGAGTCGCCGGAGCTGCTGGGCTAGCCGGCTCGGACTCTCGCGGGCATCGCCCCCGACCCGCCTGGAGGCGAGCTTCCGGGCGCCCTTCCGTCCGCATCCCCTCGCCTTCCCTGCCGCCTCCGCGCCGCTGCCCTAGCTTGCGGAGGAACGGGCCCGCGGAGAGCCGGGGTCTGCCGGGAGGTCTGCCGACGATGCGAACGACGAGCTGGGCAACGGGTCTTCTGGCGGCCTTCCTGGCGTTCACGGGCGCGACGGGCTGCGCGACCTCCAGCGCCCCCGGCCCCGGCGCAGGCGCGCCCGCGAGCGGGTACACCGACCGCGGCGCGGTGAGCCACCTGGCGGGCACCGTCCCCGACGTCGCCGAGCGCGCGGAGAAGGTCCTGCGGAGCCAGGGCATCACCATCGCCACGTCCATGGCGGGCGGCGCCGGCTACTCGCGCGTCCTGGAGGGCGTGAAGGGCGGCGCGACGGTGCGCATCACCATGACCCGCGAGGCCCCGGACGTCACGCGGGTCGAGGTCCTGGCGCAGAAGAAGCCCACCGAGTGGGACAAGGGCTACGCCAACAAGCTGCTCCAGGACATCGCGCGGGCGTAGTCCGCGACGCCTGCCCCGTTCCTGCCACGCCCGCGCCGTGGCCGTAGTTTTCTCGGAGAGGGCGCTTCGGCGCCCGCCGAGAGGGCGGCCATCGATGCGAGGGACGAGCGGGGCGATGGGTCTTGGGTTGGCGCTGATGGTGTGGTTGGGCGCGGCCGGGTGCGCGACGAGCACGGGCGCGTCGGCTGGCGTCGCGTACACCAAACGCGGGGCCGAGACCGAGGTGCCGGGCGAGGTCGACGCCGTCGAGCAGCGCGCCCAGGTGGCCCTGCACGACCAGGGCATCACGGTCGCCGCGTCCCAGACCTCTCCGGCGGCGGCCGAGCGCGTGCTCGAAGGGATGAAGGGCGACGTGACCGTCACCGTCACCATCACGAAGACGGACGACGAGGCCTTCACGCACGTCGAGGTCGTGGCCCAGAAGAACCCCGTCGAATGGGACAAGGACCTCGCCCGGCGGATCGCCCAGCAGATCGCCGCGGCCTGAGCTTCACAGACCAGCGCTCGACGAGCTTCTCCCGCGCCTGCCCCACGCGGGGCTCGGTCGTAGCTTCCTGGAGAGCGGACTTCGGGTGCTCCGGCGCCCGGCGGGAGGGCGGCCAACGATGCGCGGGACGATTCGGACGATCGGTCTTGGGGTGGCGCTGGCGGCGTCCCTGGGCGCGACCGGGTGCTGGACCGCCGCGGCGGCTGGGGCGGGCGCGGTCGCGGGCGTCGCCTACACCAACCGCGGGGCGGAGACCGAGGTGAACGGCAGCGTGGCCCAGGTCGAGAAGCGCGCCCAGAAGGTGCTGGAGCAGCAGGGCATCGCCATCGCCGCGTCCAAGGTCGAGGCCGGGGGCTCCAAGCGCGTGCTCGAAGGCAAGCACGGCGACCTGAACGTCACGATCACCATGGTGGGGACCACCGAAAGCCAGACGCACGTCGAGGTCGTGGCCCAGAAGAACCCGGTGCAGTGGGACAAGGACTACGCCAAGCAGCTCGCCCAGAACATCGCCAAGGCGTGATCCGCGCGCCGCTCGCTCACCTGTCGATCCGCGCGCCCGGGAAGTACTTGCCGAGGATCTCCCGGTAGCCCTTTCCCTTCTTGGCCAGCGCGGCGGCGCCCCACTGGCACAGCCCGACTCCATGGCCCAGGCCGCGGCCCCTGAACCGGACGCTGCCGCCCGAGTCGTCCACTTCGGCGAGCAGGCTCTTGAGCTTGTGCCAACCCACCGCGCGGCCGACCTTGGACTGCAGCTCCTCGCCGCTCATCCGGGCGCCGAAGGCGCGCACCTCGACGATGCGGCCCGCCCGGTCCTTGCGCGCGACCTCCAGCGCCCGCCCCTGCGCCGGCAGCCCGAGGGCCCGGGCGAGCTCGTCGCGCGCGATCGAGAAGGTCCAGGCGGCGTCCGGGGAGGCCGCGCACAGCGGCTTTCCGTGCTCGTCGAGGTCCCCGACGCCCTCGCCCTCGCCGGCCGCCCCTTCGCCGAAGACGTCGCGGGCGCTGCTGGTGGCTCCGCCGCAGCTCGAGTGGAACCACGCCGGCGCCAGAGCGCCCTTCCTCTTCAGCACCTGCCCTCGCGTCGCTTCGACGGCCTTGCGGCTGGCTTCGTCCTCGGCCAGGACCCCGGGGTAGACCTGGCAGTGCGCCAGGTCGCACAGGTCGAAGCCGTCGCCGGCGTGCCGCCCGCGCGAGGCCAGGGCGAACGTGCGCGACACGACCGCCTGGGCTTCGAGCGCCGGGGCCTGGTCCGTCACCGTCTCGCCGCCCACGACGCTCGCCAGGTACTCCTCGAGCGGCACCTCGTTCACCAACTCCACGATCCCGTCGCGCGCCCGCGCCTTCACCACGCCGCGGTAGCCGCGCCGCGCCTCGCCGGTGCGGATCTCGGCGCCCTCCAGCTCGATGAGATCGCAGGCCGGGCCCTTCTCGATCTGCAGCTTGGCCCCCGCGACGGTGAACCGCAGACCGGGCAGCCGCGGCAACCCGTCGCAGCGCACGGCCATCGCCGTGGCGACCACCTCGGTGGCCTGGTTGCGCGCCATCACCCGCACGCGAAGCGTCGCCGGGGTCGCTGGAGCCGCCGCGGGCGGCGCCGCCGCGAGGACCGCTGCCAGCGCGGCGGCGACCGCGCCGGTCACTTCCCGGGCCCCGGGCTCTCGAAGAGCTGAAGGCGCGCGCGCCGCACGACCGCGGGTCCCCGTTCGCCGATCATCCCGGCCTCCTGCCGAAGCCCACTACTTCGGCGGGGCGAAGTAGGTCTTGGCGAAGGCCGCCAGCTGGCGCTCCGTCGGGTGGTCGAGCGTGTGGACCCCGATGACCTCGCGGTCCAGCTCGGGCGCCTTGCGCTTCAGGTACTTCGAGAGCTCGACCTTCGCCGTCGACGGGCCGCACAGGGCGAGCGGGCCGAAGCCGCGCAGGGCTTGGGCCACGGCCGCGTAGAAGCGCTCGTGGCTGTGCTCGTTGCGCCGGCCGCTCGCCATGGGCTTGTTCGGGCCGCGGGCGTCTTCCTCGTCCGCGGGAAGCGCCAGCGTGACGGTGCGCACGACCGCGCCGTCGGCGGAGCAGAGCCGCGCTTCCTGGTGATCGATCCACAGAAGTATCGGGGTCTTGGGCATGGCCCCCAGCCTAGCCGCACCGCGCCTGCCGGGACACTGGTCCCTGGACCGTGGCTTGTTCGCCGCCCGGCGCGGTGCGAGTCTCCGCCGACCCCACCCGCGGCAAACAGGAGACGAACTCTTGACCACGACGCGACTGACGCTGGGCCTCGCTGCGCTGTTCTCCACCCTGCTGCTGACCGGCTGCGGCCCGAGCTGGAAGGTGCTGCGCGCCAGCGGACCGCCGTCGGCGCTCGCCGCGGCCAAGGACGTGGCGGTGGCCTACGACTACAGCCAGATGCAGGTCGAGGGCCGCCCCGAGCAGGAGTGGGTCGCGACGAAGACCGCCCAGGAGCCGAACTACCCGACCACCTGGACCGATCTGAAGGCCAAGTTCGAGGGCGCGGTGCTCGAGGGGCTGCAGAAGGAGTACCCCAGCGCCCACACCGCGCAGGTGGGCGTCGACAGCGTGGTGATGGTCGTCCAGGTCCAGAAGTTCAAGATGGGCAAGTTCATCCCCTTCGTGCTCCCGCCAACCGTGATCGAGGCTTCGCTCATCTGGCAGGTCGGCGGCCAGCCCACCGACGAGATCTCGCTGGTGCGCCAGTTCCCGTCGTCCATCTACAACCCGTCGGTCTTCACGCACATCGGGCCGGTGGGACAGGCCATCGGCCACGCCGGCGGCAAGTACTTGGCACAGACGCAGGGACGCTAGGACGAGGTGCCCCAAGTTCCGGGATGTGCCGTCCCGTAAGAGCCGGCGACTGAAGTCGCGCCTGATATTGCGATGCCCGCCTTCGCGGGCTGCAGTGGCCTCGGGTCGCGAAGTCGGGAACCTGAGCTTCAGAAGTGCGAAGACCTGAACCCGGGCGCCCTTGTCGTCGCCCATGACATCCGTCGCCACCTGGTCCGCGAAGGCGGACCTCGAAACGTCAGGCGCGACTTCAGTCGCCGGCTTTTTCAGGGCGGCGTAACCCGGTACTAGGACGCAGCCAAGCCGGCGAGCGCCGCCTCAGGGCCCGGCGCCATCGCGCAGACGGTCGAGCGCTTCCTCGACCGTCTTGCAGGCCCCGGACAGCTCCGTGACGCTGCGCGCCCCGCCCAGGAACTTCTCGCAGGTGGCCTTCCCGAGGCCGGCGACGCAGGCGTCCATCGCCTTGCGCGTGACCTTGGTCTGCCCCTCGAGCTTGGCGCACTGGTCGGCGACCTCGTCGTCGCAGGTCTTGGCGCCCGGCTCCCAGGGCATGCACCGGCGGACCAGGCCGCATAGCGCGCGCATCGACTCCGTGCAGACGCTCTCGTTGCCGACGGCGTTCGGATCCTCGGGGGGCTTGCCCGCGTTGGCGCCGACGACGACCTTGCGGTCGGCCTGGGCCAGCTCGGCGAGGGCCTTGGCGCGCTCCTGCGCGGCGACCTTGGCCTTGGCCAGCTTCTCCTGCGCGGCCTTGGACTCGGCGGCCTTCGCCGGGACCTTGGAGTAGAGGCTGACCGCCAGCTCCGGCTCGCCTTCCTGCATCGCCAGGTCCGCGCGGGCGACGAGGGCCCGCCCGTTGGTCGGCGAGAGCAGCACGGCCTTCTCATAGGCGCTCGCCGCGGCCGCGCCCTGCTTGAGCTTGAGGTTGGCGTCCCCGGCCGCGAGCCAGGCCTCGACCGTGGGGTCGAGCTGCGCGGACTTCTCGGCGCAGGCCACGGACAGCGCGAGGTCGTCGCGGAGCGCCCGGCTCGCCTCCATCAGCGCGGCGGCGACGGCCTTGCGGTCCGCGTCCTTGTAGTCGGCCGCCTTGGCCGCGGAGAAGCGCAGGTACAGCTCGTCCCAGGCCTTCTTGCCGGCGAGCTGCCTCGCCTCGGCAGCCGCGGGCGGGGACGCGGTCGCCGGAGACGAAGCCGGAGAGGGTGCAGGAGCGGGAGCCGCAGCAGCCGATGGCGGGGCGGCAGACAGGACGAACGCCAGCGCGGCGGCGCCCAGGACAGGCATCATCTGGAACCTCCGTGAGGCCGGAGTCTACACGCCCCGGGCCGGCCCGAGGCTTCCCGCGGACGAAGGCCTGCCAGGCCGGGCTCCCAGGGAGCAGGACATCGCCGACCCCGGACGGGCCGCGGTGGATCGACTCGAGGTTCTTCCCCGTTCGCCCTTTGGTGCGACAATGGCGCGCCCAACCGGCCGGAGCCCCTACCCCGCCATGCGTGCCCTCCTCCTCCTCCTCGCGGTGCTCGCCGTCCTGCCCGCCTGCCCCGCGTCCGAGCCCTCGTGCCGCGGCGAGTGCGTGACCTCGCGGGCCGAGTGCCTCGGCTCCGTCTGCACTTCGGGGAAGGTCTGCGCCGACGACGCGGGCTGCTTCTGCCCGGCGGGCACCGAGCTCTGCGGCACCTCCTGCGTCGACCTCGGCTTCTACGCGAGCGACCCCTACAACTGCGGCGGGTGCCTGAGGGCCTGCGGCCCGGGGCAGCGCTGCGAGGCCGGCCTGTGCGTCGCCACCTGCAGCCAGGGCAAGACCGAGTGCGGCGCAAGCTGCGCCGACCCGAGCTGGGACCTGCTCCACTGCGGGGCGTGCGGCGCCAGCTGCGGCCTCACCGAGTCCTGCGCCAACGGGCGCTGCCGGTGCGCGCCGACCGAGATGCGCTGCGGCGAGCGCTGCACCGACCTGCTGTCCGACGCGGAGAACTGCGGCGAGTGCGGCCTGGCCTGCGCGCCGGGGGCGTACTGCCTTCGAGGCGCCTGCGGCTGCCCGATCGGCACGCTGTGCCCCGGCAAGTGCGTCGAGCTCGACCGCGACCCGGCGCACTGCGGCGAGTGCGGCAGGGCCTGCGCCCAGGGCGAGCGCTGCAACAAGGGCTCGTGCGAGAAGGACTGCCCCGGCCTGCTCCTCTGCGGCGGCGCCTGCGTCGATTCGCTGACCGACAAGAAGAACTGCGGCGCCTGCCGCATCGAGTGCCCGGGGAACCAGGACTGCCGCCACGGCTACTGCGCCTGCGGGCTCACCGACGTCGACTGCGGCACCTGGTGCTGCCCGACGGGCACGACCTGCGACGACGGCGGGTGCCTGTAGCCGCCGGAGTCCGCGGGACGCCGCCGCGGGTTGACGGCGGTGCCGCCTTCGCCAACCATCCGGCCCCCACCGATGCGCATCGTGATCGTCAGCCCGGCGCTTCCAGGCGCCAACAACGGCAACGCCCGCACCGCCTCGCGCTGGCGCCGGATGCTGGCGCCGCTCGGCAAGGTGCGCCTGGTCCAGCGCTGGCCCGACGGGGCGAGCGCCGAAGGCGACGAGGTGATGCTGGCGCTGCACGCGCGCCGCTCCGCCGAATCGATCGCCGCCTGGCACTCCCTGCACGGCGCGCGCGGCCTGGCGGTCGTCCTGACCGGGACCGACCTGCACTGCGACCTCGCGGTCGACGAGGCCACCCGGCGCTCCCTCGGCTTCGCCCAGGCTCTCGTCACGCTCCACCAGCGCGGCGTGCGCTGCCTGCCCGCCATCCACCGGAAGCGGGCGCGCATCCTCCTGCAGTCGGCGACCTCCCGGCCCGCCCTGGCGAAGAGCCCGCGGCTGCTGCGGGCGGTGATGGTGGGCCACCTGCGCGACGTGAAGTCCCCGGCGACCCTCTTCGAGGCGGCGCGCCTGCTCGCGGCCCGGACGGACATCCGCATCGACCACATCGGCTCCGCGCTGGACCCGGAGCTCGGCGCGTCGGCGCGGTCCACCATGGCCGGCTGCCCGGGCTACCGCTGGCTCGGCGGGCTGCCGCACGCGGACGTCCGCCGCCGCACCCAGAGCGCGCACGTCCTGGTCCACGCCAGCAAGGTGGAGGGCGGGGCCCACGCGGTCATCGAGGCCATCGTCAGCGGCACGCCGGTGCTCGCCTCGCGCATCGACGGCAACCTCGGCATCCTCGGCGCCGGCTACCCCGGCACCTTCCCCGTCGGCGACCCCCGCGCGCTGGCGAAGCTGCTGGTGCGCTGCCGAGAGACGCAGGCGGATCCCGACGGGCTGCTCGCCCGACTGCGAGAGGCGATCTCGCGGCGCGCGCTCCTGTTCGAGCCGGACCGGGAGCGGCGGGCGCTGCGGGCGCTCGTGCGCGAGCTCGCCGCGCCGCCCTGACGAACCGAACCGCCTATTCGCCGGCTTGGCGGGCCCCTCGACCTTGATTTCCGCCAGCAGCTTTTCCAGCGCGGCCTTCGCCTTCGCCAGCAGCTCGTCGGCGGTGCCGGCGCGGAAGGTCTCGGTGCCGGGTGCCCCAAGTTCGTTCCGGGAGACGCCGCGCCGAAAGATCCGGCGAGTGGAAGTCGCCGCCTGACGCTGCGAAACCCGCCTGCGCGGGTTCAGTGGTGGCGGTCGCTCGGGGCGGGAATCCGAGAGTCCAAGGTCTTGGTGGGCTCTGCTTCTCGGGTCGGCGCCCGTGCGTCCGTCACTGCCTGGTCCACGAAGGCGGACCTCGCAATCCAGGCGCGGCTTCGGCCGCCGGCAGTCCCTGAACCCGGCTCAGCCCTTGGCCACGAGGGGCACCGTGATCTCCGCGACCTGCTGGTCGGTCTTCGCCGAGACGACGTCGGCCTTGAACTGCACCTGGCCCGCCTCCTCGCCGACGTACGGGAAGTACACGTAGCCGCTGGCGGTGCCGCCATCCGCCAGCACGCCCTCCGGCAGCGCCCTCTGGATCATGTCGTGCGAGGGCAAGGGCTCCCGGTAGTAGTAGTAGGGTCCCCAGTACCCGCCGTAGCCCCAGGGGCCGCCGTACCCGCCCCATCCCCATCCTGGCCAGCCGCCCCAATAGCCTCCCCAGTAGCCTCCTCCGAAGCCGTAGTACGGTCCTCCGGAATAGCCTCCCGAGCCCGGCCGCTGGATGTCGAACGGCGAGAGCGCCTGCTCGGTGACTCCTTTGGCGCCGACCAGCGCGAACATGTCGTGGCTCAAGCGCACCGGCTGCCCGCTGCGGTTGGTGATGTCCACCCGCATCGGCGTGACGAGCGCGCCCAGGTCGTCCGGATGGCCACTCCAGCGCTTCCCGCTCACCGCCACGGTCACCCCTGCGTCCGTGGACACCGCCGTGTTCTTGGCCCCAATCACCTCCTGGGCCCCGGACGCCGGTACGAACTCCGCGCCGTAGTGCACACAGCCGGCAACCACCAACGTCAACGCTGCGCCTATCAGTCGCCGCACGGCCATCACCCGCCCCTCCCTGTCCAGCTCCCTCGACCTTCTCCCTTGAGCTTAGGAATGCGTCCCTCCGATGCGAGGAAGGCGCGCGGTACCCGCCGAGGATCCGCGAGGCCCTGCCCGTAGTGACCTTCCCCGCGCCACGTGCCGCCCCCGCTCAGTCGGGCGAGATCCACCGGGTCCCGCCGAACGACTGGTACAGCACCGTGAGTCGCTGGCCGACCCGGAATTTCCCGACGACGGCCGGGTGCCCGTGGAAGGCCTGGCCGTCGAGGTAGACGAGCCCCTGCGGCACGTCGAGCCGCTGGACGTCGCCGACCGCAGTCGCGAACGGGACGCCCTGCTGCAGGTAGCCGCTGCCGCCGGTGCCGCCGCCCAGGCCCGCGCTGCCGCTCGGCAGCAGCCAGGGCACGCCCCCGTACCTGCGGTAGACGAGCGAGACGTGGTTCCCAGGGCGCAGCTCCCGCAGGTCCATCGGCGTGCCGCGCAGGGTGAAGGAGACGTCGCCGCGGCGGAGGCTGGCCTCCCCGGCGCCCTCCGAGACCGAGGCGACGATGCCCTCGATTCTCTCGACGTCCTGGGCGTTCGCGGCGCCGGACTCGTACGTGCCGCTGGAGGTGCCGGAGGGAGCGCCCTCGACCTCCTGGCCCATGGGAAGCGCCGTGCCGGAGCGCGCCTGGGCGGCGGGCGCGACGGCGAGAGCGAGCGCCGCGGCCGTCCCTTGCAGCCATCGAACGTCCATGGACCCCCTCGCTTTCCGCCCGCCCGCCCCGCTTCGACGGGCCCCATTCCAACTCAGATGTGGGCATCTGGCGCGAGCGACACCGTGGTGTCCGGTGCCCTGGGGGACGACGACGGGCCCGCCGCAGGTTCCGGGCGCGAGGTCCGTCCGCGACGCCCTGGACGCCTGGACGCCGGAGCTCGAGGCGTTCATCGGCCAGGAGGGGACGGCCAAGGCCTTCGAGAGGCCGCCGGCGGCGACGCGGCGCGCCGCAGACGCAGATGCTCGAGGGCCACCCGCTACTCGCCGCGCTCGGCGAGCTGCCCCAGGTCGTAGGCCTCCTGGATGACGGCGCGCGTGAGCACGCGCCCGTCGGCGCGGTCGACCTCAATCCTCTCGCCCGAGAGGCGGACGGTGTCTCCCTCCCGGCTGAGGCTCACCGTGCGGTTCATCACCTTCGCCGCCTCCCGAGCGTCGACCTCGTCGAGCGGGAGGGTGGCGAGCCGGACGATCCGCTCGGCGCCGAGCAGATAGGGCGCGAGCGCGCCGCCGGTCCACGTGCCCTCGGCCCTTCGCCAGCGGGTGGTGGTGAGCAGCAGCGGTCCCGCGCGGGTGGCGACCAGGCGGCTCGAGGTCATGGCGTCGGCCTTCGCCCGCGCGATCAGCCCGGCGCCGCCGAAGGTGGCGATGGGCCAGGCGTCCTCCGGGTGCTCCACGAAGGCGACCAGCCGCCCGTCCGCGGTGCGCACCCGGCGCAGGAGCGCGGCGCAGGCCCCGAGCCTGGACCGCAGCGCGCCGTCGGCGCCCGCGAGCTGCTCGCACAGCCAGCGGGCCGAGGGGACCTCCACCGCCGGGCCCAGGTCGCTCACGAACCCGTAGTAGATGGACCCGCCGGGCGCGAGGCGCAGCTCGGCCATCGCCGAGTCGCGCGGGCCGGTGGGCTCGGGCGCCGACCCGGTCCACCCGAGCCGGGGCCAGGCGGGCCCGACGAGGACCAGGTCCCCGGCGTGGGCGACCTGGCCGGCGTCCTTGGTCGCCTTGATGCCGTTGAGCAGCGGCGCCGCCGCGGTGACGACCGGAGCCAGGCGCTCGGTGGGAGGCGCCTCCGGGCGCAGGCAGCCCGTCACCGCGAGCGCGATCGCGACGCTCCAGGCGGCGCCGCGACGCGGTAGGCATCGCCCGGGGAACGGGGTATGAGTCGCCATCGATCTCCCGGGTGGCGCTCTCGAAGACCTGCTGCCGGCGCCTCGTTGCCTTCCACCACCACGATCCTTCCTCTATCCGCCGACCCCTCCTCCGTCCATGACCAATCGCTCGCTCGTTGAAACGCTC
This sequence comes from Myxococcales bacterium, assembly GCA_036504155.1. Classification (GTDB taxonomy): domain Bacteria; phylum Myxococcota; class Myxococcia; order Myxococcales; family UBA5297; genus JACRCT01. The sequence continues at coordinate 46,791 of DASXVQ010000003.1, forward strand.
CGGCTCGTAGCGGTCGTCGCAACCTTGTCCTGCGCGTGCAGCGGCACGCCCGCCAGCCCGGATGCCGGGGGCGCCCCGAGCGCCCTCGATGCCGCCGGCCTCGGCGACGGCGGCGGCGCGCTCGACAGCGGCGTCGCCGGCCCCTGCACCGCGTCCACCGCCTGCCCCGCCGCGACCCCGGTCTGCGACCTCGCCAGCGGCGAGTGCGGCCGGTGCACGCCCGCCTCGGACGCCTGCCCCGCCGGCCAGTTCTGCTCGGCGCCGACCCTCACCTGCGAGCCGGGCTGCAAGGCCGACTCGGACTGCCCGGACCCGACCGCCGGCCCGGCGCTCACCTGCGACCTGACGGCGCACACCTGCGTCGGCTGCAAGCAGGACGACGCGCTCTGCCCGCCGGGCCTGGTCTGCCGGGGCGAGCTGTGCGCTCCGGGCTGCACCGCCGCGCACGGCTGCGCCGACGCCAAGGTCTGCTGCAGCGGCGCCTGCCTGGACACCCAGGCCGACCCCGACCACTGCGGGACCTGCGCGCCGTGCCCGGCGACGCCCCACGGCTCGGTCCGCTGCCAGCAGGGAGTCTGCGAGCTCGCCTCGTGCGACCCCGGCTTCGACGACTGCAACGGAGTGCTCCAGGACGGCTGCGAGGAAGACCTGCGCTCGACGGCCGAGCACTGCGGCACCTGCGAGACGAGCTGCTCGGCGGCGCAGGGCGCGGCCCGGTGCCTCGACAGCGCCTGCGCCGTGGCCAGCTGCGACACCGGCTGGGGAGACTGCGACCACCTTCCCGGCAACGGCTGCGAGGCCGACCTCTCCATCGACGCCCTGAACTGCAGCGCCTGCGGCAAGGCCTGCGAGGCCCTCCCCCATGCCGAGACCGCCTGCAAGCTCGGCGGGTGCACGTTCGGCGGCTGCCTGGCGGGCTACTCGGACTGCAACCACGACCTCACCGACGGCTGCGAGATCTCCCATCTCTCCGACCCGGACAACTGCGGCAGCTGCGGGGTCATCTGCCCGGACGTCGCCCACGGCGCCCGGGCCTGCGTCGGCGGAGTCTGCGCCATCGGCCCGTGCGACCTGGGCCACGCCGACTGCGACCAGGACCTCTGGAACGGCTGCGAGGTCGACACCGACACCGACGTCGATCACTGCGGGGGCTGCAACCAGCCCTGCACGCCCGGGGTCGGCGACATCGCCTCCTGTGGCGGCGGGGTCTGCGGGCTCGGAGGCTGCCGGCCCGGGTTCGCCGACTGCGACGCGGACCCGTCGAACGGCTGCGAGGTGAACCTCGCCAGCGACGTCTTCAACTGCGCGGTCTGCGGCAACGCGTGCCCGGCCCTGGCGAACGCGACCACCGCCTGCAGGAGCTTCGTCTGCGGGATCGACACCTGCGCTCCCGACTTCGCCGACTGCTCGGCGGGGGCGGCCAACGGCTGCGAGACGTCGCTCGCCACCGACACCGACCACTGCGGCGACTGCAGCACCATCTGCCCCGCGGTGGCCCACGGGAGCCGGGCCTGCACGGCGAAGGTCTGCGGCATCGGCTCTTGCGCCACCGGCTTCGACGACTGCGACCACGACCCGTCCAACGGCTGCGAGGTCGACCTGCTGACCGACGCGCAGAACTGCAACGCCTGCGGCGCTCCGTGCCCTGCGCCGAGCAACGCCCTGCCGGCGTGCGTCGGCGGCGTCTGCGGGCAGGGCGCGTGTCTGGCGGGGTTCGCGGACTGCAGCGGCCCGCTCGACGGCTGCGAGGTCGCGACCACCAACGACCCCAACAACTGCGGAGGCTGCGGCATCGTCTGCGGCTCGGGGAGCTGCACCGCCGGCAAGTGCGACTGCTCGCGGAAGGTGCTGATCCTCAAGGACGACTCCGACACCGGCACCGCCGTGCTCGCCGCGGCGCTCACCGCCGCCGGGTTCACCGTCACCACGAGCGCGGTCCCGGCCTACCAGTACAACGGCACCAACCCGGCGCTGGCCACGTTCGGCGCGGTGATCGTCCTGGCGGGCGGCCCCTCTGGGCAGCCCTCGGTCACCACCGACATGCCGGCCGCGGGACAGACCGCCCTGGTCAACTTCTTCAACGCCGGCAACGGCCTGGTGTTCACCGAATGGGCGGCCTTCCACGTGGCCAGCGGGCGCTGGCAGACCCTCAAGCCGCTGGTGCTGCTCTCGCGGACCGTCGCCTACTCCGGCCAGGTGACCTACTCGGTCGACCCGGCCTTCGCCGCGCACCCGGTGTGGCAGGGCCTGCCCGCCTCGTTCACCTTCGCCTCGACCTCGAACGCGGGCCTCACCCAGATCGCCCCCGGCACCACGCGGGTCGCCGGCAGCCCGCAGGCCATCGACGCCGTCGCCATCCGCGACCTTCCCCGCGGGCGCATCGTGCACGTCGCCCACGCCGGCAACTACGCGTCCAACGGCTGGACGAACCCCAACGTCCAGAGGCTCTTGGCCAACGCGGCCGGCTGGGTGGCGCGATGCCAGTGAACTCCTCTTCTCTTCCTTCTCCTGTCCTCCGGAGCCGACCCATGAACCTGCGCGCCCTCGTCTCGCTCGCCGTCGTCCTGCAGTGCGGCCTGGTCGGCACGGCCTTCGGACAGCGGAAGACCTTCACCGTCAACGCCGACTTCGACCAGGGCACCCTCAAGAACGCCGTGGACACCAACCCCAACAACCAGCTGGTGCTCGGCCCCACCCCCGTCTCCCAGACCCACCTCATCTGGGCGACCAACTACCTCTACGGGTACGTGGTGCGCCTCGACACGCTCACCGGGAAGCAGACCGGGCGCTACGACTCGGTCCTGACGGCCGTCAACGGCGTGGCGACGGGAGCACAGGCGGCGCAGACCTACTGCGACTTCGCCACCACCGGCAACTGCCCCGGGCGCGTGGCGGTCGACGCCAACGGGGACGTGTGGATCGTCAACCGGGCCTTCAGCCAGCAGGGCACGCTGACCAAGTTCTCGGGGAACCTCGCCCACTGCATCGACCGCAACAACAACGGCGTCATCGACACCTCGTTCGACAAGAACAACGACGGGCTGGTCGACGTCACCCCGACCGCCGGCGAGTACTTCGGCCAGAACGACGAGTGCATCCTCACGACCATCAAGATCGGCGGCATGAACGCGTTGCCGCGAGGCGTCGCCATCGACAAGTACGGCAAGGTCTGGGTCGCCACCTACAACGAGGGCAAGCTCTACCGCTTCAACCCCGACGAGCCCGTCACGTTGGAGGCCACGGTCACGCTGCCCGCGGGGGCGAACCCCTACTCCCTCGCCACCGGCGGCGACTACGTCTTCGTCTCCAACAGGGGCAGCGGCGGCGCCATGCGCGTGCACGTCACCACCCTCGCCGTGCAGGCGATCGCCGCGTGCGCGGGGGGCGGCTACAGCTACGGCGTCGTCGCCGATCCCTCGGGAAACGTGGCGTACCTCGGGGGCTACGGCGGGGACGGCGTGTACTTCGCCAACTTCACCAACAACACCTGTGCGAAGTACGCCGCCGCGGGAGGTTCGACCACCGCCGTGACCTTGGATCTCAACGGGAACCTCTGGGTGGCCAACTACGCCAACGCCACCGTCCACAAGGTCAGCCCGGCCGGCGTCCTGCTGGGGACCTACCCGTCGGGTGGCCTCAATCCCCACGGCCTGTCGGTCGACTTCCAGGGGAACCTATGGGTCGTCAACCACAGCCCGCCCAACATGACCAAGATCAGCGTCAACACCGGCGCCATCATCGGCACCTACACCCTGGCCGGCCCGGGCATCCCCAACGCGGACCCCTACCTCTACAGCGACTTCACCGGGACCCAGATCAACCGGCAGGCCCCGTACACCAAGGTCGGCAGCTGGGACGGCACCTACGACGGCGGGGCGGCGGGGACACCCTGGAAGAAGATCGTTTGGAACACCGAGCCGCAGGGCGCCGTGCCCGCCCTGACCTCCCTCACCGTCGGAGTCCGGGCCGCGGACTCGCTCCCCGCGCTCGGCCAGGCCTCGTTCCGGCAGGCCGGCAACGGCGTCCCGCTGACCGGCCTCGCCGGGCGCTACGTCCAGGTGTCGGTCTCCTTCACCGGCCCGGGCTTCGCGACGCCGGTGCTCTCCGACCTCACCGTCGAAGGGGCCTGTCCCGTGACGGGCGAGGCCTGCTGCGTCACCGCCGCCGACTGCAACGACACCAACGGCTGCACCCTCGACCTGTGCCCGACGCCCGGCGGCAGCTGCACGCACCAGCCGGTCGCCGACTGCTGCAACACCAGCGCCGACTGCGACGACCACGACCTGTGCACGTTCGACGTCTGCCCCGCGTCCGGCGGCCAGTGCAGCCACGCCCCGCTGGCCGATTGCTGCCTGACGAACGCCGACTGCAACGACTCCAAGCCCTGCACGCTCGACGTCTGCTCCGGGCCCGGCGGGACCTGCTCCAACTCGCCCATCAGCGGCTGCTGCATGACCGCCGCCGACTGCACCAGCGGCAGCGTGTGCGCCGCGGCGAGCTGCCCCACTCCCGGCGGGGTCTGCCAGACGTCGCCGATCGCGGGCTGCTGCGCCAAGGACGTCGACTGCAAGGACACCAACCCCTGCACCGCCGACCGCTGCGACGTGGCGACCGGGGTCTGCTCCAACACCGTGGTCGCGGGCTGCTGCGTGACCGACGGCGACTGCAGCGACGGGCTGCCCTGCACCCGCGACCGCTGCCCCGTCGCCGGGGCCCAGTGCGTCTTCACCGCCATCGCCGGCTGCTGCGTGACCAACGCCGAGTGCGACGACCAGAACCCCTGCACCACCGAGGTCTGCGCCGGACCGGGCGGCATCTGCGCCGTCACGCAGGTCCCCGGCTGCTGCATGACCAACGCCGACTGCGCCGACGGCAACGCCTGCACCACCGACACCTGCTCGGGGCCGGGCGGCACCTGCGCCAACGCGCCGGTCGCGGGCTGCTGCCTGCACAACGCCGACTGCGACGACGGCGACGTCTGCACCAAGGACTCGTGCAGCTTCGCGGGCGGCACCTGCTCCAACGCCGCCATCGCCGGCTGCTGCAAGTCGGACGCGGACTGCCCGGGGAGCACCTGCGCCAACCACTGGTGCGTCCCGGTCGAGCTGCCTCCCGACGGCGGCCAGCCGGACGCCGAGACCCTGCCCGTCCCCGACGACGCGTCGGTGGTGGCCCCGGCCGACGCTTCCACCGAGCCGCCCGCCGATGCCGCTTCCATGGCGGCGGATGCCTCGACCGCCACGCCCGGCGCCGACGCGGCCACGGGGTCGGTCGATGCGGGCACCGGCGCGGTGGCCGACACCGGATGCGGCTGCGGCGCAGCCAGCGGCTCCGGCCAGGCCTGGGCCAGCGTCGCGCTGCTCTGCCTGGTGGTGGTCGGCCGCAAGCGCAGGCGCGGGGATCGATAGGCTCGCGCCCCGGAATCCGGGAGCGGGAACCCGGCTTGGCTCGATCGCCCGCAACGATCTATATGGGTCGCGGCCCGCGGAGCCTTCCGCGGCGCCGCCGCGGACTCAGGTCGGCGATGACGGCCCGGGCGCTCTGCACGCTCAGACGAGCGGCTTGAAGCGCAGGTCGTAGAGGCGCACCGCGGTCAGCCGGGCCCAGTTGGCGTAGGCATCGGGGTGGGCGCGCGCGCGCACCTGGGCGATGGCCTCGGGGATGGTGAGATACCCGCCCTTGCCGTCGGCGACGCTCCTCTTGGTGAACTGCTCGCGGCCGTCCACGGTGGCGTCGGTGCCGAAGAGCGTGCGGGAGGAGTCGAGCATCTGCATGGCGAGCAGGGCGCCGTCCGGGCTGGCCCAGCTCGTCTCCGCGTAGACGTTGGGCAGCGCCTGCACCACCCCGAGGGCGTGCTGCTTGTCGGTGGCGCCCAGCTCGGTGTGGACCATCACGATCGGCACGTCGGGGAAGCGCCGCGCCAGCGCCGCGATCCGCTCGGGCGTGGCGTGCTGGTCGGTGGCGCAGTGCAGCTGCACCGGGACTCGCTGCCGCCGAGCGACCTCCAGGAAGGCGTCCATGGCCGGGCCGTCGGCGTCATAGGCGGAGAGGGTCGGGTGGAACTTGAGGCCCCGGAAGCCGTGCTCGGCGAGCATCGCCTCGGCCTCCGCCGCGGTGTCGCTCGCCGGCTGGATCCACGCCAGCGGCACCAGCCAGGGATGGTCGCGGCACAGCGGGACCAGCAGCGCGCGTTGGTCCGCGAGCGGGCCCTTCACCATCGTCAGCGCCATCCCGATGCCGGTGCCGCTGCGCTCCACGTCCAGCAGCGGCGCGGCGTCGGCGACCAGCGTTCCGTCGGGCCTGCGGTCGTAGGGGTGCGTGTGCGCGTCGATGAGATCGATGGTCAGCCGGCGAGGATCGACGTCGAACACCGCGCCCTTCCAGATCCAGGCCTCGTCGACGTCCGCGGGGATCCGGTAGTCGGTGGCGCGCGGCGGGTGGTCCTCGTTCCCGCTCACCGGGTCGCGCAGGTAGAGCAGCGTCTCCTCGCCGAGGACGCCCACCGCGCCGCGCACGAGGCTCCCGCTCTCCTCCACCGTCAGGAGCGCGACGGCGGTTCCGGAGCCGACGCGCACCACGGCTTCGGGGCCGGTCCACTGCGTGAAGTAGTGGAGCGTCTTCCCCGTCGAGGAGCCCGCATCCGGCCGCGCGCCGGCGTCGCCGCCGGGCAGCGAGCCATCGGGGCCGCCCGCCGCGGCGTCGGGTTTGCCGGCGGGACCGGCGTCCGCTCCGGAAGACGTGCCCGAGGAGGAGCAGCCGCCCGGCACCAGGAGCGCCGCGGCGCCCGCACTCGCCCACTTGAGGAACTCTCGTCGATGCATGGCCTGGATGGTACCCGAGGAGCGGGGCTCAGAAGTGCGCGCCGAGGCCCATCCCGCCGCTGAGCTGCAGCAGCGGACCGCCGAAGTCCAGGCAGGACATGCGGAAGCTCAGGTCGAGCAGGACGTGGGCGGGGAGCTGGAAGGAGACTCCACGCTCGAGGTCGACCCAGGGGAACGGCGGCGGGCCCCGGCTCCTCCGTTCGTTCGGTCAGTCCGCCAGGAGCTCGGCGGTGTTCTTGTCGCAGTGGAGGGCGCCCCTCAAGGTGCGCGCCTGCGGGCAGACCACGCGCAGCCCGAAGCCGATGCCCGCAGCGACCAGCGCCACGACGGCGAACGGGAGGACCGACTTCTTGAAGACGTGCCAGGCCCAGTGCGGCCCGTCCTCGTCGCGCGCCGCCTTGCGGAGCGCGCCGGCCAGGGTGGCGCTGAAGGCGGCCTCGGAGAGGATGGCCGGCGCCTGCCAGACGAGCCAGCCGGCGGCGACGACGATCGCCAGCACCAGCAGGGCGATGAGCACGTAGGCCATGCCGTCGTCGGCGCTGCCGGCCGCCTCGCCGATGGAGCCCAGGCCGTCCGCCACGTCCCCCGCCCCGTCCGCGACGTCGAGCGCGTCCTCGAGGTCCAGGTTCTCGAGGACGTTCGCGCCCGGTCGGGGCCGGCCGCGGTCGACCGCGAGCGCCGCCGCCACCATCGGCGCGGCGAGCGCCGGCTCCAGCAGGTGCCTGGGCGCGGTGGACTGCACGTAGGCGATCCACATCCAGACGCCGGCGAAGAAGGCGAGGTAGGCCGCCAGGACGGCGACGGGGTAGCGCGCCTCCATCGTGGCCACGCCCAGCCGGAAGAGGAGCTTGTTGGCGAACATCCCGACCAGCGTCACGCCGGACAGGATGAGGGCCATGTGGAAGCGGACGAGGAACCCGTCCTTCACCGCGGTCTTGAACTTGGCGCGCCAGGAGCGGAGCGAGCCGCGCTGCGGCGGGCGTGGAGGCTTGGGGGCGGCGGCCATGGCCCATCGTCGTCGCGGCGCACCGCTGGAGGCAAGGCGGGCGGGCGGGGCTTCGCCGCCGACGGCCCGGCAGCCCGCCCGGGCCGCTCTTCGCTTCCGGCCCGCCCCGGGTACAATCCGCCTCCCGCAGCACGGCGACGACGGACAGGGAGGGCCCATGGCGCGCACGCTGGTCATCGGAGAGCTTTCGGGGCTGGACTCGCCGCAGGGCGAGGGGGCGGCCGGCGAGCTGGTGGCCTCGCCCTCGGTCGCCGACGCCGCCTCGTCGTTCGACCCCGCCACCCTGGACGCCGTCCTGCTGCGCTCGGCGCAGACCGGCCCGCAGGTGGTGGCGGCGTGCCAGCAGCTCGCCGCCTCGCCGCTCAAGGGCGTGCCGCTGGTGGTGCTGGGCAGCGAGCCGCTGCACGCGGCCCGGGCGTTCGCCGGCGGCGCGGCGGACTTCTGGCGCGAGCCGGCGGACGCGCGCCTGCTCGCCGTGGCCCTGCCGGCGCTGCGGCGCCTGAGGACGGCCCCGGCGGCGCCCCAGGCGGCGCCGCAGCCGGCGGTGGTGCTGGTCGCCGACGACGACGCCTTCTTCCGGCGGCGGGTGGCGGACCTGGTGCAGGCCGACGGCTACTCCACGCTGCAGGCCGCCTCGGGGCACGAGGTCCTCGCGCTGCTCGACGGCTGGCCCCGGCCCGCGCTGTGCGTCATGGACCTCTTCATGCCCGGCCTGGGCGGCACCGAGGTGCTCCAGCACATGCGCGACAACCCGCGCTGGGCGGGCATCCCGGTCATCGCCGTCTCCGGCGTGCGGCGCGACCAGGCGCTGGCGGCGGAGCTGGCGCGCCTGGGGGTGCAGGACTTCGTGGACAAGGAGATCGTCTCCATCGAGAGCCTGGGCGCCCTGGTCGACGAGTACCTCTCCACCACGCGGCGGCGGATGGCCTCCACGCGCGTCTCCACCTTCGTCCTCGTCGGCTACCGGCGCACCCCCGAGGACCCCTGGCTGACCGGCTTCATCTGCAACCTGAGCCAGAAGGGCGCCTTCGTGCGCACGCTCGTCCCGCCGCGCGAGGGCGAGACCTTCCACCTGCGCATGGACCTGGGCCGCGACCGCCTGACCCTGGCCGCCCGCGTGGCCTGGACGCGCCTGCCGGAGCAGCGCAGCCACGAGCCCTACGGGATGGGCATCGAGTTCCTGGAGATGGGCCCGGAGGCGGAGCGGCAGGTGCGCGATTGGGTCGCCAACGCCTGCACGCTGCCCGAGGCCGTCGGCGCCGCCCGCTGATTACTGATCGACCACGTCGCCGTCAACGTCGCCGTCCACGTCAACGTCAACGTCCACGTCAACGTCCACGACGGTCTACTTCTGCTTGACGCCCTTGGCCTTCCAGATCTCCGAGGCGTACTGCCGGATGGTGCGGTCGGTCGTTGACGTGAACGTAGACGTGGTCGTGGTCGTTGACGTGAACGGCGACGGCGACGGCGACGGCGACGTGGTCGGATGGAGTGCCTTGGAGGTGGGATGACCGCCCGGGTCATTCTCGATCGCTGATCACCGAGATCACCGATCGGGTCGAACGATCGCGCCGAGGCGGTTATCCTCGACGCATGCGCACCTTCTCCCTCGCCCTGCTCTCCCTCGCCCTGCTCTCCCTCGCCGCCTGCGCCACCGCAGCGCCGAGCACGCACCCCTCGACGGGCCCGGTCGCCGCGGCGCGCGTGGAAGAAGGCCACGCCCTGCCCTTCCTCGAAGACGACCTGCCCAAGGCCTTGCAGCAGGCCCGGGAGCGCAAGGTCCCGCTGTTCGTCGACGCCTGGGCCTCGTGGTGACACACCTGCCGCTTCATGCGCGCCCACGTCTACTCGGACGCGGCGCTCACGAAGCACGCCGGGCGGTTCGTCTGGCTGAGCATCGACACCGAGAAGGAGCAGAACGCCGGCTTCCTCGAGCAGTACCCGGTGGAGGCCTGGCCGACGCTGTTCGTCGTCGACCCGGGCTCGGGCGCGATCGCGCTCAAGTGGCTGGGGAGCGCCACCGTGCCGCAGCTGGAGAAGATGCTGGACGACGCCGAGCGCGCCCTCCGGCCCGACGCGAAGGCGGCCTCGAAGGCGGACGCGCTCTTCGCCCAGGGCACGCAGCACTACGCCGCCAAGGAGTCCGCGGACGCCGTCGAGGACTTCCGCTCCGCGCTGAAGGCCGGGGGCCTGGCGTGGCCCGCGCGCGCCCGGGGCATCGAGTCGCTGGTGCTGGCCGCGCTCGACCAGGGTGACCTGCGGGCCTGCGCCGCCACCGCGGTCGCCGAAGCCCCGGCGATGCCGCGCGGCGCCTCGTTCGCGAACACCGTGGGGACGGGACTGTCCTGCGCGCTGGCGGTTCCGCCCGGCGAGGACTGGCGGGCCGAGGCGATCGCCGCGCTCGAGCCGCTGACCCGAGAGGCGGTCGGCCTGAGCTCCGTGCTCGCCGACGATCGCTCCAGCCTCTACGACTCGCTGGTCAGCTGCCGCGAGGAGGCCCAGGACCCCGTAGGCGCCAGGAAGGTCGCCGGCGACTGGCTCGCGTTCCTGGAGGCCGAGGCGGCGAAGGCGAAGAGCGCCGAGGAGCGCGCGGCCTTCGACGCCCACCGCGTCTCGGCGGCGCTCAAGCTGGGAGATCCGTCGCGGGCCGTCTCCGCGCTGGAGCAGACCGAGCGCGACCTGCCGGCGGACTACAACGCCCCGGCGCGGCTCGCGCAGCTCTACCTGGCGCTCGGCCGGTTCGAGGACGCAGTGAAGGCGAGCGATCGCGCGCTGGTGAAGGTCTACGGCCCGAGGCGACTGCGGCTGCTGGAGAGCCGGGCCGACATCCTCAAGGCCCAGGGAGACGTCGCCGGCGCGCGGCGGGTGCTGCGGGAGGCGCTCGAGTTCGCCGACACGCTGCCGGCGGTGCAGAAGTCGGAGCGGCAGCTGCAGCGCATCGAGAGCCGGCTGAAGGCGCTCGAGGCGCCGTGAGGAAGCTACGCCGCGCCGTCGAGCATGCCCTTGAACCCCGAGGGCTTGTGCGAGCCGAGGACCACCGTCTCCAGCGTGCCCAGCCCGACGCGGTCGCCCAGGCGTAGGCGGCAGACGGTGTGGGCGTGGTTGTTCTCGTAGCCCTGCGGGCTGAGCCCGTCGACGTCGAAGACCTCGCCCGCAATCGCCTCTTCGCCCTTCCACATGCCCAGGCCCCACTGCGGGTGCTGGTAGCCGATGCCTTTGAGGTGGAAGCGCGAGATCGGCTCGAGGATGAGCGTCTGCTCCTTGCCGTCGGGCATCGCGAGCTTGAGCTGCGCCGAGGCGGGCCAGCGGGTCCCCGACTTCCAGGCGATCATGTGGCTGGCCCGGCACGGCTGCGCTCCGCTCTCGACCGCGGGGATGACCTCCGGCGTGGGGTAGGCCGGCAGGATCGCCGCGTGGAGCATGCCGGCCCGGCCGTCGTGGTCCTCCAGGGTCTCGTAGTGGATGCAGCTGTCGTCGAAGTGCAGCGCGCCCCAGATCCAGTAGATGCCCGGCTCGCCCTGCGGCGTGGCCCCGCGCTCCGGCTCGCCCACCGGCCGCACGCCCCAGGACCGGTCGCGCGCGCCCAGGACCTTCTCCGGCTTCACCTCGATGCGCTCTCCCGCGGCCTTCACCCAGCCTTCCCAGCGGCCGTACTGGGCGAAGCGGCTCGTGTCCATGATCAGCCGGTTGTCCTGGTGGAAGCGGCTGCGCGGCTCCTCGTGCGGGGCGGTGCGGGCGCGGAAGACGAGGTCGCACTCGACTCCCGTCTCGTTGCCGGCGACCCGCAGGCGGATCTCGCGCATGGGCTTGACCACCTCGAGCGAGACCGGGCCGACGCGCAGGTCCGACCTCTCGCCGGGCGCGCGCCGCGAGACATGCAGGCAGTGCTGCTGCTTGCCGACGAGGACGCTGAAGCCCGCGTCCATCACCTGCCGGTTCGGGTACAGCCCCATCGTCGCGCCGAGGTAGAGGCCGTCCTCGGCGATGCCGTTGAACCAGTAGCGGTCGTAGAAGTTGCGGTCGGTCGGGGCCGGGTGGGCGACCGGCTCGCTCGTCTGGTGGATCGGGTAGTCGTCGAAGTTGGAGAGCATGGGCGTCCTCGCAGAGGCAGTGTCCGCGCACCTTCTCCCGCCTCGCGCGGTCCCGCAAAGCCGCCCGGCGGTCGGCCGTGCGAAATCGCACCTCGCCCGGTTCGTAGACAAGGTGGGCCAGGCGCCCGGCCCGGGACTTGAACGCCCGTTTGGCGCCGCGATACTTGTTTTGAGATGAGGACGCGCGCTCGGACATTCGCCTTGCTGGCGTCCGTGCTGCTGCACGCGGCGCTGCTGCTGCTCGTCCTGCGGCTGCGCATCCCTGCGCCGGAGGAGCGCGCACCCGAAACCATCGAGATCTCCGTCAATTACGTCGCGCCGAAGCCGCCTCCGGCGACGCGCCCAGAGCCGTCCGAGCCCGCGCCGGCCCCCGAGCCGAGGAAGGTGCGAGAGCCCGTCGCCCAGGCGCCGAAGAAGACGATCGAGCAGCCCCCGGCAGCCGGCCTCGGTCGGGAAGGCACCTCGGAGGCGACCGGAGCCCCGGCGGTCGCCGGCGGCGGCCGGGAAGGCACCTCGGAAGCGACCGGTGCCCCGGCGGTCGCCGGCCTCGAGCCGGGCAGCCCGGCGCAGTCCGTCTCGCCCGGGACCGCCGACACCCGCAAGGGCGAAGAGCAGGGCGGCGGGGAGGCGCGCGACCTCGATCTCTCGATCCATTCCGAGACCGGCAGCATCGCGCTCGGCTCCGGCGGCGGCCGCGGCTTCGGCGAGACCTGGCGCAACGAGCCGGGCGGGTTCCCCGACCCCGACGCCCTGCGCGCGGCGGGCGCGGCCGAGGGCAAGCGCAACGTCGACGGCTGGCTGCGCGACGGCCTGGCCACCTCGCGGGCGCGCAACGGCGTGGACCCGTACTTCTCGGACCTGGGAAAGGCGCTGGAGAAGGAGGCCGCCCTCGAATCCGGGAAGCTGCTCTCCGGCGACGCGGCCAAGGACCTGCTCTCGGCCTACCAGGACGGCGCCTCGCGCTACTCCAAGACCGGCAACCCGTACGCCGCCGGCGCCACCCCCGGGTTCGCCCCGCAGATCGACGGCGACACCCCGCTGGCCACGAACGCCCAGCGGTTCCAGGGCTCGGGCATGTCCAAGGGCCAGTCGATCGTCGGGGGCGGAGTCGGCCCGGACGCGCTGCGCCAGAAGCTGGAGATGGGCCGCTCGCTTCGCGACTTCGCCGACGGCAAGTTCGGCAACGGCCTGCTGGCCATCGTCGAGCTGCGCCAGGGCTCCGACGGGCGGCTCCTGCAGCTGACCCTGACCCAGCCCTCGGGCAACGCCGCCTTCGACGCCCACGTCATGCGCACCGCGCCGGCGGCGGTCGGAGCGCTGGCGCCGCCCCCGGAGAAGGGCATCGGCATCCACCCCGAGGGCCTGCGCAGCACCTGGTCCTTCGAGGGCCGCATCGTCTACAAGCGCAAGCTCTCGGACATGAGCCTGCTGCGCGACGGCTGGTACCTGGCGCTGATGGGCCTGGCCGGCCTGAACACCGGCACCTTCGACGAGACCACCGGCGAGGTCGAGGTCCCCGACTTCCGGCACCCCGAGTTCAAGCTGAAGGTGAAGCTGCTCAAGGTGTACTGAGCGAACGCGGGCCTCGCGGGCCGCCTCGCCGCCCGCGCTTCCCGGCCCGGGCGGCACGGCGGTTCGCGCGCTCGGCGGGCGCCCCGCCGGCGGTCAAGACCTCGATATTCCGCGGGGTTGCCCTACGATGGGTTCCGACAACCGGCCTCTCACACGCAGTAGTGAGGAGGGAACCCATGCCCGATTCCCGCCCGCCGTCGCACCCCTCCAACCCCTCCGCGATGCTGGTCGACAACCCGCTCTCGCGCGTCAAGCCGGTCATCGGCACCCCCAAGGGGCCGATCATCGGCATCGACCTGGGGACCACCTTCTCCTGCGTGGCCTGCGTCAAGGGCGGCAAGCCGTATGTCGTCCCCTCGCGCGAGGGCCGCAACACCATCCCGTCGGTGGTGGGGCTGACGCCGAAGAACAAGCTCGTGGTCGGCCACCGCGCGCTGGCGCAGATGCAGATGGTGACGAGCCCCGAGCAGACCATCTACGGCGCCAAGCGGCTGGTGGGCCGGCAGTTCAGCTCGCCGGTCATCGAGCAGGTCAAGGCGCGCTTCAAGTACCCCATCGTCCCCGGGGCCAAGGGCGAGGCGGCGGTGAAGCTGGGCGGCCAGGTCTGGTCGCTGCAGGAGATCTCCGCGCTCATCCTGCTGGAGGCCAAGGAGCTGGCGCAGCAGCACCTGGGCGTCAACGTCGAGCGCGCGGTCATCACCGTGCCCGCCTACTACAACGACCCGCAGCGCCAGGCCGTGCGCCAGGCCGGCGCGCTGGCGGGCCTGTTCGTCGAGCGCATCATCAACGAGCCCACCGCGGCGGCGCTGGCCTTCGGCTGGGGCCGGCAGCTGAAGAAGACGGTGCTCGTCTTCGATTTGGGCGGCGGCACCTTCGACGTCTCGCTCTTGCAGCTGCACGACAACGTCTACGAGGTCGTCTCCACCGGCGGCGACACCTTCCTGGGCGGCGTCGACTTCGACACCACGCTCGCCGACCACCTCGCCAAGGAGTTCAAGAACCGCACCGGCAAGGACTACCCGCCGGACCAGGCCGCCAGCCAACGGCTGGTCGAGGCGGCGGAGAAGGCCAAGCGGCTGCTCTCCGAGGAGAGCGAGACCCGCGTCCAGCTGCCGTGCGTGATGATGGTGCACGACAAGCCGCTGGACCTGGACATCGCCGTCAAGCGCGAGGACTTCGAGCGGGTCGTCGGCCCGCTGGTCGAGCGCACCCTGACGGTGTGCCGGGAGGTCCTCGAGGCGGGCAAGACGCAGGTCGCGGACGTCGAGGAGATCCTGCTGGTGGGCGGCATGACCCGGGTGCCGATGGTCACCGAGAAGGTGACGAAGCTCTTCGGCAAGCAGGGGCACCACGGCGTGCACCCCGACGAGGCGGTGGGCATCGGCGCGGCGCTGTTCGCGCACTCGCTGGGCCAGGCCGAGGGCGTGGTGCTCATCGACGTGCTGCCGATGTCCATCGGCATCGGGCTGCCGGGCGGGCGGCTCAAGAAGATCATCGAGCGCAACACCGCGCTGCCGCACACCCGCGAGTACGAGCTGACGACCACCCGCGACGACCAGGAGTTCCTGGAGCTGGTGGTCTTCCAGGGCGACGCGGAGCTGACGCGGGACGCCGAGTTCTTGGGGACGCTCAAGATCTCCCCGCTGCCCAAGGGGACCAAGGGGACCATCAAGCTGTCGGTCACCTTCAGCCTGTCGGCGGAGTGCCTGCTCACCATGACCGCGCGCGAGCTCTCGCGCGGGCTCAAGGTGCAGGCCACGCTGACCACGCTCGACACCCCCGAGGCGGTCAAGGCCAAGCTCGAGGCGCACCTGTCGAATCCGGACATGCCGCCCGTCTCCCAGCACGGCACGTTCATGCGGCAGACGACCTGGTGGGAGCGGCTGATGGAGCGGATGTTCGGGAAGAAGAAGGCTGGGTAGGGCAAACCTCCCCCCAACCCCCTCCAGCGGAGCTGGAGGGGGAGCCGTTGGTTGCCTGCGGCGACGCGGTAGGAGCTTCCCGGCACCTCGACGCGGGTGCCGGAGACTCGCGCCCAGCCCTGGCTGCGCACACTGCCGTGCCAGTTGGGAGCTTCCCGGCACCTCGACGCGTGTACAGGAGTCTCGCGCCCAGCCCTGGCTGCGAACACGACGGTACGAGTAGCTCCGCAGGGAAGCGGCTCGAGCAGAGGCGAGCCCCCCCACCAGCTCCGCTGGAGGGGGTCGGGGGGCGGTTTGCCTCTACATCCCGTTCTTCTTCAAAAACTCCCCGAGCTCGGGCCACGCCGCCGCGAGGTAGTCGCACTCGCCCGGCGCGCCCGGCCGCCCCATGGCAATCGCCTCGGCGCGCTCCTTCTCCGTCGCGCCGGGGTCGCTGGCCATCGCATACGCCCTCATCAGCCGCAGCGCCCGCAGGTCCTCTCCCGCCAGCGCCGCCTCGATGGCCCGGCGCCGCTCGCGGTACATCCGCGACACGTCCGCGAACCGGCCCTCGCGGCAGGCGATGATCGCCTCGGGCACGCGCGAGACCTCGATGGCGGTGGTCGCCGCCGCCCGCTGCGCCACCGGCATCCACGCCTTGGCGTTCTCCAACTCCCCGAGCAGCGCGTAGCACGCCGCCACCAGCGAGGGCGCGCTGGAGGCCACCATCGGGCTGCGCAGCAGGCTGCGGTGCGTCGCCACCCCCGCCGCCAGCGAGAGCGCGCGCCGCAGGTTGCCCCGCTGCAGCTCGGTGTCCGCCAGGTTGAAGACCGAGAGCGCGTGCAGCGCCGGGGAGCGGTAGCGGCGCGCGTTCGCCTCGAAGGCCGCGCAGGCCTGCGCGAGCTTGCCTTCGTAGACCCGCGTGCTCGCCGCCGCGTTCGCCTGGGTGAAGTCGAGCTGCTGCCGCGCGCTCAGCCAGAACAGCGCCGTCGCCAGCGCCGCGAAGCCGGCCAGCACCAGGAGCGCCATCGACCCGCTCACCTGCTGCCCGCCGCCCGCCAGCGCCCACCCGGCGCACAGCAGCGCCGGCAGGCCGACCCACAGCAGCAGCCGGCGGCGCAGGTCGATGCTCCCCGGGCGCAGGTGCGGCTCCTCGGGCAGGGGGGGGATGGGCAGGTCGGTGATCTGGACGGTCATGGGTGGACTTCGATGGGCCCAAGGCGGGCGTCGCGGCGCGGACATTAGAGCATGCGCTGCCGTCCGCCGGTCACTCCGGCTGACCGCTGCCCGTCACTTCGGCCCCACAGCCCATCCAGCGGGATTCCCCCAGTGGGGACCGTCCGTATCTTCAGCGGCCTCGAACGCAACGGAGGTCGCCCATGAAGCGGTATTCGTCGCTGGCGCTGTCGGTCCTCCTCGTCTCGCTGCTGCCTTCCGCCTGCCGCGGCTCCGACAAGCAGTCGCCGCCCGCGCCGGCGCAGGGCAAGGAGGGCCAGGCCAGCCCGCAGGCGACCTCCATCCCCGCCAGCCCCGCCAACCCCTTGGCTCATCCGCTGGGCGGGGTCGGCGGGAGCGGCCAGGAGCGGCCTTCGCTGGCGCCGCTGGTCGAGCGGGTGCGGCCGGCGGTGGTCGGGGTGACCATTCACCGCCGCGTGCCGGCCGGCAGCGGCCAGGGCGACCTCGACGACCTCTTCCGCCACTTCTTCGGCGAGCCGGGCGGGCCGCCGGCGCCCTCGCGCCGCCCGCAGATCGAGACCGGGCTGGGCTCGGGCTTCGTCATCGACGCCGGCCGCGGGCTGGTCCTCACCAACAACCACGTCGTGGAGGGCGCCGACGAGGTGCTGGTGCGCCTGGTGGACGAGCGGGAGCTGACCGCCAAGGTGGTGGGCACCGACCCCGCCACCGACGTCGCCGTCATCCGCCTCAAGGAGACGCGCGGCCTGGTCGCGGCGCCGCTGGGCGACTCCGACTCGCTGCGCGTCGGCGACTTCGTCATGGCCATCGGCAACCCCTTCGGCCTGGAGCTGACCGTGACCAGCGGCATCATCTCCGCCAAGGCGCGCGTCATCGGCGCCGGGCCCTACGACGACTTCCTGCAGACCGACGCCGCCATCAACCCCGGCAACTCCGGCGGGCCGCTCTTCGACCTGGACGGCAACGTGGTCGGCATCAACACCGCCATCGTCGCCAGCGGCCAGGGCATCGGCTTCGCGGTGCCCATCAGCCTGGTCAAGTCCCTGCTCCCGCAGCTGGAGAAGACCGGGAAGGTCGTGCGCGGCTACCTCGCGGTCACCGTGCAGGACCTCACCCCCGACCTCGCCAAGGCCATGGGCGTGAGCGAGCCCTCCGGCGCGCTGGTCAGCTCGGTGGAGCGGGGCGGGCCGGCGGCCGCGGCGGGGCTGAGGGCCGGCGACGTCGTCGTCGCCCTCAACGGCGACCCGGTGAAGAACGCCGCCGCCCTCTCGCGGGGGGTCGCGGCGCTCTCGCCCGGGCAGAAGGTGGCCCTCAAGTACGTGCGCAAGGGCACCCCCGCGGAGACCAACGCCACGCTCGGCGAGAGGCCGGCCAAGCCGGGCCTGGGCCGGCCCGGCGGGAACGGCTCGCAGGAGGAGAGCCTGGGCCTGACCCTGCGGCCGGTGCCGCCCGAGGCCCGCCAGCAGCTGTCCATCGAGGGCGGCGCGCTGGTGGCCGAGGTCCAGCCCGAGTCGCGGGCCGGCCGGGCGGGGCTGCGGCGCGGCGACGTGATCGTCGAGGCCAACGGGCAGGAGATCCGCACGCCGCAGGACTTCGTCACCGCGGTGCGCTCCGCCCGGGACCAGCAGGTGCTGGTCCGCATCCTGCGCGAGGGCGGGGGCCTGTTCGCGGTCATCCCGGGAGGCAAGTAGGCGCCGGCGGGTGCCGCCACGGGCGGCATGGGCTAGCATCGCCGCGCCGTCACGACGAGGAGACCCTCCC
The DNA here is from genome assembly GCA_036504155.1 of Myxococcales bacterium. Classification (GTDB taxonomy): domain Bacteria; phylum Myxococcota; class Myxococcia; order Myxococcales; family UBA5297; genus JACRCT01. The sequence goes on from DASXVQ010000003.1 coordinate 65,137, forward strand.
TTGTTCGATCGCGCCCGCTACCCGCGCCTCGCCCAGTACCTGGACACGTTGCCGAACGCGCTGGCGTCCTTCCCCGAGGCGCAGGCCAAGGGCTCCATCTGCAAGCACCTGCTCGAGAAGCACCCGATCAAGGATCCCCAGGGCCTCCCGGACGAGATCGTCGCGTTCACCGGCAAGACCATCCCCTCCGCGGCCTGGGTCTCCGAAGCCGCGTGCATGGGCCTGCACCTGGCCATCGGCGACACCTACCAGATGGGCGCCGCCGAGTACGACCGCTGGCTCTACGAGCACAACGCCGGGCTGCTCGAGGGTCGGTTCATGTTCAAGGCGCTCATGTCGCTCGCCTCGCCGGCGGTGCTCATGCAGGGCGCGGCCATCCGCTTCAACGGCTTCCACCAGGGGACCAGGCTGGAGCTGGCCTCCAGCGCCGCGAAGGGCCTCGACTTCCACCTGGCCTACCCCTCCGGGCTCTACACCGAGCTCTGCCTCGCTGCCTTCCGGGCCGCCTTCCAGGTCTCGCTCGACATGACCAAGGCCAGGGACGTGCGCTGCGCGCTGGTCTCGGCCGAGCCGGCGAAGGCCCAGTTCCGCGTCACCTGGGCGAAGTGGGACGACGCGTAGGAGGAGCGTCTCCCCGGCGGGCGGAGCTACGAGCTACGGGCTACGGGCTACGAGCTACGGGCTTCGGGCTACGGGCGCGCATGAGCCGGCGCCAGGCCCGCGCCGCCAGCAGCGCCCCGGCGCACCCCAGGAGATCGGTCGTCAGGTCCTTGGCCTCGTGCGCCCCCATGGGGATGCCGAAGACCAGCGTCTGGCAGGCCTCCTGGACGAACCCCACCGCCAGCACGAGGGCGAAGACCTTCCAGCTCCAGCCGCGCAGCCAGGCCGCCACCAGCGCCGCCAGCACCCCGTACAGGAGCACGTGGGCCACGACATGGGCCGGCTCGTACGACGCGAGGTCGCCGAGCTTCCCGGGCAGCCGCGCATAGTGGAGGGCGACGGCTCCGGCGGTGATGGCGGCCGCCCAGGCCGCGGCCAGCGCAGCGCGGGCCATCCCTCTACAGCGCCGCGCCGACTTCGAGCCCGACGAAGTAGCGGATGTCGGTGACGGAGATGCCTTCGGGGTAGGTGCGCAGCCGGGTGTTGGTCCAGCGCCCGCCGCCGCGCACGAAGAAGTACTCCACCGGGTGGCTGACCAGCCACGCCTCCGCCGAGAAGGCGCGGTCGGGGTTGCCCGCGGCGCGCGTGGAGATCAAGAAGCGCGGCCCGCCGGCCAGCTCGAGCTGCAGCTGCTCGCCGAGGATGGGCTGCAGGATCTTCAGGTGCAGCTCGGTCGACCGGTAGCGCGTGGAGAGCGCCGGCGCCTCGCACCTCATCAGCGTGCGCTCCCACGCGAAGCCGAAGGAGACCCCGACCCGCGGCCAGTACCCGCCGGCGTCGTAGCGGTAGGCGGCCCGCACCAGCGCCTCGTCGTCGTCCACCGAGCACCCCGGCGGCAGCGTCGGGTCCGTGCCGCCGAAGCGCCCGCTGGCGAAGGTGCGCCGGTAGTGGCCCTCGAGCGAGAAGTCGTCGAGCTTGCCGTCCAGCACGTCGTTCATCCGCGAGATCATCCGCAGCGGGTAGAGCGCCACGTCGAAGCCCATCCCCGTCATCGGCCCCTGCGCCTGCGGGACGATCGGCTTCTGCGTGCGCGCGGTGAGGTCGCGCAGCGTCGCGCCGGCGCCGACCAGCACCACCAGCATCGGCCGCTTCTGGCCGGCCAGCTCGGCCTGCTTCTTCGCCCGGGCCGCCTCGCGGCTCGCCTCGTCGTCGGTGTCCCCCACCCCCTCCTGCTGGACCTGCACCACCACCGCCTCCTGCTTGGGCTGCGGCGGCGGGAGCAGGATGTCCCTGTTCGAGAGCAGGAACAGGTCCATCCAGGTCTTCACCTGGGCGAGGTCGGTCTTCTTGGTCCAGGCCCAGGTGTTCTGCCGAATCGGCGCCGCGCTCGGCTTGGAGAGCGCCACCGCGGTGAGCCTGCCCTTCTCGAAGGTGAAGACCAGCACGCGCGGGGCCTTCACCGCCACCGCCAGCCTGGTGATGCCCTCGCTGGTGGTGAGCGCCGGCCCGCGCAGCTTCAGCTCCTCGACCGTCTTGAGGGTCGCGTCCTCGGCGACGAAGCGGCTGTCCCCCAGCCGCACCTTCAGGGCCTCGTGGATGAGCTTGTAGGCCGCCAGGTCCGGCCTGCCGTCGGCGCGCTGCGGAGGGACGGCGACGACCCGGGCGCCCTGGCTGAAGTCCCCCTCGAACTTCTCCGAGAGGTCGAGCCCCAGCGACGCGTCGGGGTTGGCGGCGCCGCCGGAGGACAGGTCCAGGCCGAGGGCCTCGGCCGCCAGGACCTTCGACGGCGAGCCGAGGAGCGCCCCGGCGAGGCAGGCGGTGAGCGTGAGGTGAGCGAAGGCGGATCGCATGGTCGTTCGTTCCGGGGCCTAGGTCGGGGAGCAGGCGAACTCGACGTTGAGCACGCCGGTCTTGCCCTGGGTGACGGTCTCGCAGGTCTCGTTGCAGAGGATGACCTTGCGCGGGTCGGCGGGGTCGTCGAAGTACCAGCCCTGGCCGTTGCCGCAGAAGTCGTGGCCCTCGATCTGCGGGAAGATCTGCGAGCCCGAGCCGTCGTCCGGCTCGAAGCGCACCTGCGCCTTGTCGCGGATGATGGTCGTCAGGTCCGGCACCTCGAACTCGCAGCCCAGCGCGTCCCGGCGGATCTGGGTGAGCGCGTTGAGGAACGCCACGTCGGCGTTCTGGCGCACGTTGACCAAGAGCGCCTGGTTGGTGCCGCCGGCCTTGGCGAACTGGTCGAGCGGCGACAGGTCGTCGCCCACGCCGATGACGAAGGTCTTCACCGGCGGGGTGCTGCCGGCGGCCTCGGCGGCCACGGCGATGACGTTCGCCAGGCTGTTGGGCAGCCCGTCGGTCACCACGGTGCAGCTCTGGTCCGGCATGCCGTCGGTGGCCACCACCAGCACCGCCCGGTGGTCGGGGTGGTCCGCCATCCAGGCCTTCAGGTAGGCGGAGGCGCCCTCCATCATCGGCACCGTGGGCGTGCCGCCGGACATCTGCTGCAGGTCCAGCGAGCTGGCGATGATCTCGCCGACGTCGACCGCGCCGCCCAGCGTGCCGATGGGCACCGCGGGCAGCTCGTAGGCGTCCACGCTGCACTGCGTGCGCAGCGGGAAGTACTGCAGCCCGACGCCCAGGCCCTTGAAGTCGGGGTTGCGCACGAAGGACTTCATCGCCGACTTCATCGCCAGCCACTTCTGGTCGTAGTCCATCGAGTAGGACACGTCGAGGACGACCAGGAGATCGAGCGGGCTGAGCTTGATGGGCTTGACCTCGGCGGAGCAGACGCCGCCGAAGCCCGTGTCCGGAGTGTGCACGGGCCCGGTGTCGGGCTCGTCCACCCAGCCGCCGTCGGTGAGCACGCCGCCGTCGCGGGGGCCGGTGTCGGCGAAGCCGCCGCCGCCGGGGCGGTCGATGAGGTAGTCGGCGCAGGCGGCGCCGGTGAGGCTCAGGGCGAGGAGGAGGAGTTTGCGGTTCATGGTCGTCTCGCCTCGCTAGCCGCCGCAGGTGATGGTCGAGCCGCAACCGTCGTTGTGGACGCCGGGCCCGAGCGTCGCGCAGTCGCCCACGGAGCCAGAGCCCACGTAGGGCGTGCACACGCACTTGTTCGTCCCGGCGTTGCACGTGTTGTGGCTGTAGTTCTTGCCGCCGATGGTCGTCGCGCAGGCGCAGCTGGCGCTCTGGCCGCAGGCGGACAGGTTTCCGCAGGCCTCCCCCGGCGCGCCGGTCTGGCAGACGGGCGGCGTGCAGCAGGCGCTGGAGTAGCAGATCTGCGGGCTGGCGCAGGTGGAGACCATCGTCCCGTTGCAGCCGTCGGACTTGCCGTCGTCGCCGCAGTTGGCGGGGACGAGCTTGGTGCAGCCGCAGGTCCCGGACAGGCACGCGGCCCGCGGGTAGGGCGCGGCGGTGGAGCACGGGCAGGCGAAGAACGTGCCGTCGCCCTTGGCGTAGGTCGCCGTGTCGGAGCACGAGGCGCCCTGCGCCCCGCTGGCGTTGTAGCTGGCGCAGGTCTCCAGCGCCTCGCACTTGCCGCTCGCGTTGCAGTAGTTGACGCCCTTGCAGCGGCGCTCGAGCGAGTTGCCGGTGCACGGGTCGATGATGGGGGTGCAGTCGTCGCCGACGTTGCCGGGCGGGACCGGGTACGGCGCGCAGCAGGCGCCGACCTCGCCCGCCGCGGCGAGGTGGCCGGGGCTGCCGCCGGCGCCGTCCGGGTCCACCGAGCAGCTCATGCCGGCCAGGCACCCGCAGATCAGGTTCGTGTTGTCGCCCCTGGGCCAGCTGGCGTTGGGGCTGGTGGTGCACGGCGCGCCGAACGTCCCGTTGGCGCCGTAGCTGGAGGCGCACGTCTCGTAGACGGCGCACGTGCCGTTCTTGCAGTAGTTCCCGGCGGCGCAGTTGCGGGCGATGTTGACGCCGGTGCAGGCGTCCCAGATGGGGCCGCAGGCGTCGCCGACGTTGCCGGCGGGGATGGTCGGCGGTGTGCAGCACAGGCCGCCGTTGGCGCCCGTGACCGGCGTGAAGTTCTCGTAGCAGTTGCCCGCGCTGCAGCGGCAGGTCAGGCCGGTGGAGGATCCCGGCGAGACCGGGAAGTCGGCGGCGTCCGCGCCATTGGAGCAGACCTGCCCGGGTGCGCCGTTGGCCGTGTAGTAGGCGCAGGTGCGGTTGGCCGTGCACTTGCCGGAGCCGGCGTCGCAGTAGCTGCCGGCCTTGCAGGTCACGTTCAGGTTCGTGCCGGTGCACGGGTCGGCGACCGGCAGGCACGAGTCGCCGAGGTTGCCGGCGGGCACCGGCGGCGGGGTGCAGCAGGTGCCCTCGGTCGCGCCGCTGACGACGGCGTTGCTCTTGTAGCAGTTGCCCGCGGCGCAGCGGCAGGTCTGGCCGACGGTGTCGGTGGGCGTGCGCTGGAAGGCGGGGTCGTTGCCGTTGGAGCAGCGCGTGCCCACCGCGCCGGTGGTGTAGGCGCTGCAGGTGAAGTTGGCCTGGCAGGTGCCGTCCTGGGCCGCGTCGCAATAGAAGCCCGAGTTGCAGTTGCAGGTCAGCGGCAGGCCGGTGCAGGTGTTGAGGATGAGGGTGTTGCTGCACTTGCCGCTGCAGGTCGCGGTGTTGGTGCAGCAGGCGCCGACCTCGCCGGACCCGGCGGTGTGGGGCGGGCTGCCGGCCACCGAGCAGACGCGCGTGCCGCCGCAGGGGCAGCCCATCGCCGGGCCGCCCGGGTACTGCGTCCAGGCCGGGTTGGTGCTGGGGTTGGTGGTGCAGGGGTTGCCGTTCTGGCCGTTGGCCCCGTAGGTCGCGCAGGTGTTGTTGGGCTGGCAGGTGCCGTCCTGGGCCGCGTCGCAGTAGTAGCCGGCCCCGCAGGCGCAGGTGAGCAGCTCGCCGGTGCAGCTGTTGCGCAGCGTGGTGTTGTTGCAGCGGTTGCCGCAGGTGACGGTGTTCAGGCAGCAGGTGCCGGTCTGGCAGGGCACCGAGCAGCGCTTGCCGATGCACTTCTGGCCGGGCCCGGTGCAGTCCACGTCGCCGTTGCAGACCGTGGAGCTGACCGTGCCGCAGCCGGTGCCGGAGACGACCGCCGCGCCGTTGGAGCAGACCAGGCCGCCGCCGCCGCAGGGGCAGCTCAGCAGCGTGGGCGGGCTGGCGCCGTTGGTGAAGGCGCCGCCGTTGGAGCAGACGCTGCCCGAGGCGCCGGTGGCGCCGTAGGAGGCGGCGCAGGTCAGGTTGGTCTCGCACAGGTTGTTGGCGGTGTTGCAGTGGGTGCCGGCCGCGGTGCAGGCGCACTGGATCTGCTGGCCGCTGCAGTGGTCGGTGATGACCCCGCAGCTGTTGGCCGAGCAGGTGTCGGGCACGCAGCACTGCCCCTCGCGGGCGTCGCCGTTGGGCAGCACGTTGCCGGGGACGGCGGCGAAGCACTGCGCCCCGGCCTGGGTGCAGGGGCAGGTCAGCTTGGTCCCGTTGCCGGTGTCGAAGCGCGTCGACGGGCCGTTGGAGCAGGCCTCGCCCGCCAGGCCGTGCGTCCAGGTGGTGCAGCTGTTGTCGGCCTCGCAGGTGTTGCTGATGTTGTTGCAGTGGGTGAGCGCGGCGGTGCACCTGCAGACGATGTCCGCGCCGGTGCAGGTGTTGGTCTTGGTGACGTTGCACTCGCTGGCGCCGCAGGCGACGGAGTTGAAGCAGCACTCGCCCTTGGTGCCGGGGTCGGCCATCTGCGGCACGCCCGGCTTGTTGCACAGGCCGCCCGAGTTGCAGGGGCAGGCCAGGCCGCTGCCGTCGCCCCTGGGGAAGTCGGTGAAGTCCTGGCCGATGGAGCAGGGCTTCTTGTCGGCGCCGGTGGCGCCGTAGGTGGCGCAGGTCTCGAAGGGGCTGCAGGCGCTGGCCTTGCAGTAGTTGCCGGCGGTGCAGCTGCAGTTGACGTCGGTGTTGGTGCAGGGGTCGTGCACCTTGACGCAGCTGTTGCTGGGGCAGGTCGCCGGCACGCAGCAGGAGCCTCGGGTCGCGCCGGTCGCCACCGCGCCGGCGGAGTAGCAGTTGCCGGCGGAGCAGGGGCAGGCGAGGTTCTCGCTGTCGTTCTTGGGGAAGGAGGCCGAGGCGGCGTTGGAGCAGTCGTCGCCGGCGGCGCCGTTGGCGTTGTAGTTGGCGCAGGCGTGGTCCTGCTCGCAGACGCTGGCCGCGGCGTTGCAGTGGGTGCCGGCGGTCTGGCAGGCGCAGGGGATGTCGGCGCCGGTGCAGGTGTCCTTCACCGAGCGGTTGCAGGCGTTGGGCGGGCAGGAGTTGCCGTTGAGGCAGCAGTTGCCGGTGGCCTCGCCGACGACGACCTGCGCGTCCTTGACGCACACCGCGCCGCCCGCGCACGGGCAGGCGAGGTTGGTGCCGTCGCCCAGCGGGAAGGCGGGCGAGGCCCCGTTGGAGCACTTCTGCCCGGGGGCGCCGCTGGCGCCGAAGGCGTCGCAGCCGGACGGGACGACGCAGCTGCCGGTGGTGCCGGGGGCGGAGGTGGTGCACACCTGGCCGGAGCCGGCCGGGCACGGGCAGTCGATGGTCTTGCCGGCCTCGCAGCGCTCGGGCAGGCCGAGGCCGCAGGTGCCGGCGTAGGTGGTGTCGCAGGTGGCCGGCTTGCAGGGCGGCTCGCAGCGGCCGGCGGCGGTGCAGATGTGCGAGGGATCGGCGCAGGTGCCGCAGTCGAGCGCCAGGCCGCAGGCGCTGCTGAGGGTGCCGCACTCGCGGTTGGCGGCGACGCACTCGTTGGGCAGCTCCGGCAGGTCGCAGCGGTTGCCGATGCCGCGCGCGCCGCACTTCTCCTCGCCCTGGCAGCCGCCGCAGTCGGAGAGGCCCCCGCAGCCGTTGCTGACGAAGCCGCACTCGGCGCCCACCGCGGCGCAGACGTCGGCGTCGGCGGGCGGGGTGCACGGCGGCTCGCACACGTGGTAGGCGGAGTTGCAGGTCAGGCCGTCGGCGCAGGCGCCGCAGTCGGTGAGGTTGGAGAACGGGCCGCAGCCCAGCCACACCTGGCCGCACTGGTAGCCCAGGTCCTGGCAGGTGGGGTTGGTGCAGGCGACGCAGCGGTGGGTGTTGCGGTCGCACTCCTTCGTCGGGTCCTTGCAGTCGCCGCAGTTGAGCCGCTCGCCGCAGGTGTTGCGCACCGCGCCGCACTCGGCGCCCAGCGCGGTGCAGTCCCGGGCGGGCACCATGCAGACGTGGGTGTCCAGCTCGCAGACCAGCCCGCCGCTGCAGCCGCCGCACTGCAGGACCTTGCCGGTGCAGAAGTCGCGCACCGGGCCGCACAGGCCGTCGCAGGTCATGGGGGGACAGGCCGCGTCCGCGGGCTCGCCGCCGTCGCCGGCCACCTCGCGGCCGTCACCGGTCGTCTCGCCGCCGTCCGGTTCGATCGGATTCCCGGCGTCGTCGAGGAGGATCCCGCCGTCGCCGGTGAGCACCGCGCCGTCGCGAGGCCCGGTGTCGCCGACCGCGACCGAGCCGCCGGTGTCCTCCAGGCCGTCGAGCGGAACCTCGCCGCAGTTGCAGCCCGCGAGCGCCCACGCGCAGAGCGCGGCAAAGAGGATGAGATTTCGGGCGGACATGGCGTCTCCACGGCAGAACGAGCCGGCGATTATAGAGCCACCCATCCAGGCAGGCACTTGCCGTATTGCCTTTCGGGTGACCGGCCTCAGGGCTCCACAAGCTCTCGTGTTTCCGGAGCCTTAGTGGCTCTCTGGCGGCCTTTCGGATGGACCGGCGTTTCGGGCGAGGCTGTCGACGCAAGCCCCCGAACCGACTGGCGATTCTCGCGGCAAAGCGGCGTAGGCCGGCGCTCCCGGGGCTCGCCTCAGGGTGGCGGCCGGTAGCCGCGGCAGCGGAAGACCAGGAATTTCCTGACGATCTGGCCCCGGTGCCGCACCGCGATCGGCGCGTCCGGCTCGACCTGCGCGAAGCGTTGGGCCAGGTCCGCCGGCGGGGCGCCCTCGGGTCGCCGGTCGTCGTCCTCGCGGGGCCGCGAGTCGAGGAACAGGGCGTCCTGGCCGGCCAGCGCCTTCAGGTCCTCGCCCAGGTAGTCGAACTGCAGCGCGCGCCGGCCGACGACGTTGCCCGCGTAGGCCGGCAGGTCCGAGTAGAAGCGCAGCTCGGCGGTGGTCTTGTACTCGTCGTCGGCGAAGACGAAGGCCGCTCCCGAGTCCTTGGCGCGCTGCTCGACCTGCCTGGCGAGCTCCTTCCAGCCGAACCAGGTGTCGTCGCTGCGGATGGGCGCGACGTAGCCCAAGACCTCCACGGCCGCGAGGGCGAAGAGCGGCAGCGCGAAGCCGAGTTGCCACCTCCAGACCGCCGGCCGCGGCACCAGCCGGACCGCGAGCAGGACGGCGGCGACGTAGGCCGGCATCAGCCAGTTGGGCTTCACCAGCGAGACGAAGGAGAGTCCGCAGAACAGCGCGATCGCCGGAAGGCTGAAGGCGAGCAGGAAGGTCACCTGGGCGGAAGACCGAGTCCCCTTGCGCCGAGGCCGCAGGCTCCGCCGCACCGCCGCCACCAGCGCCCAGCCGATCGCCAAGAGCAGCGGCGGGAGCAGGAGCGCGGTCTGCGTCCCCAGCAGCTTCCCGGCGTTGATCAGCCCGACCGCGCCGACGTTCGAGGCGCGGCCCGAGCTCTGGAACAGGAAGGAAGCGAAGCGGTGCGTCGCGTTCCACCAGTAGACCGGCGCCATCGCCAGGTGCGCCACCAGCACGGAAAGGTACGGCCAGGGGGTCTTCAGCAGCCTGCGGTGCTTCGGCGAGGCGAGCAGGAACAGGAGCAGCCCCAGCTGCAGGAAGACCGCGGTGTACTTGGAGTCGAAGGCCAGGCCCATGAAGAGCCCGGCGACGAGCCAGTCCGGCCGCCGCTCGCCGAAGGCCGCCCGGTGCAGGAAGAGCAGCGCGAGCGTCCAGAAGAGCAGCAGCGGCACGTCCGGCGTGGCGATCAGCCCGACGACCGAGGCCGTCAGCGTCGTCCCCGCGACCAGCAGCGCCCAGCCTCGGCGTGCGCGAGGCAGCGTGCGCCGCGCCAGGGCCAGGAAGACGAGGCCCGTCGCCAGCGTCGCCAGCCACGCCGCCAAGCGCGGCGCCAGCTCGGTGCGACCGAGGACCTTCAGGAACGGCCAGAGCATCCACGCCACGGCAGGCGGGTGGTCGAAGTAGCCGAGCGCCGGGCGCTGCGCGTAGAGCGAGTAGTAGGCCTCCTGCGGAGCGAGCTCGAAGAAGGGCGCCGCGAGCAGCCGCAGGACGTGCAGCCCGAGGACGACCGCCAGGGCCGTCTTCGGCCGGGAGGAGGCGGGCACCCTGGGCTGCAGCGGACGGTTCACGAAGAGGTGCTCACTGGCGGGGACTTCCCCTCCCCCGCCTGCCCGTCGCGGCAGGGTTGAAGGGACTGAGGCCGAGTGAGCTCGAGGCTCCGGTGAGGGGCTCCCCGGTGCTCGACTCGAGCGGCCGCGCGACACGGCAGGTCTCCTGGAGCGTCCATTCGAGGATCTCCGTGTCGCAGAGAAGATCGTCGAAGGCAGCCCACGGGCCCCTCACCGGAGCCTCGAGCGCACTTGGCTTCAGTCCCTGCATCTCGCCGCGAAGGGGAGGCGGGGGTGGGGCGGCGACGACGCACTCGGCCTACTTCCTCACGAAGTCGATGGTGACGGCGTTCGAGGTGCCCACGCTGGCGTTCAGGTCCGGCCCGACGGCGTGGCCATAGAGGGTCGTCGCGCCGGTCAGGGCCAAGTCGACTCCGCCGGTGACCGCGTAGGCCTTGGCGCTGCCCTCGAGCTGGCCCTGGTAGGTGCCGTTGGTGGAATCGATCGTGGCGACCACGGGCAGATCGTAGGTGTTGAGGCAGGCGAAGGCCGCCTGGACGAGCCCGCGAGAAGCGCACTTGTGCAGCAGGATCTTGGTCGTGTCGTCGGCCAGCGCGAAGGTGACGGTGACGACCTCCTGGGACTGCGTGGTGCCCTTCCAGGTCCCGTTCAGCTCCGAGCGGATGTACTGGAACACCTGCGCCTTCTCCGCGTCGTCCTCGTTGCCGCCGCCGCAGGACGGCCAGACGAACAGAGCGGCGCCGAACGCCGCGATCGTCAACACGCGCTTCATCATGGCTTCCTCCCGATGGCCCACAGCCTACAGCCTCCCGGCCGAGTGGTAGCATCGGCACGCCATGGAACAGGGTGCCCGCCTCGGCCGCTACACGGTGCTGCGCAAGATCGCCACGGGCGGCATGGCCGAGGTCTTCCTCGGCAAGCAGGAGGGCCCCGACGGCTTCGAGAAGCCGGTGGCCCTCAAGCGCATCCTCCCGCACCTCGCCAGCGAGAAGGACCTGCTGGCGATGTTCCAGGAGGAGGCGCGCATCGCCGCGCGCCTGTCGCACCCCAACGTCGTGCAGATCTTCGACCTGGGCATCGAGGAGGGCGTGCCCTACCTCGCGCTGGAGTACGTCTTCGGCGAGTCGCTGGCGCAGCTCACCGAGAAGCTCTCCGCCGCGGGCAAGCGCCTGCCGCTGGAGGCCGCGCTGCACGTCGGGACCAACCTGTGCCTGGCGCTGCACCACGCGCACACCTTCTCGGGCGGCGCGCGGCCCACGCCGATCGTCCACCGCGACGTCTCGCCGCAGAACGTGCTGATCGGCTTCGAGGGCTCGGTGAAGCTGGCGGACTTCGGGGTGGCCAAGGCCAAGGGCGCCTCGAAGACGACGACCGTGGGCCTCATCAAGGGCAAGATCGGCTACCTCTCGCCGGAGCAGGTGATGGGCGAGAGCGTGGACGCGCGCACCGACCTCTTCGCGCTGGGCATCGTGCTCTACGAGATGGTGGCCGGGCAGCCGCCGTTCAAGGCCAAGGGCAAGTCGATGCGGGCCATCATGGAGACGGTGACCAGCGAGGCGCCGCCCCCCCCGCCCTCGCAGTGCTGCGACTGCCCCCAGGAACTGGACGCGCTGGTGCTCAAGGCGGTGGAGAAGAAGAAGGAGAGGCGCTTCCAGAGCGCGGCCGACCTGCTCGCGGCGCTCGAGGCCGTGCAGCGCAAGCACGCGCTGGTGGCCAACTCGCTGACCCTGTCGCGGCTGATGGAAGAGTCGTTCGCGCGGCCCCCGGCGCCGGCGGAGGAGGCCTCGTCGCTGGTGGGGCAAATCGTGGCCTACCTGGACGCGAGAGCGGGCGGAGCGCGGCAGCCCGGGTCGTCACCGACGGATCCCGACAACGAGCCGACGTTCATCCGGAAGATGGACGGGTAGCAGGCGGCCCGCCCCCCGCCCCCCGGCCCCCGGCCCCCGCCGCCCGCCCCCCGGCCCCCGCCCAAAAAGCGGGCGGGGGAGCTCGTGGGTTGCCTTCGCCGGGGTCCGGTAGGAGCTAGCGGCACCGCCACGCCCGCGGCCAAATTTCGCGCGCCCTTTCGAGCACACCTGCGGTGCCAATAGCTCCTCAGGGAAGCGGGTCGAGCAGAGCGGGGTTCCCCCTCCCGGCAGTTTGGGAGGGGGTTAGGGGGCGGGCTTGACGACCATCGGGATCACCAGCCGCCCGATCTCCGCTTCGGTGTTCGCGTCCACCAGGTGGATCCGGAACTGCACCTCGGTCCCCGGCTCGCCCTGCACCCGCTGGAAGTACAGGTACCCGGTGGCCTTCCCCCCGCCCTCGAGCACGCCCTCCGGCATCGCCTTCTGCAGCATGTCCCGCGTCGGCAAGGACAGCTCCCAGCGCCCGAAGTACAGTTCGTAGTACGGGTAGTCCCACGCAAACGGGCCGGTCCACAGCGCCCAGCCCGGGTAGTACGGTCCGTAGGGCGGCGCGAGCCAGAAGTGCTCGTGGGGCCAGAACGGCGCGACCGCATAGGCCCCGCCGAACCCGGCCCGCTGGATCTTGAACGGCGGCAACGCGTGCGCGGTCACCCCGTTCCGCGAGGTGAGCGTGAAGTCCTGGTAGCGCAGGCGCACCGGCGCCCCGCTGCGGTTCTCCAGGGTCACGCGCACCGGCGTCACGTAGTCGCCCAGGCTCGGCGGCTCGCCCTTCCAGCGGCCTTCGACGGTGGCGCGCAGGCCGCCGACCTCGGCCGTCGCCGCGAAGGGGTCGTCCGCCACCGCCTGCGCGCCCGGCCCGGGGGCGAGCGCCAGCCGGCTCGCACAGCCCGGCAGGGCCAGCCCCGCCGCCAGCAGCAACGTGAGAGCCAGGCGCATGGCCGTCACCTCTGGCTCCGAGGTGGCGACGTGGCGCGCCGGGTCCAAGCTCCTCCATGGGCAGGGAGGTCCGACTGGGAGCATCCCGTCGCCCGCGGGCGTTCCGACCCTTAGGAATTTGGCTTCAGGCTTTCCCACCCCGGCTCTAGGCTTGCGGGCCCGCTGGAAGAACGGTGACCGGAGACACGATGAAGCGCCTGCTCCTCTCTTGCCTGCTCGCCCTGGCCGCCTGCACCTCGCCGCGCCCCAACGCCCCGGTCCAGGCCGGCGACTCGAAGGCCTCGGCGGTCGACGCCGCCGCGCCCGCCGCCTCCGCTTCGCCCGCCTCCGCTTCGCCCGCCTCCGCCACGCCCGCCCAGGCCGAGGCCGCCCCGGCTCCGAAGGTCCTCTCCCTGCCCCGCCCCAAGGGCGGCGAGTGGATGGGCCTGTACGTGCTGGGCAAGAAGGCGGGCTGGGCCTTCTCCGACATGCGCGAGGGCGAGCTGGACGGCAGGAAGGTGGTCGTGTCGATCAGCCGGGTGGTCATCAAGGCCAGCGTCGGCGGCGCGGCGATGGAGCGCGACGTCCGCGACGAGCGCTTCTACGACTACAAGGACGGCGGGAGCCTGCTCGTGCTGCGCCAGGAGAAGCACGGCGACGGCGGCGACGAGGTGCTCATCGCGCGCAACCTGGGCGAGGCGGTCGAGCTCAAGCGCGTCCGCCCCGGCCTGCCCGACGAGGTCCGCAAGCTGCCGGCCACCACCGAGAAGGTCGAGGACGCGGACCCGGCCCGCTTCGTCATCGCCACCCGGGAGAAGCGGCTCGGGGCCAACTTCGACCTCGAGCGGCTGCTCGCCGACAAGAAGGTCGACACCGAGTTCGACGGCGAGCTGACCGTCACCGCCGCCGGCGTCTCGGTCCCCGCGGCGCGCACCAAGACGATCGAGGAGGAGAGCCGCCTGCCCATCGTCTCCGTCGTCGCCAAGGACGGCCGCCAGCTGGAGCTGCAGTTCGGCGAGGTGATGGTGGGCAAGGCCGAGAGCGAGCAGGTCGCCAAGCAGCTCGACAAGGTCGACATCTTCAACCTGACGCGGGTGGTGCTGGACAAGCCGCTGCCCGAAGGCATGCGCGTGCCGGGCTCGTCCATCGTCTGGCGCGTGGCGGGGCTGACCCGGGACATGCCGCTGCCCGGCGGCCGCCAGGTCGTCTCCGACGGCAAGGACGGGACGCCGCTGCTGACCATCTCCACCCGGCTGCCCAAGGAGAGGGCGCAGCGGCCGATCGCGCCGGGCGCGGACAAGGACCTCCTCGACGCGCTCAAGCCGAACCTCGCGGTCGAGTCCGACGCCCCGGCCATCGTCGCCAAGGCCAAGGAGGTCGTCGGCGAGGAGAAGGACGCCTGGGCCGCGGCCCGGAAGGTCAACGCCTTCGTCAACGGCTTCCTCGACAAGGCCTACGGCTCCTCCAGCGACCGCGCGACCGACGTGCTCTCCACCCGCCGCGGCGACTGCACCGAGCACGCGCTGCTGATGGCCTCGCTGCTGCGCGCCGTCGGCATCCCCGCCAAGCGCATCGACGGGCTCGTCTACATGAAGGCCTCCGACGGCGTGCCCGCGCTCTACTGGCACGAGTGGGTCGAGGTCTACGTCGGCGAGTGGGTGCAGATGGATCCCACCTTCAACCAGGTCGTCGCCGACCCGTCGCACATCGCGCTGGGAAGCGAGGCCAAGGCAGACACCGCCGGGCTCATCGGCAAGCTCAAGTTCGAGCCGGTGGAGATCAAGCCCGGCAAGCCGAGCCCGGTACCGGCCGCGAAGTAGGCGGCAGGCCCCTCCTGCCCCACCCCACCGCGCCGGCAACGCGCCGCGAGCCACCGGCATCCTTGGGCCGCGGGAAGTCGACCGCGTGGCCGGGGTGGTCCATGACAGCTCATGCGTTGGCGCTTCACCCGTCGTTGGCAGGGATGAGCACTCGTCGGGTCGTGCGCAGGGCCGCGCTGCCTCCGCGGATCCGCGCCTCGGCGCTGGCCCAGATGGTCCTGGGGGGCGCGGTCGCCGCCCTGCTCACCGCCGGGGGAATCGTGGCGATGGCCTCGGACCTCGAGCGCTCGTTCCCCGCGGCGCAGATCGGCCGGGCGAGCCTCATCCCCACCTCGCCCAGCGGGAAGCGCGGGGTGGTGCTGGTCGAGTCGGGGGCGCCGGCGCTGCCTCCGGCGAGAGGCTGACCGCGCTCAGGCGCGCAGCGTCGCGACGATCCGGCTGGGCTTGAGCAGCAGGTCGAGCCCGTCGCGGATGTCGCGCACCAGCACGTGGGCGTCCTTCATCGCGTGGACCGAGAGACCCTCCGGGCCGAGGACGGCGATGGACAGGCCCACCCGGTGGCGATCGAGGATGGTCGCGTCGTTGAAGCCGTTGCCGATCGTCGCCACGTGATCCCACGGGCAGCCCAGGTCGGAGAGGTAGGAACCCTTGGAGTCGTCGGGGCCCAGGACGTGGACGTGCACCGGCAGCCCGATGAGGTGCTCGCGCGCGTGCCCGTAGGTGTCGGCCGTCAGCACGTGCGTCTCGATGCGCGAGGCCACTTCCAGCAACCGCTCGCCGACGCCTTCGCTGAGCTTGCCGTCGCAGGCCAGCGTGCCGTTGTAGTCGCAGACCAGGTGCTCGAGGACGAGCTTGCCGGCGCCGGGGATGTCGATCTCGATCACGTGGATGCTCCCTTCAGAGACGCCAAGGCCTCGCGCGAGAGCTTCGCCATCTCGTCGTGCAGGAGGCCGTTGGTCGCCAGGGTGTCGCCGAGGAACAGGTCGACCGGCGCGCCGGCCAGGTCGGTGATGCGCCCTCCGGCCTCCAGGACAAGCAGCATGCCGGCGGCGAGGTCCCACGGCTTGAGGAAGCCCTCGAAGTAGCCGTCGTAGCGGCCGGCGGCGACGTAGGCCAGGTCGAGCGCGGCGCTGCCGGCCCGGCGGATGCCCTGCGCGCGGCGGACGAACGTGTCGATGAGCTTCAGCGGCCGGTCCGCGGTCTGCCAGACGTCGTAGGGGAAGCCGGTCGCGAGCAGGGCGCGGGCGAGCGCGGTCTCGCCGCTGACGCGGATGGGCTCGCCGTTGAGCAGGGCGCCGTGCCCGCGGCCGGCCTCGAACATCTCGTCGCGCAGCGGGTCGAAGACCGCCCCGGCGGCGATGCCCCGCGCGTCCTCGACGGCGACGGAGACGGAGAAGTGCGGCATCCCGTGGGCGTAGTTGGTGGTGCCGTCCAGCGGGTCGACGATCCACCGGTGCTCCGCCGAGGCCGGGCCGCGCAGGCCGCCGCGCTCCTCGGCGAGGATCTCGTGGCCCGGGAAGCGCTGCTCGATGAACTCGAGGATGCGCTTCTCGGAGGCGGTGTCCGCGTCGGTGACCAGGTCGATGGCGTGCTTGAACTCGACGGTGCGCGCCGTCTTCCAGCGCGCGACCAGCTCGGCGCCGGCGAGGCGGGCCGCCTCCACCGCGGCGGACTGCAGTTGCAGGATGGTCTCCAACGCTGCTTCCTCGCTTGCCGGCCAACGCCCCCGGCCGGTTCCTGGTGCCAGCGCCTCTGCTTCGGTCCGAACGGCGGCCGCTCGCCCACTTCGAAGCCACCGACCGCGGCGTCGTCCCCCCACGGCCCCGCGGACCGCTTTCTCCATGGCAGCAATCTGGCGCTCCGACAACTCCCGTCTGCCTCCGGGAAGGCTCGAGGCCTGCAGAAACCCGACCTGGCCCCTCGGCCCGCAACCGCGGACTTGAGCACTTCCACGCCGCACCCCGCTGCGGTAGACCCCTCGCCTCGAAAGCATGCTCGAACCTCGCCTCCGCCCGCTGCTGACGCCCCACGGCCGCCTCTCCCTGGCCGAGGACGGGGCCTGCCCACCCCTGCCTGCCGATCTGGCCGCCCGCCTCTTGGCCGCTTTCGGGCGCGGCAGCGGCCACGGCCTGCTGCAGCTCGGCGCCGGCGAGGTGGGCCAACCGCTCCCGCCGGAGCTCTCGTACTGGCGCGAGTTCGCTGCGCGCTATGTGTCGCTGCTCTGCGCCCAGCCGGCCGAAGGCGCTCCACCTCCCGTCGCCGCTCCCACGGATCTCGCCCGCCTCGCCGACGTCGCGCCGCCGATGACCGGCGCGGAGTACCTGACCGCCGAGGTCCTCGGCGCGCTCTGGGAGGACCTCGACGCCGCGCTGCGCGTGGAGCTGGCCGAGTCGCGGCAAGCCCTCCAGGACTTCCTCAAGGCCAGGAACCCCGCCTGGAACCTCGTCGGCCGCGTCCACTTCAACCTGGCGGAGAACCGCAAGGACGACCAGGCTCCGTTTGCCTTCCTGGCCACCTACACCACCCGGCTCTCCTCCGCGGCCAAGGCCCAGCACCTGCCGCTCGGCCAGGCGCTGCGCGAGTATTCCGGCGAGGGCGACAAGGACCGCCTGCTCTCGCTGCTGCTCCCCGTGCAGCGAGCGGCGCAGGGCTGCGCCTGGCTCGGGGCGATGGTCGAAGCGGGCGAGCTCTTCCACCCGCTGCGCTGGACGGCGCGCGAGGCCTTCCAGCTCCTGCGCGACGCCCCGGCGCTCTCGGCGGCGGGCGTCGTCGTCCGCATGCCCGCCAGCTGGGGCGGCAGCCGCCCGCCTCGCCCGCAGGCGCGCGCCACCGTGGGGGCGAAGGCGCCCTCGATGCTCGGCGTCGACGGCCTGCTCGACTTCCAGCTCGACCTCACCCTCGACGGAGAGCGGCTGACGGAGCAGGAGCTTCGCACGCTGCTCGCGGGCACCGAGGGCCTGGCGCTGGTGCGCGGGCGCTGGGTCGAGGTCGACCGCGAGAGGCTGCAGGGCGTGCTCGACCGCTTCCGGGCCGTCGAGGCCGCGAAGAGCCAGGGCCTCTCGTTCGCCGAGGCGATGCGCCTGCTCTCGAACGCGCCCCTCGCCGGCGCCGAGGCGGCCGACGCGGAGGACCCGGACTGGTCGCAGGTCGTCGCCGGTCCCTGGCTCGCCCAGACGCTCGCCGCGCTGCGCCGCCCCGAGGCCCTGGCGGGCATCGACCCGGGCCAGGGGCTCAAGGGCACGCTGCGGCACTACCAGGACGCCGGGGTGCGTTGGCTCTACCTGCTGGGCAAGCTGGGCCTGGGCGCCTGCCTCGCCGACGACATGGGGCTGGGCAAGACCCTGCAGGTCCTCTCGCTGCTGCTCGTGCTCCGCGCCGAGGACGGGAAGGGCCGCGACGGGAGTCGGCGGCGGCGCAGGCCGAGCCTGCTGGTGGCGCCCGCGTCGCTGCTGGCGAACTGGGCCGCCGAGGCGGCGCGCTTCGCCCCCTCGCTGAGGGTCCTGGTGGCGCACCCCTCGGCGATGCCGGCGGGCGAGCTGAAGGCCGTCGACGACGAGCGCCTCGCCGGCCTGGACCTCGTCGTCACCAGCTACGGAGCGCTGCTGCGCGTGCCCTGGCTCGCCCGGACCCGCTGGCGGCTGGTGGCGCTCGACGAGGCCCAGGCGATCAAGAACCCCGAGGCCAAGCAGACCCGGGCCGCCAAGGCGCTGGCGGCGGAGGCGCGCGTGGCGCTGACCGGGACCCCGGTCGAGAACCGGCTGACGGACCTGTGGTCGCTCTTCGACTTCATCAACCCCGGGCTGCTCGGCGGCCAGAAGCAGTTCGCCGCCTTCGCCAAGCGCCTCGCCGCCCGGGAGCACAACCCCTACGGCCCGCTGCGCGACCTGGTGCGCCCGTACCTGCTGCGGCGGCTCAAGACCGACAAGGCGATCGCCCCCGACCTGCCCGCCAAGACCGAGCTCAAGGCCTACTGCACGCTGGGCAGGAAGCAGGCGGCGCTCTACCAGCAGGCGGTGGAGGACCTCTCCCGGCAGCTCGCCGCCGTCGACGGCATCCAGCGCCGCGGGGTGGTGCTGGCGTCGCTGACGCGCTTCAAGCAGATCTGCAACCACCCCTCGCACTGGCTCGCGGACGGCGGCTGGGCCGAGTCCGAGAGCGGCAAGTTCGCGCGCCTGCGCGAGCTGGCTGAGGTCATCGCCTCCAGGCAGGAGAAGGTCCTGGTGTTCACCCAGTTCCGCGAGGTGACCGCCCCGCTGGCGGACTTCCTGGGCCGCGTCTTCGGGCGGCAGGGGCTGGTGCTGCACGGCGAGACCCCCGTCAAGAAGCGCCAGGACCTGGTGCGCCGCTTCCAGGAGGACGAGGCGGTGCCGTTCTTCGTGCTCTCGCTCAAGGCGGGGGGCGCCGGCCTCAACCTCACCGCCGCCTCGCACGTGGTGCACTTCGACCGCTGGTGGAACCCGGCGGTCGAGGACCAGGCGACCGACCGCGCCTACCGCATCGGCCAGGCCCGCAACGTGCTGGTCCACAAGTTCGTCTGCCGCGGCACGGTCGAGGACAAGATCGACCAGCTGATCGAGTCCAAGAAGACGCTGACCAAGGACCTGCTGGAGGGCGGCGCCGAGGTGCTGCTCACCGAGATGAAGGACGAGGACCTCTTGCGGCTGGTCTCGCTCGACCTGCGCGCCGCGACCGAAGGGAGCTGACGGATGGGTTGGGGCTACCACGACTGGAAGCCGTACGTGTCGGTCCACGAGAAGAAGCGCAACGCGGAGCGCGAGGTGGAGCGCCTGCGCAAGAAGGGGCACGCCCTCGCGCCGGTCGCGGCGATCGCCGGCAATGCCATCGCGCACACCTTCTGGGGCAAGTCGTGGTGCAGGAACCTGGAGCGCTACAGCGACTACTCCAACCGGCTCCCGCGCGGCCGCTCCTACGTGCGCAACGGGGCGGTGGTCGACCTGCAGGTCGAGCCGGGCGAGGTCAGGGCCAGGGTGTCGGGCTCGAGCCTGTACGAGGTGCGGGTGAAGATCGCTCCGCTGCAGAAGCCGCGCTGGCAGGCCGTCTGCCAGGACTGCGCCGGGGGCATCGACTCGCTGGTGGAGCTGCTCCAGGGCCAGCTCTCGCGGGCCGTGATGGAGCGGGTCTGCGAGGAGGGCCGGGGACTGTTCCCGTCTCCCGCGGAGATCGAGTTCGACTGCAGCTGCCCGGACTGGGCCTCGATGTGCAAGCACGTGGCGGCGACGCTCTACGGGGTGGGCGCGCGGCTCGACGCCAAGCCGGACCTGCTCTTCCGCCTGCGCAAGGTCGACGAGATGGAGCTGGTGGCCCACGCCGGCGCGGGCACGGCGCTGGCCGCGGCCGCGCCGGGCCGGGAGCGCATCCTCGACGGGGCCGGCGTCGCCGACCTCTTCGGGCTGGAGCTCGAGGCGCCGTCCCCTGGGGTCGGGCTGGCAGAGCAGGCCTCCGAGTACGCGGCGGCAGCCCCGCGCAAGCGCCGGCGGCAAGGCCGGGGAGCCGTCGAGGGAGACGCCCTGGTGATCGACGACGCGCTGCGCGCCAAGGTCGCCGCAGAGGTCCAGGCCGCGCTTGCCCCCACGCTCGCGCTGCTGGATCGCGCCGCCGCATTCATGGGCTGCGAGGTCCGCAAGAGCCGCTGAGCGGTTCTTCGGAAGGCCACCGGGAGCGCGCGCCGGACCCGAAGCGGCTGCGACCCTTCGGCAGCTACAGCCGGTTCAGCTTCAGCGCCGAGCGCGAGCCCATCTTCATCCCCGCGGCGTTGGTGTCCGTGGAGAGCGTGCCCTCGAGCCCGGTGAGCATCCCGGCCTTCACGTCGAAGACGGTGACGAAGTCGCCGCTCACCTTCAGGCCCATGGTCATCGGCGGGGCGTCGCCCGGCGCCGCGGCGCCGGGCATCCCCGGCATGGCGCCCATGCCCGGGATGGCCATCCCCATGCCCGTCGCCGCCGGCATGCCGCCGCCCTCGTCGTCGCCTCCCGCCGAGGCGCTCGCCTCGGTGGGCGCGGCCTCGTCCGCCGGGGCGGTGTTGGTCTGGGTGGCGGAGGCGACCCGGGTCTTCAGGCGGGCGCGCTCGGCGGTGAGCTCGAGCACCTCCACGCTGACCTTGGTGCCGGAGGCGACGTTGGGGTTGGCCAGCTGCATGGCGCCGCCGCCGGAGGCGACCGGGCCCTCGGGCAGCTCGAGCAGGGCCAGGAACTGCGCGGGCAGCACGTCGACCTTGGGCTTGTCCTCGGTCACCGCGATCTTCTTCTTGTTCTGGGCGATCTTCTTCACGTCATAGCCGGCGGCCAGCTTGCCGGTCTTGGGGTCGAAGCTGGCGTGGAGCGTCACCTGCTCGCCGCCCGCCTGGCCGGAGGCGGAGACCGAGTTGGGGCTCGCGCTGCCGGAGACGAGCAGGGTCTGCCCGTCGTCGTCGACCACGACCCACACCCGCTGCTTGAGCTTGAAGCGGCCCTTCCGGTCGATCTCCAGCAGCGAGAAGAGAGCGTCCTTCGGCAGCCCTTCGAGGCCGGCGACCGGCTTTCCGTCGGCGGTCTTCACCTCGAAGCTCTCGACGACCACCTTGCCCTGCGCGGTCCCGTCCTTGGCCACGGCGTCGACAGTCAGCGCGAAGCGCGACCGGGTGACGAAGGCGAACTTCAGGTCCATGCCCATCCCGCCCATGGACACGTCGTCGCGCGACTGCGCTTCGAAGCGGTAGGTCGAGCCCTTCTTCCAGGTGTAGGCGAGCTCGGCGGCGCCCGCGGGGGCGACAGCACCGAGGACTGCGACAAGTGCGAGGAGGGCGAGGAGTGCACGGGACATGGTTCGACTCCGGCAGGAGAGTGGATCGGGTGTACCACGGAGCTGGGCGGCGACGGCACCGTCGATCTCCCTGACCCGTGGCCTGGCCGGCCTGTGCAAGCCGCCGGTCGGGCCGATGGCGCGTCAGGTCACCTTCACGCCGAAGGCCGGCGGCAGCACCGGCACCGCCACGCTCGCGTCCTTGCCCGCCGACTCCCGCGCCATCGACAGCGCCTCCTCGAGATCGCTCGCGGTCTCGAAGCCGAAGCGATCCGCCGCGGACTTGCTGGCGCCGACCGCGAGCACGCGCCCGACCTTCGAAAGCGCGTTCCAGGCCTGGTACCAGACGTGGAAGGGGTGGACGCCGTGGTAGGCGAACTTCTTGCGGTACGCCCCGACGTACTCCGGCCGGCCCGAGTAGAGGTTCTCGTGCTTCTCGGCCATCACCTCGGGCTCGCGCGTGTCGGAGAGCACCTTCTGGTAGAAGCCGGCGTGGGCCGCGTGCGTGGGCTTGTCGAAACGCTCGTGCAGCGGGTTGAGCATGACGACGACCCCGCCCTTCTTCACCAGCGGCTTGCCGGCGTTCCAGGCGAGCACGTAGCCAAAGGCCAGCCCCACGTCGAGCACGGGGTTGGTGTAGCTGTTGACCGTGTGCGGGGCGACCGACGGCACGCCGAGGACGACGACGTCCGCCTGCTTGGCCGGGACGTAGCTGCGCTCGAGCAGCAGCTGGGCCATCGCCTCGTGCGCCGCGCCGACGGAGCCGGCGGCCACGCCGATGACCTGGTACTCGCTGCGGAACAGCCGCGAGGCCCGCGCGCGGATGGGCTCGGGGATGGAGTTCCACGCGGCGACCGGCTTGGGCACCGCGCCCTTGGGCCGCAACAGGCCGATCATCGGCTTGAACCAGAGCCGGGTGTCGAGGGCGAGCTCGACGTGGAACAGCTCGACCTTCTTCTCCAGCACCTTGCCGGCGCGCTTGAGGGCCTTCTGGAAGCGCGAGCCGTCCTCGAAAGGCGTCTCCCCGGTCGCCAGGTTCTTGGCCGTCAGGAAGGCGCGCGCGCAGTTGACCGAGGCCAGGCCGGGCACGAGCGTGGTCCAGCCGCCCTGCACCGGGGCCTGCGCCACCGCGAGGCTCACCACCAGGTCCGCCTCGCGCAGCGCCGCGTTCAGCTCGAGCTGCTCGCCCTCGCTCGTCGTGCCGAAGACCGCCAGGCGCTCGAGGTCCTCGGCGTCGTGGCAGTGGGTGTGGTGCGAGGCCATCGCCGGCACGCCGGCGATCCGCGCGATCTCCGTGTTGTGGAACAGGCGGGTCACGCCCGATGCGCACAGCAGCGAGATGTTCTGCAGCGGCAGGCCCCGCGCGTCGAGCGCGACGAGGATGGCCTCGATCGCCGGGATGCGCGGGTCGGCCCGGAGCGGCGGCACCGGGAAGCCGGGGCCGTCGAAGACGACCAGCACCTTGGACCGCTCGTGGATCCGCTCGGCGAGCGGCCTCCCGTCGACGGGCGACTCGAGGGCCTGGGCCACCGCGGTCTTCACGTCGGCGAAGCCGGGCCCGATCTTCGGGGGCATCACCAGCTGGGCGTCGGCCGGCAGGTTGGCGGCGAGGACTTCGGTTCCGGAATAGAGCAGGGGGCGCACGGCCGGATCATCGACCCGCCTCCCCGGTGGGGCAACTTCCCCTGTGCTCGCCGCTCTTCTTTGGCTCCGCCTCGCCTCGTATCTTTTGGGATAGGCCGCCGCCATTCGTAGGCACCGAGGCCTTATCCGCCCTTCTCGGAATCGCCGGGGGTCGCCACCGGGCTCGCTCGAGCAAATCCGGCCACTTGGCCCGCGCGGGCCTCCCGATCGCCGCATGGCACGCCGCCTGCTCATGCCCCCCGCGTCCCGCAATTTCGAAGGTCCCTCGACGAGTTCGGGCGACAGGCAGGGATCGAAGACTGAGCTCTGGCCCCTCGACAAGCTCGGGGTGTCGGAGACGAACGGAGCCCGTCATGGCGAACAAGAACCTCTTCCAGACCCTGGCCGGCAAGCTGCTGCCGCGCACCGACACCCTCAACCACGAGCTCGGCCGCGCCTACCTGTTCACGCCCCGGCACCTGCTCGCCCAGTACGCGGCGACCGGCTGCCTGAACCACACCTACTACGCGACCGCCGGCGAGCAGCTGGCCAAGGTGCTCGAGCTGGCCGGCCAGGTCGAGCCGGCGTTCGTCGCCAAGACCGCCGTCTGGGCCCGCGAGCAGGGCTTCATGAAGGACATGCCGGCGGTGCTGGTCGCCGCGCTCTCCGTCCTCGACGCCGAGCTGATGGCCAAGGCGTTCCCGCGCGTCGTCGACAACTCCAAGATGCTGCGCAACTTCGTGCAGGTCCTGCGCTCCGGCCAGGTCGCCCGCAAGTCGCTCGGCACCCGCCCGAAGAAACTGGTCCAGCAGTGGCTGGCTTCGCGCACCGACGAGCAGCTCTTCAAGGACTCGGTCGGCAACGCTCCGTCGCTCGCCGACGTCGTCAAGATGGTCCACCCCAAGCCGGCCACGGCCTCGCGCCGCGCGCTCTACGGCTGGCTGCTGGGCAAGGCGCACGACGCCGCGCAGCTGCCGCAGCTGGTGAAGGACTTCGAGGCCTTCAAGGCGCACCAGACCCTCGCGGTCCCGGACGTGCCGTTCCAGATGCTCACCGCGCTGGAGCTGGGCGCCAAGGAGTGGACCGCCATCGCCAAGAAGGCCGGCTGGCAGATGACGCGCATGAACCTCAACACGTTCGCGCGCCACGGGGTCTTCGGCGACGCCTTCATGGTCAACACCCTCGCCAACCGGCTCAAGGACGAGGCGCTCATCCGCAAGGCGCGCGCCTTCCCGTACCAGCTGCTGGCGGCCTACAAGGCGACGGGAGCCGACGTGCCGGCGAAGATCCGCGACGCGCTGCACGACGCGATGGAGGTCGCGACCTGGAACGTCCCGAAGATCGACGGCAAGGTCTACCTGTGCCCGGACGTCTCGGGCTCGATGCACTCGCCCGTCACCGGTCTCCGCGCCGGTGCGACCAGCGCCGTGCGCTGCATCGACGTGGCGGGTCTGGTGGCGGCCTCCGTGCTGCGCAAGAACCCGGACGCCGAGGTGCTGCCGTTCGAGCACCAGGTGGTCAACGTCGATCTCTCCGCCCGCGACAGCGTCATGACCAACGCCCAGAAGCTGGCGGCGGTCGGCGGCGGCGGGACCAGCTGCAGCGCCCCGCTGGCGCGGCTGAACTGGAAGCGCGCCAAGGGCGACCTGGTGATCTTCGTGTCCGACAACGAGAGCTGGGTCGACGCGCGGGCCGGCCGCGGCACCGCGACGATGCAGGAGTGGGAGGCCTTCAAGCAGCGCAACCCGGCTGCCAAGCTCGTCTGCATCGACCTGCAGCCCTACGGCACCACGCAGGCCGCCGAGCGCGAGGACATCCTCAACGTCGGCGGCTTCTCGGACCACGTGTTCGAGCTGGTGGCGACCTTCGCCAAGGGCGGCCTGGACGCGCAGCACTGGGTCCAGGCGATCGAGAAGACGCAGCTCTGACATCACACGCCGGCCGGCGACTCCGATCGCCGGCCGGGCCAGGGAGGAAAGAACCTCACCTTTGGCCGAATGCAGTCGGGACTACATCTATCCAATGTCCGTCTCGACAGAGGTCCTCGTCGGCCAATTTCGATAGTCCGGGCGAATGCCTGGCGGGACTACATCCATGGAGCGACTACGTCTCGCCGAAGTCCTCGTCGCCCGGGCCTCTTCGAATCAAGTGCAGTGGCGCTCGGCCTCCGTGCCGATGCGTGCCCTCATAGCTCAACGGTAGAGCGCCGATAAGTCTCTGCGATCCTCGTCGGGCAACCGAATGCAGCAGGGACTACATCCCTTCGGAGGCGGTGGTTGCAGGTTCGAGTCCTGCTGAGGGGTATTCGTCGAAGAAATCGTTGGCGTCGGAGTGAATGCAGTCAGGGCTCCATGGATGGGCCTCCGGCAGCGGCATCGCCGGGGCGGGTTCGACTCCTGGATTCAGCCCGAGACGTCTTGGCGCCCCTCGTCCCTCCGACGCCTTCGTGGGTCTCGCGTTGCTGGAGGAACCATGAAGGCGATCGCGAAACCAGGGCTGCTGCGGGCCTTGCGTCGGTCGAGCTGGGAGTTCCAGACGACGTTCGAGACGCCGCTGGATCGCCTGCCGCAGTTCGTCCACGCCATCGTCGGCGCGGGTCCGGCGCTCGAGGCTGCGACCCTCGAGCTGGACGAGGTCGTCTTCGAGCCCAAGCACCTGCTCGCCTTGTCGGCCAGGCACTCGATCTTGCAGGGCGGCGACTCGCCCAGGGTCATCGAGGCCACCGGCGCGGGCGAGATCGAGGAGCTCCTCGCTGCAGCGCTGGGCGACTGGGTGGACTTCCTCTTCGTGCCCTCGCCCAAGCCCTTCGTCCTCTATGCGGATCACCACGAGTACGCGACCTTCTTCGCGCACCGGAGGAAGGGCCTGACGAAGGTCGTCGCCGCGCTCTCGGCCTGCTTCACCGAGGTCCGCGGATACCGGCGCCGCTGGTAGGTCAGTTGCCCTTGGCCGCCACACTGGGCCGCTTCCGCCGGGCCAAGTGCGCGGACCGTGTCGATGCTCGTCGCAGTCCCGATGGCCGCTTCGTAGCCGCCCACCCCACTCCTTGAATCGCGCTCCTTCGACGGTTCTGTCGCATGAAGAAGCCCCCCGCGCCCGGTCCGAGCTGGGCGAGGGGGGCCAAGGAAAGCTCTGCACAGGCTTAGGGGGCGTAGCCGACGTAGCAGCACCACGCGGTCAGACAATCGGCCCGGAAGAAGATGCTCGTCAGGAACATGTCGTTCGGGCAGGTGACGTTCATCTGCACGCCGCAGGAATCGACGACCTTGGTGCAGCGGGGCTGGTCGTTGTGCGCCTTGATGGTGCCCTTCGCGCTGATGGCGCCGGTGGTGCCGTCCACGGAGGCGGCCCAGTTGCCGAAGACCACCGGCTTCTGGCTCGTGTAGTTGAGGAACAGGCCGCCCAGCCCGCCGGCAGTCGGCCGATTGTCGATGAACAGGTGGCCGTCGCTGTTGGCGGCGGACAGCTGGGAGGCAGTGCCGCCCGAGGCTCTCAGCTGGAGGTCGCCGATGGTCACCGAGCCCGCGGCGACCGCGCCGTTGATGACCGCGGTGGAGTTGACGGCCAGCGTCCCGGCGGTGAGCGACCCGGCGTTGAGCCCACCCTCGACTCCGAGCGATCCCGTCCCGCCCCAGGCACTGCTCACCTGCACCCCGCCCTTGGCCAGCAGGTAGAGGACCTCCTCCGACGAGATGTGGAGCCGGTAGTTGCCGCGGATGGTCGAGGCGCCGGCCGGGACGCCCATCGACAGCTCATTGGTGACGGCGAAGCTGTCCGCGGTCCGCCCGCGGATGGCCTGCGGCGCGGCGTACACCTGCTGGCGGGGCGCCAGGGTCGTCGCGTCCACGGTGACCTCGACGAACAGCGCGCCCGCGGTGAACACCGACTCGGGCAGCGGGTTGCCCGCGGCGGCACCGAGCACGACCGCGAAGACGCCCCCGGTCACCGGCACGGTCTGCGGCTCCTGGAACAGCCTGTTGCCCGCGGTGGCCGCGTCCCAGAGCGCGAACGCCATCGGCAGCGAGGCGTTGGGGGCCTGCCCGTTGACCTCCAGGCTCCCCGAGTACGGGATGGCGCGGACCGGGTCGGCGGCAGCAGCAACGGTGGGAACGCCCAGCAGCGCAGCGAAGGTGAACAGCCTCATGAGGTGGCGCATCGGGTCTCATTCCTCCTGCAGATTTCAAGGACTGCAGCGACTCGAGTGACTGCTGCCCTCAGGGCCGGCGTGCCGGGCGGGCAGGTGCGGTACGCGCCATCGCCAATTCTCGTCACGGAAAGATCGACCCTGCCTGCTGAAACGGTTCCCGAGTCGCTGAGGTTTCCGGCAGTGCTGATGTTGCCGTTGGCAGCGTGGATCGACGAAGACCACCGGCTTCTTGCTGTTGTAGCTGAGCCAGGTTTCGTCCAATCCGGTCGCGGTCTTCCGATGGTCGATGAAGACGTGGCCGTCGGCAGTGTCGGGTCACTTGATCCGGGCGCACAGGAGCCGGAAGTGGCTCTGGCCGTACCACGAACGGTCGGGAGCGCCGGTGCAGATGCCTTCCCAGCGCACGGGGGGACTGCCGGCGGCGGGGACCGCCGGCCCGGAGCTGGCGACGTAGGTCGGCGCCTCGCAGGTCAGACCGCCACCGAGCAGCGCGGTGCCGGGGTCGCACTCGCAGGAGAACGTCCAGCCATCGCACTGCTTGACGACGAGCCCGGCGATGACCTGGCCAGAAACGGCGACGTCGCCGTTGACCGTGGCGCCCTTCGCCGTGAGGGCGCCGCTGGCGCTCACGTTGGCGCCGCAGGCCTTGGCGCCGTTGCAGAACTGGATGCCGTTGCCCTCGTAGAAGTTGAGGTACGTGGCGCCGCCGGAGTCGATGTGCAGGTCCCCCGCGCTGTTCCTGCCGTAGAGCATCTTGCCGTCTGCGGCGCTGCTGGCCCGGAAGGCCTTGGCGTTGACGTCGTTCTCGACGGTGAGGTTGCCGGTGCCGAGGCCGCCGTACGACTTGCTGACGAAGACTCCCTGGGCGGCCATCAGGCTGATGGCCCCGTTCTCGGTGTTGAGGTCGAGGAAGCCCTTGCCGGTGATGAAGGCGTACCCACCGCCGTGAGAGCCGGGGCCCAGCACCAGCTCGTCGGTCACGTTGAAGGTCTTGTAGCTGGCCCGCACCGACATCGGGGCCGCAAGGATCTGCTGCCGCGGCGCGAGCGTGGTCGTGTCGACCTGGACCTCCACGAAGAGCGAGGCCACGGCGAAGACCTTGTCCAGAAGGCCGTTGGCCGGGTCCGCCCCCAGGACCACCGAGAACGCGCCCCCGGTCACCGGGACCGTCTGGCTCTCCTTGAACAGCTCGGCGCCCCCGGTCAGCGCGTCGAAGAGGGTGAACGTCATCGGCAGCGAGGCGTTGGGGAGCTGGCCGTCCACCTCCAGCCTCCCGGAGTAGGGGATGGCCCGGGCCGGGTCGGCGGCGTGAGCGAATGTCCCGATGCAGGGAGTGAGCACTGCCGCGAGGAGGAAGAGGACGATGCGTCGCATGAGGTTTCTCCAATCCCCGAGGTGAGGCGGTTCGTCCGGGCTACGGGTGCGTGGCGGCGCTTCCCTCGATGGCGCCCAGCCGCCTCTCGATTGCGACGAGGGCCGCCTTCAGGGCCTGGTTCTCCAGTCGCAGCCGCTCGAGCTCCGCCTGCTGGGACTGGTCGACCTTGGCGAGGACCGCCACCATGTCCAACGGGTAGATGGACTTGGCGTCGGGCGCGCGCAGCTCCTTCGGGACCTCCTCGGCGATGAATCCCAGGTGCTCCGTGCCGTCGCTGCGGGGGGCCTTGTACTTGTACTTGGCGGGGCGCAGCTGGCCCAGGAGCGCGACCGCCTCGGTCGTCCCGAGCTCGTCGATGTCCTGCTTGTACGAGCGCGAGGAGATCTGCCCCAGGGCGCCGCTGATCGAAACCTGGCCCGTGTCGCCGAGCACGAGCACCGGGTAGCCGTTGTTCCCGAACGGGTAGGTCCAGAACTGGAGCGCGTCTCCATAGCTGCCCGTCATGTTGTAGATGTGCCAGTC
Source organism: Myxococcales bacterium (assembly GCA_036504155.1). Taxonomy (GTDB): domain Bacteria; phylum Myxococcota; class Myxococcia; order Myxococcales; family UBA5297; genus JACRCT01. The sequence goes on from DASXVQ010000003.1 coordinate 94,157, forward strand.
GACGGTCTTGGAGGTGCTGCCGGCCTTCGACGGGTTCACGAGCGTGAAGGACGGCCCGGTGGTCCCGCCGTTCTCCACCCGGATGGCGCCTAAAGCGTGGATCGCATCCACCGGGCTGGCCACGCCGACGCCGAGACGGCCGTCGCCGCGGATGTTGCCGACGACGTGGAGCGCCTCGGTCGGCGTCGCGGTGCCGATGCCCACCTTCCCGGTGATCTTGACGTCGCCCTCGTTGCGCTGGCTGCCGACGACGTGCAGCTTGTCGGTGGGCGCGGTGGTGCCGACACCCAGCTTGTCGGTGACCGTGACGACGCCGGACGCGACGCTGGAGGCCGTGAAGTTGTCGGCCATCCGGCCGCGCACGGACTGCGGGGCCGCGTAGATCTGCTGGCGCGGGGTGAGCGTCGTCGCGTCGACCGTGACCTCGACGAAGAGCGCCGCCGCCGTGTAGACCGAATCCGGCAACGCCGGGCCCTTGCCCAGCACCACCGCGAAGGTGCCGGCGACGACTCCGACGGTTTGGCTCTCCTCGAAGAGCTTGTTGCCCGCGCTGGGCGCGTCCCAGAGCGCGAACTTCATCGGCAGGGAGGCGTTGGGCCCCTGCCCGTCGACCTCCAGGTGCCCGGTGTACGGGATGGCGCGGACCGGGTCGGCGGCGAAGGCGGACGAGCCGAATCCCGTCGCCGAGATGAATGCCAGGGTCGTGAGGAAGCGTTTCATGTGTCCGCTCCTTTTTCTACGTAGCTTGGGGCGCAGCTCGCGAGCGCGCCGCAGAGAGGCTCTGGTGTCGTGCCTAATTGATCTTCGCGCAGTTGATCGTATGGAAGGGTTCACGCACTGCGCGCTCCATTGGCTGAGAGACCTGGGGAGGCTGTAGGCCAGAGCCCCGCCACCGGGACCGACTGGGCCGCGAGGACTTGGGAAATTCGGCGCATGGACAGGTCCATTTCCCCGGGCTCGGTCACGGCGTCACGCAGTACTGGGACGCGCCCACGTCGCCGCACGAGGACACCTTCTGCATCGGCAGGGACGGCACCTCGGCCAGCAGCTTGTAGGTGGTGGTGGCGCCGGTCGGCTCCTTGAGCGTCACGCCCTGGCTCAGCGTCGTGCGGCCGCACAGCCAGGTGCCCTTGCGAGGCGCCAGGCCCGTGTAGTTGCTCATCAGGTTGGCTGCGGGGCAGCCCTGCTCGCAGCTCGAGCCCAGGAAGCTCATGCCGCAGCCGCAGACGAGCTTGCCAAAGTTGGTGGTGTCGCCGACGCACTGGGCGCGGTTGAACATGCCCTCGGCGTAGCCCGGGCAGCCCGCCTTGCCCCACGCGGGGTCGGCGCCCGGGTGCTCGCGGCACTCGTTGACGCAACCGCGCACGTACTCCCCGGACAAGGCGTTGAACTGGTCCCGGTAAGGCTGGTAGTTGGCGGCGGCGAGGTAGACCGGCGGCCCGTTGGGCGACAGGCCGGGGTCGGTCACCGTCGCGACCACGGTGCACGACAGGCTGGGCTCCGAGGGGTTCGCGGCGGCGGCGCCGGTCGGCAGCGTGTCGGGGCCCCAGACGCCCGTCCTGGGGCACGTGTTGATTTTGTAGTTCGCCTCCGCGTCGGCCTTGGTGATCTCGTTGGGCAGCGCGGTGGCGGGATCCACGGACGCGACGATCTTCAGGCACTTGAATTGGCTCGACAGGTTCATGCCCGTCCACTCCGGCAGGCCCGCCAGGTCGTCGCCCGTCTGCGGCTCCACCGGGGTCGCGAACTGCCCGAAGTCCATGCCGGCCTCCTTGCTGAGGTCGCTGCGCCAGGCCGAGTCGCGCTTCAGGTCGCAGCTGCGCCAGTAGTCCTTGCCCGCGGGCAACGGCCCGTAGTGGAGCTCCACGCGTTGGCCGTCGAGGGCGTTGCTGGCCCGCGACTTCTCGGCGATGTGGTAGCTGCCTGCGCTCTGTCCGGCGGCCGGCCCCTCGTACCAGCCGCGGTTCAGCTCGGCGAAGTAGGAGTAGTCGGAGAAGGCCTTGATCGGGTCGGAGGCGTCGACCAGCGACGGGTCCTTCTGCCACTCGTCGACGTCGTCCTTGCCGTTGTCGTTGAAGTCCACGCTCTGGCCCAGCGCCGTCGCCGGGGTGCAGTACTTGGTGAGGCTGTTGAGCTCCTCGACCTTCAGGGCGCCGCCGGGGTACTGGGGCAGCTTGGCGGGGGAGGAGTGGTAGGCGTCGTCGAGCAGGCTCTGCTCGTCGTTGCGCTGCGACTCGTAGAGCGACAACGCCGTCGTCAGCGCCACCGTGCGCGCCTGGCCGGCCAGGTTGTGCAGGACGATGCGGTCGACCACCCGCACCTCGCAGCGCGCGTTGGTCTTGAGCACCTCGTCGTCCCCGACGAGCACCGCCCAGGCCTGCACCTTCACCCAGCCGTCCCGGTCGGCGTCGCAGGCGCGGATGCCGCCGTAGTTGCCGGGGTCCCAGAAGTAGCCGGGCTTGGTCTCGCAGATGCAGGTGTCGAACTTGGTGGCCCGGGCCAGGTAGGGGCCGACGCCGCCCTCGCGGCTGGCGCAGTCGCGCGGGCAGGGCGCGCAGGCCCCGCCCTCGGTGGGAGCCGAGTCGGCGCCGCAGTCCGAAGCGGAGCGGCAGGCGGCGTCGCCGCCGTTGTTGGACTCGAAGCAGATCTGCCCGCTGGGGCACGCCGGCAGGTCCTTGCACTTGAGCGGCTTGCGGCAGTTCTTGCTCGCCGGGTCCTCGAGGTACCCCGCGACGCAGGTGGTGCAGTGCGCGTTGGGCAGCTCCTCGCACAGCCGGTCATAGGCAGCGCAGCCGACCTCGGCGCAGGTGACCTTCGTCTCGCAGAGCCCGTTCACCTCCACGTGGCCGTCCAGGCAGTCGGTGCAGGCCGCCTGGCCGGGGAAGTTCTCCAGGCACAGGCGGAACTTCGCCGCGCAGTCGGCCGCGATGCTCGCCTGGGGCGGCGTGGCGTCGCAGGTCGCCCAGGTCACGCACTCCTGGGAGGTCGCGTCCTCGGCGTAGCCCTGGAGGCACCCGGCGCAGGAGCGCGCGCCCGCGTCGCCCACGCACTCGCGGTTCTTCGACGCGCAGCCCAGCTGCTCGCAGCCGGGGGCGACGCAGACCAGCGCCGCGCCGTCCCAGGCGTACCCGTCGGTGCACGCGGCGGCGCACTGGGCCGCCGCGGTGCCGGTGGCGGGCGTGCACGCCTGGTGCGCCTTGCAGGTCGTCTCCTGGCAGTCCTTGAAGCGGCACGCCTGCTGGTCGCAGACCTGGTCGGCGGTGCACGCCGCGCAGGGGTCGGCCACGCCGGTGTCCGGGCCGGTCACCGGCGGGTTGGTGGGGCAGGCCGCCAGCACCAGGGCCGCGGCAGCGGCGAAGCGGAACGGTCGTCTCATGGGCAGGCCTCGGGCCTTTAGAGGGCGGTGTAGTCCGTGTAGTAGACGTACAGGCGGATGTCGCTGAGCGAGTTCAGGTTGATGTCCTTGTTCGCCAGCTCGTCCTTCTTGTTGATGATGAGCTGCCACTGGGTGTTGACGTAGGGCCGGTCGCGCAGCCGCTCGCTGTGGTAGACCGCCTCGTCGAACTCTCGCCTGCCGTTCATGAAGGTGTTGATGACCGCGGTCTTGGCCGGCTGCGTGTAGAAGAGCTTCTCGCCGCCGACGCTCTTGACGGCGCCGGTGCCCCGCTGGCGCAGGTAGAGCCGCCCCACCGCGTCGCCCAGATCGCCTCCGATGAGCTCGGCCTCGACGTAGAGCACCTTGTGGTCGCGCGTGAGCGGCGAGAGCTCCTTGAAGCTGGTGGGGAAGCTCAGGACGATGTAGCCGCTCTCGTCGAGCAGGGTCACGTCCTGCAGCGCCTTGCGGAACTTCAGCACCCGGTCGGACTCGCAGTAGGCCATGGTGGTCGCCGGGTCGATGTGGCCGATCTTGAAGATGTCGTCGCGCGCGGAGATCACCTGCACCCGCGTGTCCGGGGTGCCGTAGGACTCGCGGAACGACAGGTAGGCGTTCTCCAGGTCGAAGAGGTAGGCCTCCAGGTTCAGGTCGCCGTGCTGGACCATGCGCACCAGGAACAGGTCGCCGGCGTGCGCGTAGCTCTGGCTGGAGAAGTACTCGTAGACCTTGGTGGCCTTGTAGGCCTCCTTGAGCGCGGCCTGGAAGGTGCGGTCGGCGGCCAGGATGTCGTCGTTCTTGTAGATGCGCACGTTCGGGTCGTTGCGCGCCGCCTCGAGGTTGATGGTCAGCTGGGTCGCGTCCTCCAGGCTCTGCAGCGTGGAGAGCTCCCGGTTGCGCAGGAACTCCACCCTGGAGACCGCCAGGCGGATGGTCTGCGCGGCCTGCAGCGCCTCGAGGTCGATGGTGAGCATCTCCAGCCACAGGTTCTTGATGGTCGCCTGGGACTCGATGGTGGCGTACACGCACTCCCGCTCGGTCTCCCAGGTGGTCAGGCTGTCCTGGATGCCCTGGATCTGCTGCTGCTTGTTCTCGATGCCCGCCTCGATGCCGGTGAGGATGGTGTCGCTGACGATCCACCCGGCGGTCATCAGGCCGATGCCGACGGCGGCGCCGAGGCAGTCGCTGGAGGTGCCGATGTTGCACTTGAGGATGTCGGCGGTCTTCTCCAGGTGGTCGGTGATGCGGGCCATCTCGTCGTGGGCGATGTTGCTGTCGGAGATGGCCTTGTTGAGGTCCTCGACCTTGGCGAACTCGCCCTGCTGGTAGGTGGCGGTGGCGTTGTAGGCGGCGCACAGCTCCCCGATGCGCGTCTGCTCGTTGGCGATCTGCCCCAGCACCACCTGCTGCTGGGCGAGGACCTTGCGCATCTCCAGGCGCGCCAGGTCGACCTCGCCCATGGCGTCGTGGATGCCGCCGTTGCCGACCAGGCCGCAGGGGTCGGGGATGTGCATCTGCGTCGGCAGCAGGTTGACGTAGGCGGGCGTCGCCGGGTGGATCTGCTGGTCGGTGCCCTTGAAGGTGCCGCAGACCTCGGCCAGCTGGTCGTCGAAGCTGCTCTGGAGCTTGGAGAGCTCGTTCTGGAAGGCGGTGGCGTCGGTCTCGAAGCTGCGGTTGTTGGCCAGCGCCAGCGCCTCCTTCGAGGCGGCCAGTGACAGGCGGTCCTTGGCCAGCCCGAGCTGCTTCTCGAAGATGTTGACGTCGAGCTCGTTGAGCGAGGGCGAGGGCACGTACTCGACGGGGAAGCCGAAGAAGTTCACGCGGTCGGTGATGTCCCCGTACAGGTCGCGCATGCTGATCATGGCGCTGCGGTAGCGGCCGGCGGCCTCCTCGAGGTTCTTCTTGATCTCCGGCTTGCTGGCGGTGCCGGCCACGGTGCGCACCTTGGCGAGCATGTTGGAGATGACGATGGACTCGAGGTACGCCCCCGAGTACGCCCGCTCCACCACCTGGCGGGCCAGGTCGGGCCGGTTGAAGTTCTGGTAGCGCTTGGCGATCTCGTCGTAGGCCGCGGCCTTCTGGGTCGAGGCGCGGGTGAGCGCCTTGAAGTACGAGCTGACGGTCTCGGCGGTGATGAAGCCGTTGGCCTCGCCCAGCTCCACCGCCCTCCACAGCAGCGGGGCGGTCCGGTAGAAGCGCTCGAGCGCCAGGTCGTAGTACTGCGCCGCCTGGTAGAGCACGTACATCTCGTAGCCGGCGCCGCCCGACAGGTTGAGGCCGTGGACCCCCTCGAACAGCGTGCCCGGGAACGAGAGCATCGCCGAGCCGGCCAGGTCGAAGCGCGAGGCGAAGGCCGAGGTGTAGGACTCGTCGCCGAGCATGACCAGCAGCTCGGCGTAGCTGCGCTCGAAGCCGTCCTGCGTCTCGAAGCCGCTCACCGTGAACGGGTTGGGGACGTTGACGTAGGCGTAGGTGAGCCTGAGGACCCGCTGCATGTCCGTCATCGCCGCGGTGTACGGGCCGCCGGTGGTCCCCTCGGTGGTCCGCTTGGCCGCGAGCAGGTCGTAGCCCTCGGTGTACACCTTGGCCAGGCAGTCGACGCGGTCGCGCAGGTCCTCGATGACCTCGGGGGAGTAGCAGTACTCCTGGCCCACGCCGCACTCCACCGGCGCGAAGCCGATGCTCTTGCCCGAGCGGCTCTTGAACTTGGTCTTGTAGAGGAAGCCCTGGGCCACCGCCGACTCCAGCGGGATGGGCGTCGAGGACTGGCCGGCGCCGGTGTCGGGCATCTGGTAGAAGCGCTTCTCCCTGCGCAGGTCGGTGCGGATGAACTCGCAGTAGGCGCTGGCGGTGGCGCCCCCCGGCAGGACCACGCCCTCGGCGGCCAGCTCTCCGTCGGTCTTGCAGCGCCACAGCGGATCGAGGCGCACCTTCCCGGCGTCGGCCAGCGACTGCATCGTGACCCGGCAGGTGCCCTTCGCGGTGATCTCCCGCGGAGCGCTTTCGGCGGCGACGGCCTGGGTGACTCCGGTGGAGGTGACCACCGAGTAGTTGTCGCGGTAGGCACCCTGGCAGGCCTGGCTGGCGTACTCGGTGGCCCCGGCCGAGTTCTTGGTGGCGAAGAAGGTCACCTGGCTGCCGGCGGGACAGGGGATGGGGTTGGCCGGGTCGGCCCCGCCGTCGATGAGGCCGGTGTCCTCGCACAGCCAGTGGACGCGCTCCTTGTCGGTGCCGGAGGGCGGCTCGCTGATGAAGGCCGGCGCCGCGGCGGCCGAGGACGGCGAGCCCAGCACGTACAGGCCCAGCCTCCTGAGCTTGTCGGCGTCGGTGGCCGGGAAGGTCGTGCCCACGCCCGCGCTGCTCATCACCTCGGCGCTGCAGCCCACCCGCAGGAGGTCCGTCGCCGGGTCGCTGGCCGGGGTCTGCGGCGAGCCCTCGAACGCCGAGGGGTCCAGGGTGACCGGGTTGCGCTCGAGGAGCATGAAGCCCAGCCCGGAGAAGTCGCTGTTGGCCACGCCCAGGAACGACTTGACGTTCTCCTGGAAGAGGATGACCAGCGTCTTCTGGTCGATGAGCGCGCCGTCCACCAGGCTCAGGCTGCGCTTGCGCTGCCGGCCGTCGGGGATGGGGTTGGACGTGGCGGCCAGGGTGTTGGCCTCGTTGAAAGCGGCGACGTTGCCGAACGGCAGCGACTGGTCCCGGCACTCGTTGCGGTAGCGGCTGCCGTCCTTGTTCGTGGAGATGCCTTGCTTGAAGCCCTTGACCAGGAAGGGCACCGGCACCGCCTTGCCGAACTGGCTGCCGCCCTCGCTGCAGTCCGCGCCGGACGGGATGAAGCGGGCGCCGACGTTGATCTGCGCGGCGAAGTCGGTGACCTGGCACAGCACGGCGCCCTGGGCGTTCTCGGCGCAGTCGGTCGGCGAGGTCTCGAAGATGAGCTCGGTCTTGGGATCGCCGGCGTAGTGCAGGGTGGTGTTGGTGGCGATCTTGCCGGACCAGCCGGTGGCGCCGGCGGGCAGCCCGGTGTGGCCGGTGAGGACGGTGGGGTCGGGCTTGAGGTTGATGGCGATGGGGAACTCGGTCATGCCCGCGGGCACCTCGAAGGTCGAGGAGTCCGAGGTGTAGACGACGTAGCCCTTGGGGTTGTCGTAGGGGAAGCAGACCTCGTTGGGGCCGTCGCAGTCGACGCCCTGCTTCATGAACGGCGTGTTCCAGGCTCCGCTGGTCGTGGCGGACACCATCGCCTTGAACTCGTCGACCGACGCGCTGCCGCTCTTCAGGCGCGCCCACTGCTGGAGGAAGGCGTTCTTCACCTTGGCCAGCTCGGCCTGCTTGAGCTTGTCGGCGGGGGTGAGCGCCCGCCACGCGTCCAGGCCTTCGGTGTTGAAGAGCGAGAAGTAGTGCATGCGGCCCTGCCAGCGGCCCGCGGGGCTCTCGCGATAGGAGAGCTGCACGAGGCGGCGGCCCAGGTTCGGGGCGCTGATCTCCAGCGTGCCTTCCCACCGGGCGAGCAGCGAGTTGTTGGCGTGCTGCAGGGAGATCTTCTGGCGGTTGGTCGTCCCGGCCGCGGTCCCGTCGACGTCCACCGTGAACTGCTGGACGCGGTCGGCGGCGGTGCCCTTGCCCATCAGGATCCAGTTGAGGGCGTTGTCGGAGATCTCGGTGGAGGTGCCGTCCGCGGCGAACTCGCGGTGGGAGACCTTGCGGACGGTGAAGGTCTTCCGGTCCGGGTTGTCGTTGACGATCTCGAAGGAGGCGGACACCGAGATGTTGGTGAAGGCGATGCTGTCCAGGGTCTTGGCCCCCGACTCGACGACCTGGAACGTCATGGCCGACGGGCCCTGGTCCTGGCTGGTGGTGGGCACCGCGTTGGGCAGGCAGAAGCCCGACTTGCCGTCGGTGGTGACGCAGGTCTTGCCCTCCGAGCAGTTGTTGCCGGCGTTCGCCTGGCAGGGCAGGCGGCACGCCGCCTTGTGGCAGCGGGCCGACGCGCCGCAGTCGGCGTCCACCTTGCAGTTGGAGTAGCACTTGCTCTCCAGGCACACCTGGTGCGCCGGGCAGTCGACGTCGGTCTTGCAGTTGCCCGCGGACAGGAAGCAGAGGGCCTGGCAGAGGTTGCCGACGCACAGGGCGTTCGCATCGCAGTCGGCGTCCTTGCTGCAGGCGCTGCCCGGGGGCAGGTCGTACCTCTGGGTGGTCTTGGACGCGCAGGTGCCGTTGATGCACTCCAGGCCGCCGACGCAGCCCTCCAGCAGGCCCTCGGCCGAGCACGGCAGGTAGGTGCCGTCCGCCTTGAGCAGGCCCGACTTGCAGGGCGTGTAGCAGACCGGGTTCGCCGGGACGTCGTGGGGCAGGCCGTCGCCCCAGGCGCAGACTCCGGCGAGGCAGCCCAGGCCGGCCGCGCACTGGTCACCCGGGAGGCAGCCGCAGCCGAGCGCGCCGAAGTCGCAGGCCTGGCAGACCCCGGCGACGCACTGGTTGCCGCCCAGGCAGGTGCGGTTGGCGAAGCAGGCCTTGCCGGTGTGGCCGGCCGGGTCGACGCACTGGCCGCCCTCGCAGGCCGAGCCGTCGCTGCAGGCGTTGGACGCGTCGCACTTGCAGCCCCGGATCCCCGCGGTGCAGGTGGCGTTCAGGCACACCCCGCCGGAGCAGGCCATGGTGTCGTTGGCGCAGGTGCCGTTGCCCAGGCAGCCGCAGTCCAGGTCGCCGGCGCGGCAGTTGAGGCACTTGCCCAGCGTGCAGGTCAGGCCCGCCTCGCACTTGTCGAAGGGGTTGTCGGTCGTCTTGCAGTTGCAGTTCTGCTCGCCGTCGACGCACCCGGGAGCGGGCGGCGGCTGGCTGCAGGAGGCAAGACCGAGAACGACAGCAAGGCTCGAGGCCAGCGTGGCAAGACGGATATTCATGGATTCCCCTCGGGGTCGCCGACCGGTCCGCAGAAGTGAAAACCGGTTTGACTGAAGTGCGTTGGAGATTCGCACATCTTGAAGATCCGTCCAAACCGGCGTCCGACCTCTCCACTGCGAGCGAGCCTGATTCCACAGGAAGAACCGCGGGTTGAAGAGGCGCTGCGGGCCCTCCGCGGATCGATTCGGCGGTCAGCGGCAACCCTTGGCCGGATCTGACGACCGCCTTGGGAGCCACGACATGTCGCGCAGCCTCGTCCTCGCCACCTGCTTCGCCGCCCTCGCCGCGCTGGCCGGCTGCTCCGAGCCCGCGACCGGGCACTGCACCGGAACGCTGGCGGGAAAGAGCTTCGACGCGGACATCGACCCCGAGAGCGAGCACCACACCGTGCAGCGGCAGGTGTGCACCCAGTCGCGCAACAAGACGCGCTGGGCCTTCAGCTACGGCGAGGGCGCGCTGCGGATCAACGCGCTGTCCGGCGAGACCACCAACTCGAGCGTCGCCAAGCAGGAGCTGTTCCTGCCGCCGCCCTTCGACGGCTCCTCGTTCGAGGAGTGGAGCGTGGTGGCGCCGATCCGCTCGGAGATGGTCCCCGGCGGCACGATGACCGTGCCGTCGAACTTCGACCTCTCGGACAACGTGTTCGGGACCTTCCGGATGGGGCTCGCCGACGGCTCGCAGCTCGAGTGCACCTTCAGCCTGCCGAAGGGCAACGACGAGGGCGCGGACATCGACTGCCCGGACGAGCACCACTCCGACGACGACTGGGATTGAGTCCGGTCGCGTCTCTCGGCGAAGACCGCTACCTGGCTTCTGGCCCCCCGCGCGACGCCCGGCGCCGCGGAGCGGAACCCATCAACCGCCCGACACGCCCGACCGCCCCGGCGCGGAGGCCGGCAGCTACTGGCCGCTCGCCGCGGCCTTCGCACTCCGCAGGAGCCCGAGGACCTTGGGATCCCCGGGCTCGGCCCGGAGCGCCTCCTCGAGCTCGGAGACGGCGCCCTGCGCGTCCCCCATCTGCAGCAGCAGCGAGGCGAGGTTCACCCGCGGCGCGGCGAGCTTGGGGTTGCACTCGGCGGCGCGCCGGTAGCGCTCCAGCGCCTGCCTGCGCCGGCCCAGCCGCGCCTGGGCGATCCCCGCGTTGTTCCAGCCGGCCGCGAACTCGGGCTCGATGGCCACCGCGGCCTCGAACTCGGAGAGCGCCGCCTCCCAGTCCACCGCCCCTCCCGAGGCCATCGCGCGGTCGATGAGGTCCCAGCCCCGGTTGTTGTGGAAGTGGGCCACCGCCTCCACGTCGTCCATCAGCCGGTAGCGCTGCACCGGGCCGAGCCGGGCGAAGTCCAGCCCCACCCGCTCGTCGCCCACGTCCACCGCCGCGGTCACGTGCCCGGAGCGCAGCGTCATGCCCCCGGCCACCTCGCGGACCTCGTGGACCCGGTGCGAGGCGTCCAGGTACTCGGCGCGCACGCCCACCGCCCGCGAGAGGCCGATGAAGACGTTGGCCAGGTCCAGGCAGTTCCCCGAGCGCCGGCGCAGGGCCCGCTCGGCGCCCACCGTCTCCACCTCGGCGTAGGCGAGGCCGAAGCCCGCCGGGTCGAACATCGCCTCCACCAGCGCGGTCACCTTGGCGCGGTCGCTGGCCGGCGGGCGCAACCCGTCGACGATCTCCTTGGCGCGCGCCGCCGCCGCCGCCGGGATCTCGAACGGGACGATCTCCCCGAGCTCCGGACGCTCCGGCGCCCGCCGCATCAGCTCGCGGCGGAGCTGGCCGGGTCCGTAGATCCGCTGAGGGGCGGCGGCGCAGCCCCCCAGCGCCATGGCGAGCAGGACGGCGCCGAGCCCGCGGTTCAAGGCATGGACGCGTTGATCTTCTTCAGGTCCGTCCCGCCGAGGTAGCCGTAGGAGATGAAGGCGTCGTAGCCGGTGACGGTCGCGCCCACGGGAGCGCTCGCGCTGACGGTGTGGGCCCCGCCCGCGACGGGCACCCGGTAGACGGTGTAGGCGGCGCCCACGTTGGCGGTCGAAAGGCCCGGGAAGTTGCCGGCGTTGAGCGCCTTGGAGTCGAGGGTGATGCTGGAGATGCCCTCCGGCGCCGCCAGGGTCACGTAGTTGTGGACCAGGGTCGGCGAGGCCAGCAGGCCGTAGCCGGTGCGCCACTGCTCCATCGGCGCCATCAGGATGAGCGACGGGTCGCCCTCCACGGACCCGGCGTTCGCGGACTCGCCGGTGAGGTACTGGGCCACCTGGACCGGCTGGTCGGCGGTGAGCAGGAAGTCGCCCGGGTGCGTGAACTCGGTCCAGCTCGCCAGCGGCTTGCCGCCCGGCACGTCGATGGGCGGCAGGACGTAGGTCGCCGCGCCGCACACCTTGGCGTCCGGCGGCGCGGGGTCGACCACCACGCGGGTGCCGTTGGGGCAGTTCTCCTTGGCGCAGCCCGACACCACCCGCCAGTGGTCCGCCGCGGGCGCCGCCACCGGCGCGGTGCAGGCGCCGGCGGTGGTGTTCGTGCAGTAGGCGGGCGAGTGCGCGCCCACGTAGGTCTTGCCCCAGACCGCCACCGGCAGGGCCATCTCCTCGAGGTGGTCGCAGGCGAACTGCTCGTACGGCACGAAGGAGCAGTCGGCGCCGGAGAAGACGCCCACCGGCTTGGCCTTGGTGGCGTCGGCCGCGTCCGCCGCGGTGATGACCGTGCCGGTGAGGTCGGAGGCGTGCCGGCAGACCTTCGACCAGCCGCTGCCCGCCGCGTAGGTGCTGCAGGTGGGCGTCGCGGTGCCGGCCTCGGTCCAGAACTGCAGCACGTCATAGCGGTTCAGGGTGTAGCTCGCCGTCGAGCCGGCGGCCTGCGCCGCGATCGAGGTGCCGCTCAGGCTCGCCTTGGTGGAGGCCGCGAAGCGGATGGTGACCTTGGTGCCGTTCTCGGCGGCCACCACCGAGAAGAAGGCCGGGACCTGGTAGGTCGCCCCGAGGGCGCAGGTGAAGGTGAAGAACTGGCAGGAGTTGCCGGCGCCCGGGCAGTCGGCGTCGGAGCTGCAGGCCGCGCCCTGCTCCGCGGTGATGGACTGGTGCTCCAGCCCGGCGATGACGTAGGCGCCGGTGAGGCTCCTGGCCGGCACCAGCATCGAGGCGTCGGAGGTGTAGCTGCAGTTGGTGCAGGCGCCGTTGGCGTCGAGCTGCTTGGCGCCGTTGGTGTAGGCGTCTAGCGGGTTGAACTGGTAGGCCGCCACCGGGAGGCTCGAGGTCACGTGGTAGCCGAAGGGCTGCTGGCCGGTCTGGCTGACCGCCTGCCACGGCAGGAAGACGGTGAGCGTCCCCGACGCCGGGACGTAGACCGCCCCGTAGCCGTCGGCGGACGGGCTGGACGGCGCGGCCTGCTCCACCCCGCCCTTCAGGCGGGTGATGTGGACGGCGGCCTGCGCCGGGTTGGGGTTGGCGAAGACGAGCGCGAAGTCGCTCACCGCGTCGCCCTGGGTGCCGTCGGCCACGTTGCCCCGGAAGGCGCCGTCCAGCTGGACGTTGCTGGTGACCGAGGCCCAGAACTCGCACCCCTGGGACGAGCCGGAGCGCGCCGCGGCCCCGCAGGGGTCCAGGCAGTCGTCGCTCTCGCACTTGGCGTCGGCGGTGGCGAAGGAGTCCAGGGTGCGGCAGTCGCGGTCGGCGAAGCCCGAGCCGTCCGCCTTGCACTCCTGGACGAAGAAGCCGTCCTTGCACTTGCGCGCGCCGGGCGTGCAGCTCGTCGCCACGCACGCCTGGCTCGACGATTCGCAGCGGCCGGGCGCGGGGCAATTGGAGCCGGCCCAGGCCGTGCCGTCCGCAGAGCAGGTCTCCAGCGCCAGCCCGTTGGCGCTGCAGCGCTTCTGGTTGGGGCTGCAGACGACGCACTTGCCCGCGGTGCAGGTGCCGGCGGAGCAGACCCCGCATAGCCCGCCGCAGCCGTTGTCCCCGCACTGCTTGCCGACGCAGCTGGGCACGCAGGCCTGGCACAGGCCGGCGGCGCTGCAGACGTTGCAGCCCGAGCAGGTGCCGCAGCTGCCGCCGCAGCCGTTGTCTCCGCACTGCTTGCCGCTGCAGCTGGGCTGGCAGGCCTGGCACTGGCCGGCGGCGCTGCAGGTCTGGCTGCCGGTGCAGGTGCCGCAGGTGCCGCCGCAGCCGTTGTCTCCGCACTGCTTGCCGCTGCAGGCGGGCGTGCAGGCCTGGCACTGGCCGGTGGCGCTGCAGGTCTGCGTGCCGGTGCAGCTGCCGCAGGAGCCGCCGCAGCCGTCCTCGCCGCACTGCTTGCCGCCGCAGCTGGGGATGCAGGCCTGGCACTGGCCTGCGGAGGTGCAGGTCTGCGTGCCGGTGCAGCTGCCGCAGCTGCCGCCGCAGCCGTCCGCGCCGCACTGCTTGTTGCTGCAGCTGGGCGTGCAGCCCACGCAGTGCCCGGTCGCGTCGCAGGTCTTGCCGGAATCGCAGGTGCCGCAGGTGCCCTGGCAGGCGTTGTCGCCGCACTCCTTGTTCGCGCACTGCGGCGTGCAGCTGATGCACTGCCCGGCGCTGGTGCAGGTCTCGCCGGCGCCGCCGCAGGTGCCGCAGGTGCCGCCGCAGCCGTCGTCGCCGCACGCCTTGCCGCCGCACTGCGGGGCGCAGGCGACGCAGCTCCCGGCCGTCTCGTCGCACTTCGTCCCCGTCCCGCAGGAGCCGCAGCTGCCGCCGCACTTGTCCGAGCCGCAGGAGCGGCGGTTGCAGTCGGGCTGGCAGACCGCGCAGTTGCCGTCGGTGCAGACCTCGCCCGGATCGCAGGTGCCGCACTGGCCGCCGCAGCCGTCCGCGCCGCAGGTCTTGCCGTCGCACTGCGGCAGGCAGGCGTAGCAGGTGCCCTCGGTCTCCTTGCAGAGCGTGCCCGTGGGGCAGGTGCCGCACTTGCCGCCGCAGCCGTCGCCGCCGCACGACCGGCGATCGCAGCTGGGCTTGCAGGTGCAGGTGCTGGTCTGGGGGTCGCAGACCTGGTTCGCGCTGCAGCAGGCCGCGCCGCAGGGGCTCGCGCAGGCCTGGCCGGTGTCGGCGGCGCCGGCGCTGCCCGTGTCCGGCGAGCCTTCCGGTACCGGGTTGGGGCAGGCGGCGAGCGAGAGCAGCAGCGCGGATGCGCCGAGGGAGCTGAGGAGACGCATGGGATTCCTCCGAGTCGGCCCGAGGTGGGCACACTAGCCCGCGCCGGCAGGCCGACGGAAGCTACCCCGGGTGTTCCCTGGGGGGCGAGGACCTGGGGATCCGGAACGCCGATTACGGCGGCGGCGGCCTAGAATGGCGCGACTCGGGAGGGCGCATGCATTCGCTCCGCGGCAAGGTGGCGATCGTGACCGGCGCGAGCCGGGGAATCGGCAAGGGCATCGCCCGGGAGCTGGGCCGGGCCGGGGCGACCGTGGTGGTCACCGGGCGTTCGGTCGAGCCGGGGAGCCACCGCCTCGGCGGCACCGTCGGCGAGACCGCGCGGCTGGTCGACGAGGCCGGCGGTCGCGGCTTGGCGCGGCAGGTGGACCACGGCGACGACGAACAGGTCCGCAGGCTGGTGCGGGGCGTCTTCGACGAGCTCGGCCACATCGACCTGCTGGTCAACAACGTCTTCGCGGTCCCCGAGCCCGGGCAGCCCGGCGCCGAGGCGGTGTGGGGGCCGTTCTGGCAGGCCCCGCTCTGGGCCTGGGACTCGATGCACCGCATCGGCCTGCGCTCGCACTACGTGGCCTCCTGCCTCGTGGCCCCGCACATGGTCGCCGCCCGCTCCGGGCTCATCGTCAACATCTCCAGCTGGGGCGGGAAGGCGTTCTTCGGCAGCGTCGCGTACTGCGTCGGCAAGACCGGCGTCGACCGGCTGGCGGAGGCGATGTCGCACGACCTGCGCGAGCACGCGGTGGCGGCGCTGTCCCTCTACCCCGGCACCGTGCGCACCGAGCGGATGCTGGAGGCGGCCAAGGACCATCCGGAGTTCGACCTGAAGGGCACCGAGAGCCCGGAGCTCACCGGACGCGCCGTGGTGGCGCTCGCGAGCGACCCGCGGATCCTGGAGCGCACCGGGACCGTCCAGGTCGTCGCCAGGCTCGCCCGGGAGTACGGCTTCACCGAGGACGACGGCTCGCTGCCTCCGCTTCAGGAGCCCGCCGGCGCCTGACCGGCCTAGGATGCGGCCATGGCTCGCCTCCCGCGCCTCCCGCGCCTCCCGCGCCTCCCGCGCGTCCTCGCCCCCGCGCTGGCGTTGCTGCTGCTGGTCCTGCCGGCGCAGGCGCTCGCCGACGTCGTCGGTCCCTGCCCTCCCCTGTTCGACCCCAGCCACCGCGGCTGCCACTTCCAGCCCTCGCGGACCGAGCTCTTCGTCGTGGGCGGGGTGCTCCTCTTCGCGGTCGCCGCGGCGATCGCCCTGCTCGCCTGGGCCAACGCCAAGGAGAGGAAGGGACCACGCGACTCCTGAGTTCAGGACCGCGGCGCGGGCAACGGTCTAGCCCTTCTGCTTGAGCGGCGCATCGGCGGCGGGCTCCACGACGCTCAGCCCCGCCGCCGCAGATTCATCGACCTGCGCCACCGAGAGCCTTCCGGCACCGGCCTCGCCCAGCCGGCTCTGGATTCGCCGCACGGCTTCTCGCGCCGCGTCGCGCAGGGCCCCGGGGAGGACGGAGTTCGCCAGCGGCAGCAGCGGCTCGACGGCGTCGATGTTGCCAAGTTTTCCGAGCGCCAGGACCGCCTGGTTTCGGAACTCGCCCTGGAACAGCTCTGGGCTCTGCCGCCCGAGCAGGCGAAGCAGAGAGGCCTGGGCCAACGGATCGCCGATGTCGCCCAGCGCGACGGCGGCGGCACCTGCCACCACCAGATCGTCGCTGTCGGCGAGCTCGCAGAGCCGCTCAACCGCCGAGCCGTCTCGTCCCTGGCCTGCCGCAGCGATGGCCGCGCGGAGCACCTTGGACTCCGTCGAATCGAGCATGTGCGCGACGCGCGGGCGGACCTGCGCGTACGGGGCGATCTCGACGAGTCGCCGGAGTGCCGCCACACGCAGCTCGGTGGAGAGGTTTGCGACTCCCAGCACCTCGTCCACCGCGGCTCGTTCCTGGTCTCCACCGAGGATCGTCGCGGCCGCCAGTCGGATCGAGGGGTCCTTGTCCGCAAGCGCCGCCTCCGCCGCAGCCCGCGTCGCGGGGCTCCCGGCGTACCGCAATCCCAGCACCTCGAGGTTGCGCAGACGAGTTCCAGCGACGCCGTCCTCGCGCGCGTTCTGAGCGAGCGCTTCGGGGACCGAGGCCACTCGCAGCAGCTCGGCGACCTCCACGAGGTTCTGGACGCTCTGGGCGAGCTCGACGGCGTCCCGGACTTTGCCGACTCGCATTTGCTCGAGCGCACCATTCGAGAGCTTCAGGTTCGGGCCCCGGCTGTAGAGCGCGCGAAGAGCGTTGCGCGCGTCCTGGTTGAGCGCCGCCAGCACCGCGTCCTCCGGGCCTTGCACCTCGAAGAGGTAATCGAAATTCCCGTCCCAGACTTGGATGCCGCCCTCGATGAACACCTTCTTGAGGTCGGCGAACCCGCCCTTGCTGGCAATCGCGAGAGCCTGCGGAATCCCAGGGTTCGAAACCGTGATGCGCGTGTCGGCGCCCCGATTGCGCGCAACCTCCGTGACCACGACGGAGCAACTGCGAAAGTCGCCATCGAGCTTACGGTTCTCGAACAAGCCGGTGATCCCGAGCCTGAGCCCGAGGAGCTTCGCTGCCTGGCACCAGGCAGCCTCGACCTTCCGCCCGTCTTCGCTCAAGAAGTACACCACCAGGGCGACGAAGCCAGCCGGGATCGCGAAGATGAAGAAGGTCACTCGATTCACCCTAGCCCTTCTGCTTCAGCGGCTCCCCCGCCGATTCCACGACGCTCAGGCCTGCGGTCGCGTCTTCATCCACGCGGGCCACCGAGAGCCGCCCCGCATCCGCCTCGCCCAGCCGGCTCTGGATTCGCCGCACCGCCTCCCGCGCCGCGTCTCGCAGCGCGCCCGGAAGCACCGTGTTCGCCAGCGGCAGCAGCGGCTCCACGGCCTGGATGTCCCCGACCTTTCCCAAAGCCAAGACGGCAGCGTGCCGGACGTCGGAGTCTTCGTGCGAGAGCATCCGCAGGAGCGGCGCCTGACCGCGCGGATCGCCGATCTCTCCCAGCGCCCTCGCCGCGGCCGAGGCCACTTCCGCATGCGTCGACCCGGTCAGCTCGCAGACGCGCGCGACCGCCGACTCGTCGCGTCCCTGGGCCGCCGCCACCATCGCCGCGCGGAGATCCTTGGGCTCGTGGGACTGCAGCATCTGCGCGACGTGCCGCCGCACCTGCTCGTACTCGGCGATCTCGGCAAATCGCTGCAGGGCCGCGACCCGGATCTCGGTCGGCAGGTCGGCGAGCTTGCCGAGCAGCCCGTCCACCGCGGCTCGCTCCTGGTCTCCGCCGAGAATCCTCGCCGCGGCGAGGCGCACTTCCGGGTCGGAATCCCCGAGCGCCGTCTGGGCCGCTTCGAGCGCGGACGGGCTGCCGGCGTACTGTCTCTCCAGCACCTCCAGGTCGCGCAGTCGCGCCCCGGCGACGGCGTCCTCGCGCACGTTCCGGACGAGCGCCTCGGGCACTTCGGTCACGCGCAGCTGCACCGCGGCCCGGACCATCGCCTGGACCTTCGGCTCGAGCTCCGAGAACCTTTCCATCGGACCGTGCTTCTCGAGCACGAAGGAACCCTGGGCGAGCTTCACCATCGGCTCCTTCGACATCAGCTCGAAGACGGCCTTGCGCGCCTGGGAACCGAGCGCCGCCCGCGCGGTGTCCTCCGGGCCCGCAACCTTCACCAACTCGTCGAAGGGCCCGTCGCCGAACTCGAGGTCCTTCTTCTCGAAGAACCCGCCGCGAATGCGGATGTCCTCCCCGCGCAGCACCCTCTTGAGCCCGGCCACGCCGCCCTCCTCTTCGAGGGAAAGATCGAGCGGGATGCCGCGCGCGGTGACCGCGAAGCGCACCGTCTGTCCCTTGCCACCGGCGACCTCGGCGACCTCGAAGGCGCAATCCAGGACCTTGCCTTCGAGCCTGCGGCACTCGCCCCACTTCGGAGGCTTGAACTCCACGCCCAACGTCTGGGCCGCGCGCGCCCAGACCCCGTTCACGCGCTGGTCTTGCCCGCGCGCGAAGTACGCCACGAAGGCGACGAGGCCCCCGACGAAGGCGATGAAGACCAGGGCTCCCACGGGGTCTCCAGGCCGCTCAGGCAGCGGCGCCGCGCACGATCGCCCACAGCATGGCGCCGAACGGCGTCGTCAGCAGCAGCGCCAGCGCCGCGGCCAGCGCCAGGCCGCCGTTCGCCAGCGGCCGCGCGCGGGCGAGCCCGAGCCACTCGTCGAGCAGCGGGACGCCCTCCCGCTCCACGCGCTCCTCCACCTGCTCCTGCATCCGCGCGATCTGCGGGCGCGTGGGCTCCAGCACCGCCTCCGCCTCGCGCAGCCCGGCGTCTTCCGGATCCCAGGTCATTGCTTCTCCTCCAGCTTCATTTGCAGGCGCTCCAGGAGCCTCTTGCGCTGGCGCTCGCAGATCTTGCGCACGTTGGCCTCGCCCAGGCCCATCGCCTCGCCCACCTCGGCCGCCGACAGCTCGGCGCCGTAGCGCAGCGAGACCACCTCGCGCTCGCGCGGCTCGAGCTCGGCCATGGCTTCCAGGAGCGCCTTCTTGCGGCGGGCGGCGTCGAGCTGCTCGCCCGGGTCTGGCTCCTCACCCGCGGCGCTCTCCACCTTCTTCTTCGCCGCTTCGTTCGAGTCCGAGACCGCGCGCCGCCACCAGCGCGCCCGCTTGCGCGCGACGTTGAGCCCGATGGCCGCGACCCAGGAGACGAAGCGGGCGCCTTCGCGCGGCCGGTACTGGTCGAGCCGGGTCAGCGCCCGGACGAAGGCCTCCTGCACCACGTCCTCCGCCTCGCCCTCGTCGCGCACCAGCGTGCGCACGGCCCGGAACACCGCGCGCACGTGCTGCTGGTAGAGCCGGGTCCCGGCGGCGCGGTCGCCCTGGCGCGCGGCGTCGACCAGCGCCTCGACCTGCTCCTCGTCGGCGGACGCGCCGGAAGCGGCCTCTCCTGGCCCGCCGAGAAGGGCGAACCAGGAGAGGAGCTCGGCGTCCAGCCTCGCAGCCAGGCTGCTCATCGCGCTCAGGCCGCCTTCCGCGTCGAGAGGAAGCCCAGCGTCCACACCGCGGAGCGGAACGTGCCCTGCGCCCCGAAGATGGGGATCATCAGCGGCACGAGCACCACGGCGCCGGCGACGATGCCCGGGACCAGGCCGGCCGCCGCGTACACCGCGAGGCCCACGACCGCCGCGGGGACGGCCGCCACCAGGCCCGCCAGCCCGGCGACGAGCGAGCTGAGCGACGAGGTCACCGCCAGGACGATCGAGTTGACGATGCGCCCGTGCAGGAAGGCGATGGCGGCGCGGTAGGCGTCGGTGGCCGGAGCGCCGTCGAGCACCGCGATGCGCAGCGCGTACTCGTACAGGAAGTAGCCGGTGAGCAGCGCGGGCACGCCGACCAGGGCGAAGAGCACCCCCACCGGGATGCCGATCCAGAGCGGCGCATGACCGGTCACGGCGACCAGGATGGGCGCGACGATCGCCGCGCCGACCAGCACCACCACCAGCGCCGCCAGGGCCTTGACCCCCAACACGCGCCAGAAGTGGCGCAGGCCGAAGCGGAAGCCTTCACGGAGGCTGAAGGCCTGCTCGTCCTTGCGCTCGCGGATGCCTTCGATGAGCGCTGCCTCGCTGACGACGTGCATGACCAGCGCAGCGATGGCCAACAGCGCGGCGACGGCGAGCACCGGCCAGAGCCAGATGGGCAGGGCCTCGTGGCCGCCGCCGGTGCCGGTCCCGTGCTTGCTGGGCGGGCCACCCGCGCCGCCGCCCACGCCGGCCATGAAGAAGCCGAAGACCCACAGGTACTTGTTGGTCCAGAGCAGCTTCCAGGCCTGCTTGACGATCGAGAGGATGTCCATCGCGGCTCCTTGAAGGGCCGGGGCTCGCCGATGGCGCGTCCCGGGGTTCGTGCTGCGTCTGGCCCTTCAATCCACGAGGCCTTGAAGCGTGACACAGATGCGCTCGGGCACGGGAGCGCTCGGCTTTTTCTTTGTGGGTTCGAGCAGTTGCCAGCCTCGGCCGTCCCTGCGCTCGATGCGCTGCGGGAGCCGGCCCGTCGCCGCGGCTGCTTCTAGGTGAGACAGAGGGTCAGCGTCGAGGAGGCCAGGGGAAGTCGGCGTCGACCATCTTCCCCGCCCGCTTCCGCTCGCCACCCTGAAGGCTCGCACCCAAGATGCCTTTGCCGTCGCTCTTGGGAGACGCGACCTTGGCGAGATCGTCGACGAATCCGAGCGCCCATAGCATCGCGATGTACACCGCGACCCCCGTCGAAGGCTTGCCTCCTTCGGCATCGGTCACGAGCCGGCGGCTCACTCCAATCCTGTCCGCCACCGTCTGAACCGTCAGGTTCCGCCGCAGACGCGCCGTCTTCAGGTTCGACGCCAGCGTCTTCAGCGCTTCGTCGACGGGAGGCGGCAGCTTCTCCATCAGGGGATTTCGGGCAGTCATGACCAATGACACCTCACGGTGACACGACACCTTGAGGTTACATTGCCGCCGCAGGGGCCAAATCGCCAGAGAGGTCGCCTCGGGCCTCTACCCCGCGAGACCGGGCGCGCCTTTGCCTGCCGCCGCTTCCATCTTCCTCATGAGCCCGCACGGCGCTCGAATCAGCGGCCGCTCGAGGCACCCGAAGACCCGCGAGGCCCGGCGTCGTTCTGCGGCGCTCGCGGACGCCCGGCTCCCCGACTCCATCTTCCTTATGAGCCCGCCGCCGGAGGCACCCGCGTTGGGCCCATCGCGATCCGCGAGCCAGCCGCCGGAGCGCCAGCTTTCACGGCTCGAGCGGCACCGGCGCTACTGGACCTGGAACTCCTTCGAGCTCCCCTCGTACGGATGGATCGCCCCGTCGAGGGACTTCCAGTCGCCGCGGTGGCGGACGCGGTAGGTCCCGGCAGGCGTCCCGGCGGGGATCGCCCAGTCGACGGTCACGTGCGAGCACCCCAGGGACGGCAGGCAGCCGACTCGAAGCCAGTGGTACTTCGTCTCCCAGTCCCAGTCGTTGGCGACGACCACCCAGGCGGCCCCCGACTTGCGCTCCACCTGGAGGTAGCTGTCCTGGATGCGCAGGTTGTTCGCCGGGTGCGCGCCCCAGAAGACGACGCTCGCGGTCTGCCCCGGGGAGTAGGTGGCTGCGGCGTCGGTCACCACCGCCCCGAACTCGACGCCGGCTGGAGTGGAGTCCTGCACGACCCCGAGCGTGACGACCTTCACCTCGGCGCGCAGATCGGGCGGAGTCGGTCCCGGGTCGACCGCAGCGCCCGCCTGCATCGCGACGGCGAGCCGGTCGTAGATCTGCTGCACGGCCACGAGCTGCCAGGGACCGAAGTGGGTCGAGGCGCCCTCGTAGTTCTGGGTCGAGTACTCCTCGCGGGTGGTCACGTAGCTCGAGTAGGCGTTGACCGG
>DASXVQ010000004.1:0-93885 GCA_036504155.1 Myxococcales bacterium
TACACCCTTCGCGGTGATGTCCTTCTTGGTAGTCTTCCCCATGGCGCGTTCCTCCGGGTGGCCGCCTTCCAAGCGGCCGGTTGTTGCCCACCGGAAGAATGCGCCATTTCACTTTTCCCCACGACTCGGGACACCACCGCGGCTGGGCGCGCTCATTGATTGACCTCAAGAGCCTCGGCTGCGGGCCCGTCGAGCTTGATCACTGTCGCCAAGAGGGGTCAAACGCCGGGCGCATTCACGTGGCGCAAGAAGGACCTGGGCTAGCCTGCTGCTTTGCCCCGACCATTCCGGCGCCGACACTGCTGCTCGCGGGGCATGGTCTACCCTCGTGGCCGGATTGCGCGGTGCTGCCGGGGGGTGGGCCCTTGCCGCAAGGCCCCGAGGGATGCCCAGGGATGCACCTCCGAAGGCCTGGCGCGGCTTCGAGGCCTTCGTAGACCGCCTTCGATTTTCCTTACGCGCCCTCGCAGGGAATGTGAGCCGCCCGCGCCAGGGTTCCCTCGAGTCAAAGCGCGAGGTCGCCCCGGGGCATGTCTGACCACACCAAGATCGAGTGGACCGACGCCACCTGGAACCCGGTGCGCGGCTGCACCAAGCTCTCGCCGGGCTGCAAGCACTGCTACGCCCTGACCTTCGCCGAGCGCTTCCGCGGCGTGAAGGGCCATCCCTACGAGCAGGGCTTCGATCTGCGCTTGGTCCCCGCGAAGCTCGCCGACCCGTTCACCTGGCGCACCTCGAAGTCGGTCTTCGTCAACTCGATGAGCGACCTGTTCCACGAAAGCGTGCCCGACGAGTACATCGCCGCCGTGGGCAGGGTCATGCTGGCGACGCCCTGGCACGTCTACCAGGTGCTGACCAAGCGCGCCGAGCGGATGCAGCGGATGCTCTCCGGCTCGCTTCGCCCGCTCGCCGAGGCCCGGAACGTCTGGTGGGGCGTCAGCGTGGAGGACCGGCGCTGGGGCCTGCCGCGAGTCGAGCAACTGCGGCGCGCTCCCGCGGCGCTGCGCTTCCTCTCCGTCGAGCCGCTGCTCGAGGATCTCGGCGAACTGGACTTGCGCGGGATCGGGTGGGTGATCCTCGGCGGCGAGAGCGGCCTCGGCGCGCGCCCTCTCGACGCGGCGTGGGTCCGCTCGGTCCGCGACCAGTGCCAAGCCGCCGGCGTGCCCTTCTTCTTCAAGCAGTGGGGCGGGCGCAACAAGAAGGCCGCGGGGCGGGTCCTGGACGGGCGCGAGCACGACGGCAAGCCTGCGCTGCAGTTCGCGCCGCCTCCCGAGAGGGAGGAGCGGCGCAGGCTGGAGGCGGCCCTCCGCGGGTCGTTCGCTGACGCCGGCTGCTGACGGCCAGCGGGCCGCTGGCGGACGAGCGCCACGGCCCGGCGAGGCGGATGGCGCCGCAGCCCGTGGGGAAGAACCCCGACGGCCGCTTCCCGGCCTCGTCGATTCGTTCTTGGCTCCCAGGCCCCGGACCTGCTACGGGAACGCCCGACACCACGGACCCAAGAGACATCACGATGAAACCTGTTCTGACCCCGGAAGTGGCCGTCGCGGATATCCGCGACGGTGCGTCCCTGATGGTGGCCGGCTTCATGGGCTGCGGGAACGCCTTCACGCTCATCGACGCGCTGATGAAGAAGGGCACCAAGGACCTCACCCTGATCACCAGCGACACGGCGTTCCCCGACGTCGGCGTCGGGCGCCTGGTCTGCCAGGACCGCGTCAAGAAGCTCCTCGCCACGCACATCGGCACCAACCCCGTCGTCGGCAAGAAGATGAACGCCGGCCAGATGGAGGTGACCCTCATCCCCCAGGGCACCTTCAACGAGCGCATCCGGGCCAAGGGAGCGGGGCTGGGCGGCGTGCTCACTCCCACCGGCATCGGCACCGCGGTGGCGCGCGACCGGCAGACGCTCAGCATCGAGGGCCACGTCTACCTGCTCGAGCTTCCGCTCGGCGCCGACTTCGCCTTCGTCAAGGCCGAGGTCTGCGACAGCTACGGCAACTGCTTCCTGCCGATGTCCACCAAGAACAACGCGCTCTCGATGGCCATGGCCGCCGCAACCGTGGTCGTGGAGGCCGAGCGCATCGTGAAGCCCGGGGAGCTGGACCCGGAGCGGGTGACCATCCCCGGTGTCTTCGTCTCCGCCATCGTGCAGGCAAGCCTGCCCGCCACCAACCTCCAGCTCCGGTAGCCCGAGACCGACACCATGGATCCCAAGGAAATGAAGCGGGCCAGGATGGCCCGGCGCATCGCCCAGGAGTTCCCCGACGGCTCGCTGGTCAACCTGGGCATCGGGATGCCCACCCTGGTCGCCGACCATCTGCCGGCGGACCGCCACATCCTGCTGCACTCGGAGAACGGCTTCATCGGCCTGGGCCCGCAGGCGCCCAAGGGCAAGGAAGACCCGCGCCTGGTCAACGCCGGCGGCGCCCCGGTGACCCTCGTCTCCGGCGGCTGCTACTTCGACTCGGCGATGTCCTTCGCCATCATCCGCGGCAAGCACCTCGACTACACCGTCCTCGGCGCGCTCGAGGTGGACATGCACGGCAACCTCGCCAACTACATGATCCCCGGCAAGATGGTCCCGGGCATGGGCGGGGCGATGGACCTGGTGGTCGGCGCCAAGACGGTGATCGTGGCCATGGAGCACGTCACCAAGAACGGCGAGCCGAAGATCCTCAGGCAGTGCACGCTGCCGCTCACCGCCGTCGGCGAGGTGGACATCATCGTCACCGACCTGGCGTTCATCCGCGTGACCAAGAAGGGCCTGGCCCTCGAGGAGATCGCCGAGGACACCACCGTCGAGGCGGTGCAGAAGGCCACCGCCGCGCCCCTGCAGATCGGTGGCAAGGTGCGGATGTTCTAGCGGCGACCAGGGCTCCCCGACGATTGCGGACCAGGCGGGGACCGACCTCACGGCACTCGGGTGGCTTCGTGGAGAGACGGAGACACCGGAGCCAGTTTCCGTAGGGAGTGCAGCGGCCAAGGGCTCCCTCCCCTCAGTGGTGCGTGATCTCCTGGGCCACGCGCTGGGGCTCGTCCATCTGCACGAAATGTCGCGCGCCCGGGACCAGCTCGAGCTCGGCCTTCGGGAACAGCCCTGCCAGATCGCGCGCCACGTTCGCGTTGAGATACGGATCCGCGCCACCGAAGACGACTCGCACCGGGCGGTTGAACCGGCGCAGGTCTCCGACGTGCGTCGCGCGCTCGCGCAGCATCGGGCGGAGGTCCTCGTTCAGCCCGAAGAATGCGGGCTGTGCGCTCTGGCTGCGGGCGAACTGCTCGTACAGCACCGGCAGGTACTCGTCGCGGACCTCCTTGTCGCGGAAGAAGCGGCCGACCTGCCAGAAGTACATGCGCCGGAACAGCCAGTTGCCGAAGCGGCGGGAAAACCAGCGTGCCACGCGCCGCACGCCGGGCGTCGAGAAGAGCCAGATCGCCTCGGGCGGGCGGAGCGAGCGCATCGAGGAGTAGTAGGTGTTCAGCAGCACCAGCCGCTCGACGCGGTCGGGATGAGCGATGGCCCAGTCGATCGCCGGCGGACCTGAGGCGTCGTGCGCCACCAGGATGACCCGCTCGAGGCCGAGCGCGGAGATCACGCGGTCGAGCTCCTCGACCTGGGCTGACGCCGTATAGGCGTGGTTCGAGGGCTTGTCCGAATCGCCCCAGCCGAGGAAGTCGAAGGTCACGACCCTCTTCCCTCCCAGGTAGGGCAGCACGCGATCGTAGAGGTGGTGGTTGTCCGGGAACCCGTGCATCAGGACGATCGCTGGTCCCTCTCCGGCTTGCTCCCCGACCCACAGACCAGACCCATCCACGTTCACGCGTCGAGACTCCATGAGGCCTCCATGTGACGCAAAGATGTGTGCTCCCGGCGGAAATGCGGGGACCGCGCAGCCTGGAAGGCTGCGCGCCATGCGCCCGCCGCGCCCAGGCAGCCGGAAGGAATTCCCGAGCCTTACTTTTGGCCAACATGGGAATGCACCCTCTCGACCGGCTGGTGGCGCTCGCGCTCCCGCGCGGCAGGTTCTTCCGCGATGGATGGGGCGACCGCGCGCTGATGGCTGGCCTGTCCGAGGAGGAGCTTCTCGAGCCCCCGGAACCCGCCCAGGTGATCTGGCGCTCCGAGCGCCGGGATGGAGACCTGGTGGTCCGGGACGGCCTGTTCGAGAGTCCTGAGCTGCGGCTGCCCCAGCGGGTGCGCCTGGCGCGGGTCCGCCGCCTGGCGTCTGCCAGCGCTCCGACGCGCGCGCTGCTCGTCCTGCTCTCCTCGAGCGGCGACCAGGGATACCGGCTACGCACCGAACTGGCGCGGCCTCTCGTGTCGCGAGGGATCACGGCCCTGCTCCTCGAGAACGCCTTCTATGGCCGCCGCAGGCCGCTCGGCCAGAGCGGCTACGAGGTCCGGACCGTGAGCGAGCTCTCGCTGATGGGGCTCGCCATCGTCAAGGAGGCGAAGGCGCTGCTCGCCCTCGCTCGTCGGGAGTGCCAGCGGACGTGCGTGGCGGGCTACAGCATGGGCGGAAACATGACCGCCGTGGTGGCCGCCACCATGCCTTTCGGCCTCGCGGCGGTCCCGTTGGCACCCTCGGCGTCTCCGGCTCGGGTCTTCACCGAGGGGGCCTTGCGCATCTGGCCGGCGCTCCGGGCCCTGGCGGACGACGGCGAAGACCTCGAGGCCGCGCGGGCGCGGCTCCGCGCGTGGCTGGCGCGCTTCGACGCGACGCGGCTCCCTCCTCCGCGCGCCCCGCAGGCGGCCATCGTCGTGGGCACGCGCGCCGACGGGTTCGTGCCTCCGCACGAGATGGAACGGATCGCCGCGCACTGGCGCTGCGAGCTGCGCTGGCTCGAGGCGGGCCACGCCTCGGCGTACCTGTTCCATCGCGACAAGATGCGACGCGCGGTGCTGGACGCCATCGACCGCCTCCCGGACGGCGAGGGGGGCTGATCGAGTCGCGTCTCCGGGGGTCTCAGTCCAGCCCGCGCGAGGCCCTGCAGGTCTTCGTGTACACGTCGCGGAAGAGGCCCTTGGGGTCGGTGAGCTTCTTGACCGCGAAGTAGTTGTCCCGGTTCCAGATGCGCCAGAACTCGTCCTCGGCGTAGTAGTTGTACGAGATGAGCGTCTTGACGCCGTTGAGCTCCTGCAGCTTCTCCTCGAGCAGCCGGTACAGGTTGCGCCCGGGCGGCTGCCGGTAGC
The DNA here is from genome assembly GCA_036504155.1 of Myxococcales bacterium. GTDB lineage: Bacteria > Myxococcota > Myxococcia > Myxococcales > UBA5297 > JACRCT01. The sequence goes on from DASXVQ010000004.1 coordinate 5,195, forward strand.
CGTAGACGGCGAGGTCGATAAGCAGGTCGTCCTTCAGCCCCGAGTGCCAGTGGTCGCTCAGCCACGGGTAGCGGCGCGCGGGCCGGTACGGCACGCACCAGAGAGGGAACGGGCCGAACTCCCTCCAGAACCACTCGATGAACTCGGCGAAGCGCGACACCGGCACGAAGACGTCGACGGTGACCGCGGGCCGCTCCTTCGGCAGGGCCCACGCGACCTTCTCGGCGACCCGCAGCACGCGCGAGGAGTGGATGAAGGGGCCGAAGAGGAGCCGCGCGAGCCTCGAGTTGGGCCGCACGTTGGTGACGCCGCGGTCGTAGCGGAAGAAGTACTCGGGCGTCGTGAAGTGGTCCTCGCGGCGCCGGGCCGTCGTCTCGTAGTAGGCGGTGACCCACTTGTACTCGCTCGTGTACGGCGCCCGGTCGACGAAGCGGCCCAGGGACAGGACGTACTGGCGCGGCCCGTGGATGATGCCGTCGATGAAGTCGAAGTCCTTGGCCTCGCAGCGCGCGCGTAGCTCCGCCTCGTAGGCCTGCACCGTGTCGAAGGACCGGTACTCCACCTTCACGTAGGGCTTGGCGGGCGCGAGCTTGAACTTGAGCTTGCTCAGGATGCCCAGCGTGCCGAAGGAGCCGTGGAGCATGTCGTGCACGAGGGCGTGCTCGTTGTCGGGAGCCGTCACCAGCACGTCGCCCGAGGTCGTCACGACCTCGTACTCGAGGCACGTGTCGTGGAAGCCGCCGCACTGGAACGACATGGACTCGAGCGAGCAGCCCGAGACCGCGCCGCCGACGGTGATCGTGCGCAGCTCCGGCACCACGTACGGCACGAGCCCGTGTGGCAGCGTCGCGTCGACGAGGTCGCAGAAGGTGACCCCCGGCTCGGCGGTGCAGGTGCGCCCCTCGACGTCGATCTCCAAGATGCGGTCCAGGTCACTGACGTCGAGCTTGTCGTCGGTGTACTTGCGGTCGCCCGGCTTGGGGACCTGGTGGCTCGTGGCGCGCTTGCGCAGCGACAACGGCCGGCTGCCGTCGCGCGTGCGCAGCTGCTCGACCACTCGCGCCACCTTCGCCTCGTGCGAGAGAGGCGCGGGCTCGGGGTGCCAGGTCCGAAGCAGCCGGGGCAGAGGCATGTTGTCTCTTGTCTCCGTGTGAGCGGGCAACGGTCGCCGCAGTCTATCCGGGTGCCTGTCCTTACATTCCATCTCGTCGTGCGCAGGTCGCGCCGGCCATGGCCCTGGGCCCTTGGCCATCAGGGCGTTCTCGGTGGCGCTGCGCAAGCGCGACCGGCTCCATTTCGCTTTGTTGCTCCACGTGGAGCAACAACGGGCGCCGGGTACCCACCCGGCCGTAGCTTCCGGCACTCCACGCGTCCTGGAGTTTCGGGCCGGCCGGGTAGCCTCTCGGATCGCCGGCTTCGTGCCGGCGGGGCCGAGGAGGGGGCGCGCAGGCGATGGGGGCATCTCGCGGGCTACTCGCGGCGCGAGCCGGAGAAAGACCGTCCTGCACAAGGTCGCACCCACGGGAATCCTCAATCCCGCTGGTGACCTTGTCGCTACCCCACGGAAAACCCGCTCTTCGGCAGATCCCGGGACGCCGAAATCCGCTGTCGGTATGAGCTGATGCCTGAGCGAGGGGTAGATGAAGCGCTGGCCGCAGCAGCTTGACCGCCGAACCCGACATGCGGGCGCTCGGCCGCGGCACGCGCTGGCTCTTCCTGCGCGCCTGGGAGCGCTGCACGCCGGGCCAGCAGTCCGACCTCAAGGCGCTGCTGGACTGCAACGTCAGGCTGGCCGCCGCCTACCAGATCCCCAAGGAGGAGCTCCGAGGCGTGCTGGCGGCGCCGAACGAGATCGCCATGGCCGAGGGGATGCGTCACATCCTTCGGCGCACCCAGCGCAAGGGCAACGTGCAGATGCGCAAGCTCCACGAGTCGCTGCGCAACCACCTGCCGCGCATCCTCGCTCTCGGCAAATACCGTCCACCCGTCGGCCGCATCGAAGCGCTCAACAACAATTGGGAGACGCTGGTGCGGATGGCTCGAGGCATCCGGGACTACGAGTACTTGCGACGCAAGCTCAGCTTCCTCGTCGTCAATCCGCTTCGGACCGAAGTGGGCGTGCGCGACTTCTTGGCTCTCGGCCGGATGCCGACAGCCAAGGCCGCTGCGGCCGCCTGAATTCACGAAAGCCATTTCTTCAATACCGCCGCAGCGGCTGTGGGCCCCGAGCTACGGCGGGAGGTTCGACACCCACCCGCGGAGCTTGCGCCCGGCGTTCGGCGTGACCGGTCCCGCCGCGTCCGAGTACGCGAGGTCGATCGCGCCCTCGAACTCCGTCCCGGTCTCGGGCGCCGTGAACCTCACCGTCGCCACGCACTGCTGGCCGGCGGCGAGCGTCGCGCTCGAGCAGTACTCGTAGGAGACGCCCTCCACCACCCCAGTCCCGCTGCCGCCGGGGAACGCTCCGTCGCCTCCTTCCGGTCCCCAAGAGAACGGCGCGCTCAGCGGCGTCCCCTCGCCCAGCGCCTGCGTCGCCAGGGCCCCGCGGTTGCTCACCACGAAGCTGAGCAGCGCCGACCTTCCCGGCCACGCGGAGAGCGTCGCCGGCTCGCTCGACGAGGCGTCCGTGCGCCCGAAGAAGCCGGAGTCGTCGCTCACGGTCAGCAGGGCGCGCGTCGTGGGAGCGCCGTGGAGAGCCATGGCGAGCTCCGCGCGGTAGTCGCCCGTCAGCCGCACGCCCGCCGCGCCCTGGCCCTCCGCCGTCCCGGAGTACTTGACCGAGAGCACGCAGGTGGAGCCGGGGGCGAGGGAGTCCGTGCAGAACGGCAGCCCCGACACGCTCTCGTTCCCGGTGCCGCCGGGGTAGGCGCCCGACGTCCACTCGAAGGGCGGCGCCAGCGCCGGGCCTTCCGCGAGCCCGACCGCCGAGAAGCCGGAGTTGTTGAGGTAGAAGGTCTGGGCGATGGGCGTCCCCATGACGCCGAAGTCGAAGCGGCAATCCTGGGTGCAGAACTGCCAGGTCACCGCGCCCTTGGGCCGGACGTCTGCGCAATCCGTCCCGACCAGCGCCTCGTCCCGGAGCAGCCGCGCGTCCTCGGCGCCGACTCCGGCGGGCACCTCGCTCGCCGCGGGCACGGGGTTTCCCGTCAGGGCCACATAGAGAGTGCTCGCCGCGAGATAGGTCCCCGCAACCGTCGGGTGGCTGCGGTCGGCCTGATGCAGGACGATCCCCGGGTGGTCGCGCAGCGCGGCGCGGAAGGCCTCGCCCACGCACGCGAGCAGGCTCCCCGGCAGCTGGCCGCCGACCTGCGCATAGTTGTAGGAGACGAAGTCCTGCATCTCGTCGGGACTGACGAACCCTCCGAAGCTCCCGGCGTACACCGGGTCTCCCGACGCCCTCGCCCAGGTGACGTACAGGACCGGAGTCGCCCCCGCGTCGACGATGCGGCGGCCGAAGTCGAGCGCCGAAGCGGTGAAGTAGCCCGCCGTCGGGTAGGCGGCCTCCAGACTCTGGCCCTGCAGCACCACGTGGGTGAACTGCCCCTCGTCGATGCGCTGCTGCGCGATCCCGTTGGCCCAGTGATCCCCGAGCGTCGCGCTCCCCTGGACGACCTCTTCGGTCGCGATGGCCGGCGGCGCACCCGCGGTCGCGGCGATGCGCGAGAGCATCCCCGGCAGGTCGTTCACGTAGGTGTAGCTGTTGCCGATGAACAGCACCTTGAGCGAGGTGGGGCCCGCGTCTGCTCCGGGCGCTGCGGCGTCGGCCGGCGGGGCGCTCGCATCGCATTCGGCTGCGAGGGCCGCGTCCTCGAAGGCGAGCGCTGCATCGGCGGCGGGCGCGCTCGCGTCGGACGCAGCGGGCCCGCCCGGGCTTGCGCCGCAAGCTGCGAGGACGAGCGCCGCCAGGGCCAGTCCCACGGCGCAGCCCGAAGGTGCCTTCGTTCCTCGAGTCCGCACTGGGCGCCTTTCGTCCTGGGAGCCATCCCAGCCAGCCGCGCTGCCTACGGTACTCTCCGCCGTCTCCGCGTGCGACTGCCGCCGCGTGGCGAAGATCGAAGGCGCTCTCGCGCTCCTCGAAGACGAAAGCGTCAGTCGGAGCGTCTCTCGGAGCGTTGCGGTGGGTGCGGGGAGGTGCCTCTGGCTGCTCGAACTACCCTGGCGCGGCGACCTTCCCGGCCACGACCTTGAGGTTGCTCTCCGAGCGCTTCTTCATCTCCTCGAGCTGCTTCTGGAAGCCCTCGAGCATCCCCAGGTCCTCCTTCATCCTCGAGGCGAACTTGGCGGCGGCCTTGGCATCGATGCCGGCCTCGACGAGGCAGGCGCTCAGCGCGGCCTTCGGGTCGGCCAGCGCCGCGACCTGGCCCATGGCCTTGCGGATCTGGCGCAGGGCCTCCTGCGGCGCCACCGAGCCGGCGGCCGCGACCGGACGCTGCGAATTCTGCTTCTCCAGCTCGTCGCTCAGGTCGCGGACGGACCATTGCTCCTTGTCGGCCTGGTCCAGGAGCTCGCGCTGCCTGTCGACAGGAAGGCCGATGACCTCCTCGTAGTGGCTCACGGTGAGGAACCGCCACGCCCGGAAGTCGTTGAGCACCTTCGCCATCAGCGAGAGTTCGATGCTGTTGCGCAGGCGCGTCCGGCTCCACTTCGCCCGCTTCATCCTTGGCTGGCCGGCGAGCGCGTTGAGCGAGTCGGGCTTCTTGCTGTTCTTGCAGCGAAAGGCCTCCTCGGAGGCGCGGAAGAGCTGGGTGAAGAGATACCGCCCGATGTTGAGGGTGCTGCGGACCTCGCCGGCCGCGCTCTCGCGCAGCACGTACTGGGAGAGCGCCTTCAACTGCTCCTGGCTGGCGACGACGACGTTCCTGTCGGACGCTGCGCTCGTGCCTGGCATGTGGCTTCCCCCTTCGGCGTTGGCGGGACCGGCGGCTGCTTCGGTCCCGCGAGTTGCTCACTCTTACTTTGCGTACGGGTCCCACGGCAAGGCCCGTTCACTTGGCACACGTGTGCCAAGTGGCCGCGGTGTACCAAGTGGACCGGCGTCCGGCCGCAGAGAGCCCTCCACTTGGCACACGTGTGCCAAGTGGCTGGCGTGAACCAAGTGGCCTCGCCCTTAAGGCTCCGGCATCGCTGCGCGCGGCCCTCGCCCGGGGCGAACGGTGGGCGGCTACTCCCTGAGCAGGTTGCGCGAGATGACCAGCCGCTGCACCTCGCTCGTCCCCTCGCCGATCTCGCACAGCTTGGCGTCGCGCAGGTAGCGCTCCACCGGGAACTCGCTGATGTAGCCGTAGCCGCCGTGGATCTGCACGGCCTTGGCCGCGGCGCGGGTGGCGACCTCGGAGGCGAAGAGCTTGGCCATGGAGGCCTCCTGCGAGCAGCGGATGCCCTGGTCGGCCAGGCTCGCGGCGTGGCGGACCATCAGCCGCGCGGCGCTGGTCTCGGTGGCGATGTCGGCGAGCATGAACTGGATGGCCTGGAAGCCGGACAGGCTCTGCCCGAAGGCCTGGCGGTCCTTGGAGTAGGCCATCGCCTCCTCCAGCGCCCCGCGGGCGAGCCCGACGGAGAGCGCGCCGATGGTGATGCGCCCGCCGTCGAGGATGGACAGGGCGTTGACGTAGCCCAGGTTCACCTCGCCCAGGCGTTGCGAGTCGGGGACCTCCACGCCGTCGAGCACCAGCTCGGCGGTGTCCGAGGAGCGCATGCCGTGCTTGCCGTGGATGGGCTTCTGGCTGAAGCCCTCGGCCTCGCGCTCCAGGATGAACGCGGTGATGCCCTTCTGCTTCTTGGCGGCGTCGGTGTTGGCGAGCACGACCCAGACCCCGGCCACGCTGCCCTGGGTGATGAACATCTTGCTGCCGTTGAGCACCCAGCGGTCGCCCTTCCTGACCGCGGTGGTCTTCAGCCCCGCCGCGTCGCTGCCCGAGTTGGGCTCGGTGAGCGCCCAGGCGCCCAGCCACTCGCCGCTCGCGAGCCGGGGCAGGTACTTGCGCTTCTGCTCCTCGGTCCCGAAGACGCGGATGTGGCTCGAGCCCAGGCCGTTGTGCGAGGCCACGGTCAGCGCCAGCGAGCCGTCATAGCGGGCGATCTCCTCGATGGCCACCGCGAGCGCGGTCTCGTCCAAGGCGGAGCCGCCGTACTCCTCGGGGATGAGCATGCCCATCACGCCCAGCTGCCCGAGCTCCTTGACGATCTCGACGGGGAAGCGCTCGTCGCGGTCCCAGGCGGTCGCGCGCGGTCGCACCTTCTCCTCGCAGAACGTGCGCAGCATGGCGCGCAGGGATTCGAGGCTCTCGGGCAGGTCGGTGGCGTGCTTCATCTGTTCGTGGCTCCTTTCGCTCGGGCGCTCTCGCCCGCTCGGCTATCGGCTCGGTCGTCGTCGAAATCGGTTACGCCGCGTGGACTTCCAGGGGCGGGGCCCCGGCGTCCAGGTCGTTCATCAGCTTGCCCACCAGCGACGCGACGGTCAGCCGGCTCACCTTGCTGCCCGGGCCGTGCTGCTCGATCTCGTCGAGGGTGGCGCGCGCCAGCAGCACCGGCAGCGCGGTGAAGCCGAGCATCCCGCGGGGCGCGCCGGCCTCGCGCAGCGCCAGCACGTACTCCGAGGCGTCCTCCAGATCGTTGCGGGCGAGCTCGAGGACCTGCGAGCGCGGGACGTCCGGCGGCAGGTAGACCCGGCCGTCGCGCGCGTCGCTGTCGGCGTCCTTGAGGATGTTCACGAGCTGCAGGCCCTCGCCGAAGGCCTTCTCCCGCGCGCGCAGCGTCTGCTCCACCTTCCGGAGCTCGGGCGCCGCGTCCACGAAGAGGTCGGTGAGCAGCTCGCCGACGATGCCCGCGACCACGTAGCAGTAGGCCTTCAGGTCGTCGACGTCGTGGAGCCGCAGGTTGCCCGCCTCGTCGGCCCGCTGGACGAAGCGCGCCATGCCCTCGGCGGTGCGCAGGGTGTGCAGGACGATGGCGTTGCGCCGCGCCGGGGCGAACCCCTCGAGCTCGGCGAGGACCGCCGGGGTCTCGCGCACCAGCTCCAGGTAGCCCTGGTGGTCGCACGGCGGCGCCTGGAGCCAGGCGCGGGCGAGCTCCTTCGCCCGCGCCAGCGAGGGCTCGCGGACGAGGTCGGCGAAGTCGTGCAGCGCGTCGAGCCGCTCGCTCCGGGGCCAGCGCGTGGCGTCCTCGAAGGTGTCGGCGATGCGGAACAGCAGGTAGGCCACCGACACCTCGCGCCGCGGCGGATCCGCCAACTGCGGGATCGACAGCGCGAAGGTGCGGCTGGTCGTGGCGAGGAGTTTTTCGAGCTCGGCCATGGGCTGCTCCTTTAGCAGGGGCGGGCTCTAAGCACACTTCGGGCCGAGCCAGCTCCGCTCTCGAGGCCGGCGGGTCGGCGTTTGCTTTTCGGTGCGATAGCGCACGAAAGAGCGACATCGCACTGACGCATCGCGCCGTTTTCACTTCGAAAATCCGGCGCCGGGCGGGTGCGATAGCGCACGGAGGGCGACATCGCACTCGCTTTGGCGCTATCCGCTGACACTGTGGCGTGCCTGACTCAGCAGCGCGCGGCTCGTCGGCGTCGCCGCGATCCGTCCTGGCCTCGAACTTGCCTAGGCCGGGCCGCACGCCACACGCCCGCCCCCCGGAGGAGCATTCCAAGTGAAGACCCCGTCGACCGCCGTTCGCCTCGAAGAGCCCGCGATTACCTCGCGCCTGCCCGGCTTCTACAAGCTGCCGATGGACCGCCGCGTAGACACGCTCCAGGAGATCTGGGGCCTGTCCGCCAAGGAGGTCCAGGTGATGCGCGCGCAGGGCGCGCTCTCGCACGAGATCGCCAACCGGATGATCGAGAACGCGGTGGCGACCTTTGAGCTGCCGATGGGCGTGGGGCTCAACTTCGTGGTCAACGGGCGCGAATACCTGGTGCCCATGGTGATCGAGGAGCCGTCGGTGGTCGCCGCGGTCTCCTTCGCCGCCAAGCTGGCCCGCGAGGCCGGCGGCTACGTCGCCGACGCCGACGCGCCGCTGATGATCAGCCAGATCCAGCTGACCGGCTACGGCGACCCCGAGCAGGCGCGCTCGAAGATCCTCGCCGCCCGCGAGCAGATCCTCGCGCTGGCCAATAGCTTCGACCCGGTGCTGGTGCGCCTGGGCGGCGGCGCCCGCGACCTCGAGGTCCGCGTGCTCCCCGCGCCCGAGGGCCCGCAGGGCGAGCCGGTCGTCGTCGCGCAGCTCATCGTCGACGTGCGCGACGCGATGGGCGCCAACGCGGTCAACACCATGGCCGAGGGCGTGGCCCCGCTCGTCGAGCAGCTGACCGGCGGCAAGGTCTACCTGCGCATCCTCTCCAACCTCGCCGACCGCCGCCTGGCGCGCGCCCGCTGCCGCATCCCGGTGGAGGCCCTGGCGGACTTCGGCCTGAGCGGCCTGCAGGTGGCGCAAGGCATCGTCCAGGCCTCGCGCTTCGCCGAGGCCGACCCCTACCGGGCGGCGACGCACAACAAGGGCATCATGAACGGCGTCGACGCGGTGGTGATCGCCACCGGCAACGACTGGCGCGCCATCGAGGCCGGGGCCCACGCCTTCGCCTGCCGCGAGGGCCGCTACCAGCCGCTCTCCACCTGGCGCATCGAGGGCGGTCACCTCGTCGGCAAGATCGAGCTGCCGCTGGCGCTGGGGCTCATCGGCGGGCCGATCAAGGTGCACCCGACCGCCCAGCTGGCGCTCAAGCTGCTGGGCGTCGGCTCGGCGCAGGAGCTCTCGAAGGTGGTGGCCGCGGTCGGCCTGGCGCAGAACTTCGCCGCCATCCGCGCGCTGGGCTCGGTGGGCATCCAGCAGGGCCACATGGCGCTGCACGCGCGCTGCGTCGCGGTGACCGCGGGCGCCAGAGGAGACTGGGTCGAGCGCATCGCCTCGCGTATGGTCGAGTCCGGTCGAATCCAGCTCGAGGCGGCGCGGGAGATGGTGGCGCAGCTGAAGGACCAGGGCGTGGAGGTCGGAGGAGCATCGTGAGCGTCAAAACCCTCTCCCCACCCCTCTCCGAAATGCGGGAGACCGTCGAATCCTGGCTCTCCCGGCGCGCCGAAGAGGTCAACGCCGAGCTCGCGCGCCGCGTGCCCGCCGAGGACGCGCCGCCGGCGTCGATCCACAAGGCGATGCGCCACAGCCTGCTCGCCGGCGGCAAGCGGCTGCGCCCGGCGCTGGTGCTGGCCTGCGGCGAAGCGCTGGGGGCGAAGGCCGCGGCGCTGATGCCCGCGGCGTGCGCCATCGAGATGATCCACACCTACTCGCTCATCCACGACGACCTGCCGGCGATGGACGACGACGACCTGCGCCGCGGGCGGCCCACCTGCCACAAGGTGTTCGGAGAGGCGGTGGCCATCCTGGCGGGCGACGCGCTGCTCACCCGCGCCTTCCAGGTGCTGGCCGCCGAAGACGCCGCGCCGGACGCCGCGCGCCGCCTCGCGCTCATCCAGGAGTACTCGCAGGCTGCCGGGACCGTCGACGGGATGATCGGCGGGCAGGTGGTGGACATGGAGTCGGAGGGGAAGAAGGTCGACGCCCCCACGCTCGAGTACATCCACCGCGCGAAGACCGGCGCCATCCTCGTCGCCTCCGCGGTCGCCGGGGCCATCGTGGCCGGAGCCAGCGCGCAGCAGCTCGAGCGCATCCGCACCTACGGCCAGCGCATCGGGCTGGCCTTCCAGATCGCCGACGACGTGCTCGACGTCACCTCGACCGCCGAGCAGCTCGGCAAGACCCCGGGCAAGGACGTCGCCGCGGGCAAGGCGACCTACCCTGCCCTCTACGGAATCGAGGCCTCGCGGCAGAAGGCGCACGAGCTGGTCGCGCAGGCGGTCGAGGCGGTTTCCGGCCTGGGAGCGAGCGCAGAAATCCTCGGTTCTCTCGCACGATTCGTCGTCGCCCGGGTGTCCTAAGTGCCAGGTTCCCAGCCCATGAAAGCCACCGCCGTCGCCCACCCGAACATCGCCCTGGTGAAGTACTGGGGAAAGCGGGACGAGGCGCTCGTCCTGCCGCACCAGCCCAGCCTGTCGATGACGCTCGACGGCCTCTCCGCCACCACCACGGTCGAGTTCTGCGACCGGGCAGACGATGCCGGCGAGATCGACGGGCGCGCCCTCTCCGGCAAGGAGCTGGCCCGCGTCGTCCACACGCTCGACCTCGTTCGCGCGCGCTCGGGCGTCAAGCTGCGGGCGCGGATGGTCTCCAAGACCGACTTCCCCAACGCCGCGGGGCTCGCCTCCAGCGCCGCCGGCGGAGCGGCGCTCGCCGCCGCGGCCAGCTGGGCCGCAGGACTCGACACCTCGCCGCGCGATCTCTCGATCCTCGCGCGCCGCAACTCCGGCTCCGCCTGTCGCTCGGTCGAGGGCGGGTTCTGCGAGTGGCAGCGGGGCCAGGCCGAGGACGGCTCCGACTCCTACGCCGTGCAGGTCGCTCCCGAGTCCCACTGGCCGCAGCTGCGGATGGTGGTCGTCGTCACTTCCTCGAAGGCCAAGGAAGTCTCCTCGCGCGACGGGATGCGGCACACCGTCGAGACCTCGCCCTTCTACGCTCCATGGGTCGAGATGGTGACCGGCGACCTCGCCGAGGCCCGCGCCGCCCTCCTGGCACGCGACCTCGATCGCCTGGGCGCGGTGGCCGAGTGCAACGCCTGGCGCATGCACGCCACCGGCATGGGCGCGGTGCCGCCGGTCGTCTACATCCGCTCCGCCACGCTGGCGGTGGTCGAGGAGCTGCCGGCCCTGCGCGCTTCGGGCACACCTGCCTGGTTCACCCTCGACGCCGGCCCCAACCCGGTCGTGCTCTGCCTGGACCGGGACGCCCCGAAGATCGTGGAGCGGCTGTCGGCCATCCCCGGCGTCCTGCGCGCGGTGATCGCCGGGCCCGGCCGCGGCGTTCGGCCCTCGGAGAAGCACCTGTTCTGAGCCGCAAGCGTGAGCGCGCGGGGATGGTCGTTCCCCGGGACGGTGACCGGATCGGCTCGGACATCCTCGACGGTCGCCACTAGCGCCCGAGCTTGCATCGAGCCCGATCACTCGCGACCCCAACGATCCCCGCGCGCTGACGCTTGCGGCTCCGCACCAAGCCGCGAGGGGCGGGTTCCCGCTCGCTGGGCCCGATGCCAAAAGAAAGCCCCTCGGCCCCGGGCTCTCGCCGAAGGACCGAGGGGCAGGACTGCTTTCCGAGTCGCCTACTTGGTCGCCGTGAGGGCGCCGACCTTCTCCGCGATCAGCGCCTTGTGGAACTCCCGGTTGAGGCGGGCGATGAACTTCACGTCGATGCCCTTGGGGCAGGCGGCCTGGCACTCGTAGTGGTTCGAGCAGTTCCCGAACCCGTTCTCCGCCATCGCCTTCACCATGGCGGCGACGCGCTCGGGGGCCTCGACCTGGCCCTGCGGCAGGGCCGCCAGCTGCGACACCTTGGCGCCGGCGAAGAGCATCGCGGCCCCGTTGGGACAGGCCGCCACGCAGGCCCCGCAGCCGATGCACTCGGCCGCGTCCATCGCGTACTCGGCCTCCGCCCTGCGGATGGGGACGGCGTTTCCGTCGGGAACGCCGCCGGTGTGGCAGGAAACCCAGCCGGCCGCCTGGATCAGCCGGTCGAGCGCGCCGCGGTCCACCATCAGGTCGCGGATGAGCGGGAACGCGCGCGCGCGCCAGGGCTCGAGGTAGATGGCGTCCCCGTCCTTGAACTTGCGCATGTGCAGCTGGCAGAGCGTGGTGCGGCTCTGCCCGCCGTGCGGGACGCCGTTGACCACCGCCGAGCACGTGCCGCAGATCCCCTCGCGGCAGTCGTGGTCGAAGGTGATGGGGTCCTTGCCCTGCTTGATGAGGTCCTCGTTCACCACGTCCAGCATCTCCAGGAAGGAGTGGTGCGGGGTGATGTTCTTGGCCTCGTAGGTCTCGAAGCGCCCGGGCTGGTTCGGGCCGGCCTGGCGCCACACGATCAGCTTCAGGTTCATGGTCTCGTGTCCGCTCACTTGTAGCTCCTGACCGCCAGGTGGACGGTTTCGAACTTGAGGGGTTCCTTGTGCAGCTCGGGCTCCTTGTCGATCCCCTTGAACTCCCAGCCCGCCGAGTAGGCGAAGTGCTCGTCGTCCCGCTTGGCCTCGCCGTCGGGGTACTGGTACTCGACGCGGAAGTGGCCGCCGCACGACTCGTTGCGGTGCAGGGCGTCCCGCGTCAGCAGCTCGGCGAACTCCAGGAAGTCCGCGGTGCGGCCGGCGTTCTCCAGCTGCTGGTTGAGCTCGGCTCCGCCGCCGGTCACCTTCAGGTCCTTCCAGAACGCCTCGCGGATGGCGGGGATCTTCTTGAGGGTCTCAGTGAGCGACTGCTCGCTGCGCGCCATCCCGACGTTGTTCCACATCAGCAGCCCGAGCTCGCGCATGAACTCGGTGACGGTGCGCTTGCCGTTGATGGAGCGCAGCTTCTCGGTGGAGTCCTTCACCTCGGCGATGGACTTGGCGCACTCCGGGTGGTCCACCTTCACCTTGCCGGGCTTGGTGCCCGCGAGGTAGCCGGCGATGGTGTAGGGGATGATGAAGTAGCCGTCCGCCAGGCCCTGCATGAGCGCGCTGGCCCCCAGGCGGTTGGCGCCGTGGACCGAGTAGTTGGCCTCGCCCAGCACGAACAGGCCGGGCACGTTGCTCATCAGGTTGTAGTCCACCCACAGGCCGCCCATGGAGTAGTGCGGGGCCGGGTAGATGCGCATCGGGCGCTTGTAGCCGTCCTCGTCGGTGATCCGCTCGTACATCTCGAAGAGGTTGCCGTAGCGCTCGCGGATGACGTGCTCGCCCAGCCGCTTGATGGCGTCGCGGAAGTCGAGGTACACGCCGCGGCCGCCCGGGCCCACGCCGCGGCCGTCGTCGCACTGCTCCTTGGCGGCGCGCGAGGAGATGTCGCGCGGGGCCAGGTTGCCGAAGGTCGGGTACTTGCGCTCCAGGTAGTAGTCCCGGTCCTCCTCGGGGATCTCGTTGGGCGGCTTGGCGCAGTCCTCCTTCTTCTTCGGCACCCAGATGCGGCCGTCGTTGCGCAGCGACTCGCTCATCAGGGTCAGCTTCGACTGGTAGTCGCCGGCCTGCGGGATGCACGTCGGGTGGATCTGCGTGTAGCAGGGGTTGGCGAAGAAGGCGCCCTTCTTGTAGGCCTTCCAGATCGCCGTGGCGCTGCAGCCCTTGGCGTTGGTCGACAGGTAGAAGACGTTGGCGTACCCGCCGGAGGCCAGCACCACCGCGTCGCCGACGTGGCAGCGGATCTCCCCGGTGACGAGGTCGCGCACGGTGATGCCCTTGGCCTCGCCGTCCACCACGATCAGGTCCAGCATCTCGGTGCGCGGGAACAGCTTGACGGTGCCCGCCTTGGCCTGCCGGGAGAGCGCCGAGTAGGCGCCCAGCAGCAGCTGCTGGCCGGTCTGCCCGCGCGCGAAGAAGGTGCGCGACACCTGGGCGCCGCCGAACGAGCGGTTGTCCAGGTAGCCGGCGTAGTCGCGCCCGAAGGGGACGCCCTGGGCGACGCACTGGTCGATGATCTCGTTGCTGACCTGGGCGAGCCGCCAGACGTCCGCCTCGCGGGCGCGGAAGTCGCCGCCCTTGACGGTGTCGTAGAAGAGGCGGCGGATGCTGTCGCCGTCGTTGGGGTAGTTCTTGGCCGCGTTGATGCCGCCCTGCGCGGCGATGCTGTGCGCGCGCCGGGGGCTGTCCTGGTAGCAGAAGGCCTCGACCTGGTAGCCCAGCTCGCCCAAGGTCGCGGCGGCCGACGCGCCGGCGAGGCCCGTGCCCACCACCAGCACCTTGAACTTGCGCTTGTTGGCCGGGTTCACGAGCTTCAGCTCGAACCGGTACTTGTCCCAGGACTCTTCGATGCGCCCACCGGGCGCCTTGCCGTCGAGAATCACGGTGTCCCCTTTACTTGGTGAGAAGGCCAATGAGAATGCAGACGGGAATCGCCCCGAAGCCCACCAGGAAGATCATGGAGAGCGTCCGGCCGCCCAGCTCGAACTTCGGGAGCAGGAACGCGTTGCTCCACCCGAACGTCTGGAAGACGCTCTGGATGCCGTGCGACAGGTGGAGGAAGAGCGCCACCATGCTGGCCACGTAGACGAGGACGATCGGCGTGATCCGGAACTCGTGGAAGACCATGCCGAAGACGTCGGGCCGGTGCAGCGCGTCGGTGTTGAGCACGAGGCCGGGGATGGCGTGGATGGTGAACTGGAGCAGGTGGTAGCCGAGGAAGGCGCCGATGAGGATCCCGGTCCAGATCATCGTCTTGCCGGCGAAGGTCACCTTGAGGGCCTTGTTCACGGCGTACTTGATGGGGTTGGCCTTCCAGTTCTCCAGCGTGACGATCACCGCCAGGATCACGTGGAGGACGAGGCTGGTGCCCATCACCACCCGGGTGGTCCAGACCAGCGGCGGGAGCGACTGGAGCTTCTCGGCATAGGCGTTGATGCCCGCCTCCCGGCCGAAGATGGTCAGGTTGCCCAGCATGTGCACCACGACGAACAGGATCATCAGCAGTCCTGTCGTGGCCATCACCGCCTTCCTACCGATCGAGTCCGAAAACAACCGCATGATCTGCTCCTCCGTGGATTGTCTCTTCTTTCACGTTGCGCGGAATATGCCGCTGCATTCTGTCTTGAGCGGGTCTGCTTTTCGCGGCGTCGGCTGACGGCACCGCTCCACTCCCCTGAAAGCGGAGAGAGCCTACCGCTATCAATCCGCGACGAGAAGTCCGCCGATCAACAAGCCGCAAAACCGCGGCGAAGTAGCAGCCGTCGGCTTCCGAAGCAGCCCTGCTGGGGGGGGGATGGACCGGTCGGCACGCCTGCCGCCGCTCGTCGGCGCGGTCACTTCCGCGGCAGCGACTGCCTGCGCCCGTCCGCCATCTCCTTCGCGAACTGCTCCGCCCCGACCGCGCGGATCCGGTCGATGCACTTCGCGCGGTCCGAGTCGAGGACCAGCCCGATGACCTTGGAGATGAAGCCGTCGAACTTCCCGCACTGGCGTGGGTCGCGGAACTCGGTGCAGTCGGCGCAGCTGGCGTAGCCGCGCTCCTTGCAGCACGAGCGCACCGCGCACCAGCGGGCCTTCTCGTTGGCCGCGCAGCCTGGGCACTTGCCCTTCAGGAGCTTGCCGCAGGCGCCGCAGTACAGCCCGCAGGCGGCGATGAGCTTCGGGTCTGCCTTCACCTCGGTCGTCACGACACTCCTCCTGGCTCCGCCGCGCGTCCGGATGCGCAGCTCTCCCGGCTGCTCCCGGAGCACGTGGCGCATGGCGGCGCCAGGATACCGAATCAGCCTCGCAATGCCTCGACGTCCCTGGCGATCTCGGAGAGGTCGATGGGGTCCAGCTCGATCGGCACGACCGCCGAGCCAGGAAGCGAGCGTCGCGGCCGGGGCCGGGCCTTCAGGCTTTTGGGGGCTGGAAGCTCGTGGACATGGGCGGAGACTACCGGGCGCTGGACTCCTGCGCCCAGGTACATGACGATTCGTGGCCTCCTCGGATCCTTTCACCGGAGCCAGTACATGACGACGAAGCTTCAACGGCGGGACCTCCTCAAGCTGGGTGCGGCGGGCCTCGCCGCCTCGGCGCTCACCGGCTGCGCCACGACCGCGGCGAGCAAGGCCCCACCCGAGTCCTCGGGCGCTGCCCCCGCGGCCGCCGACGCGCCCGCCGCTCCGGTGCCGGCCACCGCCGAGAACCGCCGCGTGCTCGGCCGCACCGGGCTGACCGTGCCGATCGTCAGCATGGGCGTGATGAACGCCGACAACCCGAACCTGGTCCGCGCCGCGCTCGACGGAGGCATGGGGCTGCTGGACACCGCGCACGGCTACCAGAACGGGCGCAACGAGGAGATGCTCGGCACCGTCCTCCCCGCGCGGAAGCGCGACTCGTTCCTGTTGTGCACCAAGGTCTTCCTGGACACGCAGGACCGCAAGACCGGCCTGTTCTCAAAGGAAATGCGCCCCGAGGAGATCGCCGAGAAGCTCGAGATCAGCCTCAAGCGCCTCGGCCTCGACCACGTCGACGTGCTCTACCTCCACAACCAGAGCGTGCGCGAGAGCGCCCTCAACGAGTCGATCCTCAAGGCGATGGAGGGTCTGAAGAAGGCGGGCAAGACGCGCTTCCTGGGCGTGACCACGCACAAGAACGAGCCCGCGGTCATCCGCGCGGCGATCGAGGCCAAGGTCTACGACGTGGTCCTCACCTCCTACAACTTCAAGCAGGAGCACCACCTCGAGGTGCAGAAGGCCATCGGCGAGGCGGCGGCCGCGGGGCTCGGCATCGTGGCGATGAAGACCCAGGCCGGCGTCTTCTGGGACAAGGAAAAGAAGCAGCCCATCGACCCCAAGGCGGCGCTGCGCTGGGCCATTCGCGACCCGAACGTCCACACGGCGATCCCCGGGTTCACCACCTTGGATCAGCTGCAGATCGATCTCGCGGTGCTGCGCGAGCCGGCGTTCACCGACACCGACCACAAGGCGCTCGTGCAACCGGTGGCCGCGGTGGGCAACCGCTCCGGGCTCGGGGATTCAGTGACCGGCTTCTTCTGCCAGGGCTGCGAGGGCTGCAAGGGCCCGTGCCCCAAGGACCTGCCCATCCCCGAGCTGATGCGCAGCTACATGTACGCGCACGCATACAAGAACCGCGAGGCCGCCCAGTCGCTGCTGCTCGAGCTGGGCCTGCCGGGCGCCTCTCCCTGCTCCGACTGCACGACCTGCGCGGTGAAGTGCCGCAAGGGCTTCGACGTGCGCGAGCGCATCGCCGACATCGTGCGCCTCCAGGACGTGCCGAGGGAGTTCCTCATCTGATGCTCGCGCCCCTGCTCCTCGCCGCCACCTTGGCCGCGGCTCCCGCCGAGCCGTCGTCGATGGCTTCCCTCTTCCCGAAGATCGACGGCTACGCGCTCACCGAGGCGCCGACGAAGTACACGCCGGAGACGCTCTACGAGTACATCGACGGCGGGGCCGACGCGTTCCTGATGTACGACTTCGAGGAGCTGGCCGCCGGGACCTACAAGAGCGCCGACGGCAAGCAGGAGATCGCGGTCGACCTCTACCGGCACAAAGACGCCGTCCGCGCCTTCGGGATGTACCTGCAGGAGCGGCCCAACAACAGCAAGGCGCTGCCCATCGGCGTCGAGGGCTACCAGGGCGAGCAGCACCTGGAGTTCGTGGCCGGCGCGATCTACGCCAAGCTCGTCGGCAAGACCGAGCTGCTCAAGCCCGTCGCGGAGAAGGTCGCCGCCGGCCTGCCCGGCACGCGCGAGCCTCCGGCGATCTTCAAGGCGTTCCCGGCCGAGGGCCGGCTGCCCCGCGCCGAGAAGCTCTCGACCAAGGACTTCCTGGGCCACGCCTTCCTGCACGACGGCTTCGCGGTGCCCTATGAGGTCGCGGGCGCAAGGTTCCGGCTGTTCGCCATCCAGGCCAAGGACCCGGCGGACGCGAAGGCGATGCTGGAGAAGTGGTTCGCCCTCAGCAAGGCCAAGGATCCGAAGGCCAAGGCCGAAGGCACCGCGACGATCAAGGACCCGCTCAACGGCGAAGTGGACCTCGCCTGGCGCGGCCAGTGGCTCTGGGGCGCGGTCGATGGTTCGTCACCAAATCGCAAGACCCTCGTCCAAGAGCTTGGTAAGGCATTGAAGTAGCCCCCTGGAGGAACTCATGTTCGACGTGAAGCCGCTGCGACTCGCCTGCGCCCTCGCCGCGCTGTCCATGCTCGCCGGGTGCGCCGGACTCAAGCCGCGCCTGGTGGACGCCAGCGTGCAGAAGCCCTCCAACGTGGCGGTCTACTTCACCGTGGACACCCGCGAGGGCGAGCCGGTCCCCGGCCTGACCGCCGAGAAGTTCAACATCTACGAGGACAGCAAGCTGGTCTCGCCGTTCGAGTCCAAGCAGACCATCCTCAACCCCGAAGTGGCGGCGATGCACTACCTGCTGCTGCTGGTGGACATGTCGGCGTCGGTGACCCAGTCCGGCCAGAAGAACGTGCTCGAGGAGGCGGTGGGGCGCTTCACCGAGCGGGTCGGCCAGTACCAGCAGACGGCCATCTACGGCTTCGACGGCCGCTCGGAGATCGTCCCGATCCGCGGCTTCATGCCCGGCAAGGCCGGCGCGGCCTCGCTCGCGACCTTCCAGCCCAAGGACCCGTCGACCAACCTCAACGGCGCGGTCGTCGAGGCGATCAAGGTGCTGGAGAAGCAGATCGAGAAGTCGCCGGTGCCGCTGCGCTTCGGGACGCTGGTGGTCTTCACCGACGGCACCGACCACGCCCACCGCGTCTCCTCCTCCGACCTGCAGACCGCGCTCAACGGCGTGAACTTCGAGGTCTTCGTCATCGGCGTCGGCGCGGAGGTCCAGGAGGCCGAGCTGCAGGCCATCGGCCGCAGCGGGGCGTCGCTGTCCAAGGACCCCGCCGCGGTCGGCGTGACCTTCGACCAGGTCGCCGCGCGCATCGAAGGCTTCTCCAAGCGCTTCTACCTGCTCTCGTACTGCAGCCCGTCGCGCGCCGGTTCGCACGAGCTGAAGATCGAGCCGCAGGGCCCCGAGGGCCGCACCGGCTCGCTCACCTACCTCTTCAACGCCGACGGCTTCGGCCCGGACTGCGACCCGAACCGCAAGCCGAGCTTCGACGTGCGGCACCCGAAGATGGGAGCGCAGGGCAAGTAGGTCCCGCAGGCTCGTCTACCGGCCTTCCCAACTCCGCAGCACGCGGTCGACCGCCGCCCGGATCCGGTCGCGCGCCTCCGCGCGGTGGACTCCGTTCATCAGCAGCTCGTCGTAGTCCGTGTCCAGGTGGCGGATGGACGCGATGACCGCCAGGCGCAGGGCGTCCTCCTCCAGCGCGCGGCCGCCAGCGGTCCTGCCCACCCGGCCGCTGCCGCGCAGCGCCGCGTGCTCGGCGATCTGCCGGGCGCGCTCCTCGGGGCACTTGGGGAACAGCCGGGCGATCTCGGCGGCCATCGCCTCGAAGAGCACCGCATCCATCTTCACGCGGCGCTGGCCGTCGCGCTCACGGCGGAGGGCCCGCTGCTCCTCGTCGCCCAGGCACAGCTCCTCGGCCTGGCGAATGGCCTGTTCCTCGACCAGGATCCCCTTTCGCTCATACCGCTTCCGCGCGCGAGCGAAGCGGACCACCACCGCCGAGAGCTTGCTCGCCGCCTTCGCCCGCCGGCTCATCGCCGCGTTGCCCGCGGGCAGGAACACCAGGTGGTCGAGGTCGGCGCAGGCCAGGCAGAGCGCCCCGGGCGCGTCCATGATGAGCATCTCGCCGGTGCCGCCGCAGGCCGTGCACCTCCAGTCGTCGAGCGGCAGGAGCACCACGAGGTCGGGCGGCTTGGCCTGGCGCTCCTGCATCTTGGCCCGCCGGGCCTCGCTCAGCTCCGGCGAGAACCAGTGCGTGCTCCAAGCGCGTTCGGCCTCCGGCGAGCCGGCCTTCGTGAACCGCAGCGCGCGCCGGTCGTGCGAGCGGGCGACGTAGGGCGTCTCCTTGGGCGTCAGCCCGCTCGCCTCGGCCCAGCGGCGCAGGGCCTCCAGCGCTCCGCGGATCTTGTCGGGGGAAGGAGGCAGCGACGCTTCCAGGCAGTCGCGTCTCCCCTGCTGCCACTCCTCGACGTGCCGGATGCGGACCCATCCCAGGCCCATCACGACGTCGACGGGGGTGACGAACTTGCGGTCGCGCAGCGCCTTCTCGGCGGCCTCGCGCACGCGCCGCTCGAGGTTCGTCTCAGTTCCAGCGTTCATCGGTTCCCTTCGGCCTGCGACCTGCAGCGGTCTCGAGCCTCGATACACCAAGACCCGGTTCCCTCGTCAGGGCACCGGGTCTTGGGCGTGAAAGCAGCTCAGCCAATCAGCTGATGGGCTTCACGTTCGCAGCCTGAAGGCCCTTCGGGCCCTTCTTGACCTCGAACTCCACCTTCTGTCCCTCGGCCAGGGTGCGGAAGCCCTCGATCTGGATCGCCGTGTGGTGGCAGAAGACGTCTTCCCCACCGCTCTCCTGGCTGATGAAACCGAAGCCCTTCGCGTCGTTGAACCACTTCACGGTACCGGTCGCCATGTTTCTCTTCTTTCCTTTGTTTCGTGCCGCCCGCTCATCGAGCGGCCCTCCCGCCAGCCACCACGGCCGAGGGTGCGAAAAGCATAAAAAAGGAGCGCCCTTTTTGTCCAGGCCCCTCGCGCTGCGGACGAGCAGGCAAACGCACTGAACGTGCGCGGCCTCAGCGGGCCGGCAGGTCGCGTCCCCGGCCGAACTCCGGCACCCAGAAGTCGACGCCCGGATTCTTCGCCAGCGCCTCCTGCAGCTCCTTCACCGGCTCCTCTTCTCCGTCGTCGGCGAGCTTGAAGGTGCCGAAGTGGATGGCGACGCTGGTGCGCGCGCCCAGGTCCCGGGCCGCCTCCACCGCCTGGTCCGGCCCCATGTGCACCGGGCCCATGAACCAGCGAGGACGGAAGGCGCCGATGGGCAGCAGCGCCAGCCGCGGCGCGCCGGTCCGCTGGGCGATCTCCTTGAAGTGGGGCCCGTAGCCGGAGTCGCCGGCGAAGAAGACGCGGCCGGCGGAGCGGCTCTCGATCACGAAGCCCGCCCACAGCCCGTTGCCGTCGTCGAAGGGCCCGCGGTTGGAGAAGTGCTGGGCCGGCACCGCGACCAGCCTCACGCCCGGGGCGAGCTCCAGGTCCTGCCACCAGTCGAGCTCGCTCGCGCCGAGCAGCCCCGCCTTGTCGAGCACCGCCTTGTTCCCCAGCGGCACCACCACCCGCGGCCGGTCCCGCTCCGCCAGGCGCCGCAGCGTCTGCAGATCCAGGTGGTCGTAGTGGTTGTGGCTGATGAGGACCACGTCGATGGGCGGCAGGTCCTCGAAGCGGACTCCCGGCGGGCGGATGCGCTTGGGCCCGGCGAAGGGCACGGGGCTGGCGCGGTCGGACCAGATGGGGTCGGTGAGGATGTTGAGCCCGTCCAGCTGCAAGAGCACGGTCGAGTGCCCGACGAAGGTGACCCGCACCACCCCGGGCGCGTCGACCTTGCGAGGCGGCGGCTCGCCCGGCGGCTCGTCCACGGACTCGCGCCAGGGGCCCTGCTCGCGGTGGCTCATCCACTTGAGCAGCCCGCCGGCCCCGTGCGGCTGCTGCGCCTCGGCGCCGTTGTGGAACCTGCGGCCGTCGAAGTGGTCGCTGACCGGGCCGGCCCAGCGCGGGGTGGAGAAGGCGCAGCCGACCCCGGCGCCCAACCCCACGAGCCCACCGCCGAAGCCCAGGCTCAGGGCCGCCGCCCGCTTGTACCAGCGGCGCTTGGGGCGATCCTTCGTCTCGTCCGCGCTCACCGTGTGCGCCTCCATCCCCGCGTCGCGCCGCGCGCGAATCCAGGACTTCAAGCTATCCGCTGGCAGCCGCAGGTCACGGCGCCTTCGCCGGCGACACGTTGACCACCAGGTCCCCGTCGTTGTCGGCCAGGTCGTCGTCGAGCAGGACGAGCCACAGGCCCTTGGCGCCGCGCACCACCTTCGATCCGCCGGTGCCCAGCGCGCCCAGCACCTCGGGGCTCTCGCCGTCGAGCACGTAGAGCAGCCGGGTCGCCTGGCCGGAGGCGCCCAGCGAGGCCTGGCCGGAGACGGACAGCGAGTAGGCCACCGACGGGTCCAGGCCCATCATCCGCGGCAGCCGGTCCCCGGGGACGAAGGCCGCCGAAGAGACGTCCACCGGGAGCACCAGGGGCTTCTTCGCCCTGGGGTCCACCAGGCGGACCTTGAGCTCTCCCGCGCCCTCCTCGCCCGGCCGGCGCACCGCAAAGGCGTAGAGCGCCCGGGCGCCAGTGACGACCGCGCCGCCCTGGGGCGTGAGCACGCCGCACAGCGCCTCGCCGCCGACCCCTCCCGGCTTCTCGGCGAACCAGGCGACCTCGCGCACCGTGCGCCGCTGCGCGCCCGAGGACACCTCGGCCGACCCCTCCACGGCGAGCCGGTAGGTGCGGGTCGGGTCGAGCCGCAGGCGCGCCGCCGGCGTCGCCGCGGCGACCACCGCATTGGACTGGCTGCGCAGGACCACCTGCTTGGTTTCGGGCCAGGCGGCGGGCGCCACTACCGCCACCGGGTCGTCGACCGGGTCGCGCGCGTCGGCCACGTGGCGCAGCCCGTCCGGCGCCGAGACGGACGACGGCTCGCCGCCCTCCGGCTCCATCGTCACCTCGACCACCACCCGGCGCTGCTTGGACGGCTCGAGCGTGCGCTTGACCGGCTTGCGCCCCACCATCGACAGCTCCAGCTCGTGGGGGTCCTCGGCGGAGACGCCCTCGAGCCGAGTCGGCGTGGCGCTCTTCAGGTCCCGGCCGTCGAGCATCACCGCGGCTCCCGGCGGGGCGGTCACGATCTCCAGGGTGTAGACCTTGCGCAACAGGCCCAGCGAGACGGCGAGCCCGGCCACGACCCCCAGCACGAGCACGCCGACGGCGGCCATCACCCGGCGGGAGCGGCGGGCGGCCTCGTCGGGGAGCCCGGCCTCGGTGTCCACGCGGTCGCCGGGGTTGGTCTTCTCGCGCCGGCCCGAGCTGGTCGCGGCGCTGGTGGGGATGGACTCCCGCGACGACTTGGGCGGAGCCCGCCAGCGCAGCATCCTCTCGTCGAACTCCGGGGGGATCTCGACCTTGACGCCCTCGCGCTCCAGCTCGTCGCGGCAGACGAAGCGGGACAGGTGCGCCACCGAGGTGGTGGAGAAGTTGGGGTCCGCCTCGTGCTGGTAGTGCCGCAGCGCGTCCTGCATCTCCACCGCGGACGCGTAGCGGTCGTCCGGCTTGAGGGCCAGCGCGCGCAGGACGATGGTCTCCAGCTCGCGCGGGACCTCGGGGTTGACCAGCGAGGGCGGGACGAACTCTCCCTTGGTGATCTTGGAGAGCACCTCGATCATCTTCCCTTCGAACGGGCGCTTCCCGGTGATCAGCTCGTACAGGACGATGCCGGCGGCGAAGACGTCGCTGCGCCCGTCGAGCGGCTTGGCGCGCGCCTGCTCCGGCGAGAAGTAGACGTACTTGCCCTTCATCGCCCCGTGCTCGGTCTCGCCCTTGCCCGCCGAGCGGATCTTGGCGATGCCGAAGTCCACCAGCTTGACCTGGCCCTCGTAGCTGACGATGACGTTCTGGGGCGAGACGTCGCGGTGGACGATGCCCAGCGGCTTGCCGGCGTCGTCCTTGAGGGTGTGCGCGTAGTGCAGGCCGGCGCAGACCTCGCTGATGATGTGCGCGGCGATGGGCAGCGGCACCCAGTAGCCCATCTCGCGGGCGCCGCGGGAGAGGCGCGAGAGCGACTGGCCGTTGACGAACTCCATGGCCAGGAAGTACTCGCCGTCGATCTCCCCGAAGTCGAAGACCTGCGCGATGTTGCCGTGCGCCAGGCTCATCGCGATCTTCGCCTCGTTGGTGAACATCGAGACGAAGGCCGGGTTGCCGGCGTAGTGCGGCAGGATGCGCTTGATGACCACCGACTTGGTCACGCCGGCCGCGGCGACGTACTTGGCGCGGAAGATCTCCGCCATGCCGCCCGCAGCGATGCGGTCGAGCAGCAAGTACTTGCCGAAACTTTGGCCCGGGGGGCCCGCCATGAGATCGCTTGGTCCGTCTTCGGAGGCTGGTTCTGAAAGAAGAAAACCCTAGCACAGGCGCCTGCTTCGCCCACCCCTCACGTTCGTTGCCCCGGCGGCCCCGGACAGGGTTACCGTAGGCTCCCGACCCGCCCCGGAGGACGCTGCGCCGACGTCTCTGCCCGAGCCCGAGCCCGAGCCCGCGATCGCCAAGCGTCCGGTCCGCACGCTGCACCTGGCCCTCGGCCTCTCGGCGGCGTGGGCGGTGGTGGTCTGCGCCTCGACGGCCTGGAACATCCTCGCCGTCGAGGAGCACGTCTCGCGGCTGGCCACCGCGGCGGCGCGCAGCGCCTTCGAGAAGGACCTCGCCTACCGGCGCTGGAACGCCGGCCAGGGCGGCGTCTACGTCCCGACCACCGAGGCGACCCCGCCCAACCCCTCCCTGGCGCAGCTGCCCGACCGCGACCTCACGACCACCGACGGCAGAAAGCTGACGCTGGTCAACCCGGCGTACATGACCCGCCAGGTGCACGAGCTCTCCCGGCAGACCTACGGGCTGATGGGCCACATCACCAGCAGCAGGCCGCTGCGCCCGGAGAACGCGCCGGATTCCTGGGAGGCGACGGCGCTGTCGCGGCTCGAGTCCGGCGCGCCGGAGGTGGTCGAGGTCTCGCAGGTCTCGGGCGCACCCTACCTGCGGCTGCTGGGCCGGCTCGACACCGAGGAGCGGTGCCTGAAGTGCCACGCGGCGCAGGGCTATCGCGTGGGCCAGCTGCGCGGGGGCCTCTCCGTCTCGGTGCCGATGGCGCCCTACCTGGCCTTCGCCCGCGAGCTGAAGGTGAACCTGGCGCTCTGGCACCTGCTGCTCTGGGCGCTGGGGTCGGCGGCGCTGGCGGTGGGGATGGTGTGGTTCGAGCGCGGGGTCCGCCGGCGCGAGGACGCCGAGTCGGCGCTGCGCGCGGCGCTCTCCGAGCGGGCAGCGCTGGCGGAGCAGATGACCGCCACCCGCCGCCTGGAGGCGCTGGGCAGGCTGGCCGGCGGGGTGGCGCACGACTTCAACAACCTGCTGGTGCCCATCCTCGGCAACGCCGAGCTCATCGTCCGCGACGCGCCCCCGGGCCCGCTGCGCGAGGAGGCCGAGGACATCCGCTTCGCCGCCGAACGGGCGAGCACCACGGTGCGCCAACTGCTCGCGGTGGGCCGCAACGCCCGCCTGTCGTCCGAGCCGCTCGACCTGGGGGCGCTCCTCGTCCAGCTCCGGCCGCTGCTCGCGAGCCTGGTGGGCGAGGCCGTCGCGGTCGCGGTCGCGGTCGAGACCGAGCCGCCGCTGCCGGCGGTGAAGGCCGACCGCGCGCAGCTGGAGATGGCGCTCATCAACCTGGCCGCCAACGCGCGCGACGCCATGCCCTCGGGCGGCAGCCTGCGCCTGTCGGCCCGCGAGGTCCTGCTCGACGAGGCCGAGGCCCGGCGCGAGGAGCTCCCGCCCGGCCGCTACGTCGGCCTGGAGGTCGGCGACACGGGCACCGGGATGACGCCGGAGACGCAGCGGCACCTCTTCGAGCCGTTCTTCACCACCAAGGAGCTGGGCAAGGGCACCGGCCTGGGCCTGGCCGCGGTGCTCGGCGTGGTCCGGCAGCACGGCGGGGCGGTGAGCCTGCGCGAGTCCTCGGCGAAGGGGACCACCTTCCGCATCCTGCTGCCGCCGCTTCCGGCAGGCGCCGGCCGCACGGGCGCAGGCGTCGCCGTCCCGGACCCGGGGGCGACGCAGAGAGGACGCGGGACCGGCGCCGTGCTCGTCGCCGAGGACGACGCGGGCGTGCGACGGCTGCTGTGCGCCACGCTGGGCTCGCTGGGCTACGAGGTGCTGCTGGCGGCCGACGGCGCCGAGGCGCTGCGGGTGGCCGAGGAGCGGGCCGGCGCGCTGCGCCTGCTCGTCGCCGATCTGGTGATGCCCGGGATGAGCGGGCCGGAGGTCTACCAGCGGCTGCGCGAACGCTGGCCGGCCGTCCCGGTGCTCTTCATGTCCGGCCACCACCGCGACGCGCTGACCGGGCCGAACGCGGTCCCTGCCAGAGCCGCCTTCCTCGCCAAGCCCTTCACCGCGGCCCAGCTTTGCCAGGCCATCGAACTCGCGCTCGACCCGAATAGAGGCTAGGAAGCACTCGAGGATGAACCTTCCGCTCCCACCCCGCAGAGCCCTGCTGCCGCTCGCTGCGGCCGCGCTGGCGCTCGCCGGTTCGTGCGCGTGCCGCGGCTCGGTGGCGGGGCCGGCGCCGGAGTGGCTGCCGAAAGTGCCAGAGGGCTACGGGCGCCCGTTCCGGTCCGGGGCGGTGCTGCGGGTGCAGGAGCGGCGGCTGGTGCTCCCCTCGGGGCAGACGTGCCTGGGCCCGGAGAGCGCGTGCACCAAGGCGCTCGAAGAGCTGCGCGGCAAGGACCTGGTCCTCGAGCTGGACGAGAAGCTGAAGATGGCGGACCTGTCCGCGGCGCTCTCGGCCGTGAGCGAGGCGCTGGAGCGCGGCGATCAGGCGTGCCTGGAGGCGTTCGACGGCAAGGAGCGGCGCTGCATCCCCTTCCGCCCGTTCTCCGGAGACGACTTCGGCGCCTGGCTCGACGCCGACAAGCCGCTCGGCAAGATCCGCATCGTGATGCGCACGGACGGTCTGGAGGTGGTCACGGACCGCGGCAAGATCCCCGGGCCGGACCGCTACGGGCCCTCCCTGCCCTCGCCCGGGGCCCGACCGGACTACCCGGGCATCGAAGACGCCGCGGCCAAGCTCAAGGCGCGCTTCCGCGACGAAGACACGGCGGGCCTGGTGCCCAGCGCGTCGATCCCCGTCGCCCAAGCGGTGCGGGTGCTCTCCTCGCTCAGCGGACCGCAGGGCGAGCGCTTCGAGAAGACCTTTCTCGTCTATCCCTAGGCCTGGGGTTTTCGGCTTTCGGCTTCAGGCCTTGGGCTTGGCATCGACCGCGCCGGCAGCGCTCTCTGCGGCCAGGGCAGGGGCCGCGGGCGCCTGCGTCGGGGCGGCTGCCGGAATCTCGGGCGGCGCAGCAGCTGCCGTCGGGGCCGGAGCAGGGGTCGCCGCGGCCGGCGCCGGCGCAGAGGCCGGCGGAGCATCCGCAGCGGGAGCCGGCTGCGCCGCGGCGGCACCAGCCTCCTGCTTGACCTTCTCGAAGTCGATGGCGGCGAGGCTTGCCTGCTTCTTCTCGGGCTCGGGCTTTCGCCGCTGGGCCCGTCCCATCGCCAGGCCGGACAGCACCGTCCCGACGACGAGCAGGCCGACCTCCACCGCGGTGATCGCAGGAGTGAAGAACTCGGCGATCCCCACCGACACCGCCGGAACGAGCAGGACGGTGGCCTGCAGGGTCAGGTTCTGCGAGATGACGATCCTCCAGCGCGAACCCTCCACCAGCATTCCGGCCGCGAAGGCCAGCGCGGGCGCGATGATGAGGGACGGCAGCACCAGCAGGAGGAGCTGCGGGGCGAGGTGCTCCCCCTCGCTCTGGAACTGCAGCGCGGCGATCTCCCCGGAGATGAGGGCGTTGAGGATGAAGCCGGCGACGCCGAGGGCGACGCCGATCTCCACGGCGCGCACGGACTTCTTGAAGGCGGTTTCGGGCTTGCGGGGAGTGCTCACGGGGCTCCGAGTATAGCCGCTTGCGGGATCTTCACGGCGTGGGCGCCTTCGACGGGCCCAGGACCGGCTCTTCGTAGAACACCCGCTCGAGGCTCAGCCCGTGCGCGGGGGCCGTGACCCCGGCCTTGACCCGGTCGCGGCCGGCCAGCACCTGCGCCACCGAGGCCTCCTCGCGCCGGCCCAGCCCCACCTCGACCAGGGTCCCGACGATGTTGCGCACCATGTGCTTGAGGAACGCGGTGGCCTCGATCTCCACGTCGACCCGCTCGCCCAGGCGCACCACCTCGAGCCGGCGGACCTCGCGGACGGTGGTGTTCGCCTCGCAGTCGCTGGCGCGGAAGGCGGAGAAGTCGTGCCGCCCCAGCAGCGCCGTCCCCGCGCGCGCCATCGCCTCGACCGCGAGCGGCTGGAAGACCTCCCACGCGAAGCGGCGCTCCAGCGGCGAGCGGCTCGGCCGGTTGGAGATGCGGTAGCGGTAGATCTTCCCCCGCGCGGACCGGCGGGCGTCGAAGCCGTCCTCGCGCTCCTGGGCGGACAGCACCGCGATGTCCCTGGGCAGCAGCGAGTTGACGCCCGCCACGAAGGCCTTGAGCGGCAAGCTCTTCTCGGTGCGCACGCTCGCCGCCTGCCCGCGGGCGTGGACTCCGGAGTCGGTGCGCCCGGCGCCCATGACCTTGGCCGGCTCCTTGAGCAGGGCCGAGAGGGCCTTCTCGAGCGCCTCCTGGACGGAGGGCCCGTTGGGCTGGACCTGCCAGCCGACGTAGTCGGTGCCGTCGTACTCGAGGGTCAGAAGGACGCAGCGCATGCAGGCCGTAGGCTGTAGGCCGCGGGCAGCAGGAATGCAAGGCCGCTTCCCGTCCCGCGCCCCAGGGATGGCTCGGCTCCGGCAGGCTGCCTCGCCACCACGCTATAGTGTCGGGCAGTTCACTCGCATCGCGGAGGCCGCCATGGCGCTCGTCCAGGAGCCCGCCGAGCCACAAGCCTGGGCCCTGGTGGCGGCGGAGGTCTCCTCCGCGCCGGACGGCTCGCGGTTCGTCCGCCTCGCCACCTCGCGCCACGCCTTCCAGGCCAGCGCGCACCTCGTCTCGGGCGCCGCCCGCGCAGCGCTCTTCTGCGGGCCGGCCGGCTTCGCGGCGACCTTCACCGAGCTCTCCCGCACGCTCGCAGGCCAGGGCGTCAGCGCCCTCTTCGTCCACCCCAGGCCCGGGACGAGCGAAGGCGACACGCTCGCCTGCTGCGCCGAGTTCCTGCGCCTGCGCGGCGCACGGACCCTCGCCCTGGCCGCGGCGGGGCCCTGCGCGCGGACCGCGCTCGAGGCCGCCTGCGCCCTCGACGCGGAAGGCGTCCTGCTGCTCTCCCCGGCGCAGACGCCCGCCGAGCCGCGCGCCGATCTCCTGCGGGGCCGGTCCCTGCTGCTGTGCACGGCTGGAGAGCACAAGCGCTTCGAGCCGCTCTCGGGCCTGCCCCACGCCGCGCGCTGCCACTTCGCGCTGGCCGGCGAGGCCTTCGACGAGGTCCGCTCCGACCTCCTCGCCGCCTGCGTGCCCTTCCTGGCCGGAGGCGCGCCGCAGGCCGCTCCCCTTCATCCTTGACAGACACCCGAAAGCATTGGACCTTTCCCGTCTTCGCGGACCAGACGGGGTCGGGGTCATGCCAGGAATCGTCCAGATAGTGCCCGTGGGCGGGACGGCTCGCACGCTCGTCAAGGAGCTCGCGGAGCCGCTTGCCGGCCTCTACGGCGTCGAGGTGGCCTTCGGCGCTCCGCTCTCCGAGCCCAAATACGCCTTCAACAAGGACCGGACCCAGTACCACTCCACCGCCATCCTCCGGCGGCTCTCCGCCGCCAAGGCGAAGGAGCAGCTGGGCATCCTGGGCGTGGCCGAGGTGGACCTGTTCATCCCCGACTCGCCGTTCGTGTTCGGCGAGGCCGACCGCGAGTGCCACGCGGCCGTCGTCTCGCTGGCCCGGCTGCGGCCCGAGTTCCACGGCGCGGCCCAGGACAACGACCTCTTGCGCTCCCGCGGCCGGTCCGAGGTGGTCCACGAGGTCGGCCATCTGGTCGGGCTGTCGCACTGCGACGACGGGCGCTGCGTGATGTTCTTCTCCACGACGGTCACGGACACGGACCGCAAGGGCTGCGCGCTGTGCAACGACTGCCGCGCCGAGCTCGCCCGCGTGGCCAAGGGGCGCTGACGACGCGCCCGCTTGGGTCCCCCCCAAGCTGCCGGCCTCCAGCTCCTTGATGCGGTCGAGCGGCGCAGTAGGATTGCCGCCGACCACACACTGCCTGCGCGCGCACACCCATGAGAGAGCCGGTACGCCTCAGCTTCTTCCACGACGTACTCTGCGCCTACTGCTGCGTCACGGCGCACCGCCTGGCGCAGCTGGAGGAGGAGTTCGGCGACCTGGTGCGCGTCGACCTGCGCGCCTACCCGCTGCGCCTGGAGCCGGAGGCCCCGTCGAAGCGCGAGGTGCGCCGCCAGGTCCGCCTGGTCAAGAAGGCGGCCGGCGAGCCGGAGCACCTCGACCTCGACCCGGCACTGTGGCGCAGCATCGATCCGCCGAACTCGAGCCTGCCCCCGCTGGTGGCGCTCGAGGCCGCGCGGCTGCAGGGTCGCTGCGCGGAGCGGGCCCTGGCCCAGCGGCTGCGCGACGCGGCCTTCCGCTTCGGGCTCAACGTCACCCGGCGCGACGTGCTCTTCGAGCTGGCCGACGCCACCGGCCTGCAGATGGACCGCTTCGCCACCGCCTTCGACGCCCCGGGCACGCTCCGCGCGGTCGAGGAGAGCCGGCTGGAGGCGATGCGCCGCGGGGTGAGCGCCATCCCCGCGGTCGTCATCGGCCAGGAGTGGTCGTTGACCGGGGTGCGCGAGCTGCACGAGTACCGCGACGTACTGCAGCGCTGGTGGGAGCGCCGGGGCGGGACGCCCTCCCCGAGAGCGCTCAACTAAAAGGCTGCGGCCAGCGGTTGATCCGTTCCATGCGACGGTCGCCGACGGGGGCAAAGACCAGGCGCCCGCTCGCCGCGGGCGGGTTCCTCTCGGGGCCCCGAACAGTGGTACAACCGGTAGTGCATCCGCGGACTTGGGTGATCTCGACTGCTTGAATGGTCACGCCCCACCCCGCGTCCAAGGGCCGAACGCATTGACCACGGAGAACGCCATGCGCTTCCCGAGAATCCTGGCCGCGACGCTGCTCGCGCTCGTCGCCACCGGCTGCGTCCACCACCGGCACGTCGTCTACGAGCCAACCCCGCCGCCGCCGCCGGTCGTCCAGGTCAACGTCTACCGGTACTGGGGCGCGCACTGGATCCCCGATCGCTTCGGCGGCGGCTGGTGCTACATCGACGGCACGCACGACCACGAGTACGCGCCGGAGAACCCGACCCAGTACCGCTACGACGGCGGCACCTACTACTACTCGGCGCCGGTCGTCGTGGAGTACTGGGATGTCCACCCCGACAACTACGGCAATTGGTGCTTCGTCCACGGCGCCCACCACCACGACTACTACCCGCCCCGCAACCACCACACCCAGTACACCTGGGACCGCACCAACCGACGCTATCGCTACCACGAGGCCACTCCCGCCGCCCCGCCGGTCTACGGCACGCCGAACACCGCCCAGCCGATCTACGGCACCCCCAACACCGCCCAGCCCACCCATGGGAGCTCGGGCAGCTACGGCAACCCCGTCTACGGGACGCCGAACACCGGCAACAACAACGGCAACTACGGCAACCCGGTCTACGGCACGCCCAATACCGGCAGCACGACCACGGGCAACCCCGTCTACGGGACGCCCAACACCGGCAACACCGGCCACGGGAACTCGAGCACGGGAAATCCCGCCTACGGCACGCCCAGCACCGGCAGCCAGCCGACGTACGGGACGCAGCCCACGACCACCACGCCGACCTATGGGACGCCCGCGGGCAACCAGCCCACGACCACGAATCCGGTGTACGGGACCCAGCCGACCACCGTGACCGGCACCCAGCCGTCCAACCCGACCTACGGCACCCCTGCCGGAAACAGGCCCCCGACCACCACCACTCCGGCCTACGGCACCCAGCCGACCACCGTCACCGGCACCCAGCCGACCAACCCGACCTACGGCACCCCCGCCGGAAACAGGCCCACGACGAACACCAATCCGGTCTATGGGACCCAGCCGACCACCGTCACCGGCACCCAGCCCTCCAACCCGACCTACGGCACCCCCGCTGGGAACAGGCCCCCGACCACCACCACTCCGGCCTACGGCACCCAGCCGACCACCGTCACCGGCACCACGCCCACGACGACCCCGACCTACGGCACGCCGGCGGGCAACCCGCCGACGAACACCAATCCAGTCTATGGGACCCAGCCGACCACCGTCACCGGCACCCAGCCCTCCAACCCGACCTACGGCACCCCCGCCGGAAACAGGCCCCCGACCACCACCACTCCGGCCTACGGCACCCAGCCGGCCACCGTCACCGGCACCCAGCCCTCCAATCCGACCTACGGCACCCCTGCCGGGAACAGGCCGCCGAACACCGGCATCCCCACCCACACCGGCCCCGACCCGATCCGCGGGACGGCCCCGACCACGACCGGCCCCAGCACCACCCGGCCCGAGCCGCCGCGGCTGCGCGACGACCACATCACCCGCCCGCCGATCACCCCCGACCCGCCGCGGGAGCCACGCGTCCGCCCGGTGACCAACTCCAACCTCCCTCCCGCCGTGCGGCCCGCCACCAACCCGGCCGTGCGTCCCGGCACGCAAGTCGCCCCGCCGCCTCCGGCGAACGCCCAGCCGGCCAAGCCGGAAGACGCCAAGAAGAAGAAGGGACTGGCTCGCTAGCGGGCGCACAGCCATCCCGAGGTCGAAGGCGGGCGGGTTCGCGAAAGCGGGCCCGCCCGCCGCCTTCTCTCCCCTCTCCCCTCGCGCGGTTGACGCCCCTCGCGGCTCGCGCTGAAGATGCCCTCCACCATGCGCGCCCTCGCCGCCTTCCTCCTCTGCGCCGCCACCCTCGGGCTCGCCCTCTCGTCCGGGGCCTGCTCCAGCGCGAGCGATCTGTTGCCCGACACCGGCCTGCCCGACGCCGGGCCGTTCGCGGTCTCGGGCACCGTCTCGACCTTCCCGCTGGCCACGCACTGGTACGCCGAGCAGGGCAAGAGCTCGCCCTCGCGCGACGGGCTCTCCGTCCGCCTCGAGGACCCCTTCGTCGCCGCGCACTTCCCCGACGCCGGCGTGGACGTCGCCTCCACCGTCGCCGAGGACGGCCGCTTCGCCTTCTTCGCCGTCGACGGGCGCCTGGCAGTGGGGATGGCCGCGCTGGTGACCGATCCCCGCGCTCCGGCCCTGGTGATTCCCAGCGAGAGCTTCCTCTTCGAGGGCGGCCCGCAGTCCGTCTCGGGGACCGACGCCTACGCCCTGCCCGCCGACTTCGCCGGCGCACTGGCCGCCGCCACCCGAGTCGCCGACCTCGAGGAGCAGGGCTTCCTGCTCGGCGTGGTCCACGACGCCACCGGGCACCCGGTCGCGGGCGCCGGCATCGTGGGCCACGACCTCGACAACACCCGCGTGCGCTACCTGGCCGACGACCTGACCCTGGTCCCCGACGGCAACGCCACCGGCGCCACCGGGGCCTTCCTGGTCCCCGGAAGGCTCGACCTGATGAACTTCTCGGTCGTCGGGCTCGAGGGCTACTCGCGGCGCAAGGCCCAGGTCCTTCCCGGCAGGGCGTTCCTAATCGTCTTCCAGCCGTAGGACCGCCCGCCCCCCTCCCTGGGTAGCATTGCCCCGAGCCCGAGTTGGGCTAGGTTGTCCCTTCACGCAGTGCGTCAATTTCGCGACAGTCCCTCCACGGAGAGACCATGGGCCCCATCGCCATCTCCATCCTGCTCGTCTTGGCGGGTGCGTTCTTCGCCTTCACCATGCAGCACCGGCTGCGGCTGCTGACCAAGCTGCAGAAGGCCAACCGCTTCGACCGGCCCGGCGAGCGGGTGGGCGAGTTGCTGCGCTTCGGCTTCGGCCAGAAGCGGCTGCTCGACCGGGAGGAGCGGCTGCCGGGCGCGATGCACGCGCTGATCTTCCTCTCCTTCCTCGTGCTGTCGCTGCGGACCATCACGCTGTTCGGGATGGGCTACTCGCCCAGCTTCCACCTGCCGCTGCTGACCGAGGAGTACGCCGTCGGCCGCGGCTACCTGTTCGTCAAGGACGTCATCCTGGCGGTGGCCTTCGTCGCCGCCACCTACTTCATCCTCCTGCGGGCGCTCAAGAGGCCGGACCGGATGACGAAGAGCTGGGAGGCCTACCTCATCCTCGGCTTCATCGCGGCGCTGATGGTCAGCGACGCCGTCTTCGAGGGCGCGCAGCTGGCGATGCAGAACCGGGGGTTCGACCCGCTCCTCCCGGTCAGCTCGGCGACCGCGGGCTGGCTGGTCGGCCTGGAGAGCCGCACCCTCGAGGTGCTGATGCACGTGGGCTTCTGGCTCCACGTCGGCATCATCCTGGTCTTCGGCAACTTCCTGCCCTACGGCAAGCACTTCCACGTCATCACCGCGCTCTTCAACGTCTACTTCGGCCGCCTGACGCCCTCCGGCCAGATGACCAAGCTCGACCTGGAGAACTCGGAGAGCTTCGGCCTGGCCAAGGCCACCGACTTCACCTGGAAGCAGGGCTTCGACGTCTACAGCTGCACCGAGTGCGGGCGCTGCCAGACGCACTGCCCCACCTACGTCACCGGCAAGCCGCTGACGCACAAGGCGCTCAACCACACGATCAAGGAGCACTTGTACGCGGAGTCCAAGGACCTGCTCGCCGGCAAGAAGGGCGAGGAGCTGAAGACGGTTCCGGGCACGGTCGTCGCCGACGACACCATCTGGGCCTGCACCACCTGCGCGTGGTGCGAGACCGCCTGCCCGGTGCTCATCGAGAACCTGCCGCGGCTGATGGACATGCGCCGCTACCAGACGCTGATGGAGTCGAAGTTCCCGCCGGAGGTCACGCGGGTCTTCAAGGGCCTGGAGACCCAGGGCAACCCCTGGGGCCTGGGCTCGAACACGCGCGACGCCTGGGCCGAGGGCCTCGAGGTGCCGCGCTGCTCCGACGGCAAGGAGTTCGAGTACCTGTTCTTCGTGGGCTGCGCCGGCGCCTTCGACGACCGCCAGAAGAAGGTGAGCAAGGCGATCGTGAGGATCCTCAACGCCGCGGGCGTGAAGTTCGCCATCCTGGGCAACGAGGAGACCTGCAACGGCGAGAGCGCGCGCCGCATGGGCAACGAGCTCGTCTTCCAGACGCTGTGCCAGCAGAACATCGAGGTGATGAAGGGCTACAGCGTCAAGAAGATCCTGGTGCAGTGCCCGCACTGCTTCAACACGCTCAAGCACGAGTACCCGCAGTTCGGCGGCAGCTACGAGGTGGTGCACCACGCCGAGCTGATCGAGAAGCTGATCGCCGAGGGCAAGCTCCAGTTGGGCGAGACCCCGGCGCTGGCCAAGCTCACCGGGCCGGTGACCTTCCACGACAGCTGCTACCTCGGCCGGCACAACGGCATCTACCGGGCCCCGCGCGCCGCGCTGAAGGCGGTGCTCAAGGTGGAGCCCAAGGAGCTGCCGCGCAGCGAGCGGCAGGGCTTCTGCTGCGGCGCGGGCGGCGGGCGGATGTGGATGGAGGAGAAGATCGGCACGCGGGTGAACCAGAACCGCATCGAGGAGATCGCCAAGAGCGGCGCGACGACCGTGGCCACCGCCTGCCCCTTCTGCCTGACCATGCTCAAGGACGCGGCGAGCGAGAAGAACCTCGAGCAGCTCTCGGTGCGAGACCTGGCGGAGATCGTCGCGGACGCGCTGCCTGCCACGGCGGCCCCGAACCAGCCGGCGGTGGTTCCGCCGCTGAAGGCCGAGGCGCCGACGGCCTGAGCCGGGAAGTCCTCTGAGCGCTGCTCGTTGCGAAGGCCTTCACTGCGCGGGGCTGCCGGGGCCCCGCGCGCTGACGCTTGCGGCTCGCTGACTTGGCCGCCGCGCCTCTTCTCCCTGGCCTAGCGGCGCCGCGCCCGGAGGGCTTGCGCGAGCTGCTCGAACCTCGGCCCCTGGTACTTGGCGAGGATCTCCAGCGCCTGGCCCTCGAGCATCAGAGCGCCTTCGACATCCCCGCGCGATCGCAGGACCTGGGCGAGCTCGTCGAGAACCTCCGCGACCTCCCAATAGCCTTCCCCCTGGGCCTTCGACTCCTCCGCCAACGCCTCGCGCAGCAGCGACTCCGCGGCGGGCAGGTCGCCCCGGCCGATGGCGACCGACGCCAGGCCGCGCAGGATCAAGGCCCCGCCGATCCACCCCGCAGGCTGCGGACGGGAGCGAGCCGCGGAGAGCGCCTCCTCGAACGCGGCACGAGCCTGGTCCCACTGCCCCAGGTCGCGGTGCGCGTCCCCCAACGCCTTCAGCAGGCCGTCCAAGAACCACGGCTTGGCGGGCAGCTGACGCGCGACCGGCGCAGCCCAGGCGAGCAGGTCGACCGCCGACGACGGGCGCTTGCGCCACAACCGCCCCAGCCCGAGGTTGTACAGCTCGCTCGCCAACGCCTCGTCCACGGGCCACTGGCGCATCAGGGCGATCGCCCGGTCCTCGAGCCCGTCGGCCTCTTCGTGGCAGTCCAGATCGTGCAGGGCGGCAGCCACCGCGAGCAGCGGCCTCGCCAGCTGCGGCGAGGTGGGCGCGTGCCTCTTCTCGGCTTCGGCCAGCTCCGCCTGCGCCAGGACCAGGGCGCCCTTCTTGCGGTCGCCTGCGCCGGCCTGAAGGAGCTGCGCCTCTCGAAGGGCCGTCCCGCAGATTCCGTCGGACATCGACTCCCCCGGGGCCGCTACCAGACCTTCCACCACTTCTTCTTGCCCTTGCCCTCCTCCTTCTGCTCCTTCGCGTCGGGCTTGGCTTCTTCGGCCTTCGGCTCGGCGGGCTTGGCGGTCTCGGCCGCAGGCTTGGCTTCAGCGGGCTTGGCCGCCTCGGCGGGCTTGGCGGCTTCGGCTGCGGGTGCGACTTCGGCGGCCTTGGCCTCGATGGGCGCGGGCTTCACCTCCGGCACCGGCTCGGGCTTGGGCGGCTCGGGCGGAGGCTCCGGCGGCATCTCCAGCACGGGCGCGGCGGGGTCGCCGGCGGCGGCATCGAGCGCCGCCAGGAACGTCTCCGGGGCCAGCTCTTCCTTCTTCAGGGCGAGCGGCCACTTGGCCAGGTCCAGGTCCTTGGCGGCGTACTTCGCGATGGCGAGCAGCTTGGCGCCGTCCTTCTTGTACTCGGCGGCGTAGCCGGTGGTGATCTGCTCCGCGAGCTTGTCCCGCCCGAGGGCCACCATGCGCGCGCAGGCGTGGACGACCAGGGCGTCGCACTCCTTGAACAGCGTCACGAAGGTGGCCAGCGCCTCGGGATAGTTGGGCCGCAGGCTCAGCGCCCCGGTCAGGCAGCAGGCCGCGCGGGCCACGTCGCCCGAGCGCTTGTACGCGACGCCCAGGTCGGACAGCACGCCTGCGGCGCTGGGGAGGAAGGTCTTGTCGCGCTTCTTCTTCGCCATGCCCAGCGCGGTGCGGTAGCAGGCGATGGCCTCGGGCAGCCGGTTCTGGGCGCGGTGGCAGCGGCCGAGCAGGTGGTGCGCGACGGGCAGCCGGTCGTGGCAGTCGTCGGCCAGCTCGACGGCGATGGCCTCGGCCTCGTCCAGCTTCTTGGCGGCCAAGAGGTCGCTCGCCCGGCCGTAGCGCCCGCTCCAGTCGTGCTCGACGTCGGTGGCGAACTCGTTCAGGTCGATGGTCTTGGACCCCGGGCACAGCACGTAGGTCGCGACCAGGCCGACCTCCTTGGAGCCCTGGGAGATCGAGGCGCGGTGGTCGGGGTCGATGGGGATGGCCCACGGCGGCACGCCGCGATCCGGCACCGCGAGCACGTAGGAGAGCTGGCCCTTGGCGTCGTTGCGGACCTGCAGCTCGACGTACATCGCTTGGAAGAGGGACCGGGCCGCCGCCCAGTCGGCCGCGCGGAAGGTGAAGACGGGGATGGCGACGCCGCCCTGATCCTTGAACGTGTAGGAGCCGCCGGTGAAGAGAGTCGCGAAATCCAAGTGGCCTCCCGAGCACTCCGTGTGGAAGAGGACACCCTACCTCGTTCGCGGCGAGCGGACAGCTATCGCGTCGGCGGGGCGCGCGCGCTCGGGGGGACGGGCGTCGGAGCGACGCAATTCGGCGCTTCGGGGCCAGATTGGCCAGGAACCACCCGGGGTTGGGGCGCCTCGCGACGTGCGTCACGCGGTCGCCCGCGACGATCTATTGGGTCGCCCGCCAGCCAGCCTCCGGCGCCGCCCCGGGCCGCGCTCCGTGATAGCTATCGAGCACTCCAGCCCGAGGCCTCCGTGCCCGTCGCCAGCCGCCTCGCCGCCTCGTTCCTGCCGCGCACCGCGGTGCTGGAGATGACCTACCGCTGCAACCACGTCTGCCTGTTCTGCTCCTGCCCGTGGTCCGCGCCCGGCGAGGTCTGGACGATGGCCGAGAAGCAGACGTGCGAGAACGGGATCCGCGAGAAGATCCGCACCGGGAAATCCATTACGCCCACGGACGCCAACACGATCTTCGCGGACGAACCCCAGATCCTGGAGAAGTACTTCGGGCCCCCAGCCCCCACGAAGTAGCAACCGGAGAGACCCGATGGCCGCCGACGACAACACCTTCTCCGCCGGGCTCGCCTGGGCCATGGCCCAGCTCGAGAGGGAGATCCCGCCGATGATCCGCGCCGCCAGGGGCGCCGGCAGCAACCCCGAGCGCCGCGCCGCGCTGGAGCAGGGAGTGGACGTCCTCGAGCGGCTGAAGAAGTCCTTCTTCACCGAGGCGAGGCGGCGCGCGAACGCGAACAGGCCACCCGCCGCGGGCTGACGCGACTTGGCCGGTCGGGGCCGCCTTCCACGCGTGGTATAAGGCTCCCCTCCTGACACCTCGACGAGGAGAGCCGCCATGAACGCGCTCGGAAGGACCTTCGCCCTGCTCGCCCTGCTCGCCCTGCTCGCCCTGGGCTCCTCGCTCGGCGCGTGCGCGCACTCCGGTTCCTCGGAGCGGGACGAGGACCTCTGCCACTCGCAGATGGCGACGCTGGCTCCCTGGCCCCTCGACGCCACCGTCGTCGGCGAGGATCGCTACCGGCAACACGTCCCCACCCTCTCCATGGCCACCGTCGAGGACCTGCGCGACCGCCTGACGCGCACCCACAAGTTCGCCCAGGTCGGCGTCGGCACCACCTGCTCGCAGGGCGTGATGATCGAGGGACGCATCACCTCGCTGATGCACCGCTCCCGCAAATTCCGGCTCCAGGCCTCCGGCCGCGTGGTCGACTGCGGGACCGCGACCGTCATCCAGACCTTCCAAGAGCACGTCGAGGAGCACGAGATCGACCAGATCCCGCTCATCTTCGCCAAGAGCTTCGCCCGCACC
Source organism: Myxococcales bacterium (assembly GCA_036504155.1). Taxonomy (GTDB): domain Bacteria; phylum Myxococcota; class Myxococcia; order Myxococcales; family UBA5297; genus JACRCT01. The sequence continues at coordinate 43,835 of DASXVQ010000004.1, forward strand.
ATCCAGCGGCGGCTGGAGTGCCGCCCGCCCGCCAACGCCGCCGCGCCGATGGTCCCGACCGCGGCGCCGATGCCGCTTCCTCAGGATTCGCAGAGCCAGCCGCTGCCGCCGCCTCCGCCGCCCATCGAGTAACAACGCCCCATCCGGCCCGGCCGCTTGACGACGCGCTGTCCGCTCGAGGCTTGAACGAGAGCACGAATCCGCTGCCCGACGGCGACCACGTCGCCCCCGGGGCAGGAACCGGATGCGGCAGCGTCGTCCTTTAGTCCTGCTACCCGGGCTGCTGCTGGCCCTGCGTGCCCCGCTGCGAAGACACCGCGTCGATCTTGGTGGCCGTCGCCTGTCCCTGCTGCACCTGGTAGCTCGCGCGCACCTGGGCCCCGGGCTGCAGCTGGTCGAACGAAGCCCGCAGCCCGTCGAGGGTCACCTGCGTCCGGGCGTTGATCTGCAGCGTCGTCGAGCCCTGCCCGGGCACCTGGATGACCAGCTGGTTCGCGTTCGCCCGGGACAGCGTCCCCGACACCATTCCGGGCTGCTGCTTTTCTCCGGATTGGCCCGAGCCACCTTGCCCGGAGCCGCCTTGTCCCGACTTCATCTGATCGCTGCCCGCGACCCCGGTCGCGAGCAGGGCCGCAGCTGCAATCCCCAATGTCTTTCGCATGGTCCCCGCCCCTCCCTTGGTCCCTCGCGCCTCGTGCGCTCCGTCAGTACAGCGGAGGCCTCTTGGCCTCGTCCGGTCTCGCCGACGGTGATCGCGAAGGCCGACGCCAGGGTGCCCTTGCGCTTGTCCGCCCGGCGCAAGGCCTGGTCGCGCGCCATGCTGCCTTGGCGGCGCGCCTGCTCCTTGCCGCGCTCGGCGACGCCCGGGCCCGCCGGCACGTCCGGCGCCGGCGTCCCGGACACCGAGGCCTCGACCCCCGAGGTGCCGGGCGCCCCCGCGTCGCTCGGTCCCTCGTCCATGACTTCCCCCTCGCCGCCCGAGGCGGCCGTCCGGGCGAAACCTAGCGACGGCCGGGACCGCGCATTCGCCGCGGGCGGGACGCCGGAAACGCCAGCCCCCTCACCGAGGATCGGAGAGGGGGCCGGTAGAGAGGCGAATCGAGCGATTGGCGGTCAGTGGCTGAACACCACCATCTGCCCGGTGCTGCGGTAGTGGCGGTCGCCGGGGACCATCTTGCTGCCCGAGATGCGCAGCTTGAACGACTTGCCGTCCCCCGAGTCGTGCAGCAGGTAGTAGGCGCCCTTGCTGTCGTGGCTCTTCCCGACGACGGTCACCCAGTGGTCGGTCCCGTTGGCGCCGCCGTAGGAGCCGGGCTTGTAGTCGACGCCGATGACCACCGGCTTGCCCGCCTTCAGGTTGGCGTCGATGGTCGACAGGCTCCAGCCCGGCCTGCTCGCGTGCAGGCCGCGCGCCTTGGCCGCCACGTCCCAGACCAGGCCGTCGCCGTAGTAGCCGCCGTGCGTGTCGCAGTAGTGGTCCAGCTCGGCCGGGTTGATGTTCTTGCCGGAGATCTTGCTGATGGCCATGGCGGTGGCGGTCATGGCGCAGCCGGCGCTGCCGATGGTGCAGTTGCGGCCCAGGACGCGGCCGGCCCAGCGCGGGTCGTGCTGCGAGTAGTTGGGCGTGCCCTTGTCGGCGTTCATCAGGTCGCCGGGAGTGTTCTGGGGCTTGGTGGGCTCGGACGGCTTGGGATCGCCCTTCTGGAGCGCCTTCGCGAGCGCCTCGCGGGTCGACGGGCCGTAGACCCCCGAGGCCTGCAGTCCGTGCTTGGACTGGAACGACTCGACCGCCGCCTCGGTCTTCGGCCCGAAGGTCCCGGGGCCCGTGGCGACCTGCGCCTTGGTCATGTAGCCGAGCTTCACCAGCGAGTCCTGCAGCTGCTTGACCGGGGAGCCCGTCTGGCCGCGGCGCAGGTCCTTGGCGGGAGCGGTGGCGCCGGGGGAGAACGAGTCGGGGACGGTCAGCTTCTGGCCGACGCGGATCAGGTTCGGGTTGCTGATGTGGTTGGTCGAGGCCAGCGCCTTGACGCTCGTCTTGTAGCGCGAGGCAATCGCGCCCAGCGTGTCGCCCGACTTGACCGTGTAGTTCGCCATGGCTGCCTCCGTCGAGAATCTAGAGGATTTTCGCCAGAACCCCGTCGGAAGTTGCGACGGCCGACCCAAGTCGCATCCCGCTTCCATTCCCCTGCAATCGCGCGCGGTTGCGGCACCAGCTCCTCCCGCCGCCCGGGAATCGGACAGCCCTCGGAGGCTCGTGCCCACTTCTGGCAGGCGTTGGCCCCGCCTTCGCCACGCCGGTTGCCAACTCCCCACGCCCGGTGGAGAGTGCCGCCATGCGATTGCTCACACTCCTGGCATGGGCCTCGCTCACCCTCTTCGCCTCCTGCACCTACGAGTGCAACGCCTCCAGCTGCTCCGACGGGTGCTGCGGCGCCAGCGGCGTCTGCTACGTCGGCGGGAAGGATCCCTACTGCGGCCTGGGTGGCGCGACCTGCGCGGACTGCAGCGCGGTCGGGGGACTCTGCGGCACGGCCGGCAGCTGCGTCCTGCCGTGCGTCGAGCCCGCCACCTGCGCGAAGACCAGCGAGTGCTGCGGCTCGTCCGTCTGCTTCGAGAAGACGTGCGTGAGCTGCCGGGGCTCGGGCGAGACCTGCGACGACACCGACAACTGCTGCGCGAACGATGGCCCCAACGGCCGCAAGTGCGTGAACCCTTCCGGCTATCTCTGGATCTGTCGGTGACCCCATGCGCCTGCTCTCTCTGCTGACACTCCTCGTGGCGGCCCCGGCGCTGGCCGGGGACTGGGCGGCTTCGTTCCCTCCTCCGGCGCTCGCGAGTCACCTCGATCTCGACCAGGGCGCCTACCTCGTCGCCGCGGTCGGACCCGAGTCGCGGGAGGCGGCGCAGGCGGTCCAGGCCGCGCTGCAGTCTTCGGGCAAGGCGCGGCTGGTGATGGACGACTCCGCCCTCGGTGACCTCACCGGGCTGAGCGACGCGCAGCTCGTCGAGAAGTGCCGCGGCCTGCCGCTCGATCGCATCCTGGTCGTTCGCGTCTTTTCGCCTGAGGGCGGGCCGAGCAACGCGGTGGCCTCGCTGTACGACCTCGGCGGCGTGCGCCAGGCCGGCTTCGCCGCGGAGGCCGGGATGCCGCTGCAGCCGAAGACGCCGGAGGTCGCGCCGCCACCGGCCCAGGTCGCCGCCCCACTTCCGCCGCCCGCCGCCGCGCCCGGGGAGAAGACCGCCAGGGAGCGCTTCGACGAGAAGTACATCGGCTTCGCGGACATCCAGATCTTCGACAGCACGTCGGGCAAGGTCACCTCGAAATGGATCGAGCCGTTCCAGGGCAAGTTCCGCCAGCCCCTGGAGGGCATCCGCTTCTACGAGGTGGTCGGGCGGACGGATCTGGTGGAGGCCTACCACCGGCGCAGCCACGTCCGGCTCGGCGTCGGGCTGGGGGGCCTGGGCCTGGTCCTTGGCGGCAGCGGGCTCATCGCCTGGGGATTCCTGGGTAGCTGCTCGAAGGTGGCCGTGGCGAGCAACCAGTGCCTCGCGCGCGACATGCGGCCCGTCGTCGCCGGCGGGGTCCTCGCCGGAGTCGGAGTCGCTGCCGCGCTGGCCTCGGCGCTCATCAACCCGCACCCGCTCGACGGGCCGGCGGCGCGGGAGGTCGCGGACACGTACAACAAGAACCTGCGCAAGGAGCTGGGCGTGCCGGAAGCGCGGCGGGAGGTGGCTCCGCTGCCGTCCTCGCTGGCCGCGGCCGAGCTCGGCTTCGAGTTCTAGGCGACCGCGCCGACCGCCGCTACCAGATGTAGTCCTTGGCGAAGTCGCGCTTGTCCTTGCCGAAGAGCACGTGGAAGACGCGCAGCCTCTTGAGCGTGTCCGGCGAGAACTGGCCGATGGGCAGGTAGACGACCTTCTTCCCGAACCGTCCCGCCCACGCCTTCAGCTCCTGCCGCGGCGGCTTCTTGGCGACGTAGACCACCACCTTCTGCTCGCAGTAGTCGATGCCGGCCATCAACAGCCGCTCGGCGCGGGTGTGCGCGCCCTCGAACACCTCGTCGGTCCACACGTCGCTCATCCGGCCGGGCGGGTACGAGAGCAGGAAGCCGCCGTACTCGGCGCGGCAGATGCCGGGGCCCACCACCTGCTGCATCGGGTGCGTGGCGAAGAGGGCCATGTCGCCCTCCTCCTCCATCTCGCCCAGCCAGGTGATCTCCCAGGGGTAGCGGTCGCGGTCCTCGTCGAAGACCACCACCACGCTGCCCACGCCGCCCAGGCCCTTGCGCAGCTCCTGGACGTAGAGCTTCCCCTCGTGCCAGTTGCGCAGCGTCTCGCGCATGTCGATGCCGTCGAGCAGCGAGGTGCTGAACGGCTCGACGCGCTTGTTCTCCTCCGAGAGGACGCCGCGCGCCTTCTTCTGCACGTAGGTCGAGAAGCGCTCCAGCGCCATGTCCTCGGGCGGGTAGCTGCAGTGCGAGAACGGCTGGTCGAAGCCCTCGAGCCACTCGCCCAGGTCGCCCAGCTTCCGGCGGCTGCCCAGCGCCCGGAGCCGGCGCGTCACCTGCCGCGGGCGGAAGCGGATGCGCTCGCTCGTCTTGCGCAGGTCCTCCAGCGAGACGTGCTCGGTGGGGATCTCCGCCTCGGCCTTCTGCCACGGCCAGGTCGTCGCCTCCTGGAAGAGCTCATAGGCGAAGTTGTCGTCCACGCAGGCCCGCGCCCCGACGACGATCTGGTAGAGCGCGGGCTGCAGGTGGCCGTGGGCCAGGGACCAGTTGCGCAGGAACTTCAGGTAGGTGCGCAGGTGGTAGGGCCGCAGCTCCTCGCCGGTGGTCTTCTCGTAGCGCCGGCCGGAGTCGCGGAAGAGCTCCAGCAAGACCCGCTGGCGGTCGACGGGCAGCTCGCTCTCCGCCGGCGGCTCTTCCCGGGCCTTCTCCTTCTTCTCCGCCGCGACCTTCTTGGCCGACGGGGCGCGGTCGAACAGGTTGATGACGCGCACCTCTTCGGGCTCGCCGGTCTCCCGCTTGACCTTGAGGCCGAGCGCGCTCGCCCGCGCCCGCTCGAAGGCGGCCCCGAGATAGGCCCAGGTGCCCAGGACCTCGCGGCAGCTCTCCGGGTGCAGGTTGAAGACGGTGGTGTTGGTGCGCTGCGAGCGGTCCAGCGGGTCGGCGTCGCTCTTGCCGATGCGCTCGGCGATCCGCTGGGCGTGGGCCAGGCCGCAGACGAAGAGGACGGGGCCGTCGACGTTGCCCGAGATCTGGGTCAGCCGCGCGGCCATGGCGGCCTCGCGCCGCTCGTCGACCTCGCCGCAGCGCGCGGCGAAGCCGCTCTTCTGGAAGGCCTCGAAGTACGCGCGGTGGCCGATGCGCAGCAGCGCGTAGGCGTCCGGCAGGGCCTCGAGGTGGTCGGGATAGTCGTCGAGGTCGAGGTCGACGCAGTGGACGGGGCGCTTGTGCGCCAGCCCCAGCCGCACCGCCTCCACCAGCGGCTCGGTCGGCTCGATGAGGAAGTAGACCGGCTCGCCGGTCGCGTTTCGGTAGCGCACCCCGGAGAGCTGCGGCAGCCGGCGCACGGCCTGGACGAGCTCGCGCTGCAGCGCGCGCGGGAGCTCGACGGCCACCGCCGCCGGCTGGAGGCGCTGGAAGGCCTCCACCACCAACTGGGCGAACTCCAGGCGCTCGTGCAGCACGGGGAGCACGTGCACGTTGCCGGCGACCAGGGTGTGCGCTTCGAAGTGCATTCAATCTGCAGGCACGGAGGCCTGCCTCCACTGGCCTGCCTGCCTGCGCCCCTTCGGGAGAGACGCCTACAGGCGCCCGAGGTCCTTGAGGAACCGCAGCGCGTCCTCGCCCAGGGTCATCTTCACCGCGTTCTTGATGGCCTCGTCCTGCGTGCGCTCCTTCTTGCAGGCGCGCACGGTCTTCGCCGCGTAGCGGGCGATATTGATGCCGTCGCGCACGGTGTAGGAGGCCTCGGCGTCGTGGGCGTTCTGCAGGAAGCCGACGACGTACTCGAGCACCTGCTCCTCCACGAAGGGCAGGTTCTCCTTGAGGATGGCCAGCTCGTCCTCGGCGTCGGGGAAGTCCAGGAAGATCTGCGGCATGAGCCGCGAGTGGATGTACTCGGGGATCTCGAAGGTCGAGGCGTCGTCGTTCATGGTGGCGCAGATGCGGAAGTCCGCGTGCGCCTTGACCTTCACGCCGGCGACGATGGACTCGACGTAGCGGCGGTTGTCGAGCAGCGGCGCGAGCGAGGCCCAGCTCTTCTCGCTCATGCGGTTGCCCTCGTCGAGGATGCACACCCCGCCGCGGATCATCGCGGTGACCAGCGGGCTCGCGGTGTACTCGATGCCGCCGCTGGCGCCGACCACCGGGGTCACCAGCAGGTCCTCGGGCCGGGTGTCCATGGTCGCCTGGAAGATGTAGGCGTCGCGGCCGAGCTTCCGGGCGGCGGCGTAGGCCAGCGTCGTCTTGCCCACGCCGGGCTTGCCGATGACGCGCGGGTTGAGCGGCAGGTCGCGCTCCTCCAGGACGAACCAGGCCGCCAGGAGCTGATCCATCACCTCGTCCTGGCCGACCCAGCGGATGTCCAGCACGTCGGGGTGCGACAGGCGCAGGTTCACGCCGTCCACGTTCACGGTGTCGATGGCTGCCATTCTCTCGCTCGTCTCCCCGGTCACGCTTCAGCGCGCTTCCACTGCGACCTTCCCAGTCCTAACCAACTCCACCAGCCGGGCGGCGACTTTCTCGTCGGCCTTCTCCCCGGCCGCGAACAGCACGCGGGCGGAGAGCGCCGGCGCTGCGCCCTCGGTGGGGTCCACGTCGTACCACGCCCCGCGAATCTGGACCTGCACCCACTCGTGGGGCCAGAAGAAGCCGTCCGCCGCCACCAGGCCCAGGGCCCGCCTCGAGGCGAGCTTGCGCGCCTTGGCCAACGCCAGGAACGACTCGGTGTGCGCCACGCACGCGCCACGCCCCTCGCGCAGCACCCGGCGCGGCAGCCGCTCGTTCGGTCCGGGCCGCTTGTCGGGGATGGAGTCGTAGACGATCTCGGCGATGTCCCGGGCGGCCTTCCACGGCGCCTCGTCCAGGATCGGGACGCGGGTCCAGCCGACCACCACGCCGTCGGCCAGGCGCGAGACGGCCTGGTTGCCACTCGCCGGCAGGTCCAGCGGCTTGCCAGCCTTGATCGTGATGCGCACCGCGTCCGACTCCTCCAGCCCGCGCAGCCCGTCGCCGACGATTCCGCCGGCCATCAGGTCGGGCGGGTCGAACGAAGTCGGCGGCTTGTCGGTGCGCAGGAAGGCCGCGTGCTGCTCGGGCAGCTCCAACTTCTCCAGCCGCCTGCCCGACAACCTCGCGACGAACGGCTGGCCCAGGAGAGTGCCCTTCGCCTCGTCGCCGGCGCGCATCCCGCACACCGTCCCGACCTCGCCGCTCGTCTCGTCGAGCGCGGGGACGCACTTCTGGACGTTGCCCAGCTCGGCGAAAGCGAGCGAGACGGGCAGCGCCTGCTTGGCCTCGCCGGGCAGGAGCGACCGGCCCTTGGCGACGGTCAGGCGCAACACGCCCTCGCGCGTGGCGCCGCTGACCGTGCGCACCAGCGCCGCGCCCTCCCGCGACTCGGCGGCCACGTGCTCGACCACCTTCTTGTCGGAGAGCTGCAGCCGGGCCTGGGCGTGGTTGCGGACGACGGCGGTCACCCGCTTCACGAAGGTCTGGCTCTCGTACTCGAACTCGAACCCGCCGCCGGCTCGCCCGGTCAGGGTCAGGCGCACCGTGCCCACCGGCGTCCCGGCGAGGGTCATCACGTAGGTGTCGTTGGAGATCGGCGCGGGCACACTTGCGGCGGAGCCGGCGTCCGGTTCAGCGAGCAGGAAGAGCAGCGTCAGCGGCAAGCAGGTTGGGTTCACGGGCGGATTCTGCCACGGGCGCGGACAGAGAAAGGCCCGGAACCTTGGAAAGGTCCCGGGCCTTCGTCCCATCAATCCCAGCCTACGAGACTCTTCAGGCGCGAGCCAGCGGCTGCGAGGCGTCCGTCTTGGCGGCGGCGGTGGCGGTGCCCGCGGCCTTGGCCTTCTGGGCCTCGATCTCCTTGCGGACCTCGTTCATGTCCAGGCCGCGCACCTGCTTGAGGAGGTCCTCGAGGACCGGCTGCGGCAGCATGCCCGGCTGCGAGAAGAGCAGCACGCGGTCGCGGAAGACCATCAGCGTGGGGATGGACTGGATCTCGAACTCGGCGGCGAGGGCCTGCTCGGCCTCGGTGTTCACCTTGCCGAAGGTGACGTCCGGGTTGGCGGCGGCGACCTTGTCGTAGATGGGGCCGAACGCGCGGCAGGGGCCGCACCAGGGGGCCCACCAGTCGACGAGCACGATGCCGTCCTTGTCGACGATGGACTTGAAGTTGCTGACGGTGATCTCGGTGGTCGCGGTTCCCATGGTCGTCTCCTTTTTCCGTGGGGCCCCGTTCACTCCGTTCGCCCCTATCTGGTCTGTCTGAGCCGGCCGTCTTGCTTTGGATTCGGGCGGCTGCGCTCGCCCCTCGTTCGGCCTTCGGATGCGCGACCGGGGCGGGGGTCTCGCCAACCTCGCGAAACGAGGCGAGCAACCAAAGCTGGGGCCGTGCATCCCGCGGTGCTCGGGCGTCGGGCCGGGCGGTCGGCGGTGCGCCTAGATCACGGGCAGGCTCGCATCCGTTCCGCCGGCGAATGCCGCTTCGAGCGCGCCGACATCCTCGGCCGACAGCTGCAGGCTGCCGGCCCGGGCGTTCTCCAGGGCGTGGCCGACGCTGGCCGCCTTGGGGATCGTGAAGGTCCCCGGCAGCCGCGTCAGGAAGGCGAGCGCCACGGCGCGCGGCGAAGCCCCCAGCCGCCCGGCGATCCCCGCGAGCACGCGACCGCCGGCGCCTCTCGGCGACGGGAAGTCGCCCGAGCCGAAGGGGCTGTAGCCCACGAGCGCGATGCCGTTCGTCTGGCACATCGGCAAGAGCGCCGCCTCGGCGTAGCGGTGGTCGAGGTTGTAGAGCACCTGGTTGCAGGCGATGCGCCCGGGACCCGCCAGGCGCAGCGCCGCCTCGAGCTCGCCGGCGTCGAAGTTGCTCAAGCCCCAAAGACGCGTCTTGCCCTGCTCCACCAGCTTCTCCAGCGCGGCGAGGGTCTGCTCCAGCGGGTGCTCATCCGAAGGCCAGTGCAGCAGGTAGAGATCGAGATGGTCGGTGCGCAGGCGCTTCAGGCTGCGCTCGCACGCCGCGAGCGTGCCCTCGAAGCTCGCGTTGCTGGGCAGCACCTTGCTCACCAGAAAGACCTCGGCACGGCGCCCGGCGAGGGCCTCGCCGACGAGCTCCTCGACCCGGCCGCCGCCGTACATCTCCGCCGTGTCCACGTGAGCCATCCCGGCGTCGAGCCCGCGGCGCAGGGCGGTGACGGCCTCGGCGCGGAAGTCGCGCTCCAGGTTCCAGGTCCCCTGGCCGATGACCGGCACTTCGATTCCCGTCCGTCCGAACTCGCGCTTTTTCATGGCTCCCGTCTCGCCCTCAAACCATAGACCGCCGTCGGGCCGTCTTCCGCCGCGCGTGCCCAACCTCTCGAGCGGACGAGGCTTTTCACGGCGGACGGCTGAGCGCCTCCTCCGGCTGCCCGGTGTCGGGAAACCGAAGGGCCGCGTCAATTCCCTAACGCCTCCGGGCGGCCGCACCGGCCGTGACCGAGAGGCACGAAGGCCTCTCCGGCGACCGGCAATCGGCCCGTTCCTGGGGCGTATCTCCCTGCTGAGACCGGTGTCTCGGACGCGTGCCTCGGCCTCTGGCGGGCTGGCGACCTGAAGCGCTCGGGCGGTGGCCTGCCGGATGCAGAAGACCGAGAGCGTCGACGCTCGCCGGAAGGGAAACGCCATGGAACCGAAGAGGATCGACGCGGCTGCCACGGCGGTGACCCTGAACGCGGACGGAACCCGCACGGTCCTCTGCCCGGACGGCACCAAGGTGACCCTCGCGGCCGGTTTCGCCCGTGGCGCCGACCTCTCGATCCCCGAAGACTCGGCCTCGCCGAGCCCGACCTGGAGCCCGCTGGCCGCCTGAGCCGCGGTCCCCCGCCAGGACGGATGGGCCGCGCTCGCGATCGAGTACCCTGCTCTCCATGAAGCGCGTCTTGCTCGCCCAGCTCGCCACCCTCCTCGCGCTCTCCTCCCTCGTCGGCAGCTCCTGCCTTTCCACCGAGCACGAGGAGCTGCGCCGCTTTCCCGACGCCGGCGACACCGGACCGCACCCGCCCGACGCCCGGGCCCCGGGGCCCGACGCGGGGCCCGGCCTCGACGCCGAGCTCCCCGTCCCCGTCCCCGACGGCGCCGTGCGCGTGGCGAGCCTCAACACCCACCTGTTCTTCGACACCGTCTGCGAGTCGGGCGCGTGCGGAGGCAGCAATTTCGAGCAGGCGCCCAGCCCCGAGTGGTTCGAGTCCCGTGCCCAGCAGATCGCCGACGGCATCCGCTCGCTGCAGCCCACCGCGATGCTCCTGCAGGAGGTGGAGACGCAAGCCTGCCTCGACGCTCTCTCGTCGCGGCTCTCCGACGTCCTGCCGATCGCCGTCCTGGGTGAGCAGGGCTACCCGGGCTCGGTCGACGTGGCCGTGATGGCCCAGGGCGAGCTGCTCGAGGTCCGCCGCCACGCCAACGTCCCGCTGACCAAGCCGGACGGCTCGACCACTTGGTTCACCCGGGAGTTCCTGGAGGTGCACCTGGGCCTCGACGGCCAGCGGGTGATCGTCTTCGCGGCGCACTTCCGCTCGCAGAACAAGGACGACCCCGATCGCCGGCTGGCCGAGGCGCAGGCCGCCCTGCAGATCGTCGCCGCCTCGGCCGCGGAGTTCCCGCAGGCCCTGATCGTGATGGGCGGAGACCTGAACGACGACCCGGGCTCCGCTCCTCTCCTCGCGCTCACCGAGAGCGGCGAGCTGCTGCGCGTCGCCCAGGACCTGCCGCCGGTGGAGCAGCTGACCTACCTCGGCTACGGCGGCCACGCCTTCGACCACCTGTTCCTCGACACGCGCGCGCGCGGCAGCTGCCTGCCCGGAGGCGTGAAGGTGGTGTGCAAGTACGGCGGCTTCGCCGGCTCGGACCACTGCGCCATCCGCGCCGACTTCGGCTTCTGAAGCTACGGCGAGCGCCTCAGCGGCCCCACGAACTTCGCGACCGGCCGCGCGACCTCCGGGCAGTCGTCCAGGGGCACCGAGAGGAAGGCCATCGAGACCCGGTAGTCGTTGCAGACCGGGCTCGGCTCTTGGCCGATGACCGAGCCGTCCCTGGGCTCGTGGTAGGAGCGCAGCGTCCTCAGCTCCATCGACGCGCTCGCCCGCGCCACCCGGACCTTGTCGTCCCAGGTGACGAAGGTGTCCTGCATGCAGGGAGCCTCGAAGCAGCGCACCATCTCCTTGCCGCTGCAGCCGCTGTCGGCGAAGACGAGTGCCAGCCGGTCCTCGTCGAAGACCGGGAGCAGCTCGCCGGTCTGCGGATCGGCCTTCCAGTTGCCGCCCGGGGCCTTGTACAGGCACACGTCGTCGCTGGCGCGGTGGGGCCCGACGTAGGTGCCGTTGGCGTCGTAGCAGGTCGTCCCGGAGCCGGCGTCGCCGACCCGGGTGCCGGCTGCGCCGCAGGCCACGGCGGCCCAGAGGAAGAGGAGTGCCGGGAGAGCCGGGCCGCCTGCGCGCATGAGGCGAGTATCCCTCGATCCGCGGTCCGCCCTTGGCCGATAATCGCCGCCGCCATGAAGACCAATGCCGCCCGACTGCTGGACAAGCTCGGCCTCGAGTACGAGCTGCGCGAGTACGAGGTCGACCCCGAGGACCTCTCCGCCGAGACCGTCGCCGCCAAGGTCGGGATGCCGCCGGAGCAGGTGTTCAAGACGCTCGTCGCCCGCGGCGACCGCACCGGCGTGCTGCTGGCGGTGGTGCCCGGCAGCTCCGAGCTGGACCTCAAGGGCCTGGCGCAGGTCTCCGGCGACAAGAAGATCGAGGTCGTCTCGCTCAAGGAGGTGCAGCCGCTCACCGGCTACATCCGCGGCGGCGTCACGGCGCTCGCCTGCAAGAAGGACTACCCGACCTTCGTGGACGAGACGGTGGAGCTGTTCGACGTGATCTCGGTCTCGGCGGGAGTGCGCGGCACGCAGATCATCATCGCCCCGGCCGACTACCTGAAGGCCACCCGCGGGAAGATCGGCGCCATCGCCCGGGACAAGCCGGCCGGCTGACCTCCGTCGCTCACCGGCGGCTCTGCCGCGCGGCGATCGCCTCGACCCCGAACGCCTGGCCGACGAGTCCGACGAAGAGGCCGGCGGCGAGCCCGACCCCGCTCCCCTCCACGTCGGCCAGCCAGGTGCCCACCTGCGCTCCCGCGACCGCCAGGACCGCGACGAGCAGGTTCAGGCCGGCGCACTCTCCGCCGAGCTTCAACAAGGAGAGGCTGCCGTCGAGCTTGAGGTTCCTGGTCGCCATTGCCGCCTCCAGTCCTGCCGTTCGTTGCGGGTACGACGGGACAGCTCGGCTTTTGCTTCCACAGGCCTCGGCGGAGGCCCGATTCCCCAGGGATCCCGGCGGGGTGGACCGCGCTTGTGACCGGGATCACCTTTTCCCCGCATCCTTAGATGGGTTCGCGGTACAAGCCCGAGCATGCGCGCCGTCGTCCAGCGGGTCTCCCAGGCCTCCGTCACCGTCTCCGGCCAGGTCGTCTCGTCGATCCAGAAAGGCCTCCTGGTGCTGCTGGGCGTCGGGGCCGGCGACGAGCGCGCCGACCTCGACTACCTCGCCGAGAAGGTGGTGGGCCTGCGGGTCTTCGAGGACGAGCAGGGCAAGATGAACCGCTCGGTCCTGGAGGCCGGCGGCAAGCTCCTGGTGGTCAGCCAGTTCACGCTCTTCGGCGACGTGCGCCGCGGCAAGCGCCCCAGCTTCACCGACGCGATGGAGCCGGTGCGCGCCAACGAGCTGTACCAGGAGTTCTGCGCCGCCTGCCGCGCCCGCGGGGCGGAGGTCGGCGAGGGCATCTTCCGCGCCGACATGCAGGTGGCCCTGGTCAACGACGGGCCCGTCACGCTGATGCTCGACTCGAAGAAGCTCTTCTAAGGTTGCTTTCCGCTTCTCCTCGAGGCGGGTACTCTTCGGGGCAGACCGCCGGCCTCGAAAGGCAGCCCGCCATGCGCCACCGCATCCTGTCCCTCGTTCTCCTGTCGTGCTCGCTGGGTCTCGCCCTCGCGGTCGGCTGCGGCGAAAACGGGGCCGCGGGCAAGGACGCCGGGACCGGCCGCGCCGACGGCGGCCCGGCAGGCCTCGACGCCGACGAGATCATCAACCCGGTGCCCGACACCGGCCCCAAGCCGGACACCGGCTCCGTCGGGCCCACCAACACCATCATCTTCGCCCACACCGGCCTCTCCCTGTTCCAGGGCTCCCCCGCGACCTCGCCGCTGGAGCTGACCAAGGTCGGCGACTTCGACTGCGGCAGCCAGACCGACGTCGCGGTCGACAAGGACGGCAAGCTCTTCGCGGTCAGCTCCTCCGCCATCCACCCGTTGGAGATCATCGGGTCGACCGTCCACTGCACCGCCACCTGGACGCTCAAGAACGCCAACGGGACCTTCTACGGCCTCACCTTCGCGCCGGCCGGCGTGCTGGGCGCCGAGGAGATGCTGGTGGCGGCCAACAGCGCCGGCGAGCTGTGGGCCGTCGACAACCAGGGCAACGCGACGCAGGTAGGCACCTTCGGGAACGTGCCCGCCGACGACGGCCGCGGCCACTCCTACAACAGCAAGAACGTCGGCAAGGCCTGGGAGCTGTCCGGCGACATCGTCTTCCTGACCAACTCCGGCAACCCGGTGGGCTTCGCCACGTTGGTCGACTGCCCCACCCCGCCCAGCAAGACCGGCTGCAACACCGTCGACACGCTGGCGGAGATCGACATCTCCAAGCTCAAGCTCGGCAACACCTCTTCGGTGACCAAGTCCATCCGCGGGCAGGTGGTGAAATCCGCGGCCTGCACCGACACCTCGCCCGGCTACGGCAGCATGTACGGAATCGCCGCCTGGAACGACAAGGTCTTCGGCTTCTCGTACTCGGGCAACCTCGTGGAGATCTCCAACCAGGACGGCAGCGCGTGCCTGGTGAAGACCTACGGCGACAAGTTCGCCGGCGCGGGCGTGACCACCCTGGCGCCGATCATCGAGCCGAACTGATCCGGTCGAACAGCCGGTCCAGGACTCCCGAGGACCCGGCGGTGGGCTCGGTGTCGACGCTGCGCGACCACCGCAGCGCCGCGTGCAGGCCGATCGCCAGCGCGAAGCCCACCACCACGTCCACCAGGTAGTGCTGCTTGGTGAAGAGCGTGGACAAGCCGATGCAGAACGTCGCCAGGAACGCGAACGCGCCGACGCGCTTGTCGCTCTCCCAGCAGGCGAGCGCGGCGATCATCGCCGCCATGCAGTGCTCGGACGGCATGCAGTTCCACGACACGTCGCTGCTCCACACCTGCGTCAGCACCCAGGTGCCCAGGTCGTCGGTCACGGGCAGCGGGGGCCGCAGGACCCCCACCGGCACCGCCACGAAGAAGACCGAGCAGACGGCGATCATCACCACGTCCGCGGTGATCAGCCGGCGCATGACGGCGGGGTCGCGCACCACCAGGTACGGCAACGCGAAGATCGGGTAGAGCAGCACGTACAGGAGCGAGTAGGCCGGCCGCAGCGAGATGTGGTCCTCGAGCGCGGTGGACAGGTAGGTGACGCGGCCGGGGTCGGGCAGCCGGCTGACCAGGAAGTAGATGATGGCCCAGAGCGAGGTCATCACCGCACCCGCGATGGCGAAGCGCGGCCAGGCGTCCGGCTCCTCCAGGGTCCCGCGCCGCTTCGCCCGCAGGGTCATCACCGCCCCCAGGGAGAGCGGCAGCACGAAGAGCGCCATCACGATGCACAGGACGGGGTCGGGGTCGATCTGGAACTTGTCGACGCCGACGAAGAGCAGCTCCGCGGAGCCCATCATCCCGGCGATCCACCAGAACAGCATGCGGCGGATCCATGACCGTCGCCGCGCTGTGGAGGCGGCCAGCATCCCTTCGGCTGGAGCTGTGTTCCCTTGCATGGCGGCTCTGCTGAAGATGAGACAACTTCCCGATTTGGGCAAACTTTTCAGTAGGCAAGCAGAGAGGCGCGGGGGGACGGCGACAGGGCCATAGTAGCCGCTGCCGACCCGATCCTGCGAGCGAAGGGTTTGCCCGTGTGCGCGGGGAGCAGGCATGGGGGTGGACTCCGGCCTGCCCGACTTCCGGGGGCCCGAGGGCTGTTGGAAGGCCTGCCCGCCGTTCCGCCACCGCCTGGCGCTTGACCGCTCGATCGTCCCCCTTCTGGCTTCTCGCTCCTTCGCGGCTGGGGTTCGCCGGGGCCTTGGAGGCGCCGCGGGCCAGCGACGCGCGGCTGCGGGCCGGTGGTGGCTGGTCGCCCTCGTGGACGCGGTGGACGACCGCGACCCGAGGGGAGTGACCGGAGCCTGACGCTGGGGCTGTCGGCAGCCCGTCACTGAAGACCAGCGACTCGTCTTGACGAGTGCCTCGCCGGTCGCCAACCGGTACCCCTGGCGGCGCCATGAGCGTCTTCCGGCCGAGCACCAACACCTTGGCCCGCCTCGCCTTCGCGGCGCTGCTCGCCGGGCCGGTGGTCGCCCTCGCCTTCGTCTTGCTCTACGCGCGCACGCCGTTCTTCACCAACCAGGCCTTCCCCGTCCAGCAGCCCGTCCAGTTCGACCACCGCCACCACGCCGCGGACGACGGCATCGACTGCCGCTATTGCCACGCGCTGGCCACCCGCTCGTCGACCGCGGGGCTGCCCAGCTCGGAGCGCTGCCTGGGCTGCCACGCGCAGATCTGGAACAAGAGCCCGCTGCTCGAGCCGGTTCGCGAGAGCTTCTTCTCCGACCGTCCCATTCCCTGGAGGCGCGTCCACACGCTGCCGGGCTTCGTCTTCTTCAACCACTCCGCCCACCTGGCCAAGGGCATCGGCTGCCGCAGCTGCCACGGCCGGGTCGACCAGATGCCGGCGGTGGAGCAGGTCTCGCCGCTGAACATGGGCTGGTGCCTCGGCTGCCACCGCGCGCCGGAGGCCGAGCTGCGCCCGCCCGAGCAGATCGCCAGCATGACCTGGGAGCCGCCGCCCGACCGCGAGCGGCTCGCCCGCGAGCTGGCGGCCCGCTACCAGGTCCACGCGCGCGTGAGCTGCTCGACATGCCATCGATGACCCCCGAGCCCTGGCAGACGCTGGAGGAGCACTCCGGCGAGGAGATGGTCGACGCCGACCGCGCCCGTCTCTCGCGGCGCGGCTTCCTGCAGCTGGCCGGCGCCGGCGCGGCCTCGGTGGCGCTGTCGGCCTGCGTGCGCCCGCCGGCCCAGAAGATCCTCCCGTATTCGCGGCTGACCCCGGAGATCGCCCCGGGGGTGCCGCAGCACTTCGCGACCTCGCTCACCTCCCGAGGTTTCGCCCGCGGCGTGCTCGTCACCTGCTGGGAGGGCCGGCCGGTGAAGGTGGAGGGCAACCCGGACCACCCGGCGAGCCTCGGCGCGGCGGGACTCTACGAGCAGGCCGCGCTCGACCTGCTCTACGACCCGGACCGCGCCCGCGAGTTCCGCCGCCAGAGGCCCGCCGCAGGCCCCGCCACCTGGGAGACCTTCCAACGCCAGGCGTTCGAGCTCGCCGATGCCCACCAGAAGGAAGGCGGCGTGCGGCTGCGCTTCCTGGTGGAGCCCACCGCCTCGCCCCTGCTGCTGGACCTGCGGGCGCGGCTGCTCCAGCGCTTCCCTCGCGCCCGCTTCGTCTCCTTCGATCCGCTCCTCTCCGCCCACTCCGCCCTCGGCGCCCGGCTCGCCTTCGGGCAGCCGGTGGATGCGCACCTCGATCTCTCGAAGGCCCGGGTGATCGTCTGCCTCGCGGCCGACCCGCTCGACGACTCGCCGCTGGCGCTGCGCCATTCGCGGGCCTGGGCTGCGCGGCGCGACCCGAAGGCGGAGATGAACCGGCTCTACGTCTGCGAGCCGCACTTCACTCCCACGGGCACCGTGGCCGACCACCGGCTGGCGCTGCGCCCGAGCGAGATCGAGCCCATGGCCTGGGCGCTCCTCGCCGAGCTCGCGGCCCTGCCGCGCGGCCAGCGCCTCTCGGCCATCCCCGTCCCGGCCGAGCGCCTCCCGCCGAAGCCCGAGCACCGGCGCTGGGCGCGCATCGTCGCCGCCGACCTCGCCTCCCGCCCGGCCCAGGCGCTGGTCGTCGCCGGCCCGGGCCTGCCGCCCGCGCTCCACGCCATCGTCCAGGCGATGAACTGGGCGCTGGGCGCCTTCGACGCCACGGTCCGCTTCACCCCGCCCCTGCTGCCCGACCCGGAGAGCGGCCCGGAGGCGCTGCGCTCGCTGGCCGACGAGATGCGGTCCGGCGCGGTCGACACGCTGGTGGTCACCGCCCACGACCCGGCCTTCACGGCGCCCGCCGACACGCTCTTCGCCGAGGCGCTCTCCAAGGTCGCGCATGGCCTCTACCGCGGCCTCTACGAAGACGAGACCGCTCGCGCCTGCGAGTGGTTCCTGCCCGCGGCGCACCCGTTCGAGTCCTGGGGCGACGCCCGCTCCGCCGACGGCATGGCCTCGCTGGTGCAGCCGCTCATCGCCCCGCTCTTCGGCGGCGTGACCGAGGCCGAAGTCCTGGCGAGCTTCCTGGGCGAGTCCGACCTGGGCGCCTTCGCGCTGCTGCGCCGCTTCTGGCAAGGGCGCGAGGGGCCGGGCGCGGCCATCGACGCGCGCTGGGAGCACTGGCTCTCCGACGGGGTCATCCCCGGCACCGAGGCGCAGCCCGTGACCGTGGAGCCCGACCTCGCGGCCATCGCCGGCGCGGTGCGGGCGCTGCCGCCAGCCGCCGCCAGGCCCGTGCCCTTCGAGCTCAGCTTCGCGTCCGACCGCAAGACCGACGCCGGCCGCCTCGCGAACCTGCCCCGCGTCCAGGAGCTACCCGAGCCCATCACCAAGCTCGCCTGGGGCAGCGCGGCGCTGTTGAGCCCGGCGAGCGCGCAGCGGCTGGGCGTCAAGGATCAGGACCTGCTGAGGCTGCGCCGCGGCGGCCGGTCCATCGACGCCCCGGCGCTCGTCGCGCCCGGCCACGCCGACGGCTGCGTGACGCTCTGGCTCGGCCAGGGCCGCCGCTCGACCGCGCTCACCGTCGCCTCGACCGTCGGGGTCGATGCCTTCCCGCTGCGCACGACCGACGCCTTCTGGTCCGCGGGCGATCTCGAGGTCGCGAAGATCCCCGGCAGGCACGAGCTCGCCAGCACCCAGG
Source organism: Myxococcales bacterium (assembly GCA_036504155.1). Taxonomy (GTDB): domain Bacteria; phylum Myxococcota; class Myxococcia; order Myxococcales; family UBA5297; genus JACRCT01. Next base: position 62,174 of record DASXVQ010000004.1, read on the forward strand.
GCCACTTCCGGCTCGAGGGCCGCCCGCACGCGCCGAGCGCCACGCTCGGCGAGCTGCAGGGCGACCCCAAGCGCTTCGAGGAGCGCCGCGGCGAGCTGCCGACGCTCTTTGCGCCCTGGCCCTACCCCGGGCACCAGTGGGCCATGGCCGTCGATCTCGGGCGCTGCACGGGCTGCGAGGCCTGCGTGCTGGCCTGCGTCACCGAGAACAACATCCCCGCGGTCGGCTTCGAGCACGTGCGCAACCACCGGCAGATGCAGTGGCTGCGCATCGACCGCTACTACGTGGGTCCGCCCGCCGCGCCCAAGACCATCAACCAGCCCATGGCGTGCCAGCACTGCCGCTACGCGCCCTGCGAGTACGTCTGCCCGGTCAACGCCACCGTGCACAGCGACGAGGGCCTCAACGAGCAGGTCTACAACCGCTGCGTCGGCACCCGGTACTGCTCGAACAACTGCCCGTACAAGGTCCGGCGCTTCAACTTCCTCGACTGGAACCACCGGCTCGCTGAGCCCGCGGCGCTGGCGATGAACCCGGACGTGACGGTGCGCTCGCGCGGCGTGATGGAGAAGTGCACCTACTGCGTGCAGCGCATCGAGCGGGCGCGCATCGCCGCCCGGCGCGAGGGCCGCGACCTGAAGGACGGCGAGGTGGTGAGCGCCTGCGCCCAGGCCTGCCCGACGGAGGCCATCGTCTTCGGGGACCTGGCGGATCCCGCTTCGCGGGTGCGGCGGCTGCAGGAGGCCTCACTGACCACCTTCGCCCTGCACGAGCTGGGCACGCGCCCGCGCACCGCCTACCTCGCGCGCGTCGAGAACCCGAACCCGGAGCTCGCGCCGACATGACCGACCCGAACTCCTCCGCTCCGGCCCCCGCGATCGTCGCCCCGGTCGAACCGCCACCGGTCCTGGTCGGCCTGCCCAGCCAGGCAGAGCTGACCGAGACCCTCTTCGGCCCGGTCTGGCGGCCTCCGAGCAAGACTTGGCTGCGCCTGCTCGGCCTGGGGATGGCGCTCTCCGGGCTGCTGGTGATCGCCATCTGCGTCACGATCTTCGTGGGCGTCGGGACCTGGGGCATCAACATCCCGGTGGCCTGGGCCTTCGCCATCACCGACTTCGTCTGGTGGATCGGCATCGGCCACGCCGGGACGCTCATCTCCGCCATCCTGCTGCTCTTCCAGCAGAAGTGGCGCACCTCCATCAACCGCATGGCGGAGGCGATGACCCTCTTCGCGGTGATGATGGCCGGGCTGTTCCCGCTGCTGCACCTGGGCCGGCCGTGGTTCTTCTACTGGCTGCTGCCCTACCCCGCGACGACCGGCCTCTGGCCGCAGTTCAAGAGCCCGCTGACCTGGGACGTCTTCGCGGTCTCCACCTACTTCACCATCTCCCTCGTCTTCTGGTACGTCGGCCTCGTCCCCGACCTGGGGGCACTGCGCGACGCCTCCACCTCCCGGCTCAAGCGCTTCGTCTACGGCCTGTTCTCGCTCGGCTGGCGCGGCTCGGCGCGGCACTGGCACCACTACCAGACCGCCTACCTGCTCCTCGCCGGGCTGGCGACGCCGCTGGTGCTGAGCGTGCACACCATCGTCAGCTTCGACTTCGCCGTCTCGGTGATGCCCGGCTGGCACGAAGACATCTTCCCGCCCTACTTCGTCGGCGGGGCCATCTTCAGCGGCTTCGCGATGGTGCTGGTGCTGGTGCTGCCGGCGCGCCGCCTCTACCGCCTGGAGTCGGTGATCACCGTCCGGCACGTCGAGGCGATGAACAAGCTCATCCTCGCCACCAGCTGGATGGTCTTCTACGGCTACGCCACCGAGAACTTCATGGCCTGGTACTCGGGCGACCGCTACGCCATCTACACCTACTGGTTCAACCAGGAGACCGGCTGGCCGCTGGCGCCGCTGTTCTGGCTGCTGCTCCTCCTCAACTTCGTGCTCCCGCAGCTCCACTGGCTGGAGCGGGCGCGGCGCAGCACCGCCGTCTCGGTCCTGGTCGCCCTCGGCGTGCTCGTCGGCATGTGGCTGGAGCGCTTCGTGCTGATCCTGCGGGCCATCAACCGCGACTTCCTGCCCGCGAGCTGGTGGAGCTACGGGCCGACCTGGGTGGACTGGAGCCTCTTCGCCGGCACGCTGGGCTTCTTCCTGACCGCGTTCCTGCTCTTCCTGAAGTTCGTGCCGCCGATCCCGGTGAGCGAGGTGCGCGAGCTGCGCCACCACCTGGCCGAAGAGCGCGCCAGGGCCGAAGGGCCGCGGCTGAAGGCGGAGGCCTGAGGCGATGCCGACGACCACCCACGCCCTCGTCCTGGCCCGCTTCGAAACGCCGGAGCTGCTGCTGGCGGCGGCGCGCAAGCTGCGCGACGGCGGCCACTCGGCCCTCGACCTCCTCAGCCCCTTCCCCATCGAAGGCGCCTCCGAGGTTCTCGAGCTGAAGCGCTCCCCGGTCCCGCTCACCGTCCTCGTCTCCGCCCTGTCCGGCGCCGGGATCGGCTACTCGATGCAGCTGTTCTGCAACGCCGTCGACTGGCCCATCAACGTGGGCAACCGGCCGCCGCACGCCTTCCTCTCCTTCGTGCCCATCACCTTCGAGCTGGCGGTGCTCTTCGGCGGGCTCTCGGCGCTCTTCGCGCTGCTCTGGCTGTTCCGCTTCCCCATGCCCTGGCACCCGACGCAGCTCTGCGAGCCCTTCCGCTCGGCGACGGTGGACGGGCTCTGGCTCTCGCTCGGGCTGGACCCGACGCGCTGGGACCTGGACACGGTCAGCTCCGAGCTGCGCGGGCTGGGGGCGAAGGAGCTGTCGGTGGTCTTCGAGGAGGAGCCATGAGGCCGCCGCTGCTCGCCGCCCTCGCCGGCCTCGGCGCGCTCGCCGCCGCCGCCGCCTCCTCCTCCTGCTACCCGCAGGACGTCGACCCGATGAAGGTGCAGCCCAAGGCCATGCCCTACCGCGAAAGCGCCTTCTTCGGCGACGGCCGCGACCTGCGTCCCCCGGTCCCGGGCACCGTGCCGCGCGAGCGCAGGCTGGGCACCTCCGAGCTGGTCGAGGGCCGGACCGCGAGCGGCGCGGCGGTCGAGCGCATCCCCGTCCCGCTGACCCGCGAGGCCGTGGAGAAGGGCCGCGCGCACTTCGAGGTCCTCTGCGCCACCTGCCACGGCCTGCTCGGGACCGGGGACAGCGTGGTCGCGCGCAAGATGTCGCTGCGCCCGCCGCCTTCGCTGCACGACTTCCGCGACAAGCCGCCGGGGTTCTTCTACGGCGTGGTCACCCGCGGCTTCGGCTTCATGCCCTCCTACGCGGACCTGCTGGACGTCGAGCAGCGCTGGCAGGTGGTGGCCTACGTCCAGGCGCTGCAGCTGAGCCAGTCGATGCCGCTGCAGTCCGTGCCGCCGGACCAGCAGAGGAAGCTGCAGGAGGAGCCGCCGTGACCACCGCTCCCGGGTCGCCGCCCCCCTCCGTGTACCGCGGCGGCAAGCCGCTGCTCCTCGCGTCGGCCGTCCTCGGTGCGCTGGGCCTCCTGCTCACAGGCGTCGGCGCGCTGCTGCGGCCGCGTCAGGCCGGGTTCTCGTACCTCGTCTCCTTCGCCTACTGGTCGGGCCTGGCCGTCGCCGCGCTGGCCCTGCTGCAGTCCTTCCACGCCGCGCACGCGCGCTGGCCGGTCGCGCTGCGCCGGGCGCTGGAGGTGATGGCCCTGACCATCGTGCCGCTGGCGGTCCTCTTCGTGCCCATCGCGCTCGGCCTGCAGGGCGTCTTCTCCTGGACCTCGCCCCCGACCGATCTGCCCAAGGAGATGCTGGAGAAGATCGCGTTCCGCACCTGGTACCTGAACGTGCCGTTCTTCCTGCTGCGCGCGGTCCTCTACTTCGGCATCTGGGGCCTGGTGGCGCTGTTCCTGTACCGGTGGTCGGTGCGCCAGGACGAGAGCGGCGACCCGCAGCTGACCGTCAAGCAGCGCCGGCTCGCGGCGGGCGCCCTGCCCGCGGTCGGGCTGGCGATGACCTTCGCCGCCTATGACTGGCTGATGTCCCCCAGCCTGACCTTCCGCTCGGAGATCCTCGGCCTGTACTGGTTCGGCGGCTCGGTGGTCGGCGTCCTCGCGCTGCTGGTCCTCGCCGGCACGCTCATGGACGGCCCCGACTCCTTCGGGCGGCTGCTCAACCGCGACCACTTCCACAGCCTGGGCAAGCTGATGCTGGCCTTCACGGCGTTCTGGGCGTGGATGGCGTTCTCGCAGGGCATGCTCAAGTGGATCGCCAACCTCCCGGACGAGATCCCGTTCTTCGTGACGCGGTCCAAGGCGGGCTGGGCCTGGCTCACCGGCTTCGTCGTGGTCGGCCAGTTCGCGTTGCCGTTCTTCGCGCTGCTGTCGCGAGAGCTGAAGCGCAGGCCCAGGCTGCTCGCCACCGTGGGCATCTGGACGCTCGCGGTCCACTACTTCGACGTCTACTGGGTCGTCATGCCCGAGCTGCACCCGGGCAATCCCGCGCCCTACTTCACGGACCTCACGGCGTTCGTGGGCGTCGGCGGCGTCGCCCTGGCGGTCGCGGTCGCGGCGGTGCGCGGCAAGCACGCGATGCCGGTGAGGGACCCGGACTTCGCGGAGTCGCTGCGCTACCGCCCGTGAGCCCCGGGACCGAGGCAGTCGCCGGCGTGCGCGCTCGTCGACGCCCCTGGGAAAAGGCCCGGCCGAGGGTGGCGGCTACCGGGGCCCCGTCCGCGACGCCGGCGTCTGGACCGCCGGGACCGGGTCCGGGTCCGAGGGATCGGGGATCGCCGCGCCGGCCACCGCGACTGCGAGGCCGAGCACCACCAGGAAGATCGAAGCGCCGAGCCAGGCCGCGACGGTCGAGCGCAGCGCCGCCGCCGAGCGCCCGTCCAGCGTGAGGCCTGGTCCAGTGAGGAAGCGGCGGCCGTCCTGTTCCGCCACGTGACCCTCGGCGAAGATCTGCCGGCCCACCGGGATGCACGAGTGGCTCACCGAGTAGCTCGCGCCACGCAGGTTGAGCGTCCGATCGGCCGCCACGTCGTCGGAGGCGTCGCGCGGTGTGGTCTGGACCTCGAAGGTCTCGGCCTGGACCTCGACCTCCCCCGTTTCGTCGCGCAAGCCGAAGCGGGCCGCCCGCTCGATGCCGTCATAGAGTTCGCTCTCCCCGTTGTCGTCGCCGCCGCCGCCGCCCGATTCCGTCGCGTAGATCCGAGAGTAGATGGCCGGGATGTGCGTGACGGGATCGTCGATCGGCTCGTCGCAGGTCACGGTGCCGAACAGGCCCACCCGGGACCCGGGCGGAAGGGCGGCCACATCACGGGCGCGCAGGCGCTCGGCCTGCGCAAAGGCGTGGTGCTTCCGCCGCGACCACCCCGTGAGCAGCGAGCCGCCGATCGCCACGATTGCCCCAGTCGTCAGCAGCGTCACGTTCATGCTCGCTCCTCGGGCGAAACCTACTACTTCCGGCGCGGGATGCGTCAAGCCGCCGCGTCCAACCGCGAAGCGCTCGGGCATCTGCTGCGCTACATGCTGCGGCCGCCCGTGCCGCAGCATCGGCACCGGCGGCGGCTTGTCCGTTCTCGGCGCACATTCGACCTCGGCGCACTCACCGCTGCACGGGTGTATACCGAACCAGGTGAGTCCAACCGTGCCCGACTTCGCTCGCAGTCACGTCGCGCGCCGCCAGGCGCTCTGCGTCGCGCTCCTGCTCGGGCTTGTTTCCTCCTGTGGGAAGCCTCCCGTGGGCGGACCGGAAGCCGCGGATGCCGCGGTCCCCGAGGTGCCCGGAAGCGACGGTGGAGAGCAGTTCCCGTCCGACGCCGCGGCCCCGGACGCCGCGGAGTCCAGCGATGCGGGCGCGGATGCCGCGGCCGACCCCGACGCCTCGACTCCGCCCGATGGCTCTCAGCCGGATGACGCCGGCCCGATCGTGGTCCTGGTTGGTGCCGGGGACATCACCCACTGTGCCAACCCCGCCGGGAGCGAGGCCACCGCCAAGCTGCTCGATGCCATCCCGGGTGCGGTCTTCACGGCGGGTGACAATTCCAACGACTCGGGGACCGCGGCCGAATACTCCGACTGCTTCGGTCCGAGCTGGGGCCGGCATCTGGCGAGGATGCGGACCGCCATGGGCAACCACGACGCCAAGACCAACGGCGGAGCGCCCTACTACGCCTACTTCGGAGCGGCGGCGGGCCCTGCCGGCAAGGGCTACTACAGCTACGAGCTCGGGGCCTGGCACGTCATCGTCCTGAACAGCAACTGCACTGCCGCAGGCGGGTGCGCGAAGTACTCGCCGCAGGAGCGCTGGCTCGCCATGGATCTCCAGGCACATCCGAGCCGCTGCACCCTCGCCATCTGGCACCACCCTCTCTTCAGCTCGGTCTACGGGGGCACCGCGGCGGTGCAAGATCTCTGGAACGCGCTGTATGCAGCCGGCGTGGACCTGGCGATCAACGGCCACGACCACGTCTACGAGCGTTTCGCGCCGCAGGACCCGGCGGCGCAGCCCGACCCGGTCCACGGGATCCGGCAGATCACCGTCGGCACCGGCGGCGCCGGCAACGACACCTTCCCCTCGACGACCTTCCTGCCGAACAGCGAGGTGCATGGGACCTCTGCGCTCGGCGTGCTCAAGCTGACCCTTCGGCCTGACAGCTACCGCTGGGAGTTCGTCCCTCAAGCGGGCAAGACGTTCACCGACTCCGGCGACGAGCCGTGCCGCTGAGAGAAGGCTGAACGAGCCGCTCGGCCCGGAAGGCGTCCAGTACCTGGAGTAGGCGGTCGGAGGACTTGGCGGCGAGGCCGGCCTCGGAGAGCTCGGCCATCAAGTTGCGCCTCCCCGGAGCGCCAGCGGTCTGGCACAGTGCGGGCATGCCCACACTCGGCGGTTCTCGGTGGTCGTTGCCCCCGGTTGTCCTCCTCTCCATCCTCGTCGCCACCGGTTGTCCAACCATCGGACGACATGTCCCCGCCGATGCGTCGGCGACCGACGGTGCGGACTCCGGCGGCGTCGCGGATTCCGGCGTTGGTGTGGATTCCGGCGTTGGTGTGGATTCCGGCGTCGTTGCGGATTCCGGCGCCGTCGCGGATTCCGGAGGCTTGCCCCCGGACGCCGGCATCGCGCTCGATGCCGGTCCCCGGCTGGATTCGGGGCTCCAGCCCGGCATGGACGCCAGCGCCCCCGACGCCGCCGCCCCGCCGGCCGACTCCGGCTTCCCGTCCGACGCCTCGGGTTCCGCTCCCGACACCGGCCCCGAGCCGGCGCTCCCTCCGTCCTCGGTCGGCGCCGTGGTCCCGCCCTCCGGGCCGACGGTCTACGTGGACGCGGTCAACGGCACGCCCTCGGGCACGGGCTCGGCCGCGGCGCCCTTCCAGACCATCCCAGCGGGGGTCGCGGCCATTTCCTCGAGCGGCGGCACGGTCGTCGTCAGAAGCGGGCGCTACCAGGGACCGGTCCAGATCGCCGGCACCGCCAACCCCATCCTCGTCCAGGCGGCCGCGGGTGAGCGGCCCGTCCTCGACTGCGCTGCGCCGGTGACCGGCTGGCAGGTGCACACCGGCAACGTGTGGAAGGTCACGCCGCCGACCCCGGTCGCGGCCGTGTTCCACCAGGGGGCCTTCCTGCAGAGGGCGCGCTACCCGCTCGCGGGCTACCTGACCACCGCCGCCGGCGCGACCGACAAGCTGACGCTCCCCATCGACCCCGCCGACGCCGCCTTCCTCGCGGGCAAGGACCTCTCCAGCGCGCTCGCGACGGTGCGCATCGTCGACTACTGGTGGAACACCGTGGTGGTGAAGTCGCTGGACACCGCCGCCTCGAAGCTCGTCGTGGACGGCGCTCCCCCGGCCGCGCTGGCCGGCGAGTGCCTCCCCAACTGCTCCTTCAGCTACGTGCCCTCGTCGGGCTGGGGCTACTTCCTCGAGAACGAGCCGTGGATGATGACGCAGCCCGGGAGCTGGGCCTTTGACCCCGCGGCGAACACGCTCTACGTGTGGCTCCCGGGCGACGCCGATCCCAACTCGGCCGGGGTCGAGATCTCCGGGCCGTCGGATTGCTTGGCGATCAGCAACTCTCCCGGGGTGACCGTGCAGGGGCTGTCCGTCGCGCACGCCGGCGGCACGGGCGTCACCGACTCTTCGAACCGGTCGCGCTTCAACCGGGTGGACGTGCACCACGTCAAGAAGCACGGCTTCGACCTCACCGGGCCCTTCGTGGTGGACGAGTCCTCCGTCTCGTTTACCGGCTCGCAGGGCCTCACCGGTGGCTGGCCGGGCGGGACGCAGCCGTCCGACTCCGTCATCGAGTCCTCGCGCTTCACCGACATCGGCACCGCGCTCGGGCCCCGGTTCGTGGGCGCCGCGATCATGGTGCTCGAAGGCACGCCCGTACGCCTGACGATCCGCAACAACTACCTCGCGCGCCTGGCGTACATCGGCACCTACTCCGCCGCCGGGACGCTGATCGAGGGCAACACCATGGAGGACTTCTGCCTCCTCGCCGACGACTGCGGCGGCATCTACGTGTCGGACCGCTGCCCGGGCCAGACGATTCGCGGCAACATCCTGCGGCGGGCCACCGCCAACCTCGAGGGCAAGCCGCCCTCGCGCGGCGCGTACAACGTCTCGGGCATCTACCTCGACGACTACTCGAGGAACATGGTCGTCGAGGGGAACGTCGTCAGCGAGACCGACATGGCGCTGATGCTCCACGACGCCCACGACAACGTCTTCTCGAACAACCAGTTCTTCGCGTTCACGCGGGGCGGCGTCTGGATCCAGGAGGACGGCAACCTCAGGCAGTACAACCCGGCGACCGGCAGCTTCGACCCGGTCCTGGACGCGGGCGGGCAGCCGCTGCCCGCGATGACGAACAACGATTTCCAGTCGAACTTCTTCGCCGACGTGCACGGGGCGCCGCTGGTGCAGCAGTCGAGCTCCCTCGGCAACACCCTGGAGCGCCTGCTGGGAGCCTTCTCGGGCAGCGGCAACACCTACTGGAACCTCTACTCGCCGAGGGTGGTGTCCTCGGGCGCCGGGGGCTTCGGCTTCGGCGATCTGCTCGCCGCCGGGCTCGACTCGGCCCCCAGGCGATGCGGCGCGCAGATCTTCGGAGCGTGGGCCACCGACAGCGCCAGCGCCGACGTCTTCGCGGCGAGCCCGGGCAACCTCTCGGGCTTCTCCACCTGGTCCTCGGCCGGCACCCCGACGAAGGCCGTGGTGACCTGCCCCACACCCAGCACCTCGGGTGGCTGCCTGGAGTTCCGGGCCTCGGACTCGGCGCAGACGCTGCTCAACTCGCCGGTGTTCCCGGTCGCGGGGCAGCAGTTCTACCGGATCCGGTTCCAGGCGAGCTCGCTGGTCTCGCCTCCGCCCTTCGTCCGGCTCATCCTCCGCCGCAACAGCTCGCCGTGGGACGACCTGGACGTGCTCCAGCAGGCGCTGGTGGTCCAGCCGTCGACCGGCGCGTGGACCGCGTCCGAGTTCTACGTGCAGGCGAAGGAGAGCGTCGCCGACGCGCGCATCGACCTCGAGGTCCCGGCGGGCGCCGACCTCGTCGTGGGAGACCTGGTGGTCACCCCGGTCGCGGTGAGGCCCGACCCGCCCGAGCGGCACTTCCAGGGGCTCGTCAACGTGGGCTACGCGCAGCCCGAAACCTTCCCTTGCCCTTTCTCCGGCGCGGCGTGCACCGGCTGGACGGACGTCTCGGACGCGACGACGGCCTTCCCGGCCACGGTCGCCCCCCGCTCCGCGACGCCGCTGTGGCACCCCTGACGGAGCCTCTCGACCTGGCTGCGCGAGGACCGACCCGATCGACATGGCCTTAAACCTCGGAACGGGCCTTGGCGCCGCAACGCGTCTTCCGACCTCACGCCGCCTCGACGGCATGGCCCTGCCGGACCTCGCGCGGCCGCTGGCCGACCGCGCCGCGGCGCTCGCGCTGACTGCGACGGCCTTCCTGCGCAGGTGCCGCGGGTAATCGGGTAGGCTGGCGCCGACAGGCCAGGGGGTGAACCTCCCGCTGTGGGCCGCTTCTTCCGAGGGACGCAATGCCAAGCCGTTCAGTCCTGGTCGCGCTGGTCGCCCTGGCGACGATCGCCGCCTGTGGCCGCAGCGAGTCGCCGGTCGCGCCGTGCTCGGGCATCGTCTGCGACGGCGCCTGCGTCGACCCGCAGGCCGATACCCTTCACTGCGGAGGCTGCCGGACCGCCTGCGCCCCCGGCGCGACCTGCGCGCTGGGCCTGTGCCAGTGCGCGCCCGGCCTGCGCGACTGCGACGGCGAGTGCGCCGACCTCTCCCGCGACCCGGCCCACTGCGGCGCCTGCGGCACCGGCTGCGCCCTGGGCGAGGAGTGCGCGATGGGAGCCTGCCGCTGCGCCGGCTCCCTCTGCGGCGACCGCTGTACCGACCTGCTGCGCGACCCGGCGAACTGCGGGGCGTGCGGGGCCGCCTGCGCGCCGGGCTTCACCTGCCAGAGCGGGCGCTGCCTCTGCCCCGGAGGCCAGGGGCTCTGCGGCGGGCGCTGCATCGACCTCTCCGCGGACGCCGCGAACTGCGGCTCCTGCGGCGCCCGCTGCCCCACCGGCCTGGCCTGCGAGGGCGGCCGCTGCGTCTGCCCGGGGGCCGGCCTTCTCTGCGGCGCGCGCTGCGTCGACGCCTCCAGCGACTCCTCCCACTGCGGCGGCTGCGGCGTGGCCTGCGCGCCGGGCCTGGTCTGCGCCGGGGCGCGCTGCTCGTGCCCGGGGTCGGCCACGCTGTGCGACGGCCGCTGCCTCGACGCCGCCTCCGACGCGCAGAACTGCGGCTCCTGCGGCAACGTCTGCGACCTCGACTCCACCTGCGTCCTGGGCGCCTGCGTCTGCCGCGGCGGCAAGGCCCTCTGCGACGACCGCTGCGTCGACCTGTCCCTCGAACCGGACCACTGCGGCGAGTGCGGGCGGCGCTGCGGCAGCGGCCAACTCTGCAGCGGCGGCCAGTGCGTCTGCCCCGCGGGGAAGGCCGACTGCGGCGGGACCTGCGCCGATCTCTCCAGCGACGCCGCGCACTGCGGGACCTGCGCCAAGGCCTGCCTCGACTCGCAGGCGTGCCTCTCCGGCGCCTGCGTCTGCCCAGCCGGAGAGTCGGAGTGCGGCGGCCGCTGCACCGACCTCTCCAGCGACGCCGCGCACTGCGGCGAGTGCACCACGGCCTGCCCGTCCTGGCAGTCGTGCGTCGCCGGCGTGTGCGCCTGCCCGGACGGCCAGACCGGCTGTGCCAAGGGCTGCGTCGATCTTTCCAGCGACCTTGCCAACTGCGGGGCCTGCGGCGAGCCGTGCGAGCCCGGCATCTCCTGCGTGTCGGGGAAGTGCCAGGCGCTCAGCGAGTGGCCGACCTTGGGAGCGAACATGGCGCGCACCGGGTACAACGCCGTGGAGACCGGCCGCACGCCCACGCTGGCCTGGCGGTCGAACCCGACCCTCGCCTCGGTGCCGCTGCGCCCGGCGGCGGTCTCCGGCGGGCGCGTCTTCGTGACCGCCGAGGGCCGGTTCGGCAACAACCAGAAGATCTGGGCCGTCTCGGCGGCCGACGGCACCGCGCTCTGGTCCTACGACTTCGGCGACGTCGCCCACGTCGGCCAGGCCACGGCCTACGCGGGCAAGGTCTACGTCGGGCAGAACGACCAGCCCGGCACCAACCTCTGGGCGTTCGAGGCCGCCACCGGGGCGGTCGCCTTCACCGCGCCGATGTCGGCCCAGTGGGAGACCTACTGGGCGCCGGCGGTGACCCCCGACGCGGTCTACATCAACGGCGGCGGGTACGGCGGGCTCTACGGCTTCGGTCTCACCGGCAACCAGCTCTTCTTCGAGCCGCTGGCGCAGTACGACCAGTGGAGCCCGGCCTTCCGCGGCGGCGCGCTCTACACCTACATCGCGGGCGTCCTGCGCTCGCACGACCTCGCCACCGGCGGCGAGTTGTGGTCGGTGAAGGCGACCTGGAACTGGTCGGGGTGGAGCATGCGTTGCGCGCCGGTGGTGGGGGAGAACCTCGCCTACGTCATCGCGCCGCCAGTGCTCCACGCCATCGACCTGAAGACCAAGACCATTTCCTGGAGCAGCAGCGGCTACAACTACACCGGCACGCCCGCACTCGCCGGAGAGGACCTCTTCGCCATCTCCGGCGGCGCCTTGAAGGTGCTCGACGCCGCGACCGGCACCGTGCAGTGGAGCTTCGCCGGAGACGTCAAGCTCAGCTACCCGCCGGCGATCGCCGCGGGCGTGGTCTTCGTGGCCAGCACCGCGAACACCTACGCGGTGGACATCGCGACCCACGCCCAGCTGTGGACCGCGCCGATCGGAGGCTGGCTCTCGATCGCCGGGGGCAAGCTCTTCATCGCCTCGGCCGACGGGTCGCTGTCGGCCTACGACCTGGCGCCCTGACGCGGCCGGTGACTTCGCCGGCCGTCTCGGCTCCAGCATCCCGGCGACCAGTGCGGCGCCGTCGAGATCGACTCAACTGGTGTCTGCGAGCATGGGCCGAACGCATGCAACCGCCGGGGCCGAGCAACCCAAGAAATGCCCCCGGCGCCTTGGCTCCCTTGGCGCCTTGGCGCTAAAAGGCCCCTCCGCGGACGCTCAGTCCCGTTTCCCTGCCTTGCTCTCATCTGGACGGCGGTGCACTGGCTGCACTCACTGGGGACTGCGGCTGCTCGTCCCAGCCGCCAGCCGCATCGCGGCGTCGCTGCGTCGCCCCCCGTGAGCCGGGCTGCGTGCTCGCGTTCGGCGGCTTCACGAGAGCCCGGGGCGCGACGGCCCGAAACCCTGCCGGTCTTCGGCCAGGGCCGCTTCGCGGGCGAGCGGTTCCTCGTCGAGCGCCTGCAGGTGCCGCTCGAGGGCGGGGTGCCTCGAGGGCGGCAGCTCGCCTTCGAGCTCGTGCAGCAGGGCGCGCAGCCGCCGCCGAACCTGCGGCCCCCCGGCGGAGTACTCGGCGATCTCCCGGACGCCGAGGGCGAGCGCATCCTCCCAGGTCGGCACCGCCAGGAAGACGCGCGGCTCGCCGTCCGCATCCGTCAGCCAGCGTCCCCCGAGCCGCCGCTGCCCCATCGCCGCGAGCAGGCGCCCGATTCGCTCCAGCATCTCCACCGCGGTCGTCGGGTCGTTCACTGCGGGCGAGAGCGCCCGGATGGCCATGTCCACCAGCAGGCGCAGGCTGAGGAGCACGTCCTGGTACGGAAGCCTGCCGAGGCCCACCAGCAGCCGACGGTCCAGGTCGAGCTCGCCCGCCGCGCGGCTCGGCAGTCCGTAGGCGATCGCCACGCGGTCTCCGGGACCGAGGTAGTCGCCGACCGCCGCCAGGAGCACGACCCGGACCCCGAGGCGCCGGGCGTCCTGGACCAAACGCCGGGAGTCGATGGCCTGCAGGATCCCGCGCCGGCCGCGATAGCGGACGGCGCGCCGGGGCTCGGACTCGACGGCGAGCGCCGGCCCCTCTTCCGCCTCGGTCCCGGCGAGGCAGCGGGCGACCATCCGCAGCCCCACGACGACGATCCGGTCCGCGACGTGGTCGGGCCGCACGGTCTGCCCGACGTGCTGCACGAAGGAGAGGAACGCCCCGATGCTGACGAGGAGCAGCGCGGTCGCCACGAGCATCGAGACCTCGGGCACGAAGCCGGGCCGCACGCGCGCCAACAGCAGCAGCGAGTACACCAGCGAGCCCACGACGATGCCCAGCGCCGCCTTGAGGTGGCGGTCCTGGTACCAGAAGCCGACCAGCCGCGGGGAGAGCTGGGCCATGGCGAGCTGGACGACGAGCATCGTGAACGCCAGCACGATCCCGAGCAGCGTGAAGAGCGCGGAGACCGCGGCCGCGAGCAGCTGCACCGCCGAGGCCTCATCGAAGACCAGGTCCGCCGGCAGGCGGAGGACCGGCTCGGCGCTCACCGTGGCGCGCAGCAGCAGCCAGGCCCCCACGGCGCACAGCAGGGGGACGAGCCAGAGGCTCGCGCGCCGCCACCTCTCGAAGCGCAAGAGCAAGGACCAGGACACGACCCCTCCGCCGGCGCACGCGCAAATGCGGCTCGCCGGCTCCTGGAACGTAGTGCGGCGCCGTCCAGATGAGAGCAGGGCACGGAGCCGGGAATGAGCGTCCGCGGAGGGCTCTCTTTCGACGCCAAGGCGCCAAGGGAGCCAAGACGCCAAGGGCTTTTCTTGGCTTGCTCGGCCCCGCCGGCTGCAATGCGTGCTGCGCTCGCAGCCGCCAATCGAGCCGATCTCGACGGCGCTGCAGTGGTCGTTCGCGGGTCCGACCCTGCCTGTACGCCGGGCGGGCTACTTGGCGGCTTCCACCTCGACGACCTTGAAGGATTGCAGGTCGCTGCGGATCTCCTCCAGCCGCGCCGCGTCCTTGGCGAACACGCCGATCGTATCGTCGTGGGAGATCTGCACCAGCAGCCCCATCGTCCGGCTCAGCAGCGAGCCGCCCCAGACGAAATAGAGCATCAGCGCCACGAGGGACCGCAACGCTTCGCGCTCGTCCGCCTTGATCAGGTGGCCCGGTGCCTCGCGCAGGTTCCGGCCTTCCCCATAGGACTGCCGGAAGCGCGTGAAGAGGTTCAGGTCCTCGCAGGCGGGGTAGAGCCCCCACTCGTCGATGACCAGCAGCACGTCGCCGTCCTGCTTGAACCACAGCGACATCACTCGGCTCAGGGCGGTCCTGCGGCCGGCCTCGGGCGGAACGCGGAAGCGGAGCCGGGCGCCGTACTCGCCGAGCTCCTCTTCGCCCTTCTCGTTGAACTTCACGCCCCACTGCTCGAGCTGGCGCGTCACTTCGTCATCGGTCAGGAAGCGCATGTCCTCGCACCCGGGTGGCCACCTGCGAACGGCATTCTACCCGGATGCGTCCTGGACTCCGCCATCGCCTCGCGCCGGCTGGCTCGGGACGGCCCGACCGGCCTCAGGACTCCGGGGACTCGCGCGGGACGAGGTGGGCGAAGCTGCCGTAGCGCAGCCGCTCGTCGAGCCGGCAGGACCAGACGAGCTCGCCGTCGTGGACGGTCATGTCCGGGCAGCCGTCGCACATGTTCGCCTCGCCGTCGGGCATGAAGTCGATCGGCTGGATCATCGCGATGATCTGGAAGTGCTGCCGCGTCGCCACCCGCCAGGGCGCCTTCACCAGGCCCCCGAACCAGCGCAGCGCCGCGCGCCGCAGGCTCGGGTCGACCGCCGCGCCGGCCATCATCAGCGCACGGCCCGCTCCCAGGACCCGCGGATCCGAGTAGGCGACGTACCTCCCGGTGGCGAAGTGGTGCCCGGCCTGGACCATCTCCATGAACCGGGGGCCGACGTAGCCGGCGATCCGGTGGCGGTCGCCGATGCGGCCCGCGAGCAACCACTTGAAGGAGCTCGCGTCGCGCGTCCCTCCCAGGTAGGCGCTGGGCGCGAAGTCCGGGTCCGTCTCGCGGATCTTGGCGACGACCTCCGGCGCGGTCAGCGGCTTGGGCAGCTTCGACTCGTCGTAGTAGATGAGCTCCTTGGGGTCGATCCGCTTGCCGCGCACCAGGTAGTCGAAGTCCGCCGTGCGGCTGGTGCGGAAGAGGATGAAGACCATCGAGTGCACGATGTCGATGTGCTCGCGCGCCCAGTCGAGCATCCCCGGCACGTACTGCAGCGAGTCCGGGAAGACCGTGGAGTTGAACGCGACCGAGAGCCCGCCGACCTCGGCGACCATCTGCGCGTACTTCAGCCGCAGCTCGTTCAGCTCCAGCTCGTTCTTCCCCTTCCAGCCCGGCCGGTGCTGGCTGGAGTCGATGTGGAAGGTGAAGCCGAACAGCCCCACCCGCTTCAGCTCCTTCACCAGCTCCGGGGTGAGCGCCAGCGCGTTGGTGTTGAGCACCGGCTTGAGCCCGTAGTCGGCCTTGATGAGCCGGACGATCTCCACGATCTGGTCGTGCATCAGCGGGTCGCCGCCGGTGATGGACACCGAGTCGAAGCGCCGCCGCGAGGTGAAGAGGTCCATGTCCGCGCGGACCTGCGCCAGCGACTTGTCCCACCGCGGCTCGTTGCGCGAGTAACAGCCCTCGCAGTAGAGGTTGCAGCGCTTGGTGGGCTCGAGCCAGGCGAGCACGTTGTCGGTCAGGGTCCACGGCAGACGGTAGTAGTGGCTCGGGTACATCGGCTCCATGGGGTCCCCCCTCGTTCTCGGTGAACGCGTCAAGCTAGGAACCGCACGCCGACTTGGGCAGTGGTCGGGACACCCTGGCACGGCCTCCCTGTCGGGGGATCGGCCTGGGATCGGCCGCGACCTGACTTGGCGTGGCCTGCCTGCGACGGCGCTGTCACCCCCGGCCGGGTTCCCCACCTCGGCCACACCGCCGCGAGCCAGAGCGGCGCGAGCTGCGGCGGCGGCCGGGATGGGCAGCAACCTGGCAGGCGCTTGGACCTGGACGGCCGGCAGAGTCCTTCCCAAGCCCGGGCCTTGGGAGTTGAATGCACGGTCTTGTTCTCGGGAGGAGACCTCCATGACCCGCCTTGTCGCCGTTCTCTTTCTCTCCGCCGCGCTCGCCGTCCCCGCCGCTGCGCTCGCCGCGGAGAAGGCGAAGGCCGCCGATGCCAAGGCCGATGCCAAGGCGGATGCCAAAGCCGACGCCAAAGGAGCCACCAAAGAGCGCAAGTGCGCCGGCTGCGGCGCCCGGCTGCTGGGCGGCGACACGTCCTGCCCCGCCTGCGGCACCGAGGTCGGCGCGGTTCCCGAGGCGCCCCAGGCCTCCGTCGGGCTGTGCCTGGTGGGCGAGAAGGCCCTCCTCAGCTGCGAGATGACCAAGGGCGGCAAGACGCTCTCCGTCTGCGCGAGCAAGGACTTCAACTTGAGGGACGCCGTGCCCACCGGGACCGTGGAGTACCGCGTCGGCAAGCCGGGCAAGGTCGAGCGCTCCTGGCCCGAGGCGGGCGCGGACGCCAAGAAGGCCTTCGTCTACAAGGCCGAGTCGAAATCCTCGGGCGCCCGCGTCGTCGCGGTGAGCTACGAGGGCAAGGACGGCGCCGTCTACAGCGCCTACGTCCGCTACATGGCCCAGCGCGTGGTGGCCGCCGGCGAGCTGGTGACCGGCAAGGGCAAGAAGAAGGCCCAGGACCTGGAGTGCAAGGCCCCCGGCGAGAGCGCCCTCGGCGACGCGGTCGACTCGAGCTTCAGCCGCGAGGCCTTCGCCGCCTCCGAGATGGACGCGGTCAACGCCCTCCTCAAGAAGTAGCGGGGATCGCCATGGGTGCCGGAATCTTCAACGTCCTGGTCGGTCTCGCGGTCATCGGCCTCGCCTCGACCGGCAAGTACCGCTTCGTCTTCCTGGGCGACAACCCCAAGGTCGCGATGGGCATCGGGGCCGTCATCGCCGGCATCGGCCTGTACCAGGTCGTCCGGTCGATGATGCGGCGCAAGCCGCCGGCGCAGGACGACTGACGCGGCCGCCGCGGTCGATGAACGGAATCGCGGGAGGGCGCGGAGCAGGAGCTGCCGGCCTCCGTGCCGGGTCGGCAGTCGTCGGTCGGGTCGTTCGCTGCTGATTCGGGCGCCTCGAGACGGCAAACGCCCGACCGACCGCCCCGGCGCGGAGGCCGGCAGCTACTGACCGCCCGTCGCAGGTCCGATTCCCAGCAGGAAGTCCCCGACCCGCGAGCTTCGGTCCGGCAGCGCGGCCTCGGTCTCCCGGGTCCCCTGGCCAAGCTCGCGATGCCAGGCCGGCGGTCCTCCCGAGAAGTTTCGCACGTGCGAAACTTCGACCATCACCAGCGCGACCCTCCTCAGTCCGCGCAGCAGCGGAAGCCGGTCGAGTAGTCCCAGTGCGAGACGTCGTGGGCGGTGGTGGCGTAGAGGCAGCCGTTGCCGTTTTGGACCGTGTCCACGTAGAAGCCGCCACGGAAGGTGCCCGCGGGGTCGGCGGTCCACTCGTGCAGGTTGCCCATCATGTCGAAGACGCCCTCGGCGGTGACGCAGCCGCTGTACCCGCCGGTCAGGGCCAGGCCGTCCACGAGCTGGTTCAGGCAGGGGCTGTCGATGTGCGAGTAGATCCAGCTCGCTTCGGTCCCGTACAGCTCGGCCGCGGGGTGCTCCGACCGGTGGTCGTTGCAGACGCCGGTCTGGCGCGTGTTGCCGTACGGGTAGGTCGTGCCCGAAGGCCCCTGGCAGGCGCGCTTCCACTCGGTGTCGCTGCACATCCGCTTGCCCGCCTCGGCGCACGCGGCCGCCGCCTGCGTCTCGTTGACGTAGCCCTGCGGCACCGCGCCCCTAAGCGAGACCGCGCGCACGCGGTGGCCGGCGGGGTTGAAGTAGGGAGACCAGGGCACGCGGCTGTCGTCGGCGAGGATCTCCTCCAGCGCGGCCTCGAAGCGGTCGATGCAGAAGGTGGAGACGCGCAGCATCCCCGCCGGGCAGCCGCCCACGCCCGGCTCCTCGGTCAGGCCGAGGTTGGGCTGGGGCTCCGCGTTCGGGTCGCAGTCGACCGCGTAGCGCGGCGTGCAGCACTGGATCTCCTTGGGGCCGGGGCACAGCCCCGCGGTCGGCTTGCGCGTCCCGTAGCACTCCGCGACGTCGATGCAGGTCCCGGGGATGCCGCCCGCGGTGCACCAGGCGGCGTCGGCGCGCGCAGCGTCCGGAAGATCCGAAGCGTCGGGCCCCGCGCTCGAAGCGTCCGGTCCCGCGGCTTCTGCGTCGTCGGCAGGCTCGGAGGCATCGGCCCCCGGCTCGGCGGCGTCGGTCGGCAGCGCCGCGGCATCGGCAGTCGCTGGCCCGGCGTCCGGACCGCTCTCTTCGCCGCCGTCGGCCGCGATCCCGGCGTCCATCGGCTCCCTCGGGCCGGCGTCGGAGAGAGAGGCGGGCTCCTCGCCACAAGTGACAAGCGAGAGGCCGAGCGCGACGGCGAGAAAGGGCAGCCAGCGTGGCAGGCGGGAGGAGGAGTGCACGGCCCATTCTCCCCCGTTTCCAGGAGAGATTCGCGGCGGCTCTCTCTACTTCCCGCCCACCTTGCTCTGCTCCGGCTCCGCCGGGTCGGCCGCGCTCTGCTTCACGATGGGCAGGCCCACGGTGAAGATGGTGCCCTGTCCCAGCTTGCTCGAGACGCTCACCAGCCCGCCGAAGCCCGTGACCAGGCGCCGGACGATCGACAGGCCCAGGCCGGTCCCCTGGATCTCCGAGCCGCGCGCGTTGCTGGCCCGGTAGAACTCCTTCCAGAGGTTGGGCAGGTCCTCCTCGGGGATGCCGATGCCGGTGTCGCTCACCGTCACCACCCCGCCCGTCTCCTCGACGCCGATGCGCACCGAGACCGTCCCGCCCTGGGGCGTGTACTTGATGGCGTTGCCCACCAGGTTCCCGAAGATGCGCGCCAGCCCCTGGTCGGTGCCGCGGACCAGGATGCTGCCGTCGGGCGCGTCGAGCGTCACGTCCACGCCCTTGGCCCGGCCCTCGGGCGCCTGGTGGTCCGTGACCCGGCGCACCGCGGCCACCAGGTTCATCGTCACCGGCTTGTCCTGCAGCTCCGCCGCCTGCGTGGCCGCCAGCGCGAGCAGGTCGTTGACCAGCTCGGCCAGGAAGGTCAGCCGCGCGTCGACGCGGGTCAGGAGCGAGCGCTGCTCCTCCGGCAGCTCCCCGGCCATGCCGTCGAGCATCACGCGGGTCACCGAGCGCGCCCCGGAGAGCGGCGAGCGCAGCTCGTGCGTCACCGTGCGCACGAACTGCGAGCGCGTCGCCTCGGCGCGCTGCAGCGCCTCGTAGGTCATGGCGTTCTCGATCGCCGCCGCGCCCTGCGCCGCCACCGACATCGCGAAGTCGGTGTCGTCCTGGTTGAACTCGTGCGGCTCGGCCCCGTAGACGCGCAGCACCCCCAGCGGCCCGCGGCGGCCCTTGACCGGGACCACCAGCATGCTGCGGATGCCCTCGTCGGTGACCTCGCGCGGGTACTGGATGCGCGGGTCGCTCAGCGCGTCCCCGACGATCACCGGCCTGCCGCCCAGCGCCTCGCGGTCGATCTGGCTGCGCGACATCTCGACGAAGCCCTTGTTCAGGTAGCGCTCCGACAGGCCGAAGCTGGCGATCATCGCCATGCGCTCGCCGGTCTCGTCGATGAGCCGGATGGCCGCCGCCCGCGCCGAGAGCGCTCGGGCGGCGCTGTCGACCAGCTGCTTCAGGACGTCGTCGAGCTTGAGGCTGGAGGAGACCGCCTGCGCGGCGCGCAGCATCGCCGCCACCTGCCGGTCCCGCTCGCGCAGGCGGGCCACGATGAGCCGGGTGAGGTGCACGGTGGAGAAGGCGACGATGGCGAAGAAGGCCAGCTGGGCCGCGATGTAGCGCAGGTCCCGGTGCAGCGCCTCGGGCAGCGGCAGCACCGCGATGTGCTGGAGGACTCCCTGGAACTCGAGCACCGCCAGCGCCCCGAGCGCCAGGGTCGCCAGCAGCACGTAGCCGTACGGCGAGGGCGAGGGCAGCAGCACCGTCACCATCAGCATGTGGATGAGGAAGAGCGGGATGGCGGGGCTGGAGATGCCGCCGGTCAGGTGCAGGAAGGCCAGCATCGTGACCCAGTCCAGGCCGACCTGCGCCAGGAGGATCCGCTCCATCCGCCGGCTCTGCCGCTCGGGCTCGTGCTCGAAGCGCTGCTCCGTCCAGTCGGCGTGCTGGGCCAGGGCGGCGTTGTAGAAGACCACCAGCCCCGCCAGGACGAGCAGCTCGGTCTCCGGCAGCGGGACGCCCAGCACGCGCACGCAGAAGAGCGTCAGCGCCACCATCAGCGACGCCGCGACCCACCGCGTCAGGACCAGGCGGTCCACGGCCGCGGCCAAGTCGTCAGGGATGAGGGGCTCGAGCTCGGCCGCTCGAGGAGTCCATTTCAAAGCGTCCCCCGGCCAAGTGGTGCGGGCTCCAGCCGGAAGGATAGCAGGCTCGGCGCATCCCTCAACCGGCCGTCGGCCCGCACAGGCCGTGCGCAGGGCGGCCGACCTCGTTTCAGTGGCTGACGAAGGCGCCTCGGCCGGGGCAGAATGGCCGCCGTGATTGTCCGCCTCTACCACGCCGACAAGACCGTCCGGCAGGATCTCGCCGAGGCGGTGGCCTCGCGCAACGGCTTCATCCTGGCCACGCAGATCCAGGGACCGCGCAACGCCAACCTCGAGGGGCGCCCGCCGTTCAAGGAGATCCTCGAGTGCTGCGGCAAGAGCCTCGACTTCATCGTCCTCATCGACGAGGGCAAGCCCGAGGGGATGTGGCGCGATCCGTTCGGCGAGCTGTGCGACCGGCTCTTCCGCGAGAAGCGGGAGTCGGCGGCGGCCACCAGCGGCTGGGTGCTCATCCGCGCGGGCCAGGCGATGGCCTACTTCCGCAAGGCCTTGTGGGACCCGCAGGTGGACGCCGAGGAGATCACCGGCTTCCTCAACCGCGCCGCGCCGACGCTCTTCAAGGTCTTCGAGCGGCCCAAGCCCCAGCCGGCCGAGCCGCCGGTGCCCAAGGGGCCGCCCAAGCCCAAGCCGAAGAAGACGCCGATCATCAACCCCGCCGCGCCCCCGCCGCCCGGGTCGAACGCCAAGGCCGCGGAGAAGGTCTCCGGCTCCGCGCCCAAGCCCTATCCGCAGCCGCCCGCGCCCAAGCCCCCGCCGCATCCCGGCTCGACCGCGGTGACCGTCGAGTTCCCGCTGCCGTCGGTGGTGGTCTCGCCCGACCTGGGCGCGCCGCCGGCGCCCCCGGTCGCCGACCGGCACGACACCAACCCGGGCATGGGCGACCCGCCCGGGCTGGGAGACGACGACGACGAGGAGACCACGGTCGAGGCCCAGTCGCCGTTCCTGCGCGAGGCCGCACGGCCGGAGCCCGAGCTTCCGCCTCCGCTGGGCCCCTCGGTGCCCGACCTCGACCCGTGGATCGTGCTGGGCATCCACCGCGGCGCGCAGTTCGACGAGGTGAAGAAGGCCTACCGGGCGCTCATCACCCAGTACCACCCGGACAAGGTCGCGCACCTGGCTCCGGAGTTCAAAAAGCTCGCCGAGGAGCGCACGCGGGAGATCAACATCGCGTACACGGTGCTAGAGAAGGAGCTCGTGGGCTGAGGGGCAGCGCTACCTCGGCGGCTCGGCCGCGCGCTTCTCCATCGCCTTGCGCACCGAGTCCGAGACGTCCTTCTGGATGCGCTCGCGCAGCTGCTGGTCCGCCTGCTCGCGGCCCTGCTTTTCCTGCGAGCCGACCTGCCAGATCGCGGCCGCGACCAGCAGCGCCAAGCCGACCAGGA
The DNA here is from genome assembly GCA_036504155.1 of Myxococcales bacterium. Lineage (GTDB taxonomy): Bacteria > Myxococcota > Myxococcia > Myxococcales > UBA5297 > JACRCT01. The sequence goes on from DASXVQ010000004.1 coordinate 84,387, forward strand.
CGCCGACGACGGCGAGGATCCTCTGGCCGCCGGTCGGCGGAGGGGCGGGGGCGGGCACGGGGGTCGCCGGCGCGGGCAGCGAGGGCAGCCACCTCGCGAGCGCGGCGGCGATGTTCTCCACCGTGTCCTGGCCCCAGGCGTTGCCGGAGAGCGTGCCGACCACGCCGCTCGCCGGGTCCCAGGCGCTCAGCGCGGGGACGCCTCGAGCCTTCAGGCCCAGGCCCTCCAGCTCCGGGGTGCAGCGGTCGATGTCCGCGAGGACCACGCGCGCGCCGCCCAGCAGCGCGGCGACGGACGGGTCGGCCAGGGCCTGGCGCAGCACCTTGCACGGAGGCGCCCAGGTCGCGACCAGGGCGACGAGGACCCGGCCCCCGGCCGCAGCCTCGGCGCGGAGCAGGCTCTGGAGCGAGGCGCCCGCGGCGAGCTCGACGACGTGGAGCGGTTCGGCCATGACGCGCGCGACCTCGTGGCTGACCGGCCTCAGTGCATCCTGGGCGTGGTCCGCACCGGCCGGCTGATCATCTGCACCGGGCCCAAGAACAGGTGCTTCTCGGTGTAGACCTTGCGCCCCGCGGGCCGGCCGCGCTTCACCGACGGACCGGGCTTCTCGAGCCACTGCCGGGCGACGGCGGTGCCGTGCCAGGAGAGCGTCTGGCGCAGCTCGGCCGGCATCGCCGCCAGGTAGCGCTTCACCAGCGGCCCCAGCCGCTTGTCGAAGTCGGCGCGCAGCGTGGTGTGGCGCCGCCCGGAGTGCAGCGTCCCGTCGAAGCGCTTCGAGATGTGGAACAGCTCGTGGAGGATGGTCTCCACGCGCTTCTCGAAGGTGGCCACCCGGAACCAGCGCGGGCGCAGCGTCACCACGTAGAGCATCTGCCGGCCCTTGACCCGCACCACCGGCTTTCCGGACGGCCGGTCGAGGGGCCCGAGCGGGCGGATGGTCCCCCAGGACGCGCGGCGGGCCTCGCCGCCGACGACCAGGATCCGCGACGCCTTGACGTGGGAGTACTCCGGCAGCCGCTTGGCCACGTCCTGGATCACCGCGCGCACGGCACGCGTGATGTTCGGTCGCCGGACGGGAGCCATGGACGCTCGGGGGACGCGAGAGGCTCGCGCTGCTGGACCTGAAGCGCGGGGACGGGGGCCTTTGGCCTGGTTACTTCTTCTTCTGCGTCACGACTTCGTCGATCAGCCCGTACTCCAGCGCCTCGCCGGGGCCCATGAAGTAGTCGCGCTCGGCGTCCTTCTCCACGCGCTCGATCGGCTTGCCGGTGTGCTTGGAGAGGATCTCGTTGAGCTTGGCCTTGAGCCGCAGGATCTCCTTGGCGTGGATCTCGATGTCCGTCGCCTGCCCGGAGGCCCCGCCGGAGACCTGGTGGATCATGACCCGCGCGTGGGGCAGCGCGAACCGCTTGCCCTTGGCGCCGGCGCACAGCAGCAGCGCTCCCATCGAAGCCGCCTGGCCCATGCAGATGGTGGACACCTGCGGCCGCACGTACTGCATGGTGTCGTAGATGGCCAGGCCGGCGGTGACCGACCCGCCCGGCGAGTTGATGTAGAGGTTGATGTCCTTGTCCGGGTCCTCGCTCTCGAGGAAGAGCATCTGGGCGACGATGACGTTGGCGACGTCGTCGTCCACCGGGGTCCCCAGGAAGACGATGCGGTCCTTGAGCAGCCGGCTGTAGATGTCGTAGCTGCGCTCGCCGCGGTGCGTCTGCTCCACCACGAACGGCATCGGGATGTAGTTGGCGCGCGTCATCGACCGCCTCCTGGTTGAAGGACCTACAGCGTACTGCCTACGGCCTGCAGCCTGCTTCTCTCAAGGCTGCGTAATCTTGGCCTTCGACTCCAGGAAGGCAATCGTCTTCTCTTCGCGGACCTGCAGGCCGAGCGCCTCGCCGCCGTCATGCCCCACGAGCTGGGCCCGGACCTTCTCCTCGGGCGCCTTGAGCTTGGTGGCCAGCTTCTTGATGCGCTCCTCGACGTCCTCGGGCTTGGCCTCGATCTTCTCCTTGAGGCCGATGGCCTCGAGCAGCAGGGCGCCGCGGACCTCGGTCTCGGCGGACGGCCGCAGGCTCTCGCGCAGCCGGTCGAAGTCGAGGTTCATCTTGCGCGGGTCCATGCCCTGGTGGGCGAAGCGCTCCAGCGCGCCCTGGATCATGCGGTCCACCGTGCGGTCGATGAGCGAGCGGGGGACGTCGAAGGGGTTCTTCTCGATGAGCTGGGTGAGCATGCCGGTGCGGAACTCGCGGTCGACCTTCTCGGTCTCGCGCTCGGTCAGCTCGTCCTTGATGCGCTTCTTCAGGTCGGCGACCGACAGGTTGCCGCCCACGTCCTTGGCGAACTCGTCGTCCACCTCGGGCAGCTTCTGGGTCTTGAGCGCGTCGAGGGTGATCTTGAAGGTCGCGGTCTTGCCGGCCAGCTCGGCCAGGCGGTGGTCGGTGGGGAAGGCGTGCTGGATCTCACGGGTCTCGCCGATCTTGGCGCCGGCCAGCGCCTCGACGTTGCCCTCGCCGAAGTCGCCCGGGGAAACCTCGACCGTGACGCTGTCGGCCTTGCCGCCGGCGAAGCCCTTGCCTTCGATGGTGCCCTCGTAGTGGACGACGGCGAAGTCGCCCTTCTCGGCGACCTCGCGGCCCTCGACCGGGACCAGCTGGGCCATGGCCTGGCGCAGCCGCTCGACCTCGGCGTCGACCTGGGCGTCGGCGACGTCGACCTTGGCCTTCTTGAGCTCCAGGCCCTCATAGCTCTTGGGGTCGAGCTTGGGCTTGACCTCGACGTTGGCCTCGAACTTGAAGACCTCGCCGACCTTGAGCTCGTCGCTCTTCACCCGGGGCGAGCCGACCGGCATGACCTCGGGGTGGGTGAGGACCGCCTCCTTGTAGCCCTGCTCGACCAGGTTCTGGATGACCTCGCCCTCGACCTGCTGCTTGAAGCGGGCCTCCAGGATGCGGCGCGGGACCTTGCCGGGGCGGAAGCCGGGGACGCGCACCTGGTGGGAGAGCGCCCGGTAGGTCTTGTCCATCTCGACCTGCACCCGCTCGGGCTCCACTTCGACCTTGATGCGCCGCTCGATGGGAGACACTTCTTCCACGATGAACTTGGGCATTGCTGGATCCTCTGGTCGGCGCGGCCTGCCCCGGTCCGGGCGTGCCGGGCGGGCGGGCAAGCGGTCAAAGAGCGCGTTCGGTAACCCGGATTGCGCGCCCCGTCAAGGATGGATGGTAGTGCCCGCCCTCGTGGGCGGGGTCGCGCCGGGCCAGCTCCCCGGGGTTCCGAGAGGTCGGCGGCCCGCCGGCCGTGCTATGAAGTCGCTCGTCTGAACGGGCGGGTGGTGGAACGGCAGACACACGGGTCTTAGAAGCCCGTGCCGAAAGGCGTGAGGGTTCGATTCCCTCCCCGCCCAATTCGAAGGGGCCGTCGACCAAGGCCCGAAAGTGGAAGACGGCCTCATGACCCCGACCGAACCGAGAGAAGGCACCTGCGGGTGCGCAGGCTGCCGCCGACCGGCGGAGGTCGAGCTGACCGGCCTGTGCCTCTTCTGCGACGACCACGGCTACCACGTGCACTGCAGCCAGTGCGGCACCCCGGTCATCCGCAACTCGACCGCCCGGTCGCCCGCGACGATGTGCGAAGCCTGTCGCAAGCCCGTCGCGCCCTGACCGCGGCGGACCGCGCCGGCTAGCTCAGCAGCCCATCCGGCGGCGCCGGGTACTTGGCCAGGAGCAGCCCGCCGATCTCCCCGAGCAGCCTGCGGACCCGGGCCTGCACGTCCAGCGTCTCGAGCACGGCCTGCATGTCTTCCGGCTCGTCCAGCACCGCCGCCGCCACCACGTCGCAGAGCGTCCCGGGGTCCGGGATGCGGGCCGCCGCGGTGGCCAGCGCCTGCGCCAGCTCCTCGGGCAAGGACTCGGTGAGCTGGAGGACCGCGCGGCGAACCAGATCGACCTGCGCCCGGTCGTCGGCGGGAGGCTCGTCCGCCAGCTCCGCCGCCAGCTCGCGGAACGGCTTGTCCGGCGCGTGCTCGCTCAGGAACCGGGCCCGGGCCACGCCGCGCACCAGGATGTTCCAGCGGCCGTCGGGGAGCTTCTCGGCCTCCTCCATGATCCCCACGCCGGCGATGGGCCGCAGCGCCGGCCGGCCCTCGTAGTCCTTCTCCCAGCCCGGGGCCAGCATCGCCACCGAGAGCACCCGGTCGCCCTCGAGCGCCGCCTCCACCATCGCCCGGTAGCGGGCCTCGAAGATGTGCAGCGGCAGCGCGCTGCCCGGCAGCAGCACTCCCTTGGGCAGCGGGAAGACCTTCAGGTGGCCGAGCGCTTGGGTCACGGTGTCGATGTCGTTCACGTCCAAGGCGTAACCTCGCGGCGCCTCCCGCGCAGCCTCCTCGCCTGCCTGCGGCGAGCTGATCGTCGCATAGAAGTAGGTCGTCCTCCTCTGGCTCGAGAGCACGCACTGCGGCCGGCTCTCGTCGGGGATCTGCATCCCGGCGGCCCCGAGGGTCGAGCTCGAGCTGGACGCCCAGCCACGCGTGCGAGGCCAGGTACCTCTCGCGGCAGGACTCCTCGACCCTTGTCTCGGGCGGGAAGAGACGCGCGTTCGGGTGCAACGCGCCGCGGCCTCGCACATCAGAACGGCCCACCTCACCCGGGGCTTTCAAAATGCGAACCAGCGAGAACGTCACGCCGTACGCCGCCGCAGCGGAGCTTGCCAAGCCCGCCTCGAGCCCGTCGCTTCCCCACGCCGGGGCTCCGGTGCGCTGCGTGCGCCTCGACGCCGCCGGCCGGCCCGTGGAGACCTTCAGCGGCAGCTGCTCGGTCCTGGACGACGGCTGCGTCGTGGTGGTGGCCGACCGCTCGGTGCGGGTCGGCGAGCAGGTCCACCTGACCTTTCCGGTCCCCGGCCGCGAGCTGACCGATCCCTTCCAGGCCACGCGTTCGGTCGCCTCGTTCCGCCCCGGGCGCGAGCCCGAGTACCGCCTCTCGTTCGAGCTGGACGAGGACGCGGGGGTGGACTTCGGCGCCTTGCTCGGCGACCGGGTGCCCGATCTGTACTGACCCGGCTGCACCGCACCCCGAGCTCGTCGAGGGGCCAGCGCTCGGTCCTTCGGTCCGTGAGGACGGATCGTCCGTCCTCGGAGGATTGACTTGGCCCTTCAGGAAGACCGCCGGATTGGACTCTGGCCCCTCGACGAGCTCGGGGTGTCGTGACGCGGATTGGGGGCTACTGGCCCAGGAACTCCGCGTCGCGCACGGTCCAGGTCTCCCCGCCGCGCCCGTCGCGCACCACGCACAGGATCTGGAATGGCCCGGGCGTGGTGTCCACCGGCAGCTGGAGCATGGTCTTGGTCTCCAGCGGCTCCTTCATGATGGAGTCCCAGCCGCCGGTGGTCTCCGCCGAGAAGTAGCCCTTGGTCGTGTACCAGGCGTACGTCCACGACTCGTGCAGCTCGGCGAGCTCGCCCTTGAAGGTCGGCACGAAATAGGTCTCGAACAGCGCCGGGTCGGGCGGGAAGACGTCCAGGGGGTAGCGGCCGCCCTTGATCCGGACGACGTCGCCGGGGAGCGCCAGCACGCCGTCGAAGAGGACGTCGGGCACCTGCGGCATCTGGTTGGCCTTGATCTCCTCGTACGCCTTGGGGATCGGCAGCCAGAACGGGATGCGCTTGCCGCCGAAGATGTCCTCGCCGTCCGCCCAGACGTGCACCGAGACGACGAGCGGCAACCCGCCGAAGCCGAAGTACGGGTCGTTCTTGAGCGCGTCCTCGATGAGCGGCTGCAGCTTGAGCAGCTGGTCGAGGTTGCCCAGCTCGGCGTGCACCTCCAGCAGCCCGTCCACGGCCACGCCCTGCCCCTCGCCGACGAGCAGGTACTCCCCGACGCCGGCGTCCGAGCCGAAGCCCTCGCAGCGCAGCGCGTTGGGCTGGGAGCAGGTGGTGATGCGCCAGTTCAGGGTCCGCCGGGTGCTCGGCGAGTCGCCCAGCTGCGCCCGGATGCGGAAGAACGGGATGGGCGCCGGCTTGCCCGAATTCGGGTCCCAGCTCGCGGGGACCACGTAGTCGGGCGGGTCGGCGCTGATGGCCAGGATGCGCAGGTCGTGGACCTTGGAGGCCGTGTCCGAGGGCCCCATGCAGCCCGCGGCGGCGGCGAGGGCGAGCGCCGAGGCGACGAGCGCGGTCAGCGCGGTGAGGACTCGGGCGCGCATCAGAAGCTCCCCTTGAGCCCCAGCGTGGGCAGGATGGGCAGGCCTGGGACGCCGACGCGCTCGTGGTAGCGGTAGTCCCACTGCCAGCTCTCGATGTTCTGGGCGTTGTAGACGTTCTGGATGTCGAGGTAGACGCCGAACTTCCACAGGTCGAACAGGAACTCCTTGTCGGCCCGCAAATCGAGCTGGTGGAAGACGGGGTTGCGCTCGCTGCGGTAGGCCGCCGTGAGCCCGCGGTAGCCGTTGCTGTCCGCGTCGTAGACGCTGTCGTTGTAGGACGTGAACGGCCGCCCGGAGACCAGCCGGAAGCGGGCGCCCACCGACCAGCCGTTGCCCCAGCGGTACTGCGCCACCGCGGTCAGGATGTGCGGCTCGTCGTAGCTGCCGGGGACGTAGGTGGGGTTGCCGCGGCGGCGCTCCTCGGTGCGCGAGAAGGTGTAGGCGAGCCAGCCGAAGAAGTGCTCGGTCAGGTTGTGCCGCAGCAGGACCTCGATGCCGTAGGCGCGTCCCAGGCCGTCGTTGCAGTTGATCTCCGGCTTCACGCTGCCGTCGGGCTGCTCGATCATCCGGTCCGAGCCGACCACCAGGTCGTAGCGGCGGTTGTAGAAGCCGGTGACGTCGATGTCGATGACGTCGGTGATCTTGTGCTCGACCCCCAGCGAGGCCTGGAAGGCCTTGGGCGGGACGAGGTTCGGGTTGCCCAGCTCCTTGTCCACGTCCAGCGAGCCCAGCGGCATCGAGTAGTGGCCGAGGGTCCCCTTGAGCGTGGTCGAGATGCCGATGGGGGTCTTGTCCAGGATGCGCGCCCGGGCGATGAGCCGCGGGTCGACGGAGGTCTTCAGCTGCGAGGCGGCCCAGTACTCCTCCAGGCGCACCCCGGGCATGACCACGATGCGGTCGCCCAGCTTGAGCTCCCACTCGTTGTAGAAGCCCCAGTTCGACTGGTGGGTGACGCGGTTGAAGGTCATCAGGGGCACGTCGGCGGCGGCGCCGGGGAAGGTGCGGTAGTCGGCGATGAAGCCGGGGGCGGTGAAGTTGGTCTCGCCGCGGTCGAACTTCAGGTCGATGCCCAGGCGCGCCACGTGGCCGCCGCCGAAGGCGTAGGCGAACTCGTCGCGCGCGCCCCAGCTCCAGCTGATGCCGCTGCCGTGGAACGGGGAGTCGCCGCCGCTCGAGAGCTCGCCGCCGGTGTCGTCGCGCCCGAACCAGGGGATGAAGACGTTGCTCATGTCGCCGTCGCGCCAGGCCCAGCCGGCGCGCACGCGGTGGAAGTTGGTGCGGAAGCCGATGGCCAGGTCCAGCTTCTTCTGGCCGCCCTTCTGCGCCACGGTGGCCCGGTCGTCGCTGCCGAAGGCCATCAGGGTCAGCTGGTGCTTGTCGCCCTTCTTCCCGTAGTCGGCGCGCACCTGGTAGTCCCAGTACACGGGCAGCACGCTGACCGAGCCGTTCACCGGGTCGTTGGGCATGAAGGCCGGCAGGATGGCGTCGATGTAGCTGCGCCGGGCCGCGGCGGCGACGCTGAAGCGCTCGCCCAAGGGCACCTCGACGAACGCCGCGGCGTCGATGAGGTCCACCTTGAGGTTGCCGTGGGCCTGGTCGGCGGCGCCGCGGCGGGTGAAGGCGTCGATGATGCCGCCGGTGGCGCGGCCGTAGCGCGGGCCGAAGCCGCCGGGAAGGAAGTCGAGGCGGTCGAGGAACTCGGGGTTGACCACCGAGGGGCCGCCGAAGAAGTGGTAGAGCAGCGGAATCTCCACGCTGTCCAGGTAGGTGCCGGTCTCCGACGGCGCGGCGCCGCGCACGATGATGTTGCCGGACAGGTACGGCGCGCGGGCGACGCCCGGCATGTTCTGCACGACGCGGATGGGGTCGCCCAGCGTCCCGGGGATCTTCTGCAGCTCCTCGCGCTGCAGCGTGCGCTGGGTGGCCTCGCGCTTGTCGCGCTCGGCGCGCACCACGGTCTGGAACAGGCCGAAGGACACCGGCATCAGGTAGTAGGTGACCTCCAGCAGCTTGCCCTCGTCGATGATCTCCTCGCGCTTGAACGGGTGGTGGCCCGCCGCCGCCAGGCGCACCGTGTACTTGCCGGGAAAGAGGTGCAGCGAGAAGGCGCCGTCGGAGTCGGTCATCGTGTCTTCGCCCGTCTCGTCGACGTGCACGTTGGCGCCGACCAGGGGCTTGCGGCTGGCGCGCTGGATGGCGCGGCCCTTGAGCGACTCCGGCGCCTGGGGCTGCCTGGCGCCCGGGCCGACCTCGACCGCCGGCGGCGGCGCCTCCTTCATCACGAACTTGTAGGTGTACTGGATGCGCACCTGCGCGGGCTTGCCGTCGAGCTCCGCAGGCGAGAACAGGAACTTCCTCACCGCCGCCGCGGCGGCCTCGTCGAAGCCGTGGCCGGCCGGCGCGACGACCTCGGCCTTGGTGACCTTGCCGTCCTCGCCGATGTCGACGAGCAGGCCCACCTCGCCGGTCAGCTGCTCCTTGGCGGCCTCTTCGGGGAACTCCGCCTCCACGAACTGGAGCAGCTCGGGCGCCTTGGTGAGGGTGGGCGCCTTGGGCGGGGGCGGCTCTTCCTTCTTCACCGAGCCTTGGATGACGCCCTCGTAGGCGCCAGCAGCACGGGGAGCCGACAGGAGGCAGCAGCAGGCGAGGATGGCGAGGGCGGCCGGCTGCCGGCCGTCGGAACGAAGGCGCATGAGGGTGGGCATTAGAGGAGGGCGCCCCGCGGAGAGTCAAGGAGCCGACACGGGGGGCGGCGCCGCGGCCGCACCGTGTGGCCGGCCCGACGGAAGTCCTTCCCGTCCCACCTCGTCCCCAGCCGGAAAATCCTACGGGGCCACGGGCGATTCCAGCTCAACCCCGCGGGCAGGCCACTGCCCGGCCGCCTCTCGCGTCGGTGGCACGCACCGTGCTTAGTAGACCGTGGAGAAACGACCCGGACGTGTTCGCATCAAACAGGCAACCACAACCCACGGAGGTCCCTCGATGAGCGCCAAAACCACCCAGGCCAAGCGACTCCACAAGCGCCTCCACCGGATGACTCGGTCGAGCGCGCGGGCAGTCCAGAAGACCATCACCACGCTGGGCGACCTGATCAGCGCCGCCTACGAGGTGGGAGGCTCCGAGGACGCCGCCGAGCGCATCCTGTCCCGCTCCCCGCTGGCCAACCTCATCGACCGGCGCATCGTCTTCGCGCACTGAAATCCGCGGGCGGGGCTGAAAGGAAACTGCAGCCGGTTCAAAGTTTCTTCGACAGCCTTCGGCTTCTCCGAGCGGCCGGCCCCGACACTGGGGCCGGCCGCTT
>DASXVQ010000005.1:0-70163 GCA_036504155.1 Myxococcales bacterium
GGCGCCCCTGCTTGCCCAAGCCTCACCGTTCGCTCGCTCGGCCAGCGCCGCTCCTGGCTCCCCAACAGGGCCCGGTCTCGCTGTGGTGCCAACGGACTAGCTTTTGCTCGCCAGGTGCTCCGACCCGGGAGGCGCCACCTCCCTCGAGCCTCGGGAGTCCGTCATGCCGGTGGCAGCCCGTCCGAGTCGTCGCCTGTCGCTTGCCGTCGGCGGGACGAGCCTGATCCTCGCGGCGCTCGCCGCTTCCTGCGCCCCGCCCGACGGCTCCACCGGCGGCGTCGAGGCGCTGCCGGGCCAGACCCGCGCGCTCGAGTCGAGCCGCGTGGTCCTCGAGCCCGAGGCCGACACCTACGTCCGCGCGGGAGCGTACGCCGCCAGGAACTTCGGGACCGAGACGGTCCTCAAGGCGAGCCTGAACGACGGCGGGACCCTCGAGGGCGGCGCGCTCCGCTTCAGCGTCGGGGCGGTCGGCGCCATCGCCGGCGCCCGGCTGCGTCTCTTCGTCGTCGACGGGTCCACCGACGCGGCCGACCTCAAGCCCCTCTCCAGCCAGGCCTGGAGCGAGCTCACCACGACCTGGGAGTCGATGCCCGCGATGACCGCGGGCGCGCTCGCCACCATCGGCGCAGCGAGCGCTGGGAGCTGGGTGGAGATCGACGTCACCTCGTCGGTGCGCGCGGGGGCGCCGGTCTCCTGGGCGATCGTGCCTCGCTCGGCGGACACCTTCGCCGTCTCTTCTCGGGAAGCGTCGGCGAACCGGCCCCAGCTCGTCCTCACGCTCGCTCCCTCCGGGCCGGTCTGCGGCGACGCCGCCTGCGACGGCGGCGAGTCCTGCTCCTCCTGCCCTGCCGATTGCGGGGCCTGCCCTCCGCCCCCATCCGGCGCCGCGCTCACCCTGCTCGCGGAGGCCGACGCCTATGTGCGCTCGGGGACCGACGCCACGCGGAACTTCGGAGCGGAGACGGTGCTCAAGGCGAGCCTGAACGACGGCGGATCGGTCGAGGGCGCCGCGCTTCGCTTCCGGGTCGGGCAGGTCGGCCGCATCGGCAGCGCGAGGCTCCGCCTCTACGTGACCGAGGGCTCGTCCAACGCCGCCGACGTCAAGACCCTGTCGAGCCTGACCTGGGGAGAGTCGTCGACGACCTGGGCCTCGATGCCCGCGGTGAACGGGCCCGTCCTCGGCTCCATCGGCGCGGCCGGCGCCGGAAGCTGGGTCGAGGTGGACGTCACCTCCGCGGTGAGCGCGGGAGCCGCCCTGTCCCTCGCGCTCACGCCGCGGTCCGCGGACGGGGTGGCGTTCGCCTCGCGGGAGGATCCCTCGCATCCGCCGCAGCTCGTCCTCACCCTCGTCGCCGGACCGGCGTCGGCCTGCGGCGACGGCACCTGCGGCAGCGACGAGACCTGCCTCTCCTGCGCCACCGACTGCACCTGCCCGGCCTCGACCGAGGTCCTCTTCATCGGCAACAGCTACACCTACACGAACGACCTTCCGGGCATGGTCGAGGAGCTGGCCCGCGCGAGCGGGAGGGCGAGCTTCACCCAGGACTCGGTGACCGTCGCCGGCGCGACGCTCCAGGAGCTGTGGGCGGACGGCAACGGCGCGGCGGTGCAGCGAATCGCCTCGCGGCGCTGGACCTACGTCGTCCTCCAGGAACACAGCCAGCGCCCGATCTTCGAGCGGGAGAGCTTCTTCCAGTACGCGCGCCTCTTCGACGCGCGCATCCGCGCCGCGGGCGCCAAGACCCTCTTCTACCTGCCGTGGGCCCGCCTGGACGAGCCCCAGAACCAGGCGGTGCTCGGCGACGCCTACCAGGCCATCGCCAACGAGCTGGGCGCGACGGTGGCGCCGGTCGGCCCTGCCTGGGCGACGGCGCGCCAGCGCTACCCCGATCTCGTCCTCCATCAGGACGACGGCAGCCATCCGACGCCGACCGGCACGTATCTGGGCGCCGCGGTCTTCTTCGCCAAGCTCTTCGGCGAGAGCCCCGCCGGATTGCCGGGGACCCTTCGCCATGACGGGCTGACGCTGGTCGATCTCGGCGCCGACCCGGCGCGGGTGGCCGGGCTGCAGGACGTCGCCTGGACCACCGTGCTCGGCTTTCGGCCGTGAGGCCTCGCCTCCGAGGGCGGTGATCGCCAGCGCCTCCTAGCCCTCCGCCGCCCCATCCCGCCCGGCCGCGGGCGCCGCGCTCTCCGCGGCCCCCTGGAAGCGCCGCTCGGCCTTCTCGAGCATCGCCGCCCCCGCGTCCATCTCCCCGAGCAGGTACTTCTGCCAGGCCTCGTGGGCCTCCCGCCCCGCGCAGGTCAGCCGCTCGCGCTCCTTCGCGTCGGTGGTCTGCCCGTGCAACTGCTGCAGCAGCGCCAGCAGCTTCGTGCACTGCGCGTTGAGGTCGGTCTGGTCCTCCTTGGGGAAGAAGTCCGGGGCGAAGTTGCGGATGTAGGCGAAGAGGTCCGCGACGATGCCTCTCCGCGCGCGCCGCTCCTCGGCCCGCTTGATGGCCTCCGCCGCGCACCAGCCGGCCCCGCACTCCTCGGCCACGACCTTCATCCCGCCGACGAGGCGAACCCTCTCCCCGACCCTGGCGAAGCCCTGCGCCAGCAGCAGGCTGCTGCCCCGGCCGAGCCGGCTGGCCTCCGCGAAGACCGCGTCCGTCCGGCTCCCGGCAGAGGTCAGCACCCCTTCCCAGCTGAAGGCGCAGGCCAGGGTCTCGGCCGCGCGCTGCCGGGCCGCGGCCCGGCTCTCCTCGAGCGTGGCGGCCGCGAAGCGCTCGAGCAGAAAGGTCCCGTCCGAGTCGGTCCCCAAGAGGAGCGGCGGGAACGCGGCCTCGGGGAGCGTCGACTCCAGCCCCTGCAGGAGCGCCCGGCCGCCCAGCGCGAAGAGGACGGCGTCGGGATCCGCCGGCGCACGCGGGTCGTCCTTCACCAGCACGCACGGCGAGCCGAGGTCCTGCAGGAGCAGGTTCCCCCGGGCGTCGATCGAGAGCGGGGTCCGGACCTCCTTGGGGCTCGACAGCTGCTCGGTGACCAGGTGGTCGCCGTCGAGCTTCCAGGTCTCGAGCGTCCGGGCGATGCCGAAGTCCGCGAGCGTCGAGTAGACGAGGTCGCCTTCCTCGGTGAACGTCGCCGCGAGTCTGCCGTGCGCCTTGCGCCCCGCTTCGTCCGACGGGGCGATGACCCAGGCTCCCAAGAGATCCGCGGGCTTCACCGGCATCGACGCGCTCCCAGCCTGAGGTGCGACGGCAGACGACGGACGAATCCTACCTACCCTCTCGGCGGGCGGCTCAAGGATCGTCGCGCGCGATGCGCGGGTTCTCCACCAGCACGTAGCCGGTGGCCTTCAGCCTTTCGGCGACGAGGTCGGGCGCGGTCCCTCCGGCGAAGGCCTGCTCCAGATCGCCCTCGGCCACCTGCGAAGCCAGCTCCTCCAGCTCCGTCGCCGCGTGGCGTACCAGGACGAAGTGGTAGTTCTGGCTCCCGTCGGCATGGAGCTCCAGGCACGCGATGGACGGGCTGAAGCCGGCGGGGATCTGGTAGGTGCCTGGCTCGAAGGCGTAGCGGATGGTTCCCGGCGCCGGCCGCTCCTCCGACGCAGCGGCGGACACCAAGGCGGCGCCGCAGCAGCGCTTGTACTTGCGCCCGCTGCCACAGGAACAGCGGTCGTTGGGGCCGATGGGCATGGCTTCCTCACTTGGAGGGGGCGCAGTCTAGCCGGTCGAGGCTTCGCTGCCCCGGCCGAGGCGCTCGCGACCCATGTGATCGATGCGGGCCGGGACGTGACGCGCGTCACCAAGTCGCCGCAACCGGGAATCCGGCGCCACCGGCGAGGTGACGAACCTCTGGAGAATCCGGCAACCCGCCTCAGCCTCCCGGGAGTCCGGTCAGCGCGCCTGCCGGGGCTCCAGCGGCCGCACCCGGCGCAGCAGTTCGAGCACCGACTCGAAGCGCTCGACGTCCAGCGGCTTCTGGAAGTAGGCCGTGATGTCCGAGCGCCGGATGCCCGACGCTCCGGGGGTCCGCCCCGCCACCACGATCACCGGCACCGAGGCCAGGGTGTGGTCGGACTTCATGGCCTTGAGCACGTCCCAGCCGGTCATCTCCGGCATCATCAGGTCGAGCACCACGAAGCGCGGCGCGGCCGAGTGCAGGAAGACCATCGCCTCGCGGCCGTTGTAGGCCCGCAGCGGCTTGAAGCCGTTCAGGCGCAAGAGCTCGCACAGGAGCTCGCGCATCTCCACGTCGTCGTCCACGACCAGGGCAGGTAGCGGCTCGGCCGCACGTCCCTCGAACGCCTGCTGCATCGACTCTTCCATCGCGCCACCCCGCGTTGGCCAGAACCGACGACGCCTGCGCTCCTCTTCCTGACGGGGGCTCCCGGATGAGCCAGCCCGCGCTCCCGAGCAGGGTCCTTGTGCTCGCCCGCTCGATCCCCAAGTTGCCGGGCGGTTCTCTGTCCGCACCCAGACGAGGGGGCTTGCATGCCGACGCGTCTCGCAAGAATCGCCTTCGCGGCCGCCCTCCTGGCGTCGTCCCCTGCCCTGGCCTTCACGGTCACGGTCGTCGGGCCCGCGGACGAGCAGGTCGGGCCTTACCGGTACCTCGTCGAGGAGGACAACACGCTGCGGGTGGCGCCCGGCCTGCCCTCGCCGAAGACGCTCGGGGTCGGCATCGAGCGCTCGCACGCCACGGTGGTCGCGACCGGGGCCTCCGACTCCGCGGGCTCGCCGGTGAGCGTCTCGCTGCCCTCCAACCGGCGCTACTTCGTCTCCATCCTTCCCTACTCCGGCTTCTCGCTCGGCGGAGCGCCGATCGACGTCGACGTCCAGGTGGTCACCGTCCACGTGCCGAAGGAGCCGATTCCCACCGCGCAGGTCTCGGTGTTCGCCTTCGAGGACAGCGCGCCGATCAACGGAGTGCGCGACCTCCCGGCCGAGCGCCCCCTGGCGGGCTTCGGCGTGGTCCTCTCCGACGAGCGCGGCCCGCTGACGCTCGATGCCTCCGGCAACCCGCTGGGCGTCCTCGTCACCGACTCACGCGGCGAAGCGCTCGTCCCGAACCTGGTCCCCGGCCGCTACCGGGTGCAGGTCATCCCGCCGGCGGACTCCGGCTGGATCCAGACCAGCCCCGGCACCGACCTGCGCGCCAGGTCCGGCGAGCCGCGTTTCCTGGACGCCCGCGGGCCGCTCCACTGGATGGCCTCCTTCGGCTTCGTGCGCGAGAAGCCGATGTCCCTGCCGATCCCACTGGGGACGAGCCCCAGCAGCATCGGCGGCCGCGTCGCCTTCATCCACGAGAACCACCCGCCGCTCGATCCCGGCTCGAGCACCGGCCGGCCCGTCCCCGACTGCTACGTGGGCTTGAACGACCCCCATGCCGGCGGCCGGCAAGTCTTCACCTCCCGCTGCGGCGCGGACTCGACCTTCCGAATCGAAGGAGTGCCGCCGGGCCGCTACCAACTGGCCCTCTGGGACGGCCGCCTCGACGCCGTGCTCGACGTTCGCACGCTGGAGGTTCCGGCGGACGGCGCCAGCCTCGACCTGGGCGAGGTGGGCCTCTACGCGCGCTTCGGCCGCTTCGAGGGCAGCGTCTTCCAGGACCAGGCCACCGACGGCTTCCAGGAGACGTTCGAGCCGGGCGTCGAGGGCGAGACCGTCAACCTGCGGTTCCCGGACGGCTCGCTCTACGGCTCGACGGTCACCGACGTCGACGGCCGCTTCGGCTTCCCGCAGGTCTTCCCGTTCACGCACTTCCTGGTCGCCGAGGCCGACGCGTTCGGCCTCCAGACCACCGGCGCCACCATCGTCGTCGACGACGGAGGGCCGCTCGCCCCCGGCGAATCCAACGCCCCGCAGCCGCAGCCGGAGTCCGAGACGATCGGCCTGCCGGCGAACAAGATCCTCGGCACGCGCACCGAGGCGGGCCCGCGCGGAGCGGCCCATTCGCAGGCGATGACCCTCTTCCCCGGCACCACCAGCGAGGTGCACTGGGGCAAGACCGCGCTCGAGCCGGCCCAGAACGGCGGGATCTCGGGGATGGTCCGCTACGCCACCACCCGCGCCGAGGACGACGCCCGCCTGGCCGTCGCCGATCCCTGGGAGCCGGGCATCCCTCGCGTGGAGCTCAACCTCTACGAGGACTTCCTCGACAACCTCACGCTGGCCGCCGTGCCCGACGGCATCCCGGACGGCCCGGCCATCGCCTCGACGCTCACCTCGAGCTGGGACGAGGCGCTGCCCAGCGGCTGCGTCTATCCGCGGCCCGAGCACCGCCCGGAGGTCCACGGCGCGCCGATGACCGACTGCGCCGAGAACGCCCGCAGCTACGACCAGGTGCGTCCGGGCGTCTACGACGGCCGCTACTCCTTCGGCCCGGACTTGCCCGTCGGCACCTACGTGGTCGAGGTCGTCCCGCCGCCCGGCTATCTGCTGCTGAAAGAGGAGGACCAGAACGTCGACTTCGGCGACCAGTTCGTCCCGTACGGCCAGCCGTCGGCTCCGGCCTGCGTCGGCGAGGAGGGAACGGTGCCTGCCGAGCTGTCGCTCTTCCCTGGCACTCCGGCGCCCAGGGCGGGCCAGCTGCGCCGCCTCTGCGACAAGAAGCAGGTCGTCGTGGCCGACACCCGGGCCACGTCCGCCGACTTCTTCCTCTTCACCGAAGTCCCGAAGGCGGCGCGCATCTGGGGCCGGGTCTCCAACGACCAGACGGTCCAGATGGACGCGGGCCACCTCGGCCGCGGCGAGCACCTGGGCGCCGCGTGGATGCCGGTGTCGCTCAAGGACTTCACCGGGCGCGAGCTGGTGCGCGTCTACACCGACGAATGGGGCCGCTTCAACGCGCTGGCGCCCTCGACCTTCACCGCGAACGCGCCGACGCCCGCCGGCGTCTCCCCCAACATGATCGGCGTCTTCGCCAACGACCCGGGGCCCGTCCGCAACCCGGACTACGACCCGACCGACCCGAGCTCGCCCGAGCTCATCACCGACCCCTTCTTCGACCCGCGCTACGCGCTCGGCTTCGGCGAGAGCTGGGAGCTCTACCCGGGCAAGACGACGCACGTCGACGCCGTGGTCCGGCCCATCGCCGCGTTCGCCGGCAATCCCCTGCCCGTCGACGCCGATCTCCCCGACGGCACCCCGGTCCTGGCGATGGTCTCCGGTCCCGAGGGCGGCCCGTTCGTGCGCTCGGCGGGGGACCGCATCACCCTCACCGCGGCCGGTCCGGTCGAGGTCCCCAACCCCGACTACGACCCGACCGTGCCCACCAGCAGGAAGACCGTGGTCCGCGACTACGGCTTCGGCCGGAAGTCGGGCGAGGTCACGGTCGGCGGCGAGCCGCTCACCGGCCTCGCCTGGTCCGCCGACGGCCACGCCGTCTCCGCGACCGTCGGTCCCAAGGTCCGCACCGGGCAGCTGCGGGTCCGCCGCGGCGACAACGGCCGCTCGACGGTCGTGGGCATCACGCTCCACGTCGGCAACCTCACCGTGCTTCGCGCCAGCCCCGCGGGCAGCGTCCAGGACCTCATCGACACCGCGCCGGACGGCGCCCTGCTGGTGCTCTCCCCCGGTGTCTACCGCGAGAACCTCATCCTCTGGAAGCCGGTCCAGCTGCAGGGCACCGGCGCGGGCTCCACGGTCCTCGACTGCCGGGGCTTCGCGCAGGACGAGAAGATCCGCGGCGCCTGGCAGGCACGGCTGGAGGCGCTGGTGGCCTCGGGCGACGTCGCGCTGCTCCCCGGGGCGGATCCCGACCTCGCCTTCGAGCGCGGCGCCTGCGTCACCGTCGCCGCGGCGCCCGGCCGGTTCACCGCGGCGAGCCATCCGGCCATCGACGGCCTGACGCTGACCGGGGCGGCCGACACCGGCGGCGGCGTGCTCGCCTACGCCCATGCCCGGTTCCTGCGCATCTCCAACGACAAGATCGCCGGCAACCAGGGGAGCCTCGGCGGCGGCATCCGCATCGGCGCGCCCTTCGCCGACGCGGGGAACGAGGACGTGCTCGTCCGCAACTGCCACCTCCGCCAGAACGGCTCGCTCTTCGGCGCCGGCGGGGGCATCGCGGTCTACACCGGCAGCCACCGCTACCGCATCGCGGAGAACTGGATCGTCGGCAACCGCGCCCTCACCGACGGCGGCGGCGTGGCGCACCTGGGCCTGAGCCGGGATGGACACATCGCCCACAACGTGGTGGCGAGCAACGAGTCCGGCGGCGGGGGCGGCGGCATCTCCCTCGCCGGCGAGCGGGTCCCCGCGGGCTCTCCGGCGGGCACGCTCAGCGAGGGCGCCGGGACGGTCTCGGTGGACGCCAACCTCATCCAGGGAAACCTGGCCGGCGGCGGCGACGGCGGCGGGCTGCTCACCCAGCGCTTCAACGGCCAGGACGTGCAGCGGGCACGGGGCGAGCGGGCGCGCTGGTGGGCGCTGTCGATCACCGGGAACGTCATCGCCAACAACGCCAGCGCCGGCGCCGGCGGCGTCGCGCTCTCGGACACCGCCGCCGCGGCGATCGTCCACGACACCATCGCCTGCAACGACTCCACCTCCACCAGCCGCGAGGCCTTCGGCGCCAGCCTGGTGCGCTCGGTCCCCCAGCCCGCGGGCGTCGTCGTCCGAGCGCACGGCGCCGGGCTGGCGGCGGCGCTGAAGCAGGCCTTCTCCGCGCCCGCGCTCGTCGACGACATCGTCTGGCAGAACCGGTCGTTCCTCTGGGACGCCGAGGCCGACCTGGGCCGGGGCGGGCTGCAGTTCTCGGCCTTCCGGGACCTCGCGGTCCTCGGCGCCGACGGCCGGCTCGACCCGCGGTCCTGCCTGCTGACGAGCACCGAGGGGACCGACCCGAGCAACCTCTCCGACGACCCGAAGCTGGTCCGGCCGTTCTTCAACAGCTACCAGGCGGCGTCCAAGGGCTCCGAGCGCGGGCACCTCGTCGCCGTCACCTTCACTCCCAACGGGGTGCGCGGCGACTACCACCTGCTCTCGTACTCGCCCGCCGTCGGTCGCGGCGACGCCCGGGCCTTCGACACTTTCCTGGGGCTCAGGACCGAGCTCGGCGAGGACCTCGACCGGAATCCGCGGCCAGGCCCGGCCGGCTCCCGGCCCGACCTCGGCGCCGACGAGACGCCCTACGCCATCCCCACGGCCGGCGGGCCCCTGCGCCCCGAACCTCCCGACGACGACCCTTCCCTGCCGGGCCGCGACGATCCGCTCGATGGACTGCAGCCGATCGTCCCCGCCGACGCCGGGCTCGAGCTTGGCTTGGGCTACGTCGGCGGCCCGCCCACCGGCTGCGGCTGCTCCGGGGCCGGCGCGGCGCCGTTCGCCGGCTGGCTCCTGGCGATGGTGATGGCGATGGCCAGCCTGGTCGCGGCGGCGAGGCGCCGGAAGGGCTGAAAGCGCTTCAGGGCGCCATGCGGTCGGGGTCGACGGGCACGCCGAAGCGGACCTGGTCGAAGGTGGTCCGCTCGACGACCTCGCCGTTCTCGCGCGTCTCGATGGACAGCGGGGTCAGGGTCTCGAGTTGGATGGCCATCTGGCCCTGCAGCCGGTCGGTGTCGGCGTAGCGCAGGAGCGCGTCGGTCCCGCGGATCTGCAGGTCGACCTCGTCCCAGCGCTCCAGCACCTTCTGCAGCTCGGGCAGGAACCCGGCGGTGCGCAGGTCCTTGCCGCGCAGCGAGCGCAGGATCCCGTCGGACACGTTCTTGTGCAGCTTGAACGCCCCGAGGATTCCCGGCGGCTTGATGGTCACCCGGTTGCCTTCGCGCAGCAGCGTCGTCCCGGCCCCGTAGCCGTCCTCGACGTCCATCCGCAGGAGGCCCTCGGCGGTCCACAGGCAGCGCGAGCGCACCCACTGCTCCTCGGAGCCCTTGCGCTCCCAGCGCACCTGGACCCAGGAGGCGGTCTTGGTCTGCTGGACGAGGCGCTCGAGGCGCCCCCTGAGCTCCGCCGCGCCTTCGGCCTGCGCCGGGACCGGCCCCGGCGGCTGCGCCCGCGACACCGAACCCGCCATCAGCGCCCACAGCCCAACCAGCCAGAGCGCGCCGCGCCCTCCCCGCCCCCGCACGACCATCGCGACCCCCGCGTCCTAGCTGTGACGTAAGGGCTGCCGCCCCGCCGGGCCACCCGCCTTGGATGGGCCATCCGCCTGCTCCGCCCCCTGCTTGCACTTGGAGAACCTCGGCCGGAACGCCGAATTCCTCCTCGGGAGGCCTCCTCGGCCTTCGACTCGGAGGAGGTCGGCTGCGGGCGGGCGGGCGCGCTCGGCGCCGCCCCCTCGTCCGGGGCAGGCGAGACGGGGGATGCCGGGCGCTCAGCGCGCTGCGGGCGCGGAGAGCGGCGTGAGCGCGAACCGGTCGAGCCGCATGCCGGCCTCGCGCTGCGCCTCGTCCAGCATCGCCGAGGGATCGCTGCGCCACAGGTCCGGGGCGAGCGGCGAGAGCGTCAGCAGCAGCCCGTCGCCGGCGGCCAGGGTCTCGCCGCGCGCGCCCAGCAGCCCCACCGCGCGGACCTCGTCGGCCAGGTCGACCACCTGCAACAGGCGCCCGCTGGGCACCTCCCACAGCCGCACGGTGCTGTCCGAGGCGCCGCCGGTGGCCAGGCGCGTGCCGTCCTTCGAGAAGGAGAGCGCGCGGGGCGCGTCGTGGTGGCCCGCCAGCGTCGCCCTCAGCTCGAAGGTGGCGCCGTCGTAGAGCTCGACGACCATCCGCTGGCTGCCCACCGCCAGGAGCTTGCCGTCCGGCGAGAAGGCCAGGGCCCGCGCCCGGTCGGAGAGCGTCAGGACGCGGCGCTCGGCGAGGGTGGCCAGGTCCCACAGCCGCACCGCCTTGTCGCGCCCGCCGGTGGCCAGGGTCTTGCCGTCCGGGGAGTAGGCCAGGGCGCCGACGCCCCCGGCGTTGCCGGGCAGCGTCCCCAGCTTGGCGCCGTCGGCGGGGCTCCACAGGCGCACCGCGCCGTCCAGGCCGGCGGTGGCGAGCTGCCGGCCGTCCGGAGAGAGCGCGGCGCACATCGTCGCGCCCGCGCCGGGGTCCGAGCTCTGCCATCCGCCCAGGAGCTGCTGGCCGTCGGGGCTCCAGTGCCGCGCCACGCCGTCCCGCGCCACGCTCAGCGCCGTCCCGTCCGGCGCGAAGGCGGCGAACACCACCTCCGCCTCGTGCGCCTGCCAGGCGCCGGCCGAGCGCCGCTGCTCCAGGTCCCACAGCCGCAGCGACCGGTCCCGCCCGCCGGTGAGCAGCAGCCTGCCGTCGGGCGAAGGGGCCAGCGTGGTCAGGGTGGCCCGGTGGCCGGGCAGGTGCGCCAGCCGGGGCCGCTCGGCGATCTCCCAGAGGTTGATGCGCTGGTCCACGCCGGCCGAGGCGAGCAGCTTGCCGTCGGGGCTGAAAGTAACGCTGCGGATCTGCCCCTCGTGGCCGCGCAGCACCGCCGCCTTCTCCGCGGCCCCCGCGTCCCACAGCTCGACGACCTCGCCGCGCCCCACCGCCAAGAGCGCCTCTCCCCCGCCGCCGAAACGGACGGCGAGCCCTCGGGGCTGGCCGTCGCCCAGGCTGATGAGCGTGTCCTCGTCGCGGATGGACGGGTCCCAGAACTTCACCGTCCGGTCGTTCCCCAGGATCCACACCGCTCCCGTGGGCGAGACGACCAGCGAGGCCACCCCGCCCTCGTGCCCGCGCAGCCGCTCGGCGACCCGCCGGTGGGCCACGTCCCAGACCAGCACGTCCTCGCCCAGCCCCGCCGCCACCAGCCGCCCGCCGTCCGCCGAGAAGGCGATGCGCTCGGGGTAGCTCTCCACGTCCTCGGGAGGGGTGAGCACCGCGACGCTCTCCCCGCTTCCCGTCGCCCACAGGCGCACCGTCCGGTCGCGGGAGGCCGAGGCCAAGAGCTTGCCGTCCGGGGCGAAGGCGAGCGCGGTCACCGTGTCGGCGTGCCCGCCCAGCGCCACCGGCTCGGCGGTGCCGTCGGGCCTCCACAGGCGCACCGCCTTGCCGTCGCCGTGGGCCAGGGTCTTGCCGTCGGGAGACCAGGCCACCGCCATCGCCATCCCCGCGGCCGGCCGCTGGGCCACCTCCCGGCCGTCGGCGACGCTCCACACGCGCACCGTGCGGTCCAGGCCCACCGTCGCCAGCCGCGTCCCGTCGGGCGAGAAGCGCACGCTCTCCACCGCGGCGCTGTGCCCGGACAGCGTCGCGCGGTGGCGGGCCATGCCCAGCTGCCGCGCGGTCCACAGCGTCGACTGCAGCGAGGCCATCGCCGGGTCGCCCTCGCGCGAGAGCGCCGCCCGGGGGTCGGCGAAGCTGCCCAGCGGGTTGTAGCGGCTGTCGCGCAGGGCCGCGGCGGCGTAGACGCGCGCGCCCAGGAAGTCGTGCTCGGCGGCCAGGCGCGCCGCCTTCTCGGCGTAGGCCTCGGACATGTCCCAGTGGACGCGGCGCTCGGCCTCGGTCGCCTGCCGCCAGGCCGCGGTCAGCGCCGCCAGGAAGGCGATGCCGGCGACGACCAGGACGGTCGCCAGCGCGCTGACGGCCTTGTTCCTGCGCACGAAGCGCCGGGCCAGCTCGACCTTGGAGTAGGCGTAGGCGGAGACCCGCCGGCCCTCCATGTAGGCGTTGATCTCCTCCAGCAGCTCCTTGGCGCTGCGGTAGCGGCCGTGGGTCTGGGGGAAGAGCGCCTTCTCGGCGACCGCGGCCAGCTCCGGCGGCGCCTCCGGCTCGAGCTTGCGGACGCGGACCAGCTCCTCCTTGCCCTCGCCGTAGCGCTGGACCTTGAGCAGCGCCTCGACCCCGTGGCGGCCCCCGAAGGGCGGCTTGCCGGTGAGCAGCTCGTAGAGGACCGCGCCCAGCGAGTAGACGTCGCTGTGCTCGTCCACGCGCTCCAGGTCGCCGAAGGCCTGCTCGGGCGGCATGTACTCCGGGGTGCCCAGCGCCGCGCCCTCGACCGTCTCGCCCGCCGCCGCGTCGCGCAGGACCTCCATCTGCCGGGCGAAGCGCCGGTCCTCGCGCTCGGCGGAGCCCTTGATCTTGGCGAGGCCCCAGTCGAGCAGGACCGTCTCGTTGAACTCGCCGATCATCACGTTGTGGGGCTTGAGGTCCCGGTGGAGCACGCCGCGGCTGTGGGCGAAGGCCACCGCCGCGCACAGGTCGCCGAAGTGGTGCAGGAAGCGCAGGCGCCCGGCGACGTCGGTGCAGGAGCGCAGCGCGACGGCCAGCGTGCGGCCGCGCACCACGCGCATGGAGTAGTAGAGCGTCCCGTCGGGCCGGCGGCCGACCTCGTAGACCGGGACGATCGACGGGTGCTCGAGCTGCGCGGTCAGGCGCGCCTCGCGCAGGAAGCGGGCGCTGGCGGTCTGGGTGTCGGAGGCGGAGCCGCCGGGCCCCTCGGCGCCGACCAGCAGCTCCTTGAGCGCCACCTCGCGGCCGACGTGGTCGTCGAAGCCGACCAGGACCCGGCCGATGCCGCCGCGGCCCAGCTCGCCGCGGATCTCGTAGCGGCCCGGCGCCTCGGGCGTCACCGGCGAGGAGTCGTCGTCCGCCGCGTGCAGCGCCGCGCTCTCCGGCCGGTGCAGCGTCGGCTCGGAGGCGCGCGGGAGCGTGCCCTCGACGCGCAGCACGTCGGCCAGGCTCTCGGCGATGACCCGCGCCCCGCCCATGGCCTCGGCGGCGGCGTGGACGTCGCCCCCGTGGGCCTTCACCAAGAGCTCGACGTTGCGGTCGAGCAGGGCCAGGTCGGCCTCGCCGAGCGCGGCGCGCTTGAGCACCTGCAGCCGCAGCCCGGCGGCGGAGGGATCCCAGGCCCGCCCGGCCTCCTGCAGCACCCCCCGGTCCACCAGCCCCAGCTGCAGCGCCTGCAGGCAGAACAGCAGCTCGCGCTCGATCTCGGGGGCGCTCACGACCGCGACGGCCCGGGATAGAGCAGCGCGTCGAGCACCAGCCCCGCGTCGGGCGCGAGCTCGCCGGGGTGCAGCAGGCGGCTGAGCAGGCTCGTCAGCACCCGGTCGGCGGCGACCTCGACGCTCGCGGGGTCGGCGGCGGACAGGGTCGCCAGCGCGCGGGCGGTCAGCCCCATCTCGGAGAAGCCGATGGCGACGTTGAGCCGCGTCGCCTCGTCCGCGGCCGGCAGCGCCGCGGCGATGGAGTCCAGGCAGGCGGCGCGGGTGACGAGCTCCTCCGGGTCGGTGGGCAGCGGCTCGGGGACCGCCGTGGCGGGCCAGATGCGGGCGAGCGAGGCGCCGCGCGACTCCGCCGGCAGCTGGTGCAGCCACAGCACCAGGCGGCGGGTGCAGACGCGGCAGAAGCGCCGGCCGTCGGCGGCCCCGTCCGGCCGCAGGATGACCTGCGAGCCGCCCCGTCCTCCACAGACCCAGCACTCCACGCTCATGCGAGGTCCCCGGCCGGAAGGCCTAGTACTGGATGAGCG
Organism: Myxococcales bacterium; assembly: GCA_036504155.1. Classification (GTDB taxonomy): domain Bacteria; phylum Myxococcota; class Myxococcia; order Myxococcales; family UBA5297; genus JACRCT01. The sequence continues at coordinate 14,394 of DASXVQ010000005.1, forward strand.
AGAAGACCTTGTCCTCGCCCAGCCGCTTGCGCCCGGAGAGGAAGCCCAGCTCGACGACGAAGGCGAACTCGGCCACCTGCCCGCCCACCTTGCCCACCAGGCGCCCCGCGGCCTCGGCGGTGCCGCCGGTGGCCAGCAGGTCGTCGATGATCAGCACCCGGTTGCCCGGCGCGACGGCGTCCACGTGCATCTCCAGCGAGTCCTTGCCGTACTCCAGCGCGTACTCCTCGCGCACGCTCTTCCAGGGCAGCTTGCCGGGCTTGCGCACGATGACCAGGCCCGCGCCCAGGGCGTAGGCGAGCGCGCTGCCGAAGAGGAAGCCGCGCGACTCGATGGCCAGGATCTTGTCGATCTTCCGGGAGCGGTAGCGCTCCACCAGGGCGTCGATGATCTCCTTGAACGCCTGGGGGTGCGCCAGCACCGGGGTGATGTCCTTGAAGACGATCCCCTTCTTCGGGAAGTCGGGGACGTCGCGGACGAGGCTGCGGACGAGGTCGGTCATCGGTGGTTCTCTCCACGGTCCTTGGGCTGAAGAAGGCGTGAAGACTAGCACGCCACCGACGCTACTGGAGGAAGCCGAACGTCGCGGTCCGGCCCTGCCGCACGTAGCCCAGCCGCAGCCCGTCCAGGGACGGCACGAGCGCGCTGACCTTGGTGTAGTAGTCGCCCACCAGGGCGTAGGGCACCGGGTCGGCAGTGAGGATGCGGTCCGAGGTCGGGCAGTCGAACGAGGTGACCTCGTGGACCTGTCCGCCGATGGTGCCGACGTACAGCCGCGTCCCGTCGGGCGCCAGCGCCACCGCGGTGACCGAGTCCCGGCCCAGGCGGCACCAGGAGCCCCAGGCGCCGGCGCCGTCGCGGCGGACCACGAAGGCGTCGGCCGCTCCCCCGGGCCGGCCGAAGTCGAGCGCCACCGGCCGGGCCGCCACCGCCAGCGTGTCGCCGCGGCGCGAGAGGGACAGGTCGAAGACGATGCGGTCCTCGGGGAGCGTCATCGTCCAGCGCACCGCGCCGGCGTCGCCGCCGGCCAGGGAGATCTCCGCGAGCGCGGGCGCCGCGGCGGGGTGGTCGAGGTCCGGGGTCTCCGAGGCCTGGGGCAGGAAGAGCGAGCCCCGGACGCGGTCGGCGACCAGCGGGGTGAGGGCGCCGAAGCCCTCCATGGCCGGGCAGAGCTTGTCGCCGCACTGGGGCTTGAACTGGCCGGGCACCGACACGGTGCCCTGGTAGGCGACCGTGGTCGCGGCGGCCGAGCCGTCGCTGAGGACGATCTGCGCGTCGGTCCGGCGGGCGACCACCCAGTCGGCGCCCCAGGTCGCGATGCCGAGGATGGCGTCGCCGGGGCCGGCGGGCAGCGGCAGGTCCTTGACCTGCACGTCGCCGCCGCCGGCGCCGGCGTCCGCACCCTTGGGCGCGAAGGTGATCAGCCCCACCTTGGGACCCGACGGGTTGGGCCCCTCCACGGCTCCCCCGCTGGCGACGGCGATGCGGCTGCCGTCGCAGGCCCAGCCGCGGAAGCCGTAGAGCCAATCGCCCATCTCCGGCACCGGGGTGGCCAGGCCCGAGGCGAGGTCCCCGGCCACCGCCTGCATCATGTCCGGCGACAGGCTCACCAGCTGGCCGCGCTGCTCGAGGTAGGCGAGCCGGAAGAAGACGTACGACGGGGCGGCCTCGGACAAAAGCGTCGGGCCCCGCGCGTCCAGGAAGGCCAGCGGCGCGGTGGCCACCAGCAGGTCCCGGCGCTGCATGACCGCCACGAACTCCGTGCCCTGCAGCGGGTTGCGCGACAGGCGCACCGGCGCCCCGGAGGTGGCGAGGAACCCGTCGATCGGCGCGAGCCCGCCCGCGTCCGCGCCCGCCCCCGCGCCGGGCGGCGACCCGGGCCCGACGCGCAGGATGCCGCTGCCGACCGCCACCAGGAGCGCGCTGTCCGACGAGGCCCCCAGCGCGCGCGCCGGCTCGCCCTCCTCGACCGGCGTGACTGGCAGCTCCAGGGTCTCGAAGCCGTCGCCGTGCTCGCGCAGGATGGCCCCTCGCCCGTCGAGCACCGCCAGCCGGCCCGAGGCGTCGAACTCGGCGTCGCCGGCCCCGCACTCGCCCGCGCCCGGCAGCGCCCGCACCTTGCGCGCCGAGAGCTGGGGCTGCCCGCCGCCCAGCGTCCAGGTCCAGTCGTGGACGGCGCACCTCTTCTGGTCGTCCAAGGTGACGATGGAAAGCCGCCCCGGCCGGGCCGCGCCGGGGTCCGGGTCGGCGAGCGCGAAGGCCACCGGGTAGCCCAGCTGGAAGATCTCGAAGCCCAGGTCGTAGCGGCGGGTGGGCACCCCCGCCCCGGTGACGTCGAGGTTCACGGTGATGCGGGTGGCGTCGTGCACGGACAGGTCGAGCCAGGCCACCCCCGAGAGCGAGTGCGAGTAGGCCAGCTTCGCGGCGCCGCGGCCCGCGAGCATGCCGCCCCACTCGGGACAGCTGGCGACCGGCAGCTTGTCGCAGCCGGCGGCGACCACGGGGACGGCCTGCTGGTCGGAGAGCCAGACGACCGCGGAGGCCACCTGGTCGGGGACCGCGGTGAGCGACGCCAGCCGCACGAAGAACCCGCCGGGCGCTGCCGCCAGGTCGACGGGCGTGACCAGGTCGACCCAGTCCCGCGCGAAGCCCATGGTGAGGAAGTAGCGCGAGCCCTCGGTCGGCTTGCGCGGCGTGACGACCAGGCGGCCGAGCGCCGCGTCGACGTAGGCCGCGGAGTCCTTCCCCAGCGCCCCCGAGTACGGCATCGAGACGAGCGCGGCGCGCCCGGTGTCTCCGCGCCCCTGCAGGTGGCCGTCCCCGAGGACCGCGAGCTTCGCCGGGGCGTCGGCTTCGCCCACCGAGGTGCTCAGCCGCACCGGCTGCGCTCCCTTGGCCAGCCCGGCGGGCACCTGCGCCTCCACCCCCTCGTCGCTGGAGGCCACGATCCGGGCCTGGGCCCCGCCGACCGTGACCTGCGGCGTCTCCCCGCCGCCCGCCGCCAGGTTCTTGCCCTCGAGCCAGAAGCTCTGGCCGGTGAAGGCCTCCACCGCCACGCCCTCGCCGGCGACGGCCGCCGGATAGGTGCGGATCGTCTGGATCGCGGGGGGCTGGTCCTCGTTCGAGGGCAGGGCGAAGTCCCGGCAACCGGCCAGGAGGGCGAGCACGCAGAGGGCGGCACCGGGGAGCGAGCGCATTCGCCCACTTCAGCGCGGCACGGGAGCGGGCGTCAACCGGGCGGCCCGGAAACGAAAAAAGCCGCCCGGCTCCTGGGGGGGATGGAGCCGGGCGACCTGGACCCCGGCGAACCAGGATCCGCGCGGAATGATAGACGGTGCGGCTTGTCGGACCAGCGCCCAAGAGTGAACCCGGCGACACAGCCTCCCGGGGCCCCCCGGCGCGGGCCGCGGGTGCCTGATAGAGTCCCCACGCCATGCAGAAGCGCACCAAGATCGTCCTGAGCGACCTCCACATCGGCACCGGCCACGCCAAGGGCCGGCCCAACTTCTTCGAGGACTTCGTCGACGACGACCGCCTGGTGCAGCTGCTCTCGCGGCTGAGCCAGCAGCTCTCCGACGAGGACGTCGAGCTGGTCATCAACGGCGACTTCTTCGACTTCCTCAAGGTGGCCATCAACGGCCTGTTCCCGGAGGCCATCACCGAGAGCATCGGCGCGCTGAAGATGGAGCTGTGCCTGCGCGGCCACCCCAAGGTGGTGGAGGCGCTGCGCGGCTTCCTCAAGGGCGGCCGGGCCCGGCAGATCACCTACCTGGTGGGCAACCACGACATGGAGCTGGTCTTCCCCGCGGTGCGCCGCCTGTTCAGCCGCGCCGTCGCCGGCGCCGAGCAGGACGAGCGGGTGCGCTTCATCGTCGACAAGGACCACCTCCGCCTCGAGGGCGGCGTGGAGATCCACCACGGGCACCAGTTCGAGGCGCTCAACGCCTTCGACTTCAAGCAGCTCACCCTGGAGAAGGGCCAGGCCGAGCCCATCCTCAACCTGCCCTGGGGCAGCCTCTTCGTCCTGCAGGTGCTCAACAAGTACAAGGAGGCGCGGCCCTACCTCGACCGCGTCAAGCCGTTCTGGCCGGTCATCGTCGCCGGCCTGGTCCTGGACACCCGCTTCACCGCGCAGCTGGTCCTCAACAGCGGCTACTACTTCACCCGCGCCCGCATCAGCCCGCTGTGGCGGCGCCGCCGGCCCTTCACCAAGCTGTCGAAGTTCCTCCTCGACGACATGAGCTTCTTCGCCAAGCACGAGGACACCGCGCAGCGGCTCTTCCGCAACGACCCCAGCCTGCGCGCGCTGATCATGGGCCACACCCACACCGAGATGGTGCGCACCTACGGCCGCGGCGAGCGCATCTACGTCAACACCGGCACCTGGATGCCCATGGTCAACCTGTCGCTGGAGAACCTGGGCCAGAGCGCCAACAACCACTACGCCCTGGTGCGCTACACCGACAAGGGCGAGGTGCGCGTCTCGCTCATGCGCTGGCTGGGGAAGCGGGCGCTGCGCGAGGAAGTCACGTTCTAGTCGTAGGTCCCGAGTCCCAACCCCAAGCCGCCCCCTGCCCTGCCCTGCCCTTCTCCGGGGCGGGTACAGGCCTCGTCCGCGCGGGGATGGAAAAGGGAAGGCCCCGCCACTCTCGGAGGAGTGGCGGGGCCGGTCGATGCGGGTGTTGGTCCGGAGCTACTTCGGGCAGTACAGCTCGACGAATTCGTACACGTAGTTGCCCGTGCCGGTGGCGTCCGAGAACTCGGAGACGACCACGTTCTTGGTGGGATCGCGGGTCAGGGCGGAAGTGCCGGGCGTGGACGAGGAGGCGCCAGTCCAGGCCACCACCGACCAACTCCCGGCCTGATCGGCTGCGCCGAAGCTGGTGCGCTGGATGGACTGGCTAGCGGTGCCCGCCTGCGCGATCGTCGGGCCGTCGATGGTGGTCCCCGCCGCGTCCTTCAGGGTGTAGGTCTCGCCACCGTTGATCACCGGGAAGACGTTCGCGCCGCGCAGGTAGACGACGCCCGCCCCCAGGGTGACGCCCCAGTAGGTCTGGAAGGCCGCCTGGTCGACGTCGCGGCCGACGATGAGGTAGCTGCCACCGGGGATGGCCGCGGTGCCGGCGGGGATGGTGAAGTCGTAGGTGCTGGTCGCCTGCACGATGTGCCAGCCCTCGACGGCGCAGCTGCCGACGGCGGGCGTCTTCACCTCCACCTTCGCGGTGTTGGAGGTGATCGGCCCGGCGGGCACGGTCGCGCTGGCCACCACTGTCACCTCCGGCACCTCGCTGGCGCCGGCGGTGAAGTCGAAGCCGACGCTCTTGGAGCCGGCCGGGATGGTGACGGTCGCCGGGGCGCTGCCGCCCGCGCCCACCGTCAGCGTCACGTCGAGGGCGGCGAAGACGTTCACGTCGGCGGTCACCGTCATCGCCAGCGTGCCGTTGGGCGCCACGCTGCCGGTCGCCGGCGAAAGGGTCAGGGTCGCGGCGTAGACGACCTCCACGTTCACGGTCGCGTCGTTGGAAACCACCGTGCCGGCGGTCGCCTTCACCACCACGCCCGCGGCCTCGACGGTGCCGGCCTGGAAGGTGAAGTGGACGTTGTCCATGTTGGCGGGGATGGTCACCTGCGTCGCCGACAGCGTGCATCCGCCGTTGACGGGCTGGGTGAGCGTCAGGTCGACGAGCAGGCCGCCCGGAGGCGCCGCGACGTCCGAGGTGAGCGTCATGTCCACCGTGCCGGTCGGCGAGACCTTGGTCGTGGCCGGGGCCAGGGTCAGGCCCGCCACCGCGGTGACCGCGACGACCTCCACGCTGGCGGTCTTGGTGTCGGAGCCCAGCGTGGCCGTCAGCGTCGCGGCCGCGGCCACGTTGAGCGCGTCGAGGAGGACGACCGCGGTGGTCTCGCCGTCGAGGACGGTGACCTTGTTGCCCACCACCGCCAGGTCCGCCGTGCCGGTCATGGCGACGTCGGTGTTCCCGACCGCGGGCTTGTCCAGGCTCACCTGGACCGGGATCGGGAAGGTCACCGAGCCGGTCGAGCCGAGGTAGATCTTCGCGCCCGCCGCCGGGCTGATGCCGGCCAGCCGGGGCGCGGCTTCCTGGATGTCGTTCGCGCCGCGCGGCTCGAGCTTGTAGTTGTTGCGGTCGAAGTGCGGCACGCCGGTGATGCTAGCCAGCGTGACGCCCACCGCCGGGCGGGTCGGCATGTGGAACAGGAAGTCGTGGACGAGGAGCTCCGCGGTGCCGCCCGCGCCCGTCACCGAGAAGTCCCAGGGGCTGCTGATGTCCCCGGGGTCGAGGGTGGGGGTGAGGCTGGCCACCGTGACGTTGGTGACCTTGACCAGCACCGCGTCGAGGGCCTTGGCGCGAGCGCCGGCGGTGTTGATCTCGGCCGGGGTCACCAGGATCGGGTCAGGCAGCTGCTCGCCCAGGGAGGCCGCCACCGTCACCGTCGGCTTCTCCATCTCGAGCTCGCCGTAGTAGTCGGTGATCGGGCCCGCCACGTTGACGCGGTCGCCGAGCAGCAAGGTGGGCAGGACGCCGAGGTAGACGTAGATGCCGGAGTTGTCCTCGCTGACGTAGCCGGTGTCGCCCGGCTTGACCTGCATGTAGAAGCCCTTCGGCCCCACCGCGGTGACGATGGCGTTGGAGATCGCCACCGACTCGCCCGGCTTCAGGGTGCCGTCCTTGACCTGGTAGATGGTGCCCGGGCAGGGCTGCGCGCCGGGGTTCGGGGCGTTCGGGCAGCTGTCGCAGGCATCGCCCTTGCCGTCGTTGTCCGCGTCGGCCTGGCCGGGGTTGGCGATGGTGGGGCAGTTGTCGCTGACGTTGGGCACGCCGTCGCCGTCCAGGTCGTTCGGGTCGATGTGCACGCAGGTGGTGGTGTTGGCGTTGAGCGGGCAGGGATCGCACACGTCGCCCACGCCGTCGCCGTCGGCGTCCGCCTGCTTGCCGTCGGCGTCCATCGGCCGCACCGGGTTGAAGACGGTGGGGCAGTTGTCGGTGGCGTTGGGCACGCCGTCGCCGTCGAGGTCGTCGGCGGTGATCTGCCCGGTGTAGGTGGCGCCGTGGCTGGGGTCATTGCGCATCGGGACGCAGCTGGGCTCGTTGGTGGGCTGGCCGCAGAAGAAGAGCGGGTAGTAGTTGGAGTTGGCGGTCGTCAGGGTGGCCAGGGTGGTGCCCGTGCCAGCGGCGCAGACCTTCTTGGCCACCGTGCAGACCGCGAGGTCCTCGCAGCCGGTGGCGAGGACGCCGACCACCGCCGAGTCGCCGTAGAGCGCCTTGCCGCCCTGCAGGACGAGCAGCACGTCCTTGGGCTGGGCGTCGATGACCGCGCGGTAGTCGACGTGGCCGTTCTTGGCGAAGATGGACACGTCGGCGAAGAGGCCGGGCTTGAGGGTGCCGATGGCGTCGTCCATGGCGCAGGTGAGCGCCGCGTTCGCCGTGACCATCGCCCACAGCTCCTCGTCGGAGAAGAAGTGGCCGTAGTAGCTGTCGTTGAGCAGCGCCGCGCACTGCAGCTCGCGCAGCATGTTCATCGAGCCCGAGGGCAGCCAGTCAGTGCCCAGGGCGATGGTGGCGCCCAGGCGCGCGTAGAGGGTCACCGGGGCGGTCGCACCGTAGAGGCTGACGTTGGAGCGCGGCGACCAGATGAGCTTGGCGCGGTCCTGCGCGAAGAGGTCGACGTCGCCGGAGAGCACCGCCACGCCGTGGATGACGCCGGTCTTGTCGTTGATGACGTCCTTGCCGCCGTTGGCGGTGGACTCGGTGCAGAGCATCTCGTTGTGGGCGACGGCGTCGATTCCCTCGCCGATGTGCGGCAGCCAGGCGTCCACGCTGCCGGCCTTGATGGACGGGTAGGCGCTGCAGCCGCTGGTGGGCTGCCCGTCGAAGCTGCCGTCGCTCAGCGGGAAGGTCTCGAAGTCGGCCGCCGGCTGGCCCAGCCCCTCCTCGTTGGCGGCGTCATCGAGGTTGCGCAGGAAGCCCTTGGCAGACCCGGAGCTGACCGAAGAGGTCGCGCCGCCGACGAGGAAGCGCAGCTCGCTCCAGGCGATAGCCTGGGCGGAGGTGGTGGGGGGAGTCGCCGTGCTGGTCGTCGAGATCTTGGTGTGGCCGCGCAGGCCGTGGCGCCAGTCGTGGCGCTGCTCGTAGCGCTCGGTGGTGGGCTTGGGGCCGGTGACCGCGTAGGGGATGTGGTCGTGGGTGTTGATGAGGCCGGGGGAGACGACGGCGTCCGGGCAGGTCACGGTGGCGGCGTTGGCCGCGGTGGCGCTGCAGTCGCAGTCGACGCACTCGATCTTGCCGGCGGCGTCGATGAGGACCTGGCCGCCGCGGAAGACCTTGCCGGGGGTCAGGATGGTGCCGACGAGCAGCGTCTTGCCGCTGGTGCCGGCGACGACCGTGCAGGACTGGCCCGCGGGCGGCGCCGGCAGGTTGTCGTTGCAGTGCTCGATGGTCACCGGCGGGGTGCCGCCGTCGGGCTGGGTCGTCGTGCCGGTGTCGGCCGCCTGGGTCGAGCCGGTGTCGGCGGTCTGGGTCGTGCCGGTGTCGGCCGTCTGGGCGGTGCCCGTGTCTTCGGTCTGGGTCGTGCCGGTGTCGCCCGGATCGACCGTGCCGGTGTCGCCCTGGGGAAGGCCGGTGTCGCCCTGGACGACCGAGCCGTCCGTCGGCGCGGTCACGTCGGCGTCGGGGTTGACCACCGCGGGGCGGTCCAGGCCGATCACCGGGCCGGCATCGACGCCGGTGAGGTTCCCCTCGGGGCAGCCGGTCGCCGCGAGGGCGAAGACGGCCAAGAGTGAAGCGAAGCGAATACGAGACATCATCGAAGGCTCCTTTGGCGTTGCTCCCCACCCCTGGAGGCCAGTGCTCATCGCGCTGGAATTGGTCTTTGGCTGTGCTTCCCGACGATGCGCCCCGCTCGGCCGGGGGCGCGTGCGCCGACAGTGTCGCAAATTGCGCGGCCGCCGGCTAGCCGCGAGGAGAGGGGGCCTACTGGGTCTCGTCCCGCTCGCGGGCTTCCTTCAGCTCGCGGTAGCGCTGGAACTCCTGGCGGGCCTTCTCGAGGATCTGGTCGATCTCGTCCTCGATGCGCTCCTGGCCGGAGGTGAGCCCCGCCCGCTGGTCGCAGGACTCGAACAGCGCCAGCACCTCGTTCTCGGAGAGGGCGAGCTGCTCGGCGTACCAGGCGAGGACGTCCCCCGCCCCGCCGGCCGACTCCTCGCCGCCCACCCGTTCGCCGCGGTCGAACACGGCGCCCTCCGCCCAGCCCTCCTCGCCGCGGCCCTTCTGCTGCGCCAGCGCCCAGCAGCGCCCCGGGCCCAGCTGGCTGACGAGCTTGGCCAGGTCGGCGAAGCCCTCCTTCCAGGGGAAGTCCTCGGCGCCGGAGGTCGGCCGGAAGACCACCGCCCCGGCGGGGGTGCGCAGGGCGCCGAACTCGATGTTCCAGCTGCGCGCGTCGCGGTTGCCCAGGAACTGGCGCAGCGCCTCGCGCAACAGGTCCACCAGCTCGGAGCCGCGCTGCGGCAGGAGCGCCACGAAAACACCTTCGTACGTCGGGGTCGTCATCGCGCGTATTCAAGCCGACGCACGCCGGCCCTGGCAAGTCGGGCCCGGATCGGGCGGCCTTTCGGCCGCGGGCGGCGCGGGAAGCGCTGCAGCCACGCGGCCTTGGGGATAGGCTGTGGCCTGCGACGCGCGAACCCCTGCCTCAAGCCTCCAGCCCGACGATGCGCTTCTACTGCGAAGACACCCTCACCACCGAAGACGGCGCGCGGCTCTGGTACGCCCAGCTCGGCGAGGGAGACCCACCGCTGGTCCTGTGCGACGGCGTCGGCTGCGACGGCGCGTTCTGGAAGTACCTGGCGCCAGAGCTCTCCGCGCGCCACCGCGTCCTGCGCTTCCACTACCGGGGCCACGGCCGCTCGGGCGTCCCCACGGATCCCAGCCGGGTAGGCGTGGCCTGGGCCGCCGACGACCTGGACGCGATCATGGCCGAGGCGGGCATCGCCAAGGCGGTCATCGTCGGGCACTCGATGGGCGCGCAGGTCCTCTTCGAGTTCCACCGGAGGCACCCGGAGCGGGTGCTGGGGCTGGTGCCCATCTGCGGCGGCTACGGCAACGCCCTGGACGCGGTGCACGACGACACCAAGATCAAGCTCGCCTTCCCGCTCGTGCACTGCCTGGCCGACCTGCTGCCCGCGGTGGCCCGCGCCTTCACCCGGACGCTGCTGCCGACCGAGGCCTCGCTGCAGTACGCGCTGACCTTCGAGGCCAACCGGCAGCTGGTGCACCGCGAGGACATGCAGGCCTACTTCGAGCACCTGGCGCGGATGGACCCGCTGGTGTTCCTCGACACGCTGCAGTCCGCCGCCGAGCACACCGCCTGGGACCACCTGGGCCGGGTCGACGTGCCCACCCTCATCGTGGCCGGGGACCACGACCGCTTCACGCCGCTGTGGCTCTCGCAGCGCATGCACCGGGCCATCCCCGAGAGCGAGCTGCTGGTGGTGCGCTCCGGGACGCACTCGGCGCCCATCGAGCTGCCCGAGCTCATCGCCCTGCGCATCCGGCGCTTCCTCAAGGAGCGCCTGCCATCCTTCTGATGCGCGCGCCCAGGGCGGCCCGGGCCGCCGCCTTCCTGCTCGGGCTCCTGCTGCCGCTGCTGGCGGCGGGGCCGGCGCGCGGCTACGACCCGGCGCTCGGCTGGCACACCGTGGAGACGCCGCACTTCCGGGTGCACTACCACGACGGCCTGGGCGAGCTCGCGCAGCGCTCCGCCCGGGCGCTGGAGGCCGCGCACCGCCGCCTGGCTCCGCTGATGGAGCGCGCCCCCGACCGGCGCGTCGAGGTGGTCCTCTCCGACGAGACCGACGCCGCCAACGGCAGCGCCACGGTGTGGATGCGCACCGAGATGCACCTCTTGGCCGTCCCGCCGGACAGCCGCAGCGAGCTGAACGACTACGAGGACTTCCTCTGGAACCTGGTGGTCCACGAGTACGCGCACGTGCTGCAGCTGGGGGACGTCAGCGGGGTCCCGTGGCTGGTCAATCGCGTCTTCGGCGACCTGTGGATCCCCAACGGCATCGAGCCGCGCTGGTTCACCGAGGGCCTGGCGGTGCACTACGAGTCGTCGGCCAGCGGCGGCGGCCGGGTGCGCGCCTCCATCTACGACATGTACCTGCGCTCCGAGGTCCTGGAGGGCCAGTTCTACGGCATCGACGACGCCAGCGGCGCGCCGACCACCTGGCCGCGGGGCGCCCTCGCCTACCTGCACGGTTCGCGCTTCGTCGACTGGGTGGCGCAGACCTACGGCCGCCAGACGCTCACCGCCTACCACCACGACTACGGCTCGCAGATCATCCCCTACGCCATCAACTACACGGCCAAGGACCACCTGGGCGAGACGTGGACGGAGCTGTACGACCGCTGGGAGAGCGAGGTCACCGCGCAGATCGAGGGGCAGGCCGCCGCCATCCGCCACCGCGGCGAGCGCGCCCCCACCCCGCTCACCTCCCGCGGCGAGGGCACCGGCGAGCCCGTCTTCCTCGACCCGGACCGCATCCTCTACCTGGAGGACTCGGCGGACCGGCGCGCGGCGCTGCACAGCGTCTGGGTGAACGGCAAGGCCGACAAGAAGCTCGCCGAGGTCTACGGCGGCGGCACGCTGGGCATCTCCCCGGACCGCAGCTTCGCGGTTCTCTCCCAGACCAACGCGTACAAGGAGTTCTACTCCTACGAGGACCTGTTCCGCTTCGACCTGAAGGCGGGCTCGCTCGAGCAGATCACCCACGGCGCGCGGCTGACGGAGCCGGACGTCTCCCCCGACGGGAAGACGGTGGTGGCGGCGCGGCGGCTCTCGGGCGGGAAGATGGCGTTGGTGACGCTGCCGGTCTCCGGCGAGCCCCTGCAGACGATCTACGCGGCGCCCACCTCGGTGAGCGTCTACACGCCGCGCTTCTCGCCGGACGGGCGCAAGGTCGCCTTCTCGGAGCAGCGGCCGACCGGGCGCGACATCCGCCTTTTGGACCTCGCCACCGGGGCGCTCGAGGACGTCACGCACGACCGCGCCCTGGACATGGACCCGGCCTTCGCGCCCGACGGCAAGTCGCTCTACTTCGTCAGCGACCGCACCGGGGTCTTCAACGTCTACGTGCGCGACCTCGAGAGCGGCCAGACGAGGCAGGTCACCAACGTCCTGACCGGCGCCTTCCGGCCCGCGGTCTCGCCCGACGGCCGGCGGCTGGCGATGGTGACCTACACGGCCAAGGGCTACGACGTCGCCGTCCTCGACCTCGACCCGGAGCGCTTCCTCGAGGCCCCCGCGGTGGACCTGGTGCGCCCCGCCCCGCCGGACTGGGAGGGCCGCGAGGTCTACCCCGCCAAGCCCTACCAGCCCATCGACACGCTGCGGCCGTACTACTGGCTGCCGATCGCCGGGGCGGACGCGAAGGGCATGACCCTGGGGATCACGACCTCGGGCGCGGACGTGGTCGGCAAGCACGCCTGGGCGCTGGAGGCGCAGTTCGGGCTCGCCTCGCTCCAGCCGTCCTTCAGCGCCGGCTACGCGACCCAGCTGTTCTACCCGGACCTCAACCTCGAGATCGGCAGCGAGCTCGGCTACATCCCCAACGCTCCGATCGATCTGTTCGAGCGGCAGTACCACGGCTCGGCCTCGCTGTTCTTCCCGTTCTCGCACCTGGACCAGAGCTACTCGGTGGGCCTGGGCTACGAGCTGCGCTACTACGATCCGTGGGCCGTCGAGGTCCCCCACGACCCGACCGACGAGCCGCCGTTCAAGGCCGACCGGGGCCTGGCCGCGACGCTGTCCTTGAACCTCGGGTTCTCGAACGCGCAGCGCTTCGCCAACTCCATCAGCACCGAGCGCGGCATCTCGGTGCGGCTCAACCTGCGCGGCGCGCGCCCGGAGTGGGGCAGCCAGTTCCGCTACCTCGCCGCCGAGGGCAGCGTCTCGACCTTCCTCGCGGTGCCCTGGCTTGAGCACCACGTCCTGGCGCTGCGGCTGATGGGCGGGGCGAGCGCCGGGGACCTCGGCGGGCGGCGCATCTTCGGCCTGGGCGGCATGTCGGTGCACGACCCCATCCTCGACCTGCTGCAGTACTCGGGGCTCTACGGCGCGGGGCTGCGCGGCTACCGGCCCGGGGCGTTCTCGGGAAACTTCTACACGCTGCTCAACGCCGAGTACCGCTTCCCCATCGTCCGCGTCGACGCGGGCCTGTGGACCCTGCCCATCTACGTGCGGCGCATCCACGGCGCGGTGACCTTCGACGTCGGCGAGGCCACGGACCATTGGACCTGGAGCGGGCTGAAGCCGTCGGTGGGCGCGGAGCTGCGCGCCGAGCTGTACCTGGGCTACGCGCTGTCGACGACGCTGCGGCTCGGCTACGCGCGCGGGCTCGCCCCCGAGGGCGTCGACGACTTCTTCTTCGGGCTGGGCAACAGCTTCTGACCCGCGCTTCGCGGCGCTCCGATGCCTGGGCTCATGGGGCATGGGACTGCATGGGTCTTCCCGCGCCGGGCTCCTCGGATTCCGCCTGCCCCGGGGAAGAACGTCGCTCAGGCCAATAGGGCGAAGGACAGCACGGGTCTTCTCGCGCCGGGCTGCTCGGATTCCGCCTGCCCCGGGGAAGCACGTCGCCCAGGCCAATAGGGCGAAGGACAGCACGGGTCTTCTCGCGCCGGGCTGCTCGGATTCCGCCTGCCCCGGGGAAGAACGTCGCTCAGGCCAATAGGGCGAAGGACTTCACAGGTCGTCTCCCAGGGCGCCGCTTTGCGCCGCTTCATCAGTAGCTCGAGCAGAGGCGGGGTGCGCGCAGGGGCCGCTGGAATAACGGGTACTGCACTACCCCGTATCGCGATACGGGGTAGCCCAGTACCCCTTATCTAGGCGTGCTCATTTCAAACCCCGTCATGGTCAAGGCGGCCGGCGGACCACGCGAAGCCGCCTTGGTTCAATCTCCCGAGCGACCCTTCCTTTATGAGCCAGCCCAGGCAGCGAACCTCATCCGCGGTCGAGCCGAGCCACGGTCTCCAGGTGGAAGGTCTGCGGGAACATGTCGACCGGAGTCGCCTCGATCAACCGATACCCCGACTCCTGCAGCTCCTTCACATCGCGGGAGAGCGTCGCCGGGTCGCACGAGACATAGACCACCCTCCGCACTCCGCTCCGCTCTGCCACCTTGCCGATCCCCTTGGCCCCGGCCCTCGGCGGATCGAGCAGCAGCGTCTCGAACCGGCGTCCTTCCTTCGCCAAGGACTCGGCGCACGCCAGCGCGTCGCCTTGGATGAAGCGGACGTTCTCGACCTTCGCCTCCCGGGCCGAGCGCCGCGCCAGCTCCACGGCATCCGGGCTGCTCTCGATGCAGGTGGCCGCCTTGAAGCGCCGCGCTGCCGCGAAGCTGAAGTTGCCGGCGCCCGAGTACAGCTCGAGCAGCGACTCGCCGCCCTCCCCGAGCATCCGCAGCGCTTCGCCGACCAGCAACAGGTTGGCCTCGGGATTCGCCTGGGCGAACAGGTCCGCCCTGCCGTAGGCCGTCACTCCCTCGGCGAGCGGTGCAGGCCAGGAGAGCAGCGCATCCCCGAGCGGCTGCCCGCGCTGGCCCTCCACTGCCAGCACCGCGCCGTCCAGCCGAGCGCGAGCCATCAGCCTGCGGACCTTCTCCAGCGTCGACTTGCCCGCCGCGGCGACCTCGAAGGCTGCGGTGATCCGCCTCTCGTCGCAGGCCAGGGCGATGTCGGTGCACTTGGGCGGCGCGCCCTCGGCCTTCAAGGCCTCGCGCAGCCTCGGGATGGCCTGCTCCAGCCTGGGAGCGAGCTGGGGACAGCCTTCGATCTCGACCAGGACGTGGCTGCTCGCAGCCCGGTAGCCGATCCGCCCGCCGGAGAGGTGCAGGGTCGCCCGGCGCCGATAGCGGAGGGCGAGCGGCGAGCGGATGAGCGGATTCAGCGAGGCTTCGCCCAGCTCCACCCCGCCGATGCGGCCGAGCGCGTCGCGCAGTATCGCCTGCTTCGCCTTCGCCTGCCCCTGCGCCGACACGTGCAGCCACGAGCAGCCGCCGCAGTCCGAGGCGTGGGCGCAACCGGGCTCGACGCGGTCCGGCGAGGGCGTGACGACCCGAACGATCCGGGCGCGCGCCGAGCGCTCCTTCTCCTCGACGAGCTCGGCCTCGACGACGTCTCCCGGGACGCCGCCGGCCACGAAGACGACCCGGCCATCCAGGCGCGCGACGCCGTCGCTGCCGGAAGAGAGACCGTCGATGTGGAGAGTGACCGGCATCCGAAGCCTTGAACGCCGGAGCGGCCGGAAACGCTTCTACTTCCTGGGCTTCTTGGGCTCGGGAGGCAGGGCGGTGCGCAGCTTCTCGACGAACTTCTCGATGCGCGCCCGCTTGTCCTCGTCGATGTCGACGAACTCGACACCCATGCCCGGAGCCTCGGAGCCCTCGGCGCCGGCATGCTCCGCGTCGATGACGCGCACCACGCGGCCGGTGAGGTCGAAGGGGAACGGGGCGTCGGGGAGCTGGATGATGAGGCGGACGGTGGTGCCCTGGGGCAGCGGCTGGCGGCTGTTGATGAACAGGCCACCCTTGGAGATGTTGGTGACCCAGTCGGTGATGAAGCCGTCGACGCTCCGGTACGCGACCGGGAGCTCATTCTCCAGTCGCTCGGACTTGCGCTTGTTGGCTCCGTCGTCCGTCATTGTTCCTTCTCCCGTCGAACCGGCGCGAATCGGCAGGCACTATAGCAGCTAATGCCGGGCAGGCTAGGTTCGCCTTGGCGCCCCTGCCAGAGCCACAATTTCCCGAGCAGAAGCGGGTCCCTAAACCTGTTCGACGACCACCGGCATCCCCTGCCCGTCCTCGAGTTTCAGCTCGCGGGCCGCGCTGCCTTCCCGGACCGCAATCTCCAGCAAACCGGCCGATCCGACGAGCGCCATCAGCGTCCCCACCGCGACCGATCCGTAGGTCCCCTGGATGCCCGAGAGCGTCCGCCCACCGACTGCGACCCTCAGCTGTTCGCGCGGCACCGGAGGCAGGTCCTCGCGGGACAGGTTGCTGACGAGGTTGCCGAAGGAGTCGACGTGGACGATCTCGCCGACGACCGCGCCGCCTTCGTGGCGGACCTTGGCCGGCGCCAGCTTGATCGGCTCGGCCACCTCCGGGCCCATCCTGTCCGGCGGCACGCCCAGCGCCAGGTGCGCCGCGGCGGGAGCGAAGACGTCGCGGCCGTGGAAGGTCGCCGAGACGTCGGGGCGCCGATAGGCGGGGTCGGCGAGCTCGAAGGCCCTCCCCCCGCGGGCGAACGGCCAGAGCAGCCCGTTGTCCGGCCCGACGAAGAGCTGCCCCGGGGCCTTGTCGCCGCCCTGGACCACCAGGCCGCGCCGGCTCGTGCCCACGCCGGGGTCGACGACGGCGACGTGGATGGTGCCGGGAGGGAACGCCGGGACGGCCTCCAGCAGCAGCGCCTGGCCGACGAGGATCCGGTAGGCCGGCACCTCGTGGCTGATGTCGACGATCCGCGCCTCGGGGCACATCGAGAGCAGCACGCCCTTCATCTGCGCCGGGTAGCCGCTGCCCGCTCCGAAGTCGGTGAGCAAGGTGACGATGGGGCCAGCCATGGCCAAGCAGTCTGCCACGCCCCGAGGCCGAGTGGCACCCTCTGAGCGTGAACTGACCGCGCCGCGACGAACGGCCCGAAGCCCACCTCCGCCTCCGCGCCTGCGACCCGCGGGATGGCTACCCTGCCCGTCCATGAGCGCGCGCTTTGCTTGGGCCTCGCTGCTGCTGGTGCCGCTGGCCGCAGTCCCCGCCGCCTGCCAGTGCGCGGCCACCCCTCCTCCGGCGTTCGCCGAAGGCCGCGTGGACGGCGGCTGCCTCCTGGTGCGCGAAGGCGACGGGCCGGACGGGACCGTCCCGGTGCGCGCCCAGACCGTGGTGAGCGGCCTGGAGGTGCCCTGGGCCCTGGCCTTCCTCCCGGGCGGCGGCTTCCTGGTCTCGGAGCGGCCAGGCCGGGTGCGCCTGTTCCGCAACGGCCGGCTCCAGGAGGCGCCGGTTATCCGCTTCCCCCCGGCAGGGACCGCGGAGGGCGGGCTGATGGGCCTGGCGCTGCACCCCGACTTCGCCGCCAACCGCTTCCTGTACCTCTACCGGACCACGGTCTCGGGCGCCGGGGAGAAGGCGAATGCGGTGGAGCGCTGGAAGCTCTCCGAGGACCTGGGCTCCGCGAGCCTCGACCGGGTGATCGTCGACCGCATCGACGCCGCGCTGTACCACGACGGCGGCCGCATCCGCTTCGGTCCGGACGGCATGCTCTACGTGGGAACCGGGGACGCCACGGAGCCGGAGCGGGCGCAGGACCCGAGCAGCCTCAACGGCAAGCTCTTGCGGTTGACGCCCGAAGGAGAGGCTCCGACCGACAACCCCTTCCCGGCCAGCCCGGTCTATCTCTCGGGAATCCGGAACACCGAGGGCTTCGACTGGAAGGAGCCGTCGCTGCTGTACCTCGTCGACCACGGCCCCAGCGGCGAGCTGGGCGGACGCACCGGGCACGACGAGGTGAACCTGGCCAAGCCCGGCGACAACCTGGGCTGGCCGAGGATCTGGGGATGCCAGCGCGGCCCGGGAATGGTCTCGCCGCTGGTGACCTGGGATAAGGCGGTCCCGCCGGGCGGTGCGGCGCTCTACAGCGGAGACTCCATCCCCGAGTGGCGCGGCAGCCTGATGGTCGGCGTGCTCGGCGCCAAGCACCTGCACCGGGTGGTCTTCGATCCCCTGCATCCGGAGCGGGTGGTCGGCCACGAGGTCTACTTCCGCGGGGAGCCGCCCAAGGGGCTCGGGCGCTTGCGCGAGGTGGTGATGGGGCCGGACGGCGCGCTCTACGTGACCACCAGCAACTGCGATGGACGGGGCATTTGTCCGAAGGAGAAGGACAAGGTGGTGCGGGTGGTTGCGAGATAGCGGCAAACCGCCCCCCAACCCCCTCCAGCGGAGCTGGAGGGGGAGCTCGCCACTGCTCGATTCGCGCCCCTGCGGAGCTCGCGGCGCCACCACCACCTTGCCCGACTCAACGTGCGCCTCGAGCACGGACGTGGCGGTGCAAGCAGCTCCTACCGCGTCGCCGAAGGCAACCAACGGCTCCCCCTCCAGCTCCGCTGGAGGGGGCCGGGGGGCGGTTTTCAGTTGCAGATCAGCAGCCGCGTCTTCTCCGGCAGCGCCTCGGCCAGCCCCTTCACGACCTGCCCGCGCAGCAGGTTCCAGATGGCCGACCGCTTCGAGGTCCCCACCAGCACCGCGTCCGCCCCCAGCCGCGTCGCCGCGTCGGCGATCGAGTAGGCCGCGTCGTTCGAGATGCGCCAGATGGGGATGCCGTTGACGCCGAGCTTCGCCAGGCCTTCGGTGGCGTGCTGCAGGACCTGGTTGGCCTCCGCCGACGGGCCGTCCACGGCCTGGAAGAACAGGCCCGGAAGCTCGTCGACGTAGACCGCGTAGACGTTCGCCTGGCCTGCGCCCTTGGCCAAGAGCGCCGCGTCCTTGAGCAGCCGGTCGTTGAAGCCTCGCAGCGCCACCACCACCCCGGAGCGCTCCAGGACCTGCAGCTCGACCGCCTCCTCCACCGTGAGCACCCGCCCCGCCTGCGGCTTGGCCGCGGCCAGCGCCTCGACCTGCAGGTCGGACAGCGGCGTCGCCGGCGCGGGGGCGAAGAGCGGGCTCACCTTGCCCAGCAGGCCCGTGCGGTAGGACATCGCCATGCCCACGATGACCAGGGTGGCCGACGCGCCGAACGCCAGCGAGTGCCACTTGAAGTACATGTTCAGGAACCACGCCACCGCGAGGCAGACCGTGGTCCCCACGCCGACGAGCCAGAGCATGCCGCGCTTCTTCTCCCGGAAGCGCAGCACGTCGATGGAGAACGAGTCGAGGACCAGGGTGCCCAGCAGCCCGAAGCTGTAGAGGTCGGCCAGCTTCTCCACGTTGCCCAGGGTCAGGATGAGCACCAGCATCGGCACCACCGCCGAGATGGCGATGGAGTAGTGCGGCGTGCCGAACTTGAGGTTGCGCTTGGCGAAGATCGGCGGCAGGAAGCCGGCCGACACCAGGCGCAGGTTGACGTGGTAGTTGCCGACGATGGCGGTGTTGCAGGCCATGGTCAGCAAAAGCGCCGCGGAGACGACCGTCAGCACCATCAGCGGCCGGCCGCCCACCGTCGAGGCCAGGTGCGAGATGAAGGCGTCGGTCCCGGCGGCCTTCACCTCGGTCGGCAGCACGAAGTTCGAGAACGCCACCATCAGCGGCGAGATGAAGCAGATCGACCCGATGACCAGCCACATGCCCAGCGAGGCGGTCTTGCGCACCGGCATCTTCATCGCGCCGGACAGCTGCGCCCCGCTCTCCAGCCCGGAGTAGGCCAGCCAGGTGTCGGCGTAGCCCACCAGCAGCGACCCCGCGGTCAGCGAGACCCCCGCCGGGTGCAGCACCGAGTCGAGCAGCGCCGGCCAGGCGTTGGTCAGCGTCAGCCGGATGGAGACCACCGCGATGATGGCCAGGTTGACCAGCAGCATCACGATCGCCATCGCCGCCGAGACCGTCGCGCTCTCCTTGAGCCCGACGATGTTGAGCAGCATCAGCAGCGCCACGATGGCCAGGGTGATCCCCAGGACCGAGCCGGCCGAGAAGCCGAGCAGGCTCTTGAGGTAGTTGACCCCGGTCACGCTGGAGATGGCCGAGGTCAGGAAGTAGTCGATGGTGATCATCGACCCGCCGACCAGCGCCACCAGGGGCACGCTCGGGAAGGCCTGGGTGGTGATGCTCACCACCCCGCCGCCGTCCGGGCAGCGCTCGGCCAGCTCGACGTACTTGCGGGCGATGGCCACGAAGACGCCGATGGACAGCAGGATCGCCAGCGTCGACAGCCCGCCGATCGAGCCCCACAGCAGGCCGGAGACGTAGAAGATGGACGTCCCGATGTCGGCGTAGACGACCGAGAAGACGAGCAGGAATCCGAGGCGTTTGGTGGCTGCCGACATGTCTCTCGTCAGGGGCTGGTCATCGCCCCAGGCCCGCAAAAGGGCGGGCAAGGATACGAAAGTGGACGTTGGCCGTCACCTATCCCGCGGGGGACGGGGCGCGAGGCGAGCTAATTGCAGATAAACAGACGGGTTTTCTCGGGCAGCGCTTCGGCCAGTCCCTTGACGATGTGCCCGCGCAGCAGGGTCCAGATGGCTGAGCGCTTGGAGGTCCCGACCAGCAGCGCGTCGACGTCCAGCCGCGCCGCGGCGTCGGCGATGGAGTAGGCGGCGTCGTTGGAGATGCGCCAGAGCGGGATGGCGTTGAGCCCCAGCTTCTGGATGCCGTCGGCCGCCTGGGCCAGCACCTGGTTGGCTTCGGAGGACGGGCCGTCCACGGGCTGGAAGAACAGGCCGGGCATCTCGTCGACGTAGACCACGTAGACGTTGCCCTGCCCCAAGCCCTTGGCCAGGACCGCGGCGTCCCGGAGCAGCCGGTCGCTGGGGCCGCGCAGCGCCACCAGGACCGTGGAGCGCTCCAGCGCCTGGAGCTCGACCGCCTCGTCGACGGTGAGCACCCGGCCGGCCTTGGGCTGGGCCGCCGCCATCTGCTCGATCTGCTGGTGGGTGATCGGCGTGGCCGGCTTGGGCTCGAACGCCGGGTTCAGCCTGCCCAAGAGGCCGCCGCGGTAGGACAGCGCCATGCCGACGAAGACCACGGTCAAGGTCCCGCCGAAGGCGAGCGAGTGCCACTTGAAGACCATGTTCAGGATCCAGGCCACGGCCAGGCAGACGGTGGTGAAGACGCCGACCCCGAAGCCGAGCCGGCTCCCCTTCTCCCGGTGGCGCAGCACGTCGAGCGACGCCGAGCTGAGGACCAGGGTGCCCAGCAGGCCGAAGCTGTAGAGGTCGCCCAGCTTGGCGACGTCGCCCAGGGTCAAGATCAGGACCACCATCGGCACCAGCGCGGAGAGCGCGATGGAGAAATGGGGCGTGCCGAACTTCATGTTGCGCTTGGCCAGCACCGGCGGCAGGAAGCCGGCGGACACCAGGCGCAGGTTGACGTGGTAGTTGCCGACGATGGCGGTGTTGCAGGCCATGGTCAGCAGCAGCGCCGCCGAGACGACGGTGAGGATCATCAGCGGCCGGCCGCCGACGGCCTGCGCCAGGTAGGAGATGAAGGCGTCGGTGTTCGCCGCCTTGACGTCGCGCGGCAGCATGAAGCTCGAGAACGCGGTGAGCAGCGGCGAGATGAAGGAGATGGAGGCCACCACCAGCCACATGCCGATGGAGGCGGTCTTGCGCACCGGCATCTTCATCGCCCCGGCGATCTGCGCCCCGGACTCCAGGCCGGAGTAGGCCAGCCAGGTGTCGGCATACCCCACCAGCAGAGCCCCGCTGGTGATGGTGGCGTGGTCACCAGGGTGCAGCACGTTGTGCCACAGCAGCCCCCAACTGCCGGACATGGTCAGCTTGATGGAGGTCATGGCGATGATCGCCAGGTTGACCACCAGCATCGCGACCGCCATCACCGCGGTGACCGTGGCGCTCTCCTTGAGCCCCACGACGTTGAGCAGCATCAGCAGGGCCATGACCCCCAGCGTGAGCACCAGCACCGTGCCGCCGGAGAAGCCCAGCAGGGTCTTCAGGTAGTTGATCCCCGAGACGCTGGAGATGGCCGAGGTCAGGAAGTAGTCGATGCTGATCATCGCCCCGCCGACCAGGGCCACGGCCGGCAGGTTGGGGAAGGCGGCGGTGGCGATGCTCACCACCCCGCCGCCGTCCGGACACCGCTCGCTGATGGAGACGTACTTGCGGGCGATGGAGATGAAGACGCCGGTGGACAGCAGGATGGCCAGGGTCGACAGGTCGCCAATGGACCCCCACAGCAGACCCGAGACGTAGAAGATCGAAGTCCCGATGTCGGCGTAGACGATCGAGAAGACGAGCCAGAACCCGAGTCGTTTGCTGGCGGAGCCCATGGGTTGGCGCGGGCGCGCTTACGGCGGTGCGAGCCCAGCGGGGCGCGGACAATACGCAAGTGGACATCCGGAGTCACGCCCCTCAGGGCATGTGCCCGTTCGCCTGCAAGTCCGGTCGCTTAGCGTGCTTCCGCTCAGGCGATGCGCCTGCCCCCGGCCGCTTTCATCCGCTCGTTCAGGCGGCGGATGGCGGGCTTCATGATCTCGCCGATGAGCGTGCGGTAATCCATCTTGATGCCCTTGGCGGAGAGGACGAGGTCGCTCCAGCCCGGGGTCAGCCCGGGCAGCGGGTTGGCCTCGATGAAGTAGAGGCCGCCGTCCTCGGACATGCGGAAGTCGATGCGCGCCACGTCGCGGCAGCCCAGCGCCTGGAAGGCGTCCTGGGCGGTCTTCATCATCGCCTTGGAGACCGCCGGCGGGACCTTGGCCGGCGCCTCGTAGCGGATGTAGCGGTTCCAGTCGAGCTTGTGCTCGAAGCTGTAGACCGGCAGCTTGTCCTTCTTGTCGGTGAAGACGACCTCCATCGGGGGCATCACGAAGCCGCGCCCCTCCCCGAGCAGGCCCACCGTGAACTCGCGCCCCTTGATGTACTCCTCGACGAGGGCCGGCTGCCCGTAGCGGTCGGCCATCTCCTTGCCGAGCCGGCGCAGCGTCCTCTCGTCCTCGGCGACGCTCTTGGGCAGCACGCCCTTGGACGAGCCCTCGGCCACCGGCTTGACGATGAGCGGGAACTTCAGGCCGGCCAGGCTCTCCTTGCCGGTGGTCATCAGCATCGAGGCCGGGGCGAGCACGCCCGCGGCGCGGACGATCTTCTTGGCCAGGTCCTTGTCGAGCGCCATCGACAGCGTGGCGGCGTCGGAGCCGGTGTACTCGAGGTCCAGGTGCTCGCAGAGCGCCGGGACCACCGACTCGCGGTTGCGGCCGCGCAGGCCCTCGGCGAGGTTGAAGACGAAGTCCACGCCGCAGGTCTCGAGCTTGGCGGAGATCTCCGCGTCGCACTCCAGGTCCACCACCTCGTGGCCGTAGCTGGCGATGGCGTCGCGGATGGCGCCCAGGGTCTTGGGGCTGTCGTACTCGGCCTCGCGGTCGTTGCTGCCGTCGGCCTTGGGCTTGACGCGCTTGACGTTGAAGGCGAAGCCGACGCGGTAGGTGCCCGCCTTGCGCTTGGCGCTCTTGGCGCTCTTGAGCCCGTGGCGCTTCGCGGCGCTCTCCACCATCGCCCGGACCACGCCGCCCAGGCCGACCTTGTCGTGCGCGGCCGAGAGCGCGAGCGCGCCCTTGGGGTCGAGGCTGGGCACCGGCTCGATGGAGACGAAGTGGACGCCGCCGTCCTTGCGGACCATCCGCAGCTTCACCAGGGCCACGTCGCGGCAGCCGCAGGCCTCGACCACCGCGCGGGCGGCGCTGGCCAGGAGGTAGCGCGTGGCGGGGTCGAGCTTGGCGACCGCGGGCTGGTCCTTGCGCAGCTCGAGCGGGGCGAGCACCCCGCCCTGGATGGCGCCGGCGACGAAGGCGACGAGGTAGTCGGTGCCCTTGGGCGCGTCGCCGAAGAGGACGCCCTCGTTGGCCGCGACCTGGCCGGCGATGTCGCCCAGCCGCATCAGCCCGCAGGCGGCGCCCGAGGACCCGGTGTGCGGCAGGCCCAGCTCCTCGAGGACGCTGGCGAAGCCGCCCTCGCGGCCCGGCGAGAGGTTGAAGACCAGCTCCGGTGCGCTGCCCAGGAGCTGCGCCACCGTGCGCGAGCCCAGCCGTGCGGCGTCGACCGACTCGACGCGGTGGCCGAGCTTCTCCAGCGCGGCGGCGACGGGGATGGCGGAGGCCAGGGTGTCGTAGGTCAGGGTGATGCGCATCTGGGGCACCTTTGCGTAGTAGTGACCGGCCTCTGTGCCGGTTTCCTGCTTAGTTCTCTGCGACTGGTAGACCGGCCTCTGTGCCGGTTTCCTGCTTAGTTCTTTGCGACTGATTGACCGGCCTCTGTGCCGGTTTCCTGCTTGGTTCTCTGCGACTGATTGACCGGCCTCTGTGCCGGTTTCCTGCTTGGTTCTCTGCGTAGTAGTGACCGGCCTCTGTGCCGGTTTCCTGCTTCAGTCTCGTGACGGCCTTCTAGGCGGCGCCGGGCGGCTCGAACTTCGGCGGTTCCAGCAGCACCCGCACCGCGCCGCGCACCCGCTCCGGCTCGGGGCGGACGATCTCCAGCTTGGGCCGGCCGAGCGCGCCCACCGGGACCTTGGTGTCGACGACCTGGGTCGAGGCGAACAGGTCGCCCATGCGCAGCCCCAGCCCGTCGCTGAAGACGCGCCAGCCCTCGAAGAGCAGCAACGTGGGGCCGGCGGTCCAGAACAGGAACGGTCCGACCGCCGGGATGAGCGGCGAAAGGAGCACCAGCGCGAACGGGAAGTTGCGCAGCGCCGACTCGCGGTAGTCGATGTCCTGGCCCGTCGGCAGGTGCACGACCTTGATGCCCAGCAGCTTCTTGCCGGGCGACTGGCCGCGCAGGATGCCGTCGGCGAACAGGATGAAGAGCACCGCCAGGACCCACCCGGCCTTGTCCGCGGCCAGCGGCAGGAAGGCGGCGAGGATCAGGTCGGTCAGTCGGGCGAGCAGGCGCGGGAGGAGCTCGGCCTTGGGGTACCGGGAGCCCTCCGGGCGCGCGCTGAAGAAGCGGCCGAACGGCCCGCCGGAGGACTGCTTCTGGCTGTCGGTCGTCGCGTCGCTCACGGTGTCCGGAGCACTTTCGCTCCGCCCCTTGAAAACGGCGGAATCTTGCTGACGGCCCGTCCGGAAGTCAACGCCATCACCCGGCCTCCGGCGGGGGATCCGGCTCCTTGCGCGTGAAGAGGACGAAGGCCATGGCCGGACGCTTGCTCGCGTCGCGCATGGCGAACTGCATCCCCTCGAACTGCCAGCCCTTCTGGACCCAGTCGTTGATGATCTTCTCGATCGACTCGTCGGTCACGGTGCTGGTCTCGACGACCTTGTAGGCGAGCATGGGGCGCGAAGGATGCGACGGCCGGGCGAGCGCTGTCAAAGCGCCCGACCCCGGGCCGCGTCTCGAACTCGTTGGAAAACGCCAGGGGGCCGAGGACTCGAGGTTCGACGGAATCGGCGACGGCCCGAGAACGAACTGAGCCTGCTACCTCTTCTTCGCCGCCTTGAGGTCCTCGCGGGCGAGGTCGGCCAGGGCGTGGGCCCGCTCGACCTCCTCGCGCGCCCGCTCCAGCGCGGTCATCTCGCTGAAGTTGTCGGAGAGGACGCGGCTGGAGGCCTCGGTCATCGACCGCGAGGCGGCCAGGCGCGCCGCCACCGCGTCGCGCTCGCGGCGAAGCGCCTCGGCCTCGGACTCCACCTTGCCGACCGTCTCCGCCAGGTTCTTGGCCTCGGCGTCGATGCGCTCGCGCTCGTCGGAGAGCGGCTTCTGGCGGTCCTGCGCCAGCGCCAGGTCCCCCTCGAGAACCTTCACGACGTCGGGGCGGCCCTGCGCCTGGGCGAGCCGGGCGCGGGCCTGCTCCTCGCCGGCCTGCGCGGCCTTGAGCGCGCGGTCGACCTCGCCGCGAGCGGCCAGGAGCGTCGCAGCGCTGCGGCGCAGGTCGGCGGCGCGGGCGGTGAGCGTGTCCAAGCGCCGGTCATAGGCCTTCACCGGGTCGTCGTCGACCGGCTTCGGCTTGGCGAAACGCTCCTTGATCCAGCCCAGCAGCCCCACGCCTATCCTCCTGTTCCCACGGGAGAAGCGAGCGTGGCTCCCGCTGGCGCGGCAATCAAGCGGATCTTCTCCAGCGCCTGCGCCCCGCGGGGCGGCAGCGCGCTCATCGCCAGCACCCGGCGCGGCCCCGAGAGGCCGTAGAGCGCGAGCAGGTGCTCGAAGAGTTGCACCCCCTCGGCAGCCCGCACGTCCGGCGGCGCCAGCGAGAGCGCCTCGCCCACCGCCTCCAGCAGATCGCAGACCGTCTCCACGTCGCCCGGCGGCGGCGCCCGCCCCGGCACCGCGGGCTGGGCCTGGAAGTACCCCTCGAAGCGCACCGCCGGAGAGGCCTCGGGGGCGGCCGGGGCGCGGCGGCGCTCGCTGGCCAATGCGGCGAGCGCGTCGATGGCGGCCTTCACCTCCGGGTCGTCCGGCTTGAGCGCGACCTCGGGCAGCGCCGGCAACAGCGTCCGCAGGCCGCAGTCGAACAGCGCCCGGCCGCCGGCCACCTCCTCGTCGGACAGGTGGTAGTAGAACGCCCGCCGCCCGGCGCTGCGCTGCTGCAGCACCAGCTCCTTCAAGTCGCCGTTCTCGACCCCCAGCGACACGAAGTTCAGCGTGATCTCGATCTCGCCGACCGGCGCCTTGGCCGCCCACAGCCGCTGCAGGTCCACCCGGTCCTCGCCGTCGGTGACCAGCACCACGGTCGCCCGGGCCAGGTCGGCGTCCTCGCCCCGGGCGTCGCGGATGGCGGCGAAGGCCGACTCCAGGGCGTAGGTGATGTCGGTGCGGCCCTCGGCCGGCGACTCGCGGAACAGGTCGGTGAGCACCCGCAGCGCGGCGTCGGCGTTGTCCACCCGCTCGAGCGTCGCGGGGTGGTCGGTGAAGAAGGTGAAGTAGACCGGCACGCACGGCTGGCCGCGCGCCTGGCGCACCGACAGGTTGTTGAGCTCGGCGATGAGCACCGCGTCGCGGAAGCGCGCCCGCGGCCCGCGCATCGATCCCGAGGCGTCGCAGACGTACACCCGCACCGCCCCGGTGCCCCGCTTGCGGGTGAGGTTCCCCCCACCCTCCGGCGCCAGCCACGAGTGCTTCAGCTGCCGGTTGCTCGCCAGGTCGTAGAGGATGGAGCGCGGATCGGTGATCACGAATTGGCGCAGGTCGGCGATGCTCTGCGCCAGGTCCATGGTCTGCACCGGCCCGGGGTACGGCACCGGGACCAGGCGCGCCGGCGCGGCGTACGGCGACTCCTCGTACGTCCCCTCGCCCGAGTCCTCCTCGGCGTCGAAGAAGCGCCCCGCCCCCAGCGCCAGATCGAAGACGCCCCACTCCTCGCGCTCCAGGTCGAGGGCCAGCGCGGCCAGCGGGTCCTCGCCCGTCTTGCGGTAGCGCTCGGAGATCTGCACCGCGATGGCGCCCTCCTCGCCCGCCGAGTCCATGAAGACGTGGGCGCGGTCGTCGGCGATGGCCTGCGGCACGCCGCCCACGACCTTGGGCTCCAGCCGCTCGAGCACGGTGCGCGCCGCCGTCGCCAGCGCCGAGTCCTTGGAGTGGACCGCGTCGCGGAACAGCCCGTAGGCCGCCGTCCAGGCCCCGCGCCCGTCGCCCTGGTGGCACGAGCTCGCCAGGCGCCCCACCGCGTCCGGGCCCCCCGGACCGGGGCTGCCGCCTTGAGCGTGCGGGGCGGAGAGCGCGGCGCGGTCCTTGGCGACCTCGGTGCGGACCCGGCGCGCCCGCTCACGGTCGATCTCCGAGCCCACGCGCAGGAGGATCTCGTGGGCCTGGTCGAGCGCCCGGCGCTTCTGGGCCTCGTCGAGCGCGCTGGCCCGGCCGCGGTCGAGCAGGTACTCGGCGGCGGCCACCCGGGCGCTCTGCGGCGGGGAGTCGGGCGAGACCGGAGTCGGCAGCAGGCGGCACAGCTCGTCGCGCTCCGGCTCGCCGCGCGAGAACAGGTCGGCCACCTTCACCACCCGGGCCAGGCGGGCCCACAGGTCCTCCAGCCGCGCCGTCGCCGCCGCCGAGTCGGACCCGCGCCGCCGCGCCTCGCGCTCCTCGTGGGAAAGCTGGGCCTCGAACTCCTTCGTCGCCCGCGAGGCCCGGCGCACCAGCCCCCGCGCCTCGGAGAAGCCCTTGGCCCGCGAGCGCGCCAGGTGCGCCAGGAGCCGGGCGTCGGCCAGCGTGTGGACCCCCGCGCGGTCGAGCCCGCGGTCCAGCTCGACGAGCTCCCGGCACTCCGGCGGCGAACCGGAGCCGCCGAGCCGGTCCGCGAGAGCGGCCTTCAGCCCCACCGCGCCGGAGAGCCGGTCCAGGCGCTTGCGCAGGCAGAGCAGGTCGTCGAGAAGCACGCCTCGGGGCCCCGTTCCGGTCGATCGTCGCTAGGCCGCCGCCAGCTCGGCGCGCCTCTCCAGCAGCGCGCGCCCGAACCGGTCCGCGGTCGCCGCCACCGCCTCCAGGCTCGCCAGCGCGGTCCGCGCGTCCGCCTCGACGCCCTTCACCGAGGTCAGGCTCGCCAGCCGCCGCTGCAGCGCCGCCAGGTCGCGGTCCCGCCAGCCCACCACGAAGAAGCGCGTCGCGGAGACGTGCGCCCACACCGCGTCGGCCTCCTCGCGGCTGGCGATCTCGCTGGGCTCGGGGACCGCGGCCATCACGTCGTCCAGCCAGCGGGCCAGGAAGTTGACCTGCAGCGACAGCTCGTAGACGTCCAGGTGCGCCAGCCGCTCGTCGAGCGAGGCCACCAGCGGGCTGTGCTGCAGCACCGCCAGCCCCGCGAGCTCCTGCAGCGCGATGCGGTCGGCGCCGGAGACGCAGCTCTTGAGCAAGGAGAGGTAGGCCGTCTCGCTGGGCGCGCCCTGGGGCGGCGGGAGGCTCGTCGAGACCTGCAGGCACTGCTGCAACCTGCGCTCGATCGCCGGGCGGGCCACCTTCAGCGCCCTCCACGGCTCGACCGCCAGCTCCTCCATGCGCTCGACGCCTTCGCGCAGCACCGCCGTGAAGACGGCCAGGGGCTCGCGGCGCCCGTCGGGGGTGGCGAAGGGCTGGGCGTCCAGCTCGCCGCCCAGGAGCGACCCCGCGCGCGCCGCCAGCACGTAGCTGCGCACCTTGCCCTCGCCGGGGCACAGCGCCTCGACCACCTTGTCCAGGTCCTCGAGCCGCCGGGCGACCTCCTGCACCGCCTTCCAGCCCTCGCTGTCGCGCGCCTGGCGCCCCACCAGGAGCATCGCGCGCCGTCGCAGCGCCCGGGCCAGCTTGCGCCGCGTCTCCGCCGCCACCGCGGCGAGGGGACGGGCCGGCGGGTCGGGCAGGATCGCCTCGAGCTGCGCCCCCAGCGCCTCCAGCTCGGAGATCTGGTTCCTCAGGCCGGTGCCCCGCTCGGTCAGATCGCCGTAGGTGAAGGCGGACTTCTCGTCGAACTCCAGCCCCGCGTCCGAGGAGCCCAGCCCCATCAGCGCCAGCGCCGCCTCGACGGTCCCCTGCCGGGCGATGGCCGCCGCCTGCGCGGCGTGCTCGGGCTTCTTGGCCAGCATGCGCGACAGCTCGGCGCAGGCCGCCAGCCGCGCCGGGAGCGAGCCCGAGGGCAGGGGCGGCAGGGTCCCCGAGGCCGCGCCCTCGGCGAAGGCCAGCGCCGCGCCGCGCGCCATCTCCTCCAGCTCGGCCAGGATGGGCTCGGAGCGCGCCTGCCGGCGGGCGTCGAAGAGGAGCATCGCCAGCTCGGCCGCGGCGCCGGGGGTGAGCCGGCGGCTGCGCGCGCGCAGCTCGGGCATCCCCAGGGTCTTGGCCTCCGACTCCGCCCGGCGCTGGTAGTCGGCGCCGACGAGGGTGAAGGCGCGCTCGAAGGCGCCCACCTCCAGCCGCACGTTCTCGAGCTGCCACTTCTCCTTCGGGTCGCTGGTGGCCTGCACCACCTTGGACAGGTCCTCGGCGAGCGGCCCGCCCAGGGCCAGCATCCAGCGCAGCCGCGCCAGGTCGGGCACGGTGACGGCGAGCGGCCGGTCGCGCCCCTCGACGTACTTGTCGATGACGACCCCGGCGCGCAGCACGCCCACCGACTTGGCCAGGGTGCGCGGGGACAGGAAGCTCGTGGGGGAGAAGCCCTTCCGCTCGCGGATGGCCTCGTCGATCATCTTGCTGAAGACCTCGAGCAGGCTCGCCAGGGCGGTGCGGACCTCGTCGGGCAGGCGCACCTCGCGCGCCGCCTGGCGAAGGAGCCGCAGGTGGTGCAGCGCGAGCGTCTTGGGAGGGTCGGTGGGCGGGTCGGCGGCGAAGCGCAGGACGGTGTCGCGGGAGGCGGGCGAGGCGAAAGCCTTGGGGACGAAGCAGGCGAAGGCGATGCGGTCGGTGAAGGCCAGCAGCGTCTCCGGCCGCGCGGTGAGCACCTCCGAGAGGTAGCGGTTGGTGGTCAGGATCGCCGTCTGCAGGCGCGCCTTGTGCACCACCGGCCCCAGCGCCAGCTCGCGCTCGTTGAGGACCGACAGGATGGAGCGCAGCAGCAGGTCGCGGCCGTCGAAGACCTCGTCGAGCACGGCGTGCTCGGCGTTCAGGACGCCCTCGTCCAGGTGGTAGACGGTGCGGCCGGTCTCGGTGAGGGTCTTGAAGTCGACCGGGCCGACGAGGTCGGTCTGGACGGTGGTCTCGACGATCTGCCGGGCGTAGAGCGAGGGCCGGCCGGACTCGTCGACGAGCCGGCGCATCAGCGTCGAGGCGATCTCGCTCTTGCCGGTGCCCGGAGGCCCGAACACCAGCAGGTGCTCGCGGGCGACCAGGGCGAGCGCCGTCTGCTGCAGCATGCAGGTGCGCTCCGGGTAGCGGCGCTCCAGCTCGTCGAGGACGGCCTTCAGGGCGGTTCCGGCGTCCCGGCGGCCCTGCTCCAGGCCTTCCGGCGCCGCGGTCGAGGGTGAGGCCATGGCGCAATGCTAGCCAAAGGGGCCGGCGGGGGCGAGGCCCCTACCGCTTCTTGGCCTCCTTGAAGCGGCACTCCTGGTAGGCCTTGTCCTTGGAAGTGAAGCAGGCGCTGCGCGCCTTGTCGCAGGTCTTGCCGCAGGACTCCTGGGCGTTGTCGCAGTCGAGCGCCCGCGGGTCGCGCAGGCACTTCTGGTACGCCCCCTCGCAGCGCTGGACGCACTTCTTCTGCGTGTCGCCGCAGCCGTTGCGGGCCTTCTCGACGGCGCCCTCGCAGCGGCTGCAGTCGCCCTCGAGCGAGAGGGCGGAGCCGGCCGGGCACTTGGTCGGGACCGGAGCGGCCTCCGCCGCCGGCTTCCTGGCCTTCGCCTTGGCCGCCTGCGCCGGGCCCGGCGCGAGCGCTCCCGCCCCGACGACGAGGAGGAGGACGAGCAGGTGCACCGGGTGACGAAGGGTCTCGCCCATGGCTCCAAGGGGTCCGGGGTAGGAAAGGAGCGTAACGCCTTTCGGGCCCGGCGGCGCGCCCCGGGCTCGGCGGGCCCGTCCAAAGTCGTGCGGACGATGCGGCTCGCGAGGTCGAAACCGCCCGCGACCGGCTAAGATGGCCCCCTTCTCTGCTCGGAGGCCGCTTGCGCCGCAGCTCGCTCTGCTCCCTGGTCGCGCTCGCGCTGGCGGCTTGCCCCAACATCAACCACCGGCCGCCCGAGCCCGACGCGGGCGCGGAGGAGGAGGGCCCGGTCGAGGCCTGCGGCAGCTTCGAGATCCCGGCGGGCCAGATCGACTCCGCCCTGCCCTGGCCGTCGCTCAAGTGCTCCGACTTCCCGGCGCTGTGCGACCTGCCCGTGGAGAAGACGATCGCGGAGCCGGACACCCGCAAGGCCATCGACGTGGTCTTCGTGGGCGAGGGCTACCCCGAGGCGAAGCTGCCCGAGTACCGCGACCTCGTCGCCGAGATGACCCGGGCGCTCACCGCCCCCTCCGACGGATTCGTCGCGAGGCGGCCCAAGCTCTTCAACTTCTACCGCGTGGACGTGGCCTCGAAGACCACGCACGTGGGCAACGCCGACCGCACCGACACGGCGCTGGCGGGCTGCGTCGACATCGCCAACACGGGCAACCTGGTGCTGGGCGAGCGGCTGGCGGGCCTGGCGGCCACGGCGAACGTGCCCGGCGCCATCGACGTGATCGTGGTGGTGATGCGCACCAACGCCGGCTCGCCCAACGCCTCGGCGGGGCCGATGCCCGAGCACCCGGCCTTCGTGCGCATCAACCCCCTGGTGAGCGGCGCGACCCTCCACCACGAATTCGGCCACGCGCTGTTCCACTTGGGCGACGAGTACGCGCTCGAGCCCGCCTGCTACACGCCCCCGGACCTGCCGGCCTTCATGACCGAGGACTACTTCTTCGACCTGCCCAACGTCTCGAGCGAGGACACCGGGAAGAAGTGGGCGGCGCTCTACCCGGGCGCGACCGCCGGCGGGATGGGCTACCGCTACTGCCTGTACCACCCCGGTCCGGCCTGCCTGATGAACGAAGGCGCCCTGCCCTTCTGCGCGGTCTGCTCGAAGGCGGTGGACCAGACGCTGGACGCCCGGGAGGGAAAGGACGACGGGCCGCCGCGCTGCGGCATCGAGCTGTCGCTCCTGCCCACCTACCTCCACGGCAGCGTCGCGTTGGGAGCCACGGTCTTCGACCGCAATGCGCCCACGCACTACTCCCTGGCCATCGACGGGACCGAGACCGGCCAGGGCGACGTGGCGGGCTGGCACCAGCGGATTCCGGGGACGCTGGACTCGACCAAGCTGGGAAACGGAATGCACACCGTGACGCTCGACTGCCGCGATTCGCTGGGGACCACCTCGCACGCCAGCGTCGAGATCAAGGTGCAGAACTAAGGAGAAGCGGCGCCCCGATCGCTTGGAGCGCCGCTTCAGGTCCTTCTCGGCTTGCTGGCGCGTCGACTAGCTGGGCCGGAACTCGGCGTCGACCACGTCGTCCTTCTTCTTCTCGCCCTCGGGGGTGGCCTGCGAGCCCACGCCGCCGGCCTGCGCACCGGGCGGGGTCGGGCCGCCGCCCGTCGCGCCACCGGGCTGCTCCACCGTCTTGTAGAGCTCGGCGGCGGCCGCGTGGCTGGCCTTCTCGAGCTTCTCCATGGCCGCCTTGATGGCGTTGAGGTCCTCGCTGGTCTTGATCTTGTTGACCTCGGCGATGCCTTCCTCCACGCCCTTCACCGTGGCCTCGGCGAGCTTGCCCTTGCTGTCGGTGAGCAGCTTCTCCATCTGGTAGGCCAGCTGCTCGGCGCGGTTGCGGGTGTCGGCGACCTCGCGCTTCTCCTTGTCCTCGGCCTCGTGGCTCTTGGCGTCGGCCACCATCTTCTCGACCTCGTTCTTGTTGAGGCCCGAGCTGTGGGTGATGGTGATCTTCTGCTCGCGGTTGGTGGCGCGGTCCTTGGCCATCACGTGCAGGATGCCGTTGGCGTCGATGTCGAAGGTGACCTCGACCTGCGGCAGGCCGCGCGGCGCCGGCGGGATGCCTTCCAGGTGGAACCGGCCCAGCGTGCGGTTGTCGCGGGCGAACTCGCGCTCGCCCTGCAGCACGTGGATCTCCACGGTCGTCTGGTTGTCCGCCGCCGTCGAGAAGACCTCCGACTTGCGGGTGGGGATGGTGGTGTTGCGCTCGATGAGCTTGGTCATCACGCCGCCCAGGGTCTCCACGCCCAGCGACAGCGGGGTGACGTCGAGCAGCAGGATGTCCTTGACCTCGCCGGAGAGCACGCCGGCCTGAACCGCGGCGCCGATGGCCACGACCTCGTCGGGGTTCACCGTGCGGTTGGGCTCCTTGCCGAAGAACTCCTTCACCAGCTGGGCGATGCGCGGCACGCGGGTCGAGCCGCCGACCAGCACCACCTCGTCGATCTCCTTGGCCGACAGCTTGGAGTCGGCCAGGCACTTCTTGGTCGGGTCGAGCGCGCGCTGGAAGAGGTCGTCGCACATCGCCTCGAACTTGGCGCGGCTGAGCTTGACGTTGAGGTGCTTGGGGCCGGTCGCGTCGGCGGTGAGGAACGGCAGGTTGATCTCCGTCTCCGCCATCTGCGACAGCTCGATCTTCGCCTTCTCCGCGGCCTCCTTGAGGCGCTGCAGGACCATCTTGTCCTTGGAGACGTCGATCCCCGTGTCCTTCTTGAACTCGGTGATCAGCCACTCCATGACGCGCTGATCCATGTTGTCGCCGCCCAGGTGCGTGTCGCCGTTGGTGGCGATGACCTCGACGACGTTCTCGCCCACCTCGAGGACCGAGATGTCGAAGGTGCCTCCGCCGTAATCGAAGACCGCGATCTTTTCGTTCTTCTTCTTGTCCAGGCCGTAGGCGAGCGCGGCGGCGGTGGGCTCGTTGACGATGCGGCGCACGGTCAACCCGGCGATCTCGCCGGCGTCCTTGGTCGCCTGCCGCTGGGCGTCGTTGAAGTAGGCGGGGACGGTGATGACCGCCTCGGTGACCTTGCCACCCAGGTAGTTCTCGGCGGCGCGCTTGAGCTTGAGCAGCACCTGCGCGCTGATCTCCGGGGCCGAGAGCGGCTTGCCGTCGATCTCCACCCGGGCATCGCCGCCCGTGCCCCGGACCACCTTGTACGGGACGAACTTGGTCTCTTCGCCGACCTCCTCGAACCGCCGGCCCATGAAGCGCTTGATCGAGTAGACGGTGCGCTCGGGGTTCAAGATGGCTTGGCGCTTGGCCACCTGGCCAACGACTCGCTCTCCGTCCTTGCCGAAGCTCACCACCGAAGGCGTCAGACGCGAGCCTTCTTCATTGGTGATGACCACGGGCTCCTTGCCCTCCATCACCGCGACCACGCTGTTGGTGGTGCCGAGGTCGATGCCGATAATCTTGCTCACGCTGAATCCTCCCGAATTTCCTAGGGAATTTCTGCCGTTTCGCGATTTCGGGCTTAACCTAACCACCTGGTAGGCCTTGTCAAACCGGCTGGTCGTGTCCCAACGCCCCTAGCTCTCTAGGGATTTTCAGCTTGGGTCCCTCCTTTTCGGCGGGCCCAAGGCGCGTAAGCCCCTTCGCACCCCGCCACCCCCAGTCGCCGCTTTTCCTGCTCGTCCGACAGTGTAGGACGATGTAGCGAATCCGTTCATGCTGCCGGAAGGACTGGGCTTTCGTGAAATGTGTCTCGGCGCGTCAAAGTGGCACTTGCCGTGCACGATGGCTCGGCGACGGAGAAGCGCACGATGCACTCGAGGAGAGCCCCATGTACGTGCACCCCATCCGCTCCGACGACATCAGCCTCGCCCCCGTGGCGGTTCCCCCCGCGGAACCCAGGGTAGCGGTGCTGCTCAACGCCAACGCCAAGCGAGTCAACGAGAAGATCCGCCGCACCCTCTCGCACGTGGTGCCCGAGAGCGACCTGTTCTTCACCAAGACCTTCGAAGAGGCCCGCAAGGTCGCCGAGCTCGTGGTCGATCGCCGCTACCAGACCGTGTTCACCGGCGGCGGCGACGGCACCTTCTGCGGCTTCTTGAACGAGATCCACAACGTCATCGAGCGCCGCCGCGCCGCCAACCCCTTCGCGGTCGTGCGCGCACCCCGCTTCGGCGTCCTCAAGCTGGGCACCGGCAACTCGCTGGCCAACCTGTGCAGCTCGTCGTCCACCGTGGGCGACGGCATCCTCGACGACGTGCTGCGCGCCCGCGCCAACGAGGTGCCCGGCGTCATCAAGCTCGAGCTGCTCCAGTGCGAGGGCAAGCGCGCTCCGTTCGTCGGCGTGGGCCTGGACGCGGGCATCCTCAACCACTTCGTCGAGATCAAGCACGCCACCGCCAAGGGCCCCTTGGCCAAGGCGTTCGCCGGCGGGCTGGGCTACGCCACCGCCATCGTCGGCCGGTCCATCCCCGCCTACATGCTCGGCAAGCAGGCGAACATCGAGGTGCGCAGCCGCGGCATCGCCCACCGCCTCGGCCCGGACGGCAAGCCCATCGGCCCCACCTACGGACCCGGCGCGGTGCTCTACACCGGCCCGGCGATGATGGCCGCCGCGGCCACCGTTCCCTGCTACGGCTTCAACTTCAAGCTCTTCCCGTTCGCCGGGCAGCGGCGCGGCATGATGCACCTGCGCGTCAGCGCCGTGCCGATCCCCAAGATCATCCCGAACATCTACCCCGGGCTCTGGACCGGCACCTGGTTCCCCGAGGGCCTCTACGACTTCTTCGCCGAGGACATCGAAATCCGCAGCGACCGCAAAATTCCATTCCAAGTGGGCGGCGACGCCGAGGGCTACCGCGACGCCATCCGCCTCGGGATGTGGAAGAACTCGGTCGAATTGCTCGACTTCGCCACGGCGCCCAAGGTCTAGCCCAGCGCGTCAGGACAATCCCGGGGGCCGCGGTCAACTCCGCGGCCCCTTTGGTTTTTTTGGGATGCCACGCCGTGGTTGATCTGCCGCGAAACTGCGTGTAGACAGTCCCAGGACCGCCCTGGCGGACGGCCCTTGGGCCAAGGAAGGATTCGCTACTTCTATGGAGTTACTGGTCGCGGCCGGCATTGGCCTGGTCGTGGTGGCTGTGTCGGCGGTCTTCGCCGTACGCGCCCTGAAGCGCCGCGACCTGCGCAAGAAGGCCGAAACCCGCCTGCAGTGGGGCGATCTGGCCGGCGCCGCCAAGCTCTTCGAGGAGGCCGGCGATCATCCCCGCGCCGCGGGCCTGTACCGCGAGAGCGGCGACCGCCTCAAGGCCGCCCGTCTCCAACTGGCCCTGAAGGACTTCGACGGCGCCGTCGACGTGCTGCGCGGCGCGCGCCCGGAGGAGATCGAGGCGGGGGCCAAGCTCCTGACCGAGCACGGGGCGCTCGAAGACAAGGGCCGCTCCCGGGCGCTGGCCAACGTCGCCCAGTCCGCCGGCCTGGCCCCGCTCTCGGCCACCCTGTTCGAGCGGGCCGGGAACGCCGAGGAGGCCCGCGCCGCCCGCCTGCAGCAGGCGCGCTCGCTGGCCGCCCAGGGCAAGGCGCTGGAGGCCGCCGCCATCTACGAGCGGCTGGGTGAGATGCGCGCCGCCGCCGCCGCCCAGGCCGAGGCCGCGCGCCGCGAGACCGACCCCGCCAAGAAGAAGCAGCTCGCCGACCGCGCCTCCGAGCTCCTGCGCGGGCTCAACGACCTGCCCGGCGCCGCCGAGGCGCTCGCGGTCGGCGGCGACATCGACGGAGGCGTCAAGCTGCTGCTCGCCGCCAAGAACGTCCCCGGCGCGGCCCAGCTGCTGCAGTGGCACGGCAAGCACAAGGAAGCCGCCTCGCTGTTCGAGAAGGTGGGCGACTTCAAGAACGCGGCGCGGGCGCTGGGCCTGGCCGGCCAGACCAAGGAGTCCGCGGCGATGCTGGAGAAGGCCGGGGACACCATCGGCGCCGTCCGGCTGCTGCTCGACGCGCGCGAGCCCAAGGCCGCCGCCGAGGTCCACCTGCGCGCCGGATCCAAGGGCGCCGCCGCGGAGATCCTCGCCGGCGCCGGCGACGTGGACGGGGCGGTCAAGATCTACCTGTCGGCCAACGACCTGGACACCGCGGTCG
This sequence comes from Myxococcales bacterium, assembly GCA_036504155.1. Lineage (GTDB taxonomy): Bacteria > Myxococcota > Myxococcia > Myxococcales > UBA5297 > JACRCT01. The sequence continues at coordinate 51,528 of DASXVQ010000005.1, forward strand.
AGCTGCTGTGCCGCCGCGGCCGGCCCCGCGATGCCGCCGCCCTGCTGCACGAGCGCGGCGAGACCCACCGCGCCGCCGTCCTGCTCGCCGAGTCGGGCGACCTGACGCAGAAGGCGCGCCTGCTCGAGTCCAAGGGCGACTGCGAGGGCGCCGCCCAGGCCTGGCTCGACCTGGGCCAGCCGCAGGAAGCCCGCGCGGCGATGGCCCGGGCCTCCGGCATCACCTCGATGGGCCGGTTCCTGCTCGCGCGTTCCTGCATGGCGATGCAGGAGTTCGAAGAGGCCTCGCAGCACTTCGCCGCCCTGCTCGACGGCCCGCCCCGCGGCATCAAGCGCGCCGACGTCCTCTACGGCCTGGCGCGCGCCTTTGAGTCCATGAACCGGATCCGCGAGGCCATCGCCACCCTCGAGGAGCTGGTCGCCGCCGACCCGGGCTACCGCGACTCCGGCTTCCGCATCAAGTTGCTCAACGCCCGCCTGGTCGGCGGAGCCTCCCCCATCCCGCTCACCAACGAGGCCTCCGGCGGGTTCCCGGCCCTCACGGCGCAGCCCGCCTCGGCGCTGCCCGCGGAGTGGGGCGGCGGCTCGCCCAGCGGCAACCACCCCGTCCCCCCGGGCTTCGCCGGCGAGCGCCAGGACACCAGCGGCCGCCAGGGCGTCCCGCCGCGCTACGTCGTCGAGCGCGAGCTGGGCCGCGGGGCGATGGGCGTCGTCTACCGGGCCCTCGACTCGCAGCTGGGCCGCACCGTCGCCATCAAGGTCCTGGAGCGGAGCGCCGGCGCCGACCCGCGCATCCGCGAGTACTTCCTGCGCGAGGCGCGCGCGGTCGCCCAGCTCATCCACCCCAACGTCGTCACCCTCTTCGACGCCGGCCTGGAGGGCAGCAACCCCTACCTGGTGATGGAGCTGGTCGACGGCGACGACCTGCGCACGCGCCTGCAGCAGGGCCCCTTGGGCGTCAAGGAGGCGCTGCTCCTGACCGCGGGCGTGGCCTCGGCGCTGGACGCCGCGCACAACCGCAAGATCATCCACCGCGACGTCAAGCCCGAGAACATCATCGCCGGGCCCGACGGCGTGGCGAAGCTGATGGACTTCGGCGTGGCCCACGTGGTCGCCGAGACCGGCGACCGGCGCGCCACCATCATCGGCACCCCGGTGTACATGGCCCCCGAGCAGATCAAGGGCGAGATCATCGGCGGCTTCACCGACACCTACGCGCTGGGCGTCGTCCTCTTCGAGTGCCTGACCGGCGTGCCGCCCTTCGACCCCAACGGCGCGCTCTACCACCACGTCAACTCGCCCCCGCCCGATCCGCGGCAGGTGCGCGCCGACCTCCCGGCCCCCGTCGTCGACGCGGTGATGCGCTGCCTGGCCAAGAACCCGCAGGAGCGCTTCCCCTCCGCCAAGGCGCTCTCCGACGCGCTGCTCGCCCTGGCCGCTTCGCAGGCGGCCTAGTACCGGGTGCCCCCAAGTTCGTTCCGGGATACGCCGCGCTGAAAGAGCCGGCGCCTGAAGTCGCGCCTGACGCTGCGAACCCTCCTGCGCGGGTTCAGTGGTGGCGGGTCGCTCGGGGCGGGAATCCGAGGGTCCAGGTCCTGGTGGACTCTGCATCTCGTGTCGGCGTCCCTGCGTCCGTCGCCACTTGGTCCGCGAAGGCGGACCTCGCAATCTGAGGCGCGGCTTCAGCCGCCGGCAGTCCCAGCCGGCGTCCCTGAACCCCGATTGAACTTGCGGCTGCGAGCACCGGGTCGCCGGGGCAGGCCGAAGAATGAGCCAGGCGCTACGGCCGCCTGCTGCTCTGCAGGCACTCCGAGAGCGCACGCCTCATCACCACCAGGTGCGGCTCGAAGTCGTCGACGCCGGCGTCGGGGTGCCACAGGACCTCGTCGGCGCGCAGCGTGACCGTCACGTTGTACAGGGCGCAGTCCTCGTCGCCGGGGTGCGCCTCGCAGTAGATGTGGACGGCGTTGCGGATTCCCATCTTGGGGTTGGCCGCCCCGCCCAGCGCGAACTGCTCCTCGCGCCTGGCGGCGAGGAAGGCGCGGCGCCGGTCGAACCTCGCCTGCGGCGCGGCGCAGGGACCGGTGGGGCCGGTGTCGGGCGGCCCGGCGGCGTCCAGGCCGGGCGCCGCGGCGTCGAACGGGCCCCACGGCCAGCTCTCGACTCTCGGGCCGGTGTCCGGCAGGCCCCAGGGCCAGGGATTCGGGCCGGGCTCCGCCGCCGAAAGCACGACAGCCGCGGCGAGGCAGAGCGCCGCGGCTGCCAACCTGCGCAGGCTCATCGCTCTAGTCGCTCACTCGCCGCCGCGGGAAGGAGGCGGCTTCTCGCCGGGCTCCTTGCGGCGGGCGATGTAGAGGACCTCGTTGACCGCCGCCCGGCCGCCCTCGCGGCGGTAGACGTCGATCTCCTTCTTCAGCGCCTCGGCGGACTTGGCGTCGCCCTCGCCGCCGGCGGGCATGGCCGAGAGCGCCTGCTCCAGGTAGCGGTACCACTCGTCCATCACCGCATCGGAGTAGGCCTCGGCGGCCAGCGGCTCGAACCCGGCCTTCTCCAGCGCCGCGGAGAGCTGCGAGGGCAGCCGCAGCGGCTCGCCGCGGCCGCTGTAGAGCGCCTCGACCGCCGAGGGAATCGTTCGCCCCACCCGCGCCGTCCCGCTGACCACCAGCAGGCCGTTCTGGTTGAGGAACTTGCGCGCGTCGGCGATGACCTCGTCGAAGCCCTGGCCCAGATAGCGCAGGCTGCCCTCGACCACCACCGCCTGGTAGCCGACCGGCGGCGGGGGCATGGTCTTGAAGTCGCCCTTGACCGGGGTCAGCAGGCCCTCGACGCCGTCCTTCTGGGCGGCGGTCTTGAGCGCCCCCAGGCTGGCCTCGTCGCGGTCCGCGCAGGTCACGAAGCAGCGCGAGGTCCTGGCGATCATGCGGGCCACCACGCCCGCACCGCAGCCCATCACCAGCACCTTGTCGCCGGACTCGACCGCCAGCATCGAGGCGATTCGGGCGGCGATGGGCTCTCCGCCCGGGGCGCGCCGCTCCGCTCCGCGGAACAGGCGCGTGTAGAAATCGGTCTCGCTCGTCGGTGCGCCCACGTTTCTCGTTCCCTTCCTGGCCTACAAGAGGTTGGCCGCGAGCTCCGCCAGCGGGCTGCGCTCGCCCTTGGTCATGGTGATGTGCCCGGCGATCTTCTGGCCCTTGAAGCGGTTGACCACGTGCACCAGGCCGTTGTTCGTGGAGTCCACGTACGGGTTGTCGATCTGGTAGGGGTCGCCGGTCAGGACGATCTTCGTGCCGTCGCCGACGCGGGTGATGATGGTCTTCACCTCGTGCGGGGTCAGGTTCTGCGCCTCGTCCACGATGATGTACTGGCTGGGGATGGAGCGGCCGCGGATGTAGGTCAGCGGCTCGATCTCCAGGATGCCCAGGTCGATCAGCTCCTGGTAGCCGCGGCCCGCCTTCTTGTCGCTCCTCGAGATGTTCATGAGGAACTCGACGTTGTCGAAGATGGGCTGCATCCAGGGGTTGAGCTTCTCCTCCACGTCGCCGGGCAGGTAGCCGATGTCGCGGCCGAGCGGGAAGATGGGGCGGCTCACCAGCAGCTTGCTGAAGACCGTCTCGTCCATGGTCTTCTGCAGGCCGGCGGCGATGGCGAGCAGGGTCTTGCCGGTGCCGGCCTTGCCGACGATGGTGACGAGCTTGATGTCCTCGGCGAGCAGCAGGTCGAGGGCGAAGCTCTGCTCGACGTTGCGCGGCCGCACGCCCCAGACGCCTTCCTTGGGCAGGCGGATCACCGGGACGACCTTGGCCGGGCCGCGCTTGGGGTCGAACTTGCCCATCGCCGTGTGCGACGGGTTCTGGGCGTCGCGCAGGATGACGAACTGGTTGGGGCAGTGGTCGGGCAGGTCGACCTCGACCTCGCCGTTCTTGTAGAGGTTGTCGACCACGGCGCTGGCCACGGTGATCTCGGCGTAGCCGGTGTAGAGGTCGGCGATCTCCACGCGCTCGGCGTCGTAGTCCTCGGCCACCAGGCCCAGGGCGTCGGCGCGGATGCGCAGGTTCGCGTCCTTGGTGACGAAGATCGCCGGGATCTCCGGGTCGGCGTCGCGGGTGTCGAGCGCCACCGCCATGATGCGGTTGTCGGTGGAGGCGCCGCTGACCATCTCCCGCGGCAGCTCGCGCTCGGTGAAGACCACCTTGAGCGAGCCGCCCGAGGGCAGCTTCACGCCTTTGGCGAGCGAGCCCTCTTGGCGGAAGCCGTCGAGGAAGCGCGCCACCTGGCGTGCGTTGCGGCCGAGCTCCGAGAGATCGCGCTTGAACTGGTCGATCTCCTCGATCACGTAGATCGGGATGACGACGTTGTTGTCGGCGAAGGCATACAGAGCCCGCGGGTCATGGAGCAGGACGTTGGTGTCGAGGACGAAGTTCTTTTTCATGGGGTGGGGGGCTGCCTCGAGGTCCTTCTTTCGACTGGGGTTTTTCCCTTGGAGCCGGGTCGGTCCAACGCGGCGCGGATGATAGCAGGCTCGACCCACGGCAGGAAACGAGTAATCGCGGGCGGTTGCAGAGCTACAAGCGGTTCCGCTCCGGGCCGAGGGCCAGTAGGATTCAGCCCCCGCATTTCCAAGGAGACCCTCGTGGACGCCGCGCTCGCACAGAAGATCGCCTCCTGGATCGCCCAGGATCCCGACCCCGTCACCCGCGCCGAGCTTCAGGCGCTGCTCGACAAGAAGGCCGACGCCGAGCTGGCCGACCGCTTCTCCGGCGTGCTGGAGTTCGGCACCGCCGGCCTGCGCGGCGTGTTGGGCGGCGGCCCGATGCGGATGAACCGCGCCGTGGTTCGCCGGGCCACCGCCGGCCTGGCCGCCTACGTGAAGAAGACGGTCAAGGACGCCGCCCGGCGTGGCGTGGTGCTGGGCTACGACGGCCGCAAGATGAGCCGCGAGTTCGCCGAGGAGGCCGCCTCGACGCTGGCGGGCGCCGGCATCGTCGTGCACCTCTCCGACACGCTCTGCCCCACCCCCATGGTCGCCTTCTCGGTGCTCGACACCGGCGCGGCCGCGGGGGTGATGGTCACCGCCAGCCACAACCCGCCCGAGTACAACGGCTACAAGGTCTACTGGGACAACGGCGCGCAGATCATCCCGCCGCACGACAAGGGCATCAGCGCGGACATCGACGCCGTCGGCGACCTTCGCCAGCTGCCGATGCCCAGCCTCGCCGAGGCGAAGTCCAAGGGCCTGCTCAAGTCCATCGGCACGGAGATGGAGAAGCGCTACCTCGCCTCCATCAAGAAGCTGGAGCTGCACCCCGAGGTGAAGCGCGACGTGGGCATCGTCTACACCGCGATGCACGGGGTGGGCGGCAAGCTGGCCCGCGAGGGCCTGCAGCGCGCGGGCTTCACCAAGGTGTGGCCGGTGACCTCGCAGCTCGAGCCGGACGGCAACTTCCCGACCGTGCGCTTCCCCAACCCCGAGGAGAAGGGCGCGATGGACCTCTCGCTGGCGCTGGCCCGCGAGAAGGACGCCGACCTCGTCATCGCCAACGACCCCGACGCCGACCGCCTGGCCATCGCCGCCAAGAAGGGCCCGGGCGAGTACCTGCAGCTGTCCGGCGACCAGGTCGGAGCGCTGCTGGGCTACTACCTGCTCACCGAGCGCCAGGGCGGTCCGGACCGCCTGGTGGTGACCACCATCGTCTCCTCGTCGCTCTTGGGGGAGATGGCCCGCTCGCTCGGCGTGAAGTACGCGGAGACGCTCACCGGCTTCAAGTGGATCGCCAACCAGGCGATCGCCATCGAGGCCAAGACCCCCACCGAGTTCGTCATGGGGTACGAGGAGGCGCTCGGCTACACCATCGGCGTCGGCGTGCGCGACAAGGACGGCATCAGCGCCGCGGCGGTCTTCGCGGAGCTGGCGGCGGTGTGCAAGGCGCGCGGCCACTCGGTGCTGCACTACCTCGAGGAGATCTACCGGCGCTTCGGCCTGTTCCGCAGCGCCCAGCACAGCATCGTGCTCCCCGGCTCGACCGGCGCCGCGGAGATCCAGAAGATGATGGCGCGGCTGCGCGCCAATCCCCCCAAGACCATCGGGGTCACGGCGGTCTCGGCCATGCGCGACCTCAGCCGAAGCATCCGCGTCACGGCGCAGGGCGAGCAGAAGGTGGATCTGCCCAAGTCCGACGTGCTGACCTTCGAGCTCGAGGGCGGCGGGCGCATCACCGCGCGGCCCAGCGGGACCGAGCCGAAGATCAAGTTCTACTTCGAGCTGCGCGAGCCCATCGCCCCCAACGAGTCCTTCGAGGCGGCCCAGGCGCGCGCCGACGTGCGGATGAAGGCGCTCATCGAGGCCTTCGTGAAGATCGCGCAGCCGTAGCCGCTACTTCACGGCGGCGCTGACCCGCTTGAACTCGGGCGTCCCGGCCTTGCCCAGAAGATCGAAGAGCGCGCTCTCGGTGGTCGTCACGACCGCCCCGATCTCCCGCGCCCGCTCGAGGCCGATCTGCCGGTCCTCGGGCGTGCGCGACAGGATGGCGTCCGCGCACAGGTAGGGCACGAACTCCTTCTCCAGCAGGTCGCGGGCGGTCTGGAAGACGCAGACGTGCGACTCCATGCCGCACAGGAGCACCTGCGGCCGGTCGCCGATGCGCTCCAGGGCCGCCGGCACCGCGCAGGAGAACTCCAGCTTCTCGATCGCCTGGACGCCCTCCGGCAGCGCCGAGACGACCTCGCGGATCGTGTGGCCCAGACCCTTCGGATACTGCTCGGTCACGACCACGCGCAGCCCCATCGCCTTGGCGCCTTCCAGCAGCGCCAGCGTGCGGTTGAGCATCCGCGGGAACAGCTTGGGATCCATCGCCGCGACCATCCGCTCCTGGATGTCCACCACCAGCAGCGCGGTCTTCGCCCGGTCCAGCCGCATCCTCAACGGGTCCATCGACGGCCTCCTCCATCTACATCGCGTAGCCCTGGGCTCCGGACGACGCCGGCGCTTGGGGATCCAGCTCGACGTTCACGCACGCCACCGTCCCGCTCGCGGCGGCCTTCTCCAGCGCAGGCAGGAGTTGCCGCGGCTCGGTGACGTGGAACCCCACGCCCCCCATCGCCTCGATGATCCGGTCGTAGCGGGTCGGCGCGAGCCTCGTCGCCGGCGAAGCCTCCTCGCCGTACATCTGCACCTGCGGCAGGCGGATCTGCCCCCAGGCCGCGTCGTTGCCCACCACGATCACGCAGGGGAGCTTGAAGCGCAGCATGGTCTCGTAGTCGAAGCCGTTCAGGCCGAAGGAGCCGTCGCCCTGGATGACCCAGGTCAGCCGCTCGGGGTGGAGCAGCGCGGCCGCCATGGCGAAGGGCGCACCGACGCCCAGGCATCCCAGCGGCCCCGGGTCGAGCCAGCGGCCGGGCCCCTTGAGCTCGACCACCTTGGCGGCGATCGCCACCCAGTTCCCGCCATCGGCGACCCAGGTCGGGTCTCCCGCGGCGTTGGCCACCACGCTCATCTCCCGCGCCGCGCGGAAGTGGTGGATGGGGATCTGGTCGTTCGACTCGAAGGCGCGCTGCTTCTCCCGCCGCGCGGCCTCGGCCTCACGCACCCGCTTCAGGTAACCGTCGCGCTGGACCTTTGCGCCCCACCCGTCCACCAGCTGCCCGAGCACTGCGTCGGAGTGCCCGGCGATTCCCACCTCGACCGGCCGGTTGCGCCCAATCTCCGCAGGATCGATGTCCACCTGGACGATCGTCGTCGAGGGACCGAAGGTCGGGTCGGCTCCGTAGCTGAGCCGGAAGTCGAAGGGCGTGCCCAGGACCAGCACTGCGTCGGCTTCCGTCAGCACGTCCTTGCGAGCCTTCTGGAAGTGCAGCGGATGGTCCAGCGGCAGGCAGCCTCGCCCCGCGCCGTTGAGGAAGACCGGGATCTGCGACAGCTCCGCGAACCGGGAGAGCCGCTCCGCCGCGCCGTCCCACCAGATGCTCGAGCCGGCGATGACCGCGGGCCGCTCCGCCTTGCGCAGCAGGTCGATCGCCCGCTCGACGAGCCGCGGGTCACCGAGGCTGCGCGCCGTCGTCCGGTAGTCCTTGGGCCAGGTGACCGCGTCGTCCTCGACGCCGTTGGAGAGCACGTCCCAGGGAATCTCCAGGAAGACCGGGCCGGGCCGCCCGGAGAGCGCCACGCGGAACGCCTTGGCCATGAACGCCGGCACCAGCTCCGGCGCAGGCACCCGGTCGGCCCACTTGGTGATGGTCTTGAAGAGCGGGACTTGCTCCATCTCCTGCAGCGCGCCCCGGCCCTGGTTGAACGTCGGCGCGGCCCCGCCGATGAGCAGCATCGGCGTGTTCGCGGCCCAGGCGTTGGCCACGGCGGTCAGCGCGTCGGTGACCCCCGGCCCCGCGGTCACGACCGCGACGCCCAGCCCGCGGCGCAGGCGGGCGTAGGCATCGGCGGCGTGCCCGGCCGCCTGCTCGTGCCGCGTGTCGACGAGCTTGATGCCCTGCTCCACGCACGCCGCGTAGATGGGCGCCACGTGCAGCCCGGAGAGCGTGAAGACGTGCCTGACCCCTTCCGCCTCGAGCATCCGCGCGACCAGTTGCCCTCCGCTGCGCATGGACGGCTCCCTTCCCCGGGGCGGGACCCGAAAGCTAACGGCGGTCGGCGGCTCCCGGTACCCAATGATGGGTACCTGGGGCGGGCGGTCAGTCCCCATCGTTGGGGACTGGCGAGGCGCCTCGAGGGAATTCAGGGGGTTGGGAGGTCCAAACGTTTGGACCTGGAGGGCTAGTACATCTTCCGCAGCTCGGCGCCCTGGTAGTAGTGCTCCAGGATCTTGCGGTAGTCCCAGCCCTGCTCGGCGTAGGCCTTGGCGCCCCACTGGCACATCCCGGTACCGTGCCCGTGGCCCTGGCCCTTGAACGTGAAGGTCGAGCCCTTGGCCTCCGCCTCGAAGTCCAGCGAGCGGACCTTGTCGTAGCCGAGGATGCGGCGCAGGTCGACGCCGGACACGACCTTCGTCCCCGACGCCGAGGCGAGCAGGACCTTGCGCGCGCGGCCGGTCTCGGTGCGCTCCAGGACCTTGACCTGAGAGACGGCCTTGCCCAGCGACTTGAAGTCCTTGGCGCCCAGCGTGAGCTCCCACTTGGCGTTGGGCTGGCTCTCGCAGGCGCATTCGACCGAGGTCAGGTACGGCAGCGGCCGCCCCAGCGCCTCCTGCCCCGACTCGGTGTGCCCGCCGCAGCTCGCGGAGAAGTAGGCCTCGATGGGCTCCATCTTCCAGACCAGGACCTCGCCGCGGGTCGCCTGGACGATCTGCCGGGTCTTCGCGTCCTCGGCCTTGGCGCCGCCGTAGACCTGGTGCAGGACCGTGGCGCCCATGTGGTACGGCTTGCCCCAGGCCTCGATCTTCCGGCGGACGGCGTAGGTCCGGGCGGCCACGGCCTGCGCCTTGAGCGCCTCGATCGGGAAGCTGCGCGGCATCTCGGAGGGGAGCACCGCCGCCAGGTAGTCCTCGAGCGGCAGCACGTTGATGGCGATGAGCCCCTTGCCGCTGCGGCGGATCTCGATCTGCCCGCGGACCGGCTGGTCGGCCACCTTCACGAAGTCTTCGCTCTGGAACTTCACGCCGTCGGCGTCCTTCACCTCGGCGCCGTCCATCATCATCTTCTCGCCCGACACGTAGACCACCGAGCGCCCGCCCGGCGCCTTGGCGTACTTCTCGCCCGCCTCCAGCCGGCGCACTTCCAGGCCCTTTCCGGCCAAGGTGATCTCGCTGGCTCCGTCGACGATGGCGATGCGCACGGTCTCGTCCGCCCGCGCGGTGGACGGGACGAGGAAGAGGGCCGCGAGGAAGGCGGCCGCCAGAAACACGAAGCGCACGCTCCGATTGTAGGAGCGTGCGCTCGTGGGGCAAGAAAGCGGCCTGTCGTCAGGCAGTTACTTCTTGGCCTTGACCAGCCCCTCGATCCCCCCGGCCATGGAGACGGCGAGCTTGTAGGTCTGGCCGACCTTGAAGTCCTTCCAGTCCGCGTAGGGCACCTTGTCCCACTTGAGCTCCTTGCCCTTCTCGTCCTTGAAGGTGGCCCGGTAGACCTCGGTCTTCGGGCCCTCGCGCTCCTTGTCGCCGGAGATGCGCGGCTCGGGCCACTTGGGCGCTCCGTCGGCGGCGGAGGCCCGGACGACCCGGTCCTTGTGCCACTCCTCCACCTCGTAGGTCGCCCAGTCCTTGTAGACCGGATCCTCCCGGTAGACCGGGACCTCCTTGTCGACCATGCGGTTCTCGTAGACGGGCTGTTCCTTGGTGACGTCCTCGAAGTAGCCGTTGCCCAGGTCCTTCTTGCCCACCTTGACCGTCTTGGTCCCGGTCTGGACCTTCTCGCTGACCTGGGTGGTCTTGGTGCCGGTCTGGATCTTGTCGGTGTGGTGGACCTTGCGCTCGGTGCGCTGAATGCGCCCGTCGCCGGGGACCTCGTCGCGCCAGGCCTCCTTGATGACCGTGCCGTACTTCTGGACCTCGATGGTCCGCTCCCAGCTCGTCGCCTCGAGCGTGGCGGCCTTCTCGCTGGTGCTGCAGACCAGGCAGGTGCCGCCGCCGCAGAGCAGCGCCACCAGCGCGCCGATGCCGGCGAACATCTTGGCGTTCGACTTCCTGGGGGGCGGCGGCGGGGCCTCGGGCTGGTCGAGGATCTCCTTCACCTCGCGCTTCTTGTCGGTGCGTTCCGCGTGGCACTGCTTGCAGGCCTTGTTGCCGGCCGGGTTGATGGCGTCGCAGTACTGGCAGACCCAGTCCGCGCCCGCCTGCGCCTTCTCCAGCTTCTCCTGCTCGGCCACCTCGGCGGCGTCTTCCTCGACGTAGAACCTCACGTCGTTGCCGCGCACCTTGTTGCACTGCTTGCACTTGATCTCGCTGCCGCGGTTGCCCTTGAAGCCGCACTGCGGACAGTCCCACTTACCTTCGCGGATCGGCGCCATTGGTCCTCCCTGAATTTCGAAGAGCCTACCATGGCCCTGCGGGCGTCTAGGCCGGCCGCCGCGGTGCTAGACTCGGCCCCGTCTCTCGTCCAGGAGCCTGCCATGCCCAACCGCGCCGTCCTCGTCCTCGCCCTCGCCGCCGCCCTCGCCTTCCCTGCCGCCGCTCGAGCCATGGACGCCAAGAAGACCGGGGAGATCTCCGCCGAGATCGAAGACAAGGAGAACGCGGTCAAGGCCAAGTACGGCGGCCGCAGCTGGAAAGAGATGAGCAACGACGAGCGCAAGAGCTTCCAGAAGGACATGGACAAGGCTCGCGAGGACACGCTGCAGAAGCACGGCACCAGCGGCCGCGAGTACGAGACCACCAAGCTCAAGATGGGCCGCGAGGGCCTCAAGAGCGCCGAGGACGGCAAGAAGGACTACGCCACCAAGAAGGCCGAGGAGGAGAAGGCCAAGGCCGAAGCCGCCAAGCCGAAGGCGAAGGAGCCCGAGATCAAGGTCCAGAAGGGCTTCAACGACGACAACCCGGTGACCATGGACGGCAAGGACCCGAGCGGCGGCGAAGAGGGCATGGGCAAGGTCATCGACGTCCCGCAGGACGGCGCGCCGGCGCAGTAGTAGCGGCCGAGCACAGCCGACCGCGGGACTGGGGCCAGCGCGCTGCTTTGACGCCAAGGCGCCAAGAGCGGCAAGGCTGGTTTTTCTTGGCGCGCTTGGCGACCTTGGCGCCTTGGCGTTGAAAGCGATTCCGCCGCCAGAGCCGGCGTCGTCCCCCCTCGGTCCATGGGCCTGGGCTCACCTGACCTGGGAGAACCACTTCGCTTCGTACGGACAGCTGCAGTCGGTCTCGGCCGGCTGCGGGTAGACGTACGTCTCGCCCTTCCAGTTCTTCAGCCGCACCTGGCGGGCATCCGCGCTGAGGACGTAGTCCGGCACGTCCCGTGAGGCAGCGGCTGGATCATGGTCGGGCATCCGCAGCGACTTGAGGATGATCGCAGTGAGGTGAGGGTTCTGCCACGCCTCTCGCCGGGGCGACACGGCCTACTACAGGTCGCTGTCGTCGCCGAGCGCGGCGACAGAGAAGCGGCCCGCGTTGTCGTGGTCGATCAAAGGGCTTGGGCTTCGTGGACTCTACGGCCCCAGCGCCTTCTCCAGGATGAACAGCTCGTCCCGCTTGACCGGCTTGCTGTTGCCGCGCCCACCAGAACGGATTGCTCGACGGACCGAAGAGGAAGAGTTGTTCGGTGGCGCGGCGCTTGAGCACGTCGCGCAGCATCCGTTCCGCCACCACGTCGATCTCGGCCTTGTCCATCGAGTGCCCATGGGCCCCTCCGCCCTACCCCCCGCCGTCCGGGGCATCGGCGCGCCCGAAGCCGACGGCTTCCGCGGAATCTGCGCCGGAGCGCGAATGGCGGCGCAAGAGCAGTGCGTCGAGATCCGGGCTTGGCCTCCTCAGCTCCAGTGCCGCAGTCTGCTCCTTGTCGGCCTCCGTCCGCAGGTCCTTGTGGTCGAGGATGACCGCCAGCGCCACGTGGGCAACCGCGAGCTGGCGGGGTGAAGGTGGCGGCTCAGTGGTGAGCACCTTCCTCGCGTACTTCTCGGCGGTCTGCCACTTGCCCGCCTCGATGGCCATCTGCACGAGGTCAAGCTGTGCCCCGGTGTGCCTTCCGAGAAGTACGGACTCGGAGCCGTCCTCGCGGGGAAGGTATTTGCTTCCCTGCCGGCGTAGCAGTTCGCACAGCGCCGCGTTGATGCGCAGGTCGGCGGGGGCCAGCGTCTGGGCGGCCTTCAGGTTCTTGTAGGCATTCTCCAGGTCGCCGATGCGCATCTGGATGATGCCCAGCACCGACGTGAGGAGGGTGGACTTCCTACCGGCGCGCTTGTTCTCCTCGATCATCGCGGCGAGCCGGGTCACGGCACCCGTCCTGTCGCCGCCGAAGAACTGGATGTATGTCTCGGCGGCGGCGAGGTGCGAGTGCTCCATCTTGGCCGCCTGGGCCTTGGCGAGATGCGATTTGGCCAACGCCTCGGTGGCGTCCCCGTGCTCGCCCCAGCGAATGGCGTAGGCGTAGGCCAGATAGGCGTGAGCGGAGTACAGGGCGGGATCGAAGTCCCGGACGATCTTCTCCCCGTGCTCGCAGGCCGAGCGGTAGCCAGCGTAGCTGTCGCTTGCCAGCCCCTCCTTCATCGAATGAAGGTGAGACGCGATCCCCGTGGTGCATTTGGTGCCGGCCAACCTGGCGCGTACGAAGTAGACGCCGACCAGCCCGACTACCAGTGCGATACCCAGGACAACTTTGATTCTGGCACCTTGGTGGTGGGCGCTCATCGTGCGGGCTCTCCCGAGAGCACGCTCTCGATCTCGCTGAACCGCATCTTCGGCACCACGGCGTCGGCCCCGGCGGCCAGCAGCGCCACGTTGCCCTCGTCCTTGGCCGACACGCCGATGGTCCTGACCCTGTTCCCGGCCGCGCGCAGCTCGCGCACCAGCACCTCGCCCTTGCCGTCGTCCAGGTCGTAGTCCACCAGCACGGCGTCGAAGGGCGCGCCGCCGAGTGCGTGGCGGGCCTCGGCCAGCGACGGGACGATGGTCACCTCGTGCCCGGCCAGGAACTTGGCGGCCACGATCTTGGCGAAGTCGGCGTGGTTCTCGACGAAGAGGATCTTCATGTGCGGGCATTTGGGAGAGCCGGCATCCGGGCAGTTGGGCTTCTTCGCGGACCCCGCCGCCTGTTGGTGCGTCTTGCCGGGCATGGATGGGTACTTCAAGATCTCGACGTGACCCCTGTTCGTCACGTCGCTCGGGAGCGTGCTCGCGCGGTAGAGCCACTCGCAGACCGCGACGAAGTTGGTCAAGCCGCGGTCCTCGGTGTTGTACTCGGCCGTCCAGCGGGGCACGACATGATGCTTGCCGTCCTCGACGGCCTCCAGGATCCACACAGAGCCGTCGAACCCCTCAGCTTCCTGCACCCCGGTCGGCATCTTGAAGAAGTCGAGCTTCGCAAATAGGGCCGCGAACTCCTTCACTTGGTCGGCGCTCAGTTTGACGGTCCCCTTCTCTGCCAAGGTCCCGAGTTCGTACCCACCGTGGCCGCTCAGGCGCTTTGCCTCGATGCTGCCCGCGTCGCCCGTGATCGTCAGCCTCACAGCGACGGGGTTGCCCCACGTCGGCAAGATCATGAAGCGGTACGCCTTGGTGCCCCTCGCCGTGCCCGGCAGGGCCGGCTCTTCCATGCGGGACAGCGCCTTGCCGAACCACTGCGCCTGGAAGTCGTGGAGGTGCTTGATGGTCGAAAGGGACCCGCTCGGGAAGTAGATCGGCGCCGGCGGCTCGGCCCTCGGCGGTGGCTGAGCCAGCAGGAGGGCTGCGAGCAGAAGCATCAGCGGGTTCATGCCGGGAGCGTCTCACTGCCGCGGACGGCTCGCCACCTGCGCCGAACGGGCCCACGGCGGCCCTGACCACCGGCGCAGGCGCGCACCTCATGGACAGCCAGGACCACCTTTCTGATCAATGCCAAGGAATCGTCATCTCTACTTCCATGGGTCTATTGGAAAAGGTGGTCCACGCCGGATGCCGACGTCCAACACCAGCACCGCGACCACCGGCTGCGGCGCGTGCGCTCGGGTGAGGCAGCCGGCGTGTACACGTGCGAAAGCGATTCCGCGCCAGGGCCGGCGTCGTCCCCCCTCGGTCCATGGGCCTGGGCTCACCTGACCTGGGAGAACCACTTCGCTTCGTACGGGCAGCTGCAGTCGGTCTCGGCCGGCTGCGGATAGACGTACGTCTCGCCCTTCCAGTTCTTCAGCCGCACCTGGCGGGCGTCCGCGCTGAGGACGTAGTCCGGCTGCAGCGTCACCTTGCCCCCGCCTCCCGGCAGATCCACCGCGAAGTGCGGGATGGCCAGGCCCGAGACCCGGCCCCGCAGCGCGGCCAGGATGCGCACGCCTTCCTCGAGCGGGGTGCGCAGGTGCTCGGTTCCCTGGGCGACGTCCATCTGGTGCAGGTAGTAGGGGCGCACGCGGATGGCGAGCAGGCCGCGGAAGAGCTCGCCCAGGATGCGCGGGCTGGAGTTGATGCGGCGCAGGAGCACGGTCTGGTTCTCGACCGGCACCCCGGCGTCGACCAGCCGCTCGCAGGCGGCGCGCGACTCGCGGGTGAGCTCCTTGGGGTGGTTGAAGTGCGTGACCACGTACAGCGGCGCCAGCCGGCGCAGCGCCTTGGCCAGCGCGGCGTCCACGCGCATCGGGTTGGCGACCGGCATGCGCGTGCCCACCCGCAGCACCTCGACGTGGCGGATGTCACGGAAGGCGCGCAGGACGGCCGCCAGTCGCGAGGTCGGCAAGAGCAGCGGGTCGCCGCCCGAGACCAGCACCTCGCGGATCTCCGGGTGGGCGCGCACGTAGCCGGCAGCCCGCTCGACCGCCGCCTGGGTGATCGACGGGGCTCCCCTGCCCGTCCGCCGCCGTCGCGTGCAGTGCCGGCAGTAGACGGAGCACCGGTCGGTCGCCAGGAAGAGCGCGCGGTCCGGGTAGCGGTGCACCAGGCCCGGCACCGGCATGGCGCGGTCCTCGCCCAGCGGGTCGGCCAGCTCGCCTTGGCACACCAGGGCCTCGGCCGCGCGCGGAACGATCTGCATGCGCACCGGGCAAGCAGGATCCAGAGGGTCCGCCAGCGACAGGTAGTAGGGCGTCGCGCCGACCGGCAGCCCCGCGGGCACGGCGGCCAGGCCCGCCCGCTCCTCGTCGCTGAGCGAGAGGTGCTTCGCGAGGTCCTCGGGCCCCACCGCGTGGCGCTGCTGCCAGCGCCAGTCGCGCCACTCCGCGGCCGTGGCGCCGAAGCGCTTCCACGGGCTCTTGGAATGTTTTGGCGAGAGGTGCGTCATCGTGATCGGGAGCCGGTCGTTGGGCCGGCGAACCAGCCGGCAAAAAAAGGCGCGGAGCTTAAGGAGGCGCGCCAAGCCGGGTCAAGTGCGGACGACGCGGCTCGCGCAGGCCCTCGTCCTAGAGGAACCGTTGACATGTGGACCCCAAGTTCCTTACCGTTTGCGCGTCACCCATGCGCCCGCATCGTTGGCCCCTTGGCGAGCAGATTCCGCGGGGGGTTTTCAAAGCGAAGCGCGAAGGAAGTGCATGAGTACCAAAGACAGTCTAAAGCGGGCCCCGCAGCTGGAGCTGTTCTCCAACCAGCCGCTCGAAGCGCGGGGCCAGCCAACGCAGAGCCGCAGCAAGCCCGGCCTCACCCTCGTCAAATCCCCCAAGATCATCGACGCAGCCCCGCCCGTCGCCGCGCACCTGCGCGCGAAGTTTGCGCCCGCGCCGCGTTCGGTCTGGTCCGACGTCTCCCCGGCCGAGTGGAACAGCTGGCAGTGGCAGCTGCGCCACCGGGTGACCACGCTGCAGCAGCTCGAAAAGGTCATCCGCGTCACCGGCGACGAGAGCGAAGCCATCGCGCGAACCCAGTGCGACTTCTCGATGGCCATCACCCCGTACTACGCGGCGCTGATGGACGTTGAGGACCCGCGCTGCCCCGTGCGGCAGCAGTCGGTGCCGACCACCGGCGAGCTTCTCATCCAGCCCAGCGACCTCGAAGACCCGCTCGGCGAAGAGAAGGACATGCCGGTGCCGGGCCTGACCCACCGCTACCCCGACCGCGTGCTCTTCTACACCTCGCACAACTGCCCGGTGTACTGCCGGCACTGCACCCGCAAGCGCAAGGTCGCCAAGCCCACCAGCGCGGCGGCGCGCAAGCAGATCGACGACGGGCTCGCCTACATCGCGCGGCACCCGGAAGTGCGCGACGTGGTGATCTCCGGGGGCGATCCGCTCTCGCTGTCCGACGACCGCCTGGACGAGATCCTGGGTCGGCTGCGCTCCATCCCGCACGTCGAGATCTTCCGCATCGGCACGCGCAACCTGGTGACGTTGCCGCAGCGGATCACCGACGACTTCGTGCGGATGCTGCGCAAGCACCAGCCGGTCTTCATCAACACGCACTTCAACCACCCGAAGGAGTGCACCGCCGAGGCCTTCGAGGCCGCCCGCAAGCTGGCCGACGCCGGCGTCGCGCTGGGCAACCAGATGGTGCTGCTCAAGGGCGTCAACGACGACGCGCGGATCGTCAAGGAGCTCAACCAGAAGCTCCTGATGATGCGCATCCGGCCCTACTACATCTACCAGTGCGACCTGGCCAAGGGCATCAGCCACTTCCGCACCTCGGTGGACAAGGGCATCGAGATCATCGACGCGCTGCGCGGCTGGACCAGCGGCCTGGCCGTCCCGCACTTCGTCATCGACGCCCCCAACGGCGGCGGCAAGATCCCCATCCTGCCGCAGTACGTGACCGGGCGTGACGGCAAGAAGATCATGCTGCGCAACTACCGGCACGAGCCCTACTGCTACGAAGAGCCCTAGAGGCCGACGCCAGGCTTCCGGCCTAGGCCCCTGAAAAGAGCGAAGAGGGAACTCGGATCCGTCCGGGTTCCATCTTCGGTTCCTGGGTGCTCGAATCCGACACGCCTTGAACGCCAAGGTCGCCACGTGGCCAAGGTCGCCAAGAACTGCCTGGGCGGCTCTCGCCGTGCGCTGCGCCAAGCCAAGGGCTGCGTCGCCTGCCGGCCTTCGGGTCGAGCTCTCCAGGGCGAAGCCCTTGGCGACCTTGGTTCCTTGGCGATGAAGGGGTGCCCAACCTGGCTGGATGCCCCGAATCGGCATAGGGGGTAGCGGGTTCGCCCCGCTACTCCCCTGCCACACCACCGGACATGCGGGTCCGCATCCGGCGGTTCGGTTGGTTGAGGTTAGCTCTACTGTCTGAAGTCATTCCGCCCTCCGGCGCGGTGGCGGCTTGAGGCCTTTGGCTCTCCAGCGTGAAACCCGTGCCTGCTCGTTGCGGCGCATCTGGTACATGCACAATTCGGCGATTTCCCGAGGCGACTTCGGCTTGTGGAGCAACTCACCCAGCGCAGACTGGACCAGGTTCGCAGTCATGGCCGGCGCTTTTTTTTCCCAGCATCCGGCTCTCGCGAACCAGGAACCAGCCGCCGAGGATGGCGCAGGCTGTGTGATGGTGCCACCCCGGCCAGTTGCGCACCTCGTAGTGGCCGAGGCCGACCTCGCCCTTGCCCAACTCGAAGGCCTCCTCGATGAGATGCCGCCGGCTCGCGGCTCGGACGAGGTCCGCGGTCGGCACCTCGTCGTCGGCGTTGGACAGGAAGCTCCAGCGATCCGTCCCGTCGAGCGTCTCCATCACATGAGCAGCGTCTCGCGTACGGGACCGCCCCGGCGCCGCTTGGTTTCCACGGGCAGACGCATCGCACGCACTTCAATCGGGCCTTTCTCCCCATCCCGCACCCTGTGGCGACTCCACTCGCCAACCGGCGTGCGCTTGGCGACGACCTTGATTGGGTGCCACTCGGGCGGCCGGCCCACCTCCCCGCGGAGCCGGCGCACGCACGTGGACGACGGCACCTCCATCATGTACCGCTCGCCGCGCACGGCCATGCGGTCGCGAAATGCGCTGCACCGGCCGTACTCGTCGTCCGCGACGTGTCAAGCGACAGCAATTTCTGACCCCATTACGACAGTAAAACTGACCCCCTCCCAGCCCCGGTGATCAGCGACCGCCAATCGGTCGCTGGTTGTGACGTGTGTCGGTCGCGTCGGGGGTGGGGCCGGCGGGGAGGGGCCGGGGCC
>DASXVQ010000006.1:0-12938 GCA_036504155.1 Myxococcales bacterium
GCTGGTGGAGGCCGCACCCGAACGTGACGATCAGCGTTTGCCCGAGCGGATGAATGTGCCAGTCGCTTCGGGCGCAGGGTTCGAACGTCACATACGCACCGCCGACGCGCCCCGGCGCGAGCGCCTGAAAGAGCGGATCGACGCGCACGTTGCCCGTGAAGTGCTCCGCCGGCCCTCGCATCGACGGCTGCGTACCGCTTCGCTTGATCTCCATCAGGTCCCTCCGATGCACGAGGTTCGCCGACCCGGCCGAACAGCACCTCGCTCGGCACGGTGTTGAAGGCGCAGACGACCTTCGCCCCGCGGACGTCCTCGCGAACTCCTCCGCGCCTGACGCGGGACGTGGTCGGTCCGGGTCCAATGGACAGCGAAGGGAATGACCTCGGCCTCACGGGCGGCTTCCGCCGGAGTGCCCGCGCGCGCCTTTCCACCTGCCGCACGCGCGAGCGACTGGAGCTTCTCTTCGCTGCGGGAGTAGCTGAAGACCACCTCGTGCCCCGCCCGCGCGAAGAGCGTTCCCAGCTTGCCTCCCTCGAGGCCCGAACCGAGGATCCCGAGACGCATCCCAGCCCTGCTCGCGCTTTCTTCAGCCTTGCGACCGCTCGGTCGAAGGCTTCGCCTCGCCGGTATTGCCGTCCTGGAAGCTAATTCGCCCGCGCCAGGCCTCGCGCCAGGCTCCCTACCTGAGGCTCGAGCTGACGCTGGATGCCCTGGACGCAGTCGCCTCGCTCGCCGCTCCGGGAACCTCTCGCTCGTCCAGTCGGAGCGGCGCTCCCCTCGCTCGACGGCCGCGCCCGGGATCACCCCTCCGCCCCCGCTTTTCTTCGAGCTGCGGCGCGCCCTTGCGGGGCGCCTTCTCCGCTCTTCAGGCCTCGCGGATCCAAGTTTCAAGTCCAGCGAGGGGTCCTGCTCCATGTTGCTCTTCTGCGACCAATGCCAGGCGGAGTGCCAAATCAGCGACGAGAAGGTCGGCGCGAACGAGGCGCTCGCGCACTGCACGAGGTGCCGGCACCTCATCGTCGGCACCCCTCCGAGGAACGCTGGTGCGGAGGCTGCAGTCGCGGTGTCGGCCCCGGCCGGGGCTGCCCCGGGCGGCACCCCGTCGGCCTCCGCCGACTCCGGGATCGGGACGCCGGTGGTCGACGACGCGGCGGTCACCCGCCTGCTCGCTCCCGAGCGGCGAACTGCCAACGCCGCGCGCGGGGAGCGAGCCAGGCCTGAGACGCCGAGCGGCTTCCCGGCCTCCGACGCGGAGTGGTTCATCGCCGTCGACGACCGCCCAGTCGGGCCCGTCGGGTTCGAAGAGATCCTCGCTCGCTTCAAGAAGGGCGAGGTCGTCGCCGCGACCCTGTGCTGGAAGGCGGGGATGGCCGACTGGACCCCGGCGAGCGAGGTGCCCAGGCTCGCCGCGCGCCTGGGCCTGGACTCGGAGCCCGCGCTCACCCCCGCCGGTGCGGTGGCGATGGGCCCGCAGGCCCCGTGCTCTCCTCCGACCGAGAAGAGGGCCGAGGTCGGCTTCCACCCCTCCTGCTCGCTGGACTCGCTGGTTCGCGCCGAGCTCGATGCCCTCGACGAGCTTGCCGCCCGTCCGGTCCGCACGCCCGCTTCCACGGCGCGTGAGGAGCGGGGCTCGATGCCTCGCGGGAGCCTGCTCCCTCCCGCCGCCGAGGTGGAGGAGGTTTTCCCCTCGCTGTCCGCGGGTGGGCCAGCCACCCGCGCCCCGCTGCCCTGGCCTCGTGTCACCTCCTCCAGGCCGATCGCGCTCTACGTCGTCATCGGGCTGCTCGGCGTCTTGGCCGCCGGGGCCCTGACCATCGCCGCCGTGGTCCTCATCCGTTCTCCGACGGCCGCCGTGCCTTCGTCCGAGGTCGCGTCTGCGCCCGCGCCCGTCGCCGCGCCGGCGCCCCTCGCCGCCCCCGACCAGACCGCGGCGCCTGAGCCCAAGCCTCCGGCTCCGCAACCCGTCGCCGCCCTCCCGGAACGGCCCGCCGAGGAGACGGCCTCCGCCGTCGAGCCGACCCGGCCGTCCGCCAAGGAGGTCGCCAAGGCGCCGCCACCTCAGGGGCCGGTCGCCTCGCACGGGATCCCGAAGCCCTCCGTCGCGCCTCGAGCGGCGGAGGCGGCCCCGGCGCGGCGCGCCCGGGCGACCGAGCGTCGACGACCGAGGGAGGTCGCCTCGAGCCGACCCGCCTCGGAGCCCAAGAGCGAGAGCGCGAACGAGGCGCAGAGCCCGCCGGCCGCCGCCCCGCGCGGCGACGCGGTCGATCGCGCCTTCAACGAGTTGGTCGGCGCTGGGCCAGCCGGTCCGCCCGCGACGTCGCCGGCCCCAGAGACGAAGCCTGGGCAGGCCGCTATCCCTCCGGAGCCGGGGTGGGGGACCAAGCCGAAGCTGACACAGTCCGACATCCTCGACGTCGTGACCAGCAACCGCGCCCGCATCCGAGCCTGCACCGACCCGGTGCGCGTGCCCGGCCAGGCCCGGACGGTGGTGTTGCGCTGGACCATTCGCCCTGACGGCAGCGCCGCCGCGCCGGCGGTGGTCACCCCGGAGCTCCGGGACACGCCGCTCGCACAGTGCCTCACCGAGGCCATCGGCTCCCTGCGCTTCCCCGCCTATTCGGGGCCACAGATGGAGCCAGTCGAGCTGCCAGTGCGCTTCTGAGACGGCGCCCCGGAGACCTGTGGGAGCCCGTGAGTCGTTCGGCACAAGACGTTGGCGCGAGGGGTCAGCGCTACTGTCGCAAGGGGGGCAACTTTGCTGTCGCTCGGGCCACCGTGGTCGGTGAGGGGCCAGGTTTAGGTGCCTAAAATCGCAGGGTTGCGGGCCTCCCAGACCGGCAAGGGGGCCAAGTTTAGGTACCTTAACTCGAGGGGTTTTCAGGCCCGCGGGACCGGTGAGGGGGCCAAGTTAAGGTACCTTAACTCGGGGGGTCTCAGGCCCGCGGGACCGGCCAGGGGGCCAAGTTAAGGTACCTGAACTCGAGGGGTTTTCAGGCCCGCGGGACCGGCCAGGGGCCAAGTTAAGGTACCTTAACTCGGGCCCCTGGAGCCCTCGGGGCGCCTGGACGGCGGTCTTCAGGTCTTCTGCGGCTGCTCCCCGTCCAGAACGGTCGCCAGGGCGGTGAACACGTCGGCGGCCTGCACCCGCGGCACGCCCCGCACGTCGAGGACCACGTCCTTGCCGAGCTTGCGGGCCACGACTTGCCGCGGCGCGATCCACTCGGAGACGGCCTCCGCGGCGCGCCGCTGCAGCTCGGCGAGCGGCGAGTCCTCGGGCTTGGGCTGCTTGGTCCGCTTCGCGTTGCCCTGGCCGCCACGCATCAGCTTGCAGGCCCGCTCCACCTCTTCGGCGCTCATCTTCTCGAACGGCTTGGTCTGGCCATCGGCGACCGGCAGCTCGAGGGCGATGGCCTGCTCGACGCTCTCGTCGACCACGGTGAGGTCGGTGATCCGTTTGAGCCACGCCAGCTTCTCGCTGCCGAAGCGCTGGAAGCACCACTGCGGGAAGGCCGCGGCGTCCATGTACTTGTAGAGGGTCACCCGCGAGAGGGCCACGCCGCGGTCGAGGTAGTCGGTGAAGTCCTCCCAGGGAGTGCCGCCGTGGGGCGGCGTCACCTTCTGCCACTCAGCGGTCTCGCGGAAGCGCCGCAGCCGCAGGCCAATCTCGTGCGCGGCCTCCGCGGCGCGGGTCTTGGCCTCGAGGATGAAGCGGTGCTCCTCGTCCGCGGTCGCGCCGAAGGTGAAGACTGGATCGACTGGCATCTGTCCCTCCCTGGGTCCCGGCCGGCGGGTTGCCGGCAGGGTGCAGCGCAGGGTAGCTGGCTGCCGGCGGGGGGAAAGGGGACGCAGGGCGCGGAATCGCACGGTGTTGGCGAAAGGATAGAAGCGGGCACAGGCCGGCCGCTGGGCTCGCCGCCCGCTCACCTGCGGCGGTGCCTCGCCGCGGAGTCCCTGGCCTGCCAGCTGCCACGGCCGCCACTCGCCGCGAAAGGAACGCCCACGGCCAACCCCAACTCGCCCTCGTCCGCTCCGGAGGTCGAGGGGTAGCAGCCCGGTAGCAGCCCTCACCCGCCCTGCAGTGGCTCGCCGTCCAGGGCGGTCGCCGGCGCGGTGACGACGGCGGCGGCCCGCACCCGCGGCACTGCGCGTCCAGGACCAGGTCCTTGCCCAGCTCGCGGGCCACCACCTCCAGGAATCCCTGGCCATCGCCGTGTGTCTCGCCCCGGTCGTCCCGCACGGCGAAAGACGCCCATGGCCCGCCCACCCGCGCCGTTGTCCTCCAAGATGCTCGGCCTGCCCGGTCGTCCCACGCTGGGCCGCCTTCTCGACTTCTGGCTGGCCCACGTCGCCTGGCAGCGCCTGCGCTTCACGACGGCTCGGACCTACTCCAGCGTGGTAGTGCACATCATCGCCCCGGTTCTAGGGGCAACCCTCGTCGGCCGGCTGACCTCCTGCGACATCGAGAAGGCCCAACTCGTGTGGCAGCGCGCGGGCGTGAAGGCTTCGATGCGAAGGAAGGCCGTCGAGGTCTTGCGCTCGGCGCTGCGCCATGCGGTGGCACTCGGCCTCTGCAAGGAGAACCCCGCCAGTCGCAGCCGCGTACCGCCGAAGGGCGTGCGGCAGCCGACCTGGCTGGATGTCCCACAGGTGCGGCAGTTGCTGGCCGCAGTACAGGGCAATCCGCTCGAGGCCGCCTACGCCCTGGCGGTGGGGCTCGGCCTCCGGCGAGGCGAGATCATCGGCCTGACCTGGGATGACATCGACTTCGCCAAGCACGTCCTCCACGTCCGGTGGAACCGCGCGGAATTCTCGGGTGGCACGCGCCTGGTGGCCCCGAAGGGCGCCGCCAGCAGACGTACGTTGGCCCTCCCTCGGTTCGTCGAGCGAGTGCTTCGCCACCAGCACCGCCGCGAGCAGCGCAAGGCGCAACGCGCGGGCACGACCGTCCGCAGGGAGGACCCGGTGCTGACCACGCGCACGCGCCGGCCCTACTGGAATTCCTATCTGCACCTCGAGCTCCAGAAGCGACTGCGAGAGCTTGGCCTTTCGCCGATGCGCTTCCACGACCTGCGACATACCGCCGCGTCATTGATGCTCGCGGAGGGGATTTCGCCGCGCACGGTGATGGAGATGATGGGACACCGAAATCTGCAGGTGATGATGCTGATCTATGGACACGTGAACCTTCGGCACCAGCGGCTGGCTGCGGCGGCGGTGGAGCGCGCGCTGGCCGAAGGGCCCACGCAGAAATCGTTCTGAGCTTCGCGGAATTTGAGCGCGAAATGATCTCGGAACGGACGCGCGACAAGATCGCCGCCGCGCGTCGGAAGGGGAAGTGGACGGGCGGCCCGGCGCCTCTGGGCTACGACGTCCTCGACCGGAAGCTGGTGGTGAACGCTGCGGAGGCCGACCTCTTCCGGCACATCATCGACCTCTACCTGGAGAAGCGCTCGGCGGTGGCGGTCGCCCACGCCCTCAACGCCGAGGCCCGGCCGACCAAGCAGCAGGTCACCAAGGCAGGGAGGGTTCGCGGTTCGACGACCTGGGACAAGGACTCGGTGCTGCACCTCCTGCGCAGCCCAGTACAGGCGGGCCTGACGCCCTACAAGGGAGAGGTGCACGAGGGCGAGCACAAGGCCATCCTCGACCGCCGCGTCCACGAGCAGGTCCAGGCGCTGCTCGACGCCGGCTGCAAGGAGCGCAAGCTCTGGGGGCGCAACCCGAACTACATCCTCACGGGCCTGCTGTACTGCGCTCGGTGCAAGGCGCCGTTCACGCCGGCATCCACTCGCAAGGGTGAAACCGAATATCGATACTACCGCTGCGGAACGGTCGACAAGATGGGGCGTGGGGCCTGCGAGTCGCGCCAGCTGCCGGCGCCCTCGATCGAGCGCTTCGTCATCAATCAGATCCGGAAGGCGCTCGCCGATGGGACGCTGGCGGCCGACGTCGCCAGCGCCGTGAACAAGCGCATCGAGGCGATTCGTGGGCCGCTGTTGAAGGAGCGCGAGCAGCTCCCGGGACAGATCGCAGCGCTCTCCGCTGGAGGCAAGCGGCTGGTCGAGACCGCCAGCAAGGCCACAGGGGCGGGGCAGCGGCTCCTGGACGAGAAGCTCCAAGAGACAGGTGAGAAGCTCGGCAAGCTCGAACAGCGGCTCTGGGACGTCCAGCGCAAGCTGGTGCAGCTCGACCACGCCAAGCTCGAAGTGGCCTGGGTCGAGTCCTGCCTGACGAGCTTCGACAAGGTCTGGGACACGCTCACCCCGGAGAACCGCGGCAGGTTGGTGCGCGCGGTCATCTCCAGGGTGGAGGTCGACGAGAAAGCGAACAAGGTGGAGGCGTTCGTGGCTGACCTGAACGCGGGCGTCGAGGCGCTGGTGGGCGGGACGGCGGAGGCGGCGTGAGCAAGGACACGAAGAAGCCCGAGGGCCCGCAGGTCATCACCGGCGCGCTCCACCGCGTGCAGCGCGCCCATGAGAAGGACTTCGCCAAGACGCCCCCAGCGCAGCCACCGCCCCGCGAGCCCGTGCGCAGGCCCGCGCGCGTTGCCATTGCGCTGGCGTTGGCCCACAAGCTCGAGGAGGCCATCGAGCGCGGCGTCGTCGCCGACCGAGCGGACGTGGCGCGGCGGCTGGGGCTGACGCGGGCGCGGGTGACACAGCTGCTCGACCTGACGCTGCTGGCGCCGGACCTCCAGGTGCGTGTGCTCGGGCTGGAGTCCGTCGATGGAGTCGAGCCGCATTCGGAGCGGGGGCTGCGAGTGGCTGCGCACGCAGGTTCTTGGATGGCACAGCGCGCCTCCTGGCCTGATGGCGGTCCCTGAAGCGTCAGTGGCGTGTCTGGCGCAGTGCACTGCCTCCCACTGCTCGACGTGCAAGCGCCCCGAGGGCTGTTCGCCCGCCCAACCATGAATCGCAACGACCCTCGGGGATGGTCTATGCTCCCGGGCAGAACCGTCGGAGAGGGGACCTGCGGCAAGCTCCCACGAAGGCCCTGCCGGATGCTTCGGCTCTGCCAGCCGGACAAGCCGCCTTGGGTCCACCTCCCGGCATTGCCTTGCCTGCACCCCGGGAGCCACGAATGCCACAAGAGGAAGTCCTCGCCGGCCCGATGGTCCGCCTGGGGTTGTCGCTGGTGGCTCTGGTCTGCGGCCTGAGCCAGGCGGCCTGCTTCATGTTCGAGCTGGAGCAGCCCACTCCGCATGAGTGCTGATTTCTGGGCAGCTGCTCGTTCCCGCCCGGCAGCTCAGGCAGCGTCTGTCAGGAAGGCGCCGCAGCTCCAATGGAGGGTTGGGGCGATATCGCGTTCAACGCATTTCAGCAGAGCTGCGCACAAGGCAAGGGCACCTACTCACCGGACCCGTGCCCAGCGGCGAGCTGCGGATGCTGCTCTCGGCTGGATACCCTGCAACGCATGACGGAGTGCGTCTCCGACGACGAACCTGAGTGCGCTGCAGAGATGCAGAAAGGCTGCGTGCAGACGGGCGGCATCTATCACCAGGCGGGGCAGGCGCCGGAGTTGCTTGCGTGCAAGAAGTGCAAGAGTGCGGCGGAATGCGATGACGCAAACGTTTGCACCCTGGACACGTGTGAGAACGAGAGGTGCTCGAACACTCCCAGGAGCGGCTCCTGTGACGACAAGGATGCTTGCACCGAGAACGACACGTGCAAGGACGGGATGTGCGCAGGGACGCCCAAGAGCTCCTGCGACGACGGCAGCCAGTCGAACCCGCCACGGTGCGAGCCAGGCGACTACACCTGCCAGTGCTCCGAGGGGCTCATCCTCGATCCCGTCAGCGCCAAGACGGGGAGGAGCTACCTGAGGGACGCCGACCTCGTCGTGCGAGCCCCGAGCGGCGAAGCCACCCTCGCTCACATCTACTCCTCGGACGACGGCTCGTGGTCGCACGAGTTGGAGTCGTCCGGGAGCGACCAGTTCAAGTACCTGCCCAAGCCGTTCGGGTCGAGCCCATACAAGGACGGCGCGCTGCGGTGGTGGACGAACTACTTCGCGTTCGTGATGGAGGCGAGGACTTCGCAGCCGGCCCTCTTCGTGCGCGACACGGACGGCCACTCCATCAAGTTCAAGGCAACCTACAACCAGCTCGATTCGACCTTCGATGGCTGTGGCGGAAAGGGCCTTCACTGCTTCGCGGAGTTGGTCACCGGCGAGGAGCACCCCGACGAGATGCTCGAGGTGGACCAGACCGCGCCGGGACAGCACAAGTACGTGCTCTGGAAGAAGGCCGGGGGCCGGCTCGAGTTCACCAAGCGCTGGATGCGCAACGACATCGACCTCTACTTCTTGGAGAGCATCTACAACGCCCAGAACGAGCTCGTCGCGAGCGTCACCTACGCCAACCCCGGCGCGAAGACCGAGAGCTGCGAGCGGGGGGAGGAGTCGTTGGTCCCGCCCCCAGTGCAGTCCGATTGCGCCTCGGGCGCTCCGTTCGTGAGGACCGTCGAGGCCTCGAACGGAACGACGATGACCTTCGACTACGAGGTGTTGAGCTACTCGATGGAGCCGTGGCACCTCACGCCGCGAGACGAGCGGGTCCTCAATCGGGTGGTCGTAACCGACGCCTCGGGCGCCGTGGTCGGTACGGTCCGCTACCAATACCGGAACGCAGCTGCAGGAGAGGTCTCGGTGATCGAGAGACCGAGCGGAACGACGGGCGCGGACAAGGAGAGCCTGGAGATCACCTACCAGCAGGACGACGGCGCGAGGATCCTGCGGGTCTCGCGCAAGGTGGACGGCGAGGTCCTCGTCGAGTCGGAGCACAAGTACGAATCGAACGAGCCCGATGCCAAGGTCTCCCAGACGCAGTCGAGCACCGAGCAGGTCGCGACGTCGACCGATCCCAACGGCCTGCTCCAGGCAACCAACGCCTACGGGTTCGACGGCTTCGGCAACGTGGCGACCTCGGTCCACAAGGTCCAAACGGAGAAGCACGCGGGGCAGCGGGACTGGGTGGTCACCAGCATCAAGGAGGACTGTGTAGGCGAGGACATGTGCGCGAAGGGGACAGCGGAAAAGCAGCAAGAGCAGCTCACCGGGTGGGTCAGCCGCGCCATCGACAAGGCGGGCCACGCGACCGAGTACTCCAACCTGCCTGAAGGCGACTGGCCCTACGAGAAACAGGCAATCGTCTACTACCTTGGAACGGCGGAGGAGCCCTCTCCGCCAAACCCGGTCATGACGACCTACGGCCATGACTTGAGCAAGCCGCAGCATCATCGCGTGGAGAGCGTGACGACGGCCGGCTTGCTCGATGGAAAGGACGCGGGAACTTTCTACTCGTATGACGCGGACGGTAGGGTGACGCGCACGTTGCGAGCGGGCGCGAGCCTGGTCGACCTCAACAAGACCGCGCGCCGGTTCTTTGGCACCTTCCAGTTCTACGCAATGCCGGAACGCGCGAATTGCGCCGGGAGCGTGGGGGACGAGAAGTTCGTGGAGACGCACGGGCCCTGCGAGGCCGCCTCGCTCACGGCCACGGACTGCGCCGGCGACTACCCGATCACGCAGACCCTCTACTACGGCGCGAAAGAGGGCTCGGCCAACCAGAGCCAGGTCCGCGAGGTGCGGCGGTTCCCCGCGGGGTGCTCGTCGGAGCCGCTGGTGCGCCAGTTCGAGACCTACGACGCCCTGGGGAACGTGCTGAAGGAGACCGACGAGAACGGCCACTCGACGACCTACGAGTACCAGCCGGGCACGCACCTGATGACCAAGAAGACGGTCGTGCTCGACGACGGAACCCTCACGGTCACGGGCTTCGGCTATGACTTCGGACGGCTGCTCTGGACCAAGGCCCCCGGCGTGGCGGGCTATGACGTCGAGTGCTGGCGAGAGAACACGGTCGATGGCCAGGGCTGCACCGGAGGGCACCTGGTGGACGTAGTCCAGTGGAAGGCGAAGGCATCGGATCCGCTGGGAGCGAACTGGTCGGAGAAGGTCGTGCTCGACTACTGGAAGGCTCCAGGGTCCGAAGCCAAGTACTCGCTCAAGTCCGAGGCGTACTACCTGCCGAGCGGCCTGCGGCGGGTGAAGAAGTACGGTGCGGACCTCGACAAGCGGCCGGTGCGCGAGGGCGTCGGTGGGTCGCTGTCCGAGCCGGTCGCAGCCTCGTACCAGACGGTGCGCGCTTTCGACCACGCGGACCACCTCAAGGCGCTCGGGCTGCCCTACAACGCCGCCCCCGCGTTCTGCCGCGACGGCGATATCACGAGCAAGGCCTGCACCGAGCTCGGGTACGACACGCTGGACCGCTTGGTGAGCGTCACCGAGTACCCCAAGGGCACCACCGCGACGAGCACCTGCTTCGCCAGAGACGGGCACGGCGACATCTCGAAGGTGGCGACGGGCTGCGCCACCTGCAAGTGCCTCGAGGACCCGTCGACGCCGGTGGCGACCTACCAATTCGACGACTTCGGAAACGTCATCAAAGCCTCGTTGCCGAACACCGGGACGCAGGCCAAGCAAGGCGAGCTGCGGTTCGTCTACGGCCCTTCAGGCGAGGTCGTCCAGCGCGACTCGCCCGCACTGCGCGCCGATGGATGGTTCTACGAGCTGGTGTACGACAAGCTCGGGCGCGCGCTCTCGATGACGAGCAAGTCGACCGCTGGGAAGGCGCCAATAGCCCTCTGGATGTCGGCCTATGACGTGTCGGCCCCGGCCTGCCTGTCGAGCGCGAACACGAAGGGGCGGCAAGCTTCGCGCACCGACTCGTTCGGCACGACCTGCTTCGCCTTCGACGCGGAGGGCCGGCTCGTCCGGGAGGAGCGCCACAGGGCGGACCCGACCTGCGGTGGCAGCTGCGCCAACGACAAGCTCGACACCGTCTACACTTACGATCTGGGCGGCAGGCTGACCTCCATCACCTATCCCCACGGGCGAGTGGTCCGCTACGACTACTACACGGACGCAGGGCCGCTGGGACGCGTGAAGGGCGTTCGGGTGAGCCTGCCCGGCAGCGGAACCGAGGGGACCGAGATCATCCGCGACGTGAAATGGGAGCCGTTCGGCGGGATGTCGAGCTACTCGCTCGTCAGCCCTCAAAATGGCAGCGTCGCCAAGGTCGACTACCTGCTCGGGGACACGGACTCGACCGATCCATCGAAGACGCTGGGGTGCAGCTACTCGCTTCCGGCGACGAGCGACAACTCGGGGCGCCTGCGCGCGATCTGGGTGTCGAAGGTCGCGGACGGCGACATCTACCGGCGGGCGTACTCGTGGAAGGCCGACCAGATCATCGCGCAGGACACGTGCGTGTCGAAGCAGCCCTTCCGCGAGACCTTCAGCTACGACCAGGCGCTCCGGCTCACAGAAAGCCAAGACGTGACCGGCGGCAAGAGGACCTGGGACTACGACGACCGAGGCAACCGGAACTCGCAGACGAGCCCGGCGCGGAGTCGGACGCTCACGCCCGGCACTGGTACTTCGCCCGACCAGCTCGTGAGCAGCGCCGTGCCCGCGGCCACAGGGGAGACGTGGAGCCTCGCGTATTCGTACGGGCACGACCAGGACGGGCGGGTGGAGGCGATCAGTGCGCCGACCTACCTCGGCGGGAGCGCGACGACCAAAGTTGGTGCGAAGTTCAGCTACACCGACGGCAGCACTGGGGGCATCGACGCCGTCTTCACCTCCGTCACGTTGGTGGACGACCACGGGAGCGGCCCCGTCTCCGAAACCTACTCCTACTTCTACGATGGCGTCGGTCGCCGCTGGTGGAAGAAGTATCCGACGGGAGAGACCGACGAGTATCTCTACGACGCTGGGCACCAACTCCTGGAAGACCGCGGCAACGAGACGCTCGGAGCAGGGACCGCGGTCTATCCGATCGACGAGTACGTCTGGCTGGACGGGCGGCCGGTAGCCCTCCTGCGCTCGAAGTTCGACGCGAGCTGGAACCGAGTGAGCGACCTGACAGGGAGCTGCAAGAGGAACAGCGAGGAGACGCCCTGCGGACTGTACTTCGTGGTGACCGACCACATCGGAAAGACGGCGGTCGTGCTGGACGCGATTCACCGCATCGTCGGGGCTGAGGCGGAAGGAGAGCCGTTCGGGGGAACGAACCGGCGCGAGCTGGCGGGAGATAGCCCGCACCCCTGGACCGGTGGGGCGACGCGGACTCTGGCGTCGATCGACCTCGGGACTGACGGCTGGCTGAAGCGGCAGGTGAGGGTAAATTTTGCGATGGTGGACGTCGACGCGTCGGAGTCGGTGACCCTGGCGAAGGCGGACGGGACGGCGCTCACCAAGCTGGTCGGAAACAGGCAGGCGCAGGTATGGAGCGAGTGGGCGGACGTGCCCGCGGACGGGAAGGTGGCGGTGCGCCTGGAGTCCGGCGCCGCGAGCCACCTGCCCACGACCGGGGTGTCGGTGGAGGCCTTCGAGTATCGGTTGGCCGACGCGAGCAGCGCAGGTTACGCCTGGCCGAGGCTCCGCTTTCCAGGGCACTACGAAGATGCGGAGACGGGGCTCTTCGAGAACTGGCATCGCTACTACGACCCGAGTATCGGGAGGTACTTGCAGCCGGAGCCGCTAATGACGAGTCCAAAAGGGTTCGCCGAGGCGGCCACGAGCGGGGCGGCGTTGCTGCCGTATGCGTACGCCGCAAACAATCCGCTCCGGTACACCGACCCCACAGGGCTCTACTTCGTAGCTCTACTGTCTGAAGTCATGCCGCCGCCCTCCGGCGGGGTGGCGGTGCGAGGCCTTTCGCTCTCCAGCGTGAAACCCGAGCCTGTTCGTTGCGGCGCATTTGGTACATGCAAAATTCGGCGATTTCCCGAGGTGACTTCGGCTTGTGCAGCAGTTCACTCAACGCTGACCGGACCAGGTTCGCAGTCATCGCCGGTGCTTTTTTTCCCCAGCATCCGGCTCTCTCGAACCAGGAACCAGCCGCCGAGGAGGGCGCAGGCTGTGTGATGGTGCCA
>DASXVQ010000007.1:0-7990 GCA_036504155.1 Myxococcales bacterium
ACTCCATCCTCGGCTACAGCGAGAAGGACGGGGTCAAGTACGTGCAGATGCGCAACCCCTGGGGCGAGAGCGAGCCGGCCGGCGACGGCAAGAACGACGGCATCTTCAACCTCAAGCTCGACGACTTCCGCAAGCTCTACCGCTCCTTCATGACCGTGCAGTAGCGGCAGGCTCCGCGCCTGCCTCCTCCGGTCCGGCCTGGCAGCCGGACCCGTAGTCGGTTCGGGCCCCGCCGGCGCGCTTGGCTGCGCCGGCGGGGCCTTGTTATCTGGAGAGCGATGAAGCGCGAGCGCGACGGGGGCGGTGAACTCGAGGGCCTGCTCGACGACGAGCGGCCGCTCCCGCGCGTCGTCGTCGAGCGCAAGGCCCTGCACGAGCTCGACGCCGTGTTCCGCGAGGCCGACGCGCTGCTCTCCAGGACGGGCTGCTCGAAGAGCGGCGAGTGCTGCCGCCTCGCCGTCACCAAGCGCGAGCCGTTCCTGCTGCCCCTCGAGCGGCTGCGCCTGGAGAGAGGGCTGGCGAAGCAGGGCAGGGCGTGGCCCGACGCCCGCGAGGACGGGGCGTGCGCGCTGCTCGACGGGAGCGGCCTGCGCTGCTCGGTCTACGCCGACCGGCCCTTCGGCTGCCGGACGTTCTTCTGCGAGCGCGTGACCGGCAAGCAGGTCGCCAGCGCCGAGCTGCACCGGCTCTCGGCCAGGCTGACGCAGGCCTCGGACTCGCTGGAGCCCGAGGCCCGCCCGGTCGCCATCACCGCGCTGTTCCCGACGAGGAAGTAACGGCAGGCCTCAGCGCGCCTTTGGGGCGTGCCCTTGCGAATCCCTCCAGCCGTCAGACCGCCTCGGCCACGCTCGCGCGCTCGGGGGCCCGGCCCTCGTTGGTGAGATCGCCGATGAGCGCGACCAGCTCCTGCTTGAGCTTCTCCTTGGCGCGGATCTCGAGCTGCCGGGCGCGCTCGCGCGAGAAGCCGAAGTGGCGGCCCAGCTCCTTGAGCGTCATCGGCTTGTCGCTCATCACCCGCTTCTCGATGATGAAGCGCTCGCGCTGGTCGAGCCGGCCCAGGGCGACCTCCACCCGCGCGCTGACGATGGCGCTCTCTTCCTTGGCGCCCAGCTCCTCGTCCTGGATGATCGCCTTGGAGACCACGAAGTCGACGTGGGTGTTGCCGCCGTCGTCGCCCATCGGCGCATCGAGGGACAGGTCGCGGCCCTCCATGCGCTGCTCCATCTCGGTGACCTCGCTGGTCTTGACCCGCAGCTTCTTGGCGATGCGCCGCGCGTCGGGCGAGGACTCGCCGGGGGCCGACAGCTTCTCGATCTCGCGCTTGGTCCGCGCCAGCGAGAAGAACAGCTTGCGCTGGGCCTGCGTCGTCCCCAACTTCACCAGCGACCAGCTCTTCAGGATGTAGTTCTGGATGTACGCGCGGATCCACCACACCGCGTACGAGATGAGGCGGATGCCCTTGTCCGGGTCGAACTTCTGCACGGCCTTCATCAGGCCGATGTTGCCTTCCTGGATCAGGTCGGCCATGCGGATCCCGTACGAGCGGTACTCGTAGGAGACCTTCACCACGAAGCGCAGGTTCGCCGTGATCAGCGTGTGCGCCGCCTGCAGGTCGTGCTCGGCCCGGTACCGGCGCGCGAGCGTCTGCTCCAACTCCTGGGTGAGCAACGGGTAGTGGTTTATCTCGGAGAGGTACAGCGCGAGGGAGCCCGACGAGATCGGCAAGGTCGAAAGCTGCATCCGGTTCTTCCTCCTGCGGTGCGGGTGGGCGTTGGGCCAGCCAATGAGCAACGCCCATGCCGCGAAGGAAGAAGGGGGAGCCGGACGGCGGCCCGGCCGGTTGCAGCGTCCTCGAGCGGACGACCGGTTTGGAGCCGGTAAAAGATCCGGAGTCGGGTGTGGTGCGGGACGGTAAGACAGGGCACTAATTTTCCGATCGCCCGCTCACCGGCCCCGCGAAGGAGCGACGCACCGGTGCGCCCGCACCCGCTCGGGGGCGGTGACGCACGAACCGTTCAAACGCTCCGTCGGCCGCCTTCAACGTTTCGCGCCCGTGCCGTCGCTAGCTTGAAGGCATGCGGCCGATCTGGAGCGGGTCCATCAGCTTCGGGCTCGTCAACATCCCGGTGAAGCTCTACCTGGCGGCGCACAGCGACCGCGCCAGCTTCCGCATGCTCCACAAGGCCGACCAGGCGCCCATCCAGTTCCGGCGGTTCTGCAGCGCGGAGGAGAAGGAGGTCCCCTACGAGGAGATCTCCCGCGGCTTCGAGTTCGAGAAGGGCCAGTTCGTGGTCATCGAGGACCAGGACTTCGAGCGCATCGAGCGGCCGAGCTCCCGCATCGTCGAGGTGCAGCAGTTCGTGCCCCGCGAGGAGGTGGCCCCGGTCTTCCTCGAGACGCCGTACTACCTCGAGCCGACCAAGGGCGCCGAGCGGGCGTACGCGCTCCTCCGGGAGGCGCTCAGGCGCTCGGACCGGGTGGGGATCGGCCGGGTGGCCTTCCGCGAGCGCGAGCACCTGGCGCTGGTGCACGGCTACGGCGAGGCGCTCTGCCTGACCACGCTGCGCTTCTCGACCGAGATCCGCGAGGCGTCCGGCCTGGCCATCCCGCCGGCGGAGATGGAGCTGCCCGAGAAGCAGCTGGAGCTGGCGCTGATGCTCATCGACCAGCTCGCCGCGCCGTTCGACCCGAACGCCTTCCCGGACACGCAGGCCGAGCAGGTCCAGAAGATGATCCAGGACAAGCTGGCGGGGATGCCGGTGCCGAAGAAGGCCCCGGCGCGGCTGCCGGCGCAGGTGGTGGACCTGGCCGACGTGCTGCAGCAGTCCATCGACCAGGCCCGCCAGCAGCGGCAACCGCGCGGCGGCGGGGCCGGCGAGGAGCGCGGCGAGAGGCGTGCTCCTCGGCAGGCCGCGGCCCGCGAGGCGCGCCGGAAGGGCAAGAAGCAGTAGCCGCCGGCCTCGGCGCCGGGCTCCCGAGACCACCCACGGGCGCTGTATTGTCTGCAGCCATGCGTATTTCGCGAGGCGCCCACGCGGCGGCGGTGCTGCTGTTCTTCGTCTCCGGAGCCAGCGGGCTCGTCTACGAGGTCGTCTGGGTCCGCGCGCTGACCCTGGTGGTGGGCCACACGACCTACTCGGCGAGCCTGGTGGTCGCGGCGTTCCTGCTGGGCCTGGTGCTGGGCAGCCTCGCCATCGGCAGGCTCGCGGACCGGCTGAAGAGGCCGCTGCTGGTCTATGGCGCGCTGGAAGCCGCGACCGGCGTGCTGGCGCTGGGAGTGACGGCGCTGCTCGGGTCGCTGCCCCGCATCATGTCCTCGCTGGGGATCCCGGGCGGCGGTCCGCTGCCGCTGCGGGCGGCCATCGCGTTCCTGGTCGTGCTGCCGCCGACGTTCGTGATGGGCGGGACGCTCCCGGTGCTCACGCGGTTCGTGGCGCGCGAGCTGAAGGGCCTGAGCCGGGTCTTCGGCGTGCTCTATTCCATCAACACGCTGGGCGCGGCGGTGGGCTGCGGGGTCGGCGGGTTCGTGCTGGTGGGCGCGCTGGGGCTTTCCAAGACGGCGGCGGTCGCGGCGTGCGTGAACCTGGCGATCGGGGCGGCGGCCGTCGTGCTGCACTTCCTGCTGGGGGCGCAGGCGAGCCCGGGGGAGGCGGCAGGGGAGCCGGAACGAGAATCCGCCGGGGCCGGGGCCGGGGCGGGCGGGATTCTCTTCGACGAGAGGCGACGGCGGCTGCTGGTGGCGGTCTTCGCCGGGTGCGGTTTCGCCTCCATCGCCTACGAGGTCCTCTGGTTCCGGGTGCTGTCCTCGGTCCTGGACAGCTCGGCCTACGCCTTCACGCTGCTGCTGGTGACCTTCCTGCTCGGCCTGGTCGTCGGCGGGCTGGCCTGGTCGCTCTGGCTGGAGAAGCGGGCCGAGAGGGCGCTCGAGCTGTTCGTGGGCGTGCAGAGCCTGGTGGCCTACTTCGGCCTGTTCAGCATGGTCATGCTGGGGTTCAGCCGGCTGACGGGGCGCCTCCTCATCGCCTGGCTGCGCGGCATGTCCGACGGCGGGCACTACGTGGCCATCCTGCTGCAGGCCGCGGCCATCATCCTCGTGCCGGCCTCGCTGATCGGCGTGATCTTCCCGCTGATCGTCCACCTGACGACCCGGCACGTGGCCAAGGCCGCCAGCAACGTCGGGCTGCTGTATTCGGTGAACACGCTGGGCGGAATCGTCGGCTCCCTGGCGGTGGGGCTGTGGCTGATCCCGGTCATCGGCACGCAGAAGGTCTTCTTGCTGATCTCGGCGCTCAACATGGCCCTGGCGCTGGGCGTTCAGGCGATGGACGCCTCGGCGCCGAAACGGGCGCGGTGGGCGACGCGAGGAACGGCGGCGGTCCTGGCGGCAGGGATGCTGCTGATCCCGTCGGATCTGCTGATCCGCGGCTTCGCCGAGCACCCGGATTCGCGCATCACCTGGGTCAAGGAGGGCCTGGACGGGGTGCTGGCGGTCCTGGAGTACGACGCCAAGACCATCTGCACCTCGCCGGGCTACGACTGCGCGCCGGGATGCCTGGACAAGCCGTTCACGCACCGCCGGCTGGTCTTCGGGGCGATCTCCTACGCGAACACGGTGCTTCCGGGCCGGCGCTACATGGCGACCCTGGCGCACGTGCCGATGCTGCTGCATCCGGCGCCCAAGGACGCGCTGGTGGTGTGCTTCGGGACCGGGACCACGGCAGGGTCGTTCGCGAGCTATCCGGACTTGCGGTCGCTGACCCTGGTGGACACCAACGAGGACGTCCTGGAGGCCGCCCAGTACTTCGCCGAGCACAACCGGCGGCCGGACCAGGACCCGCGCACGAAGGTGGTCTTCGACGACGGCCGGCACTTCCTGCTGGCCAATCCGAAGAAGTTCGACGTCATCTCGTTCGAGCCGCCGCCGCCGCAGTCCGCGGGCGTGGTGAGCCTGTACACGACCGATTTCTACCGGCTGGTCCGCGAGCGGCTGAACCCGGGCGGACTGCTGGCGCAGTGGATCCCGCTGGCGGAGCAGCGCGACAACATCAACCGGCAGCTCGTGGCCTCGATGCTGGCGACGTTCCCGGAGGTCAGCCTGTGGATCCCGGCGGGGTTCGAGGCGGTGCTGGTGGGCTCGGACCGGCCGCTGGACGTGGACTGGGCGCGCTGGAACGCCCAGATGAAGGTCCCGGGAATCGAAAGGTCGCTGGCCGAGGTCGGGTACACGAATCCGTACCAGCTGCTCGGAACCTACGTGGCCGGGACCGAGGCCTTGAAGCGCTGGGTGGGCCAGGAGCCCGTGGTCACCGACGACGATCCCCGGGTCGAGTACTTCCTGAGCCACGGCGACAGCCCGTTCAACCCGGGCGCGCTGCAGGACCTCGCGCAGTCGCCGGCGTCCGCGGTTCGCGGCGAGGGATTCGAAGCGGCCCGGCTCGACAAGGAGCTGGCCGCGAACCAGCTCATCATCGACTCGAGCGTGTTCAAGGGAAGCGGGCAGTGGGAGAAGGCGACGGAGTCGGTGAACAAGGCCCGCGAGATCGCCGGCAACAGCGTGTTCCTGGATCACCTGACCGACGTCGAGTTGGCGTGCATGCGGACGAAGAAGCGCAAGTAGAAACGCCGCCGCGGGCAGCTGCGGCCGGGCAGAGGCGAGTCCCCAGAAAGCCCAGCGGCGAGGCCGGTTCTCCAAGGCGAAAGCCTGGAATTCCGCCTGGTTAGCGCATTGGCTTAGTTTACATAATGCATCTTATCGGACGTCAGGTCGGGAAATGGGGGTTGGCTGGCCGGGCCGCTATGGCATCCTGCCGGCCATGAACTTCGCGCTTCGGAACTGCCGGCCCGGACTGCTTCTGGCGGCCTGCTTGGGAATCGCGTCCGCGGTCGGTTGCCCGAGCGCGCCGGCCGCCGGTCCGGACGCCGCGCCGATTCCGCAACTTCCGGATGTCGGCATCGCGGTCGTCGATGCGGGACCTCCCGCGCCTCCCGGACTGGATGCCGGACCTGCTCCGCTCAAGTTCAAGGCGCGGGCGCTCACGGATGCCGGCGTGCTGGAACTGGCGGTCGATGCGGCGAACGAGATCCCGGTGGAGTCGCGGTTCGAGGTCGAGCTCGGCGCGGTCAAGGACGTCCGAGTCAGGCTGTTCGACGAAGCCGACAAGGCCGTGCCGTCCACCGACAAGCTCGAGGTCGGCCAGGCGACCACCCGGTATCAGCTGGCGCCGAACGAGCCGCTGACGCCCGGTTCCGGGTACGCGCTGGTCATCGACGGATTGAAGGCCTTCGAGGCCACCGATTCGTCCGGCAAGTCGCTGGAGGTCACCAAGATCGGGATGTGGACGCTTGGCGAGAAGCCAGCGCCGCCGGCGTCCGCGAAGTCCGGCAAGTCGGCCAAGGCGAAGAAGAAGACCAAGAAGAAATGAACGTCGGGGATCCGGAAAGAGCCCTGGACGCGATCGCCATGAGCGCCCTGCCGCTCGGGCTCTTGTTGGGCGAACCGAAGTGGCGTTGAAGCAGCTGGGATCCCGGGGTGAAGCTCCCAGGGACCGACCGCGCCATCGCCGAGGCCTTCGTCCACGCCGTGAAGAGCCTGCCTTCGCGCCCGACGAGCTATCGGCACATCCAGGGCCTGTCGGACTGCGACCTCTCACCTGGTTCGTCGCGCCTGGAAGCTCCTGAGAATCCTCGACCCGCACGCCCGCGAATAGGCTGCCCAGGCGGCCCTCCTGCGAGTTCGGATTCGGAGCCTGGTACCGACCCGGGCTTCCGGGCCAATCGGCCTGGAGGCTCGTCGCGGTCGGCCTCGAAAAAGCCAAGCGGCATTCCGCGCCCGAGCGTTCCCGGGGTTCGGATTCGGAGCCTGGTACCTAGTCCGAGGGGCCCCAGGTTCGTTCCGGGATGTGCCGCCCCGAAATAGCCGGCGATTGAAGTCGCGCCTGACATTGCGATGCCAGCCCTCGCGGGCTGCAGTGGCCTCGGGTCGCGAAGTCGGAAACCTGAGATTCAGAAGTGCGAAGACCTGAACCCGGGCGCCCTTGTCCTCGCCCATGACATCCGCCGACACCTGGTCCGCGAAGGCGGACCTCGATACCTCAGGCGCGGCTTTGGCCGCCGGCAGTCCCAACCGGCCTTCTCGGACCCTGATCGAACTTCCGGATGCTCGTACCTAGCTCGGCGCCGTCCAGGACCGAATCGACGATCAGGTCCGCGTGTTCGTGACGGACCTCGGCCAGCTTGGCGCCGACCTCGACTTCCACGTCCATCGCCTCCCTGCACTCGCGGGCCGGCGCGATCGGTCCGTCGGAATCCCTGCCTCAACCTTGCCGCCGGGCAACTCCCAGATCGGCCCTCAGATTCTTCCAGCAGCTGGGATCCCGGCGTGAATCTCCCAGGGAACGGCCGCGCCATCGCCGAGGTGTTCCGTCGTCCACGCCGTTAGGAGCCTGCCTTGGCGCCCGACGAGCCATCCGCACATCGAATGGGCTGCCCGGGCGGCCATCCTGCGAGTTCGGATTCGGAGCCTGGTACCGACTCGGGCTTCCGGATCAATCGGCCAGGAGGCTCGGCGCGATCGGCCTCGAAAAAGCCAAGCGGCATGCCGCGCCCGAGCGTTCTTCGGGTTCGGATTCGGAGCCTGGAACCTATCCGCTCGAGCAGAACTCAGTCGGGTCTGAACGGATATCTACATGTATTCGTTGATGATTGTCGGGCCCCGGGTCTCGCCTGAGCGCAACCGGCATCCCTGACGCCTCGGATTTTGCGTCCGCGCGCCCTGCCGAGCCCTACCCGACCTGGATTTCTTCAGTAGTTTCCGCGCTCTAGGGCTCGGATGAACGGCCCGTCGGCCTCACAGAACGGCAATTGGGCCAGTTCCGGGACCCGAACCCATCGCAGTTCGTGGGCATGGAGCGCCTTGGGGACGCCCTCGACCAGCTTGGAGGCATACAGGACCAAATCGACGATCAGGTCCGCGTATTCGTGATGGACCTCG
>DASXVQ010000008.1:0-5158 GCA_036504155.1 Myxococcales bacterium
GCCCGTCGAAACAGAACAAGGGCAAGTGACGATGCTGGTCGGCCTGATCTCCGACACGCACGGCCGCTTCGACGAGGCGCTGCCCCGGCTGCTCAACGGCTGCGATCTCATCGTCCACGCCGGCGACGTGGTGGGCCAGGAGATCCTCCACCAGCTGGCGACGATCGCTCCGGTGGAGGCCGTCCGCGGCAATTGCGACACCGGGCCCTTGGGGCAGGGGCTCCAGGAACGGCTGCTCCTCGCCTTGGGGGAGCTGACGGCGCTGGTCGTCCACGACGCCGGGTTCGTGGAGCGCGCCGTCGCCGAGGCCAAGGCCCAGCTGGTGATCCACGGCCACTCGCACGTGCCGGGCGCGCGGATGATCGGCGGCGTCCTGTTCGTGAACCCCGGGAGCGCCGGGCCGAAGCGTTTCGAGCTGCCGCCGACCATCGCCCGGCTCGCGGTCGCCGGCCGAAAGGTGAGCTTCGAGGTCATCGACCTCCAGGCGCCGGGCGAGCAGGTCCTCCAGTCGGCCCAGTTCGCTCTCTAGCCTGGGGACGGCCGGGGCGAAGAGCGGGCGGAGTTGCCGGCGTGGAGGGGCGCTCTTTTCAACGCCAAGGCGCCAAGGAAGCCAAGGGCGCGAAGGCCGCTCTCGCGGGCACTGCTGCGGACTCGCCGCGGGGCATCGGCGGACGAACGCAAAGACCGAACGCGTAGAGGTCCGCCGGGACGGGCGAGGAGACGGCAGCAGACGAAAGAAGCCTTGGCCGCTTGGCTGCTTGGCGTTGAGAAAACGAGTCGAGGCCCAGCGCCGCAGCGGGCTTCGAGCCCCGCCCCCTTCTTCAGAGGATCGACCTCCAACCTCCGGGCGAGCCCCCGAGCGTTGCGGTCTACTTCAAAGGGTCGTGCTTCTTGATGACGCCCTGCACGAGCGTCGCCGCGCGGGTCGCCGCCAGGAACTCTCCCTCGACGCCGAGGCCGGGGATGACCTCGCGGCTGGCCAGGAAGAGGTTCTTGCACGGCGTGCGGTGCGGCAGGCCGGCGATGCCCAGCACGTGGTCCGCGTCCACCTCCATCAGCGGGTGGTAGACGAGCCGGGTGCCCTTGAAGTGCCGGGCGTGCAGGGAGGGGATTGAGCGCTCGACGATGTGCTGCTCGACGAACGGCGCCAGCTCGCCGATCACCGCCTCGAGGCGGCCGGCCACGGACTGGATGCGCTCGTCGGAGTTGCTGTGCTCGTTGTGGGTCACCAGCGCCGAGGCGCACAGCACCTTCTCGCCCGAGACGTCCTTGCCCGCCTTGCGCGCGTGCAGGACCTCGAGCAGCACCGGGCCGTGGAACTCGTCGCCGGGGTGGACGAGCGCCAGGTCCTTGAGCCCCAGCGGCAGGCCCTCGTCCTTGATCACCAGGTTCACGGTGAACAGCTGCCGGCGCACCCGCACCGACTCGAGCAGGTCGGCCAGGTGCCGCTTCTTGGCGCGCGGGGGGATGAGCGCGGCCAGCGAGGCCACGTCCATTCCGCAGACCAGGCACTCGCCGCGGTACACGTTGCTCGAGCCCTGCAGCTTGATGCCCGAGAAGCGGCCGCCGTCGAAGAGCAGTTCCTCGACCTCGGCGGGGGCGTGCGGGTCGCCCAGCACGTCGCCGCCCAGGTCGGCCAGCCGCGCGCGCACCGCCTCGCGCAGCCCGTCGTAGCCGCCCGGGTAGCGGCAGGCGCCGTGGAGCAGCTGCGCGACCGGACGCAGGCGGGCGAGGCTGCCGGCCTCGGCGTCCTCGAGGTGCGTCAGGAAGCGGCCCAGCGACTGGAGCGCGTCGGCGAACGGGGTCTTGGCGAGCGCGTCGAAGATCTCGCCGTCGGCCAGGACCGGCGGGCAGGTGGCGGCCGCCTTCTTCACCGCGCGCCTCTCGAAGAAGCCGTCGGGAGGGAAGGGCAGCGAGAGCTTGAAGAACGGGTCGGTCGCCTCGGAGCGCGCCTGCGCGGCGCCCAGGCTCGAGAGGATGACGTCCTTCTCGCCCGGGAACTCGCGCCCCACCTCGGCGGCGCGGCGCTCGGGCTCGACCGACAGGTCGATCCGGTGGCGCGGGAAGAGCAGCTGCAGGTCGGACGCCGCGGCCCCGTCGAGCGCGCGGAACAGGTCCACGCCGATGCCCAGCTCGGTGAGGGCGGCCTCGGCCGGGGGCATGCGCCGCAGGTGGGGCAGCATCGAGGGCGCGTACGGCAGCTGGTAGCCCTTGTGCTCGTAGTGCGCGCCCAG
This sequence comes from Myxococcales bacterium, assembly GCA_036504155.1. Taxonomy (GTDB): domain Bacteria; phylum Myxococcota; class Myxococcia; order Myxococcales; family UBA5297; genus JACRCT01. The sequence continues at coordinate 2,235 of DASXVQ010000008.1, forward strand.
GCCGTCGGGGTCGACGAACAGCACGCGGTAGCCGCGCTTGACGAGCAAGGCCCCGGTGACCGCCCCGGCGAGCTGCGAGCCGAGCACGATGACGTCGTAGACGACGTTGGTGGGCAGCGCCCCCAGGCCGGCCTTGCCGCTCTTGCGGGGATCGATCGTCGTCACGGCTGCTCGAGGTCCTCGTCGGAGATCAGCGCCACGCCCGCCCTTGCTAGCGCCGCCGCGGCCACGCCCATTCCCACCGTGCTCGCACCGTCCACCACCACCCGCCGGCTTCCGCACGACGGGCTGCCTTCCTTGAGCACGGCCACAGCAGCGCCATACCGCCGTGCCGCTTCCAAGGCAAGGGCGGCGCCGGCCAGGAAGGCCCCCGTCACGTCGCGGCCCTCGCGGGTGACGACCCGGGCCTCGCCGTCGAGCACCGCTCCGCCGGCACCGCCGAACAGGTCGGCCGGGGGCCGGGGCACGCCCAACTCGCCGGCCATCTCCGGGCAGACCGGGACGACGGGCTTGCCCCGCAGCGCCTCGACCACGTGGGGCTTGCGCTTGTCCCGCGCGTCGTAGCGGCAGTCGAAGCCGAACAGGCACGCCGAGCACAGCACCACGTCGGCCCGGGCCAGCTGGTCGCGCGCGGTGCCCATCGGGGACGCCTCAGCCCTTCTTCTTGGTTGGCTTCCTGCGCCCTTTGATCTTGCCGGCCTTGTCCTGCTCTTCCTTCTTGCCGAAGGTCTCCTCCCAGCGGCGCGCAAGCTCCTCGTCGGAGATGCCGCCGCTGGCGACGGAGACGGAGAAGGTCTTCTCGATGAACTTCGTCATGGCTGCCTCTCTTCAGCTCCCTCCGCCTCAGCTTCCGCCTTCGCGCTCGAGGTAGGTGTAGCCGCTCAGGCCGTCCTCGTAGGCGCGCAGCAGGTGCCGCGACTCCTCGAGGGTGATGCGGCCGGCCCGCAGCGCCACCTCGCTCGCCCGCCGCAGGCGGGTCATCAGGTCCTCGCGGTCGAACATGACGTGGTGCAGGACCTCGGCGACGGTGTCGCCCGGCACCACGTGCTCGATCTGGTAGCCGGACGGCTGGATCTTCACCTGCACCGCGTGCGTGTCGCCGAACAGGTTGTGCAGGTCGCCCAAGATTTCCTGGTAGGCGCCCACCAGGAAGATGCCCAGGTAGTACGGCTCGTTGGTCATCGGGTGCAGGTCGATGACGTCCTTGACGTCCCGCTTGTCGATGAAGTGGTCGATCTTGCCGTCCGAGTCGCAGGTGATGTCGCCCAGCACCGCCTTGTGCGTGGGCTGCTCGTTGAGCCGGTGGATGGGCATGATCGGGAAGAGCATGTCCACCGCCCAGCTGTCGGGCAGCGACTGGAAGACCGAGAAGTTGCAGAAGTAGATGTCGCTGAGCGCCTTCTCCAGCGACTCCAGCTCCTCGGGGACCTCGTCGAGCTCCTTGGAGATCTTGAGGATCTTCTGGCACAGCGCCCAGTAGACGTTCTCGGCGGCGACGCGCTGCTCCAGGCTCATGTGGCCCAGGGAGAAGAGCGTCAGGCACTCCTCCTTGTACTCGAGCGCGTCGTGCCAGGCCTCGGTGACGTTCTTGCGCGTGACGTCCTTGAAGGTGGAGACGAGGTTCTTGAGCACGCTCGGGGCGGTCTCCGGCACCGAGTCGGGGACCTTCTTGACCTCGAACTCGCTGGTGCCCAGCACGCCCACCACCAGCACCGCGTGGTGCGCGACCACCGCGCGGCCGGACTCGGTGACGATGGTCGGGTGCGGCACTTTCTCGGCCTCGCACTGCTCGAAGATCGAGTAGACGACGTCGTTGGCGTACTCCTGCAGCGTGTAGTTCACCGAGCAGCTGAAGTTGGTCTGGCTGCCGTCGTAGTCCACGCCCAGGCCGCCGCCGACGTCGATGTACTTGAGCGACGCGCCCTGCTTGCACAGCTCGACGAAGAAGCGGCTGGCCTCGCGCAGGCCGTTCTTGATGGAGCGGATGTTGGAGATCTGCGAGCCGAGGTGGAAGTGCATCAGCTCGAAGCAGTCGAGCAGGTTCTCCTCGCGCAGGAAGGCGATGGCCTCCATGCACTCGCTGGCGAACAGGCCGAACTTGCTGCGGTCGCCGCCCGAGGCCTCCCAGCGCCCCGCGCCGCGGCTGGAGAGCTTGACGCGCACGCCGATGCGCGGCTTGACGCCCATGCGCTTGGCGACCCGCGCGATGAGGTGCAGCTCGCTGATCTTCTCGACCACCAGGATGACGTTGCGGCCGAGCTTGTTGGCCAGGAGCGCGGTCTCGACGTACTCCTCGTCCTTGTAGCCGTTGCAGATGATGAGCGCTTCCTCGTCCTCGAGCAGCGCCATGACGGCCAAGAGCTCGGGCTTGGAGCCCGCCTCGAGGCCGTAGTGGTACTGCCGGCCGATGCGGGTGATCTCCTCGAGGACCCAGCGGTGCTGGTTGACCTTGATGGGGAAGACGCCGCGGTAGCCGCCCTTGAAGCCGTTCTCCTGGGTGGCCTTCTTGAAGGCCTCGTTGAGCGAGCGGATGCGGCTCTCGAGGATCTCCGTGAAGCGCAGGAGGACGGGCAGGTCGATGCCCCGGCGGACGATCTCGTCCACGAGCTCCTTGAGGTCGGCCGACGGGCCGGTCGGACCCTCGGGGTGCACGACGACGTGCCCCTTCTCGTTGATGCCGAAGAACCCCGCGCTCCAGTTGGGGATGGCGTAGGTCTCCACAGCGTCGGCCATGGTCCAGACTCGTGGGCTCGTCATGTCGTTCGGGTCTCCCGAGGGATGGCTCCGCGCAGGCGGGATCGCGCGCGAGAGCGTTGCGATCCGTACACGCGAGGGGCAGCGATTTCAACGGGTGATTTTGGCTCCGGCGCTGGCGGCCGGTCGGCCGGGCGAATCGACGTCGCTCGGGCACCCCTTCTTCCTCC
>DASXVQ010000009.1:0-3897 GCA_036504155.1 Myxococcales bacterium
GAGTGAACAGCGGGCAGACAAGAAAGCCGCCGCCTAGGTGCATTGAGGCATGTCCGACCGACCTGCTATACACGCAGGCCATCAACGGCCCGCCGGTAGGGCGCTACGCGCGCTTTTCCACCAGATGCGGGACACCACCACAAGCTGACCGAGTAGGCCTTTGCGCAGGGTACGGCGGCGAGGCCCGATGCCGGGCCGCCCGCCGGAATCTGGGAGAGAGGGTGGACCATGCCTAAGGGGCAGGGCGTCGCCACCGGTGTCCGTGAAGTCAAGTCGGAGGAAGAAGGCGTTTGGCGGTGATCGTTACGACAGGGTAGTCGAGTGAGGGAGAGTCGAGGCCGTCGCAGTGGCAGGGCGGGCCAAACATCTGGTCCTGAGGGGGGGCGGGCCTTCGCGATCTCGGGAGAAGCAGAGGCGAGGCCGAGGCGCGCGAGTGTTTCGCGGATCTTCTCGGGCTTGGTGACGAGCTCGACGAACTTGCGCTTGCCGCCGCAGGGGCACTGGAGAGCGTCGACGCCGTGGACCCTGCGGATCAAGTCGGCGCAGCGGAGGTAGGGCTCCTCGGGAGGGGCGGCGGCGGCCGCGCAGGCGGGGTCGACGCCGCGGGAGACGGTGGCGATCTCGGAGTCGTGGTCGTGGAGGCCGGGGTGGGTGGGGCAGAGCCTCGGGATCCTTGCGAGCGGGGCGCACGAACTTCCTGCGGTGTGCGCTGCGGCGCTCAAGCTGAACGATCCCGCGCGGGTCATCCCCGCGCTGGAGCAGACCGAGCGCGACCTGCCGAGCGACTACAACGCCCCGGCGCGGCTAGCGCAGCTGTTCCAGGCGCTAGGCAAGCTCGACGAGGCGATGGCCGCGAGCGACCGCGCGCTCTCGAAGGTCTACGGACCGCGGCGGCTGCGGCTCTTGGAGAGCCGCCCGAACATCCTCGAGGCAAAGGGCGACAAGGACGGCGCAAGGAAGGCGCTGGAAGAAACCGTGAAGTTCGCGGAGACCTTGCCGGCCGTGCAGAAGCCCGAGCGGCAGATGAAGCGGATCGAGGGCCGGCTGAAGGCGCTCGAACAGCCCTGAGATTCGACGCGGCGCCGCGGGGCCTCACGGTTTGGGGCGGCACAGCGCCGACACGCAGAGCCCCGTGCCGCTGTCGCACGTCAGCCCCGTGGCGCAGATCGGCGCGACGTCGACTGGGCGGCAGGGCTCGCCTTCCTTCGCGAACGACCTGCAGGTGCCGAGCTCGCCTTCGACGACCTGGTGGCAGTAGCCGTCGATGCACAGGCGGTTTCCCGAATAGCTGCAGGGCTCGCCGACGCGGCTCCACTCGGTGCAGACACCGCCGATGCAGACGCCCAGACCGCACTCGCGTTCCCACTCCCCGGCGCACTTGGCGCCGATGGGCAGGACGGGGACGCAGGTGAGGTCGGTCGGCTTCCGGACCGTCCCCAAGCCGATGCAAACGGAGTCCACGGAGCACTCGTCGTAGCCGGTGGGGCACGGCCCGTAGTTGCGCCTGCGGGCGCACTTGCCCTCCTCGCAGAACAGCCCTCGCTCGCACCAGCTCGCGCACGGCTCGCCTTCGCGGGAAGGGGGCCGACACGTACCGTCGTAGCAGACGTTCGGAGCCACGCACTCGTCGTACCAGTTGCACGGGTTGCCGAAGGCGGGCTCGCGGCAGACGCCAGGACACTGCTGCAAGGTTTCGCCGGTGTCGCAGTGACCCCAGGGGAAGCAGTCGATGAGCTGGTAGCAGGGCTGCCCGGGAAGGGTGGTCCCGACGAACAGGTCCGGGCAGAACATCGAAGGGTTGGGGTACAGGGCTTCTTCGCACGATGCGGCGCGCAGCGCTGCGACGCAGTCGGCGGCACGAGAGCCGTCGAAGGTGGCGCGTCCGTGGGCGAGGGAGTCGGAGACCCCCTGGCAGAAGAGTTCGCTGCGGCTGGCCAAGAACGTCTTCCACATCTCTGCGGTGCCACCCGCACACGCGGCGCCGCGCTCGGCCTGGGCCTGGTTGTACGCCCGGCAGAAGTCGTCGAAGACCGACAGGTCCAGCGCCACGACGGGGACGAAGACCGAGAAGTGGCTGGTCTGGGCGGTGACGGTCTGGCCCGAGCGCGCCGCGGGCAGGAGCGTGAACTGGGTGCTGCCGGCGGGCGCGGTGGCGATCTGTACATGGGCGCCTTCGGGGACGCCCGAGACGTCGAGCGTCACCGTGACCGGCTTGGCGAAGGTGGCCCCTTCGGGCTCCACGAGGACCGCTCGGCCCGCCGGCAAGAGCTCGGCGGGGAGCAAGGGCGAGGGCGAGGCGGCTTTCATGCGGATCGAGAGCGGCTGCGAGACCGCCCCCGCCGGGACGGAGACCGCGGACTGGCCCGGTCCCCGGACCTCGCCGCCGCTGGCGGTGATGGTCCCTTCCGGCGCCTGGCATGCGGTCACCAGCGCGAGCGTCGCGCTCGCCAACAGGAAGTCCCTCACGGCTGCCCTCCAACGTGCGTCGGCCCGGCGGCAATTAGACGCCATACGCACAGTGCGTGCAACCGCGATCAAGCCTTGAGTGAAACGCTTTGGACGGAGCGACACCACGCAGAAGCGCAACCGGTTCCAGTTCCAGAGCGGCAGTGCCGTCGGCGACAGGACCTTCCCATTCGGTAGCTCGGCGAGGCGGGCGAGCGACAGCGGGCGTCCTCAAGTTGTAGCGGACGAGAGAGGCAAGGCCTTCGCGATCGTGTTCGTTGGAGGTGTCTTGCCGCCTGGAGGGAGAAGGCGCCGGCGGTGGCGAGGAGGCGGCCCTGGCCCTGCGCACCCGGGTCGAGCCTGACCGCCAGTTCGCCCTGCGCGGCCTGCGCGCGGAGCAGGTCGAGGGGCGCACGACGCGCGGTGGGTCACGGTCGGAGGCGACTCGCCGGTGAGCAGTTTCGCCGGGCTCATCGCGGGGGCGAGGGAGCTCGTGACCGGACACGAGCCGACGCGTGCAGACCGGCCCGCCCGCTAGTCCAGGTCGAACTGCCAGAGCTCGCTGCCGGCCGCGGGCCCCCACCCGGTCCCGCCGATCTCGAAACCGACGACCAGCTTGCGGCGGAAGGGGTCCCACCTCGCCTTGGACACGGAGCTCGCCCTGCGGTGCCTGAACGAGATCTCCTTCTTCACCTGGCGCGCCGCGAAGTCGATTCGCTGCAGGTTGCAGCCGGCCGCGCAGGGCGCGTCCGCCGAGTAGGCCTCTCCGCTGACCAACCGGAAGAGGGCGCCGGCGCCGTCGTCGGCCATCGCCCTCACCGGGTTCTTCGGCATCAGGCCCAGGTCGCCCTCGAGGACGAAGAACTCCTTTTCGGTCGAGCCATAGATGACGAAGACGTGCCCCGCCGCGTCGATCCATCGCGACGCAGGGTTTCCATCGAATCCGCCGACCACCTGCGGGCGCTCGTTGGGCCAGCCGTTGCCTCGCTCCTCGACCGCTCCGGAACCCGCGACCTGGTAGAGGTACGCGTCCGAGCGGATGGTGAAGAACTCGGCGTGCCCGGGGATCGGCGTCATCAGGGTCCCCTCGTTGCTGTACGTCACCGAGATCGCGCGCAGCGCGCCGTCGGCCAGCGAGTAGGTGCCGAAGTTCCGGACGTCGGGGTTCGCCGGCCCGCAGACGAAGTCGTCGCCGATGATGACCGACGATGCGCATGACTCGTTGAGGAACCCGGAGGCGAGCTTGGTCAGCTTGGGGTCGTAGACGGTGAGGATGGCCTTGTCGGCCACCGCGAGGCGCTTGCCGTCGAACGAGGCAGCGGTGAGGTCTCGCGGCGAGTCGACGGTCGCGAGCGCAGCGCCGTCGTCGCCCAGCAGCTCGAGGTGCCGCTCGCGCACGACCAGGAGCCCGCCCTCGCTCGGGAAGAAGTCCACGACCTTCTCCGGGCACCC
>DASXVQ010000010.1:0-9610 GCA_036504155.1 Myxococcales bacterium
CTACCCCGGAACGACGCGCGACGACCAACGCGACCGACCGCGGCACGGAGGCCGCGCTCTACCCCGGAACGACGCGCGACGACCAACGCGACCGACCGCGGCACGGAGGCCGCGCTCTACCCCGGAACGACGCGCGACGACCAACGCGACCGACCGCGGCACGGAGGCCGCGCTCTACCCCGCGGCGCTGGGATGGCAGAGACACGGCTACCAGAGCTACAACAGAGCGCCATGCAAACCACCCCTCCAGCCCAAGTCGTCATCCTCGGTGCCAACGGCGATCTCACCGCCCGCAAGCTGGTGCCCGCGCTCTCCAGCCTCATCGCCAAGGACCGCCCCAAGGGCGGCTTCTCCTTGGTGGGAGTGGCCCGCCGCCCCAAGTCCGACGACTCCTTCCGCGCCGAGCTGCGCGAGCTCCTCCCCGAGGACGCCCGCAGGGGCTTCGACCTGCTCGCCCCGCGCATCCACTACGTCCAGGGCGACGTCGGCGAGCCCGGCGACGTCCAGACGCTGGCGGCAAGGCTGACCGCGCTCGACTCCCGCCCTGAGGTCGGTCGGCTCTTCTACCTCTCGCTCAAGCCCGACCTCTTCGCGCCGGCGGTCGCCAACCTCTCGAGAGGCGGGCTGCTCGGCCGCCGCGACGATGGCGCGTGGCGCCGCGTCATTGTCGAGAAGCCCTTCGGCAAGGACCTTCCCAGCGCTCGTGCCCTCAACCGCTCGCTGCAGGAGTGGCTGCGCGAGGACCAGATCCTCCGCATCGATCACTACTTGGGCAAGGAGACGGTCCAGAACCTCTTCGCCTTCCGCTTCCACAACGCCATCTTCGAGCCGCTCTGGAACCGCCAACATGTCGAGCTGGTCCAGATCACCGTGGCCGAGGACCTGGGCATGGAGCGCGGTCGCGCCGGCTATTACGACTCCACCGGCGCGCTGCGCGACATGGTGCAGAACCACATGCTGCAGATCCTGGCGCTGATCGCCATGGAGCCTCCGTCCTCGCTCGCCCCGGAGGCCATCCGCGCCCAGAAGCTCGCGGTCCTCAAGGCGCTCCACATCCCGCGCGGCCACGACGCCGCCTGCCGCTGCGTCCGCGCCCGGTACTCGGCGGGGACGATCGACGGCAAGCCGGTCCCCGGCTACCTGCAGGAGGAGGGCGTCCCGGCAGACTCGACGACCGAGAGCTTCGTGGCCCTGCGCACCACCGTCGACACCTGGCGCTGGAGCGGCGTCCCGTTCCTGCTGCGCCATGGCAAGCGGCTGCCTCGGCGCTTCACCGAGGTGAAGGTCCAGTTCCGCACCCCGCCGCTCGAGCTCTTCACCGCCGAGGACCGCGTCGCGGTGGGGTCGCTGCAGAAGTTCGGGCCGAGCGGAGAGGTCTGCCGGCTGCGGCCCAACGTGCTCACCCTCTCCATCCAGCCCCGCGAGGCGCTCTCGCTCTCCTTCGGGATCAAGTCCCCGGGCAGCACCATGTCGATGGTCCCGGCGGAGTTCGCCTTCGACTACAAGGACCGCTTCGGCGGCTCGACGACGCCGGCCTACGAGCGGCTGCTGCTCGATGCGCTGCAGGGCGATCTGACGCTGTTCCTGCACGCCGAGGAGGTGGAGGCGAGCTGGCACTTCGCCGACACCATCCGCGCCAAGTGGGAGGGCCCCGACGCCCCACCGCTGCGCGAGTACCCGGCGGGCTCCTGGGGCCCGGCGGAGACCGACGAGCTCTTCGAGGGCTGCGAGGGAGGCTGGTCCGTTGGCTGACCGCCGCATCGTGGTCGCGGCCGATCCTCCCGCCGAGGCCGGAGCGCTCCTCTGCCGCGAGCTCTCCCGCTTCGAGCGGCCTCGCCTGGCGATCCCCGGCGGCTCGGCGGCGCGGGCCCTCGCCGGCCTGCCCGCGCGGCTCGGCGCCGGGCGCTGGAGCAAGGTCCGTCTGACCTGGGTGGACGAGCGCTGTGTTCCCGTCGGCGACCGCGCATCGAACCGCGGCGAGGCCTATCGCGCCGGCCTGCTGGAACGCGGTCAGCCTCCGGCCATGGTGCTGCCGCTCTTCGAGGACGGCGAGAGCCCCGAGTCGGCCTGCGCGCGAGTTCTCGGCGCGCTGAAGGACCACTTCGACTCGGGGATCGACGTCGCGCTGCTGGGGATGGGCGAGGACGGGCACCTCGCGTCGCTCTTCCCCGGCCGCACGGTCGCGGGCGAAGTGGTCGCGGCGGTCCACGACAGCCCGAAGCCGCCGCCGCAGCGCATCACCCTGACCTTGCCGATGCTGCGGACCGCGAGGTCTTCGATTCTGCTCGCCATGGGCGAGGGCAAGCGGGCCGCGCTGAAGCGGCTCCTGGACGGCGACCCGACGCTGCCCGGGAGCGCACTCGAATCCGTGGTGATCGTCACTGACCTTGGAGGACTGCGATGAGCGACCTCAACGACGTGGGTGTGATTGGCCTGGGCGTGATGGGCGGCAACCTCGCGCGCAACTGCGCCAGCCGCGGCTTCCGGGTGGGTGGCTTCGACCGCAACCTGGAAGGCGCGCGCAAGCTCGCCGCCGAGCACCCCGAGGCGCACCTCGCGGTGGCGCAGACCCTGGCCGAGCTGGTGAAGGGCCTGGAGCGGCCGCGGCGGATCATCGCGCTGGTCAACGCCGGGGCTCCGGTCGACTCGGTGATCGACGCGCTCGACCCGCTCTTGGAGCAGGGCGACGTGTTGGTGGACGCGGGCAACAGCCTGTACATGGACACCGAGCGGCGCCTGGCCCGGAGCCTGGAGCGGCCGTGGCGCTTCGTCGGCATGGGCATCTCCGGCGGCTCGGAGGGCGCGCTCAAGGGCCCGGCCATCATGCCCGGCGGAGACCCGGCCTCGTACGAGAGGCTGCGCCCGCTGCTCGAGGCCATCGCCGCCCGGAGCGACTCCGGCGCGTGCGTCACCTATTGCGGCCGCGGCTCCGCCGGCCACTTCGTGAAGATGGTCCACAACGGCATCGAGTACGGCGACATGCAGCTCATCGCCGAGACGGTGATGCTGCTGCGCGGCGGCCTGGGCCTGCCCGCCGCCGAGGTCGCGTCGATCTTCTCGGAGTGGAACCAGGGCGAGCTGGGCAGCTACCTCGTCGAGATCACGGCCGACATCCTGCGGACCCCCGATTCCGAGCGGGCGGGCTCGCTGCTGCTCGACGCCGTCCAGGACCAGGCCGGGCAGAAGGGCACGGGCCGGTGGACGGTCATCGCCGCCGCGGAGCTGGGCGTCGCCATCCCGACCGTCGCCGCCGCGGTGGACGCGCGGAACCTGAGCGCGGGGCGGCCGCTGCGAGTGCAGTTCGAGGGCGCGGTCGGCGGCGCGGCGGGCAAGCTCGCGGGCGTGACGCCGCAGGATCTGCAGGACGCGCTCTACGCCTCCAAGATCGCCAGCTACGCCCAGGGCTTCGCCATGCTCTCCAAGGCGAGCGCCGAGAAGAGCTACGGGACGGACCTCGCCGAGGTCGCGCGCATCTGGACCGCGGGCTGCATCATTCGCGCGCGGTTCCTGGAGCGGGTGAGCAAGGCGTTCGCGGCCGACCCCGCGCTCGAGATGCTCGCGCTCTCGCCCGACTTCGCCGAGGAGCTCAAGAAGCGCGCGGGCGCCTGGCGGCGGGTGGTGTCGGCCGCGACGAGCGCTGGCCTGGCCATCCCCGGCCTGTCCGCCTCGCTCGCCTGGTTCGATACGCTGCGCACCTCGCGCGGGACGGGAGCCATCATCCAGGCGCAGCGTGACTACTTTGGTAGCCATACATACGAGCGCACGGACCGGCCTGGCGTGGCGGTGCACACCGAGTGGTCCAGGCCCGGGCGGTAGCAGCCCGAGGGGGTGTAACCTCAGGAGCGGCTCCCGGCCGGGAAGCCTCGTTCAGAAGGAGGGGACCCCATGTTCTCGCCCAGGATCGTCGGGCTCTTCGGCGTCTTCGCGCTCGCCGCTTGCGGCGTGTCGGCGCCTCTCGAGCCGCAGAACCACGAGCCCACCAAGGGCCTCCACGCCTCGTTGATGTACGACGGCAGCGCCCACGTCACCGGGACGACGTCCGCGGGCGCGGCGAGCCTCGAGATCTCCGCGACCATCCTGCCCAATACGTTCAAGGGCGACGACGGCCTCTACGCCCACGAGGGCGACGCCTACCCGAAGAGCTACGAGGAGGCGGTCGAGGTGGCGCGCAACGCCGCGATGCCGTACGCGGAGCTGCTCGTCCAATGCGCCGCGCTCCACCCGGAGATCGTGCTGGCGGCGTCGGGCCAGACGCTGACGGAGCTGCAGCTGCAGGCCAACCTCGAAGCGGTCTTCGAGTGCTCCTACTCCGACTTCGGCATCAAGCCGTACTGGATCCCCCAGCTCATCGACGACGTGGACGTCTGCTCCGTGGTCCTCGGCGGCGACTGGCACCTCCCGACCGAGGCCGAGCTGGCGTCGTTCAGCGACCCCGCGCGGCAGGTGGCCGCGGACGCGCTCCGGTCGGAGCTCTACGGCAACGTGGAGGTCTTCGCCCGCGCGAGCGACGGGACCCTGCGCATCGGGTCGATCGCCCCCGGCGTGCGCACGCTGCACGACATCACCTACCCGTCCTGGTACTGGCCCGAGCCCTCGAAGAAGCACAACGAGGCGAGCACCGCGCTGCGCTGCCTGCGCGCCGGCTCGTCCATCCCGTAGCCGTCGCTCCCGGCGCTCAGTTCGGCCCGATGTAGACGCAGCGCGAGTTCACGCACTGCAGGCCGCCGCTGCAGCAGTCGGCGGCGACGGTGCAGCGATCGAACTCCTCGGAGCAGCCGGTGTGCGTGCTCGTGCAGAGGCCGCCGGTCTCGCCGATCTCGCAGTAGCCGCCGCAGCACTGGTCGCCGCTCTCGCAGGAGGCGCCGTCCTCGCGGCAGGGATCGACCACCCAGAAGCCGCGCGTGTTGCCGGCGAGGATCTCCTGCGCCGGCAGGTAGAAGGCCGGGTGGCTGGGGTCGGTCCCGGGCGCGGCGTCGAGGTCGATGGCCGCCACCCACAGCTTCTTGGTCGTCGTCAGCGAGACGAGGTCGTGCTCGCGCGGGTCGCTCCACCAGGGGTCGATGGTCGCGATGTTGCCGTACATGCGCCGGCTCATGAAGACGACCCAGGCGTAGCCGCCGGAGGGCAGGGGGCAGACGGTGGGCTCGTAGTTGAGCGAGGTGTCGTCGGTGTGCGAGGCGCCGGTGGGCAGGCCCACTCCGTTGAGCTGGTCGAGCCTCGCCGCGGTGGAGGTCGCCAGGTCGGTCCACCACAGCTCGCCGCGGCCGCCGCTGCGCGTGCCGAACAGCTCGCCGCTCCAGTTGCCGGGCAGGACCTTCTGGAAGACGACGGCGCCGTTGGTGGGCAGGAACGAGGGCCAGGCGGGCGGACTGTCCGCAGTGCTCGCGTGGAGGATCTTGGGAGAGGAGAAGGTGTGCGAGGCGTGGTCGTAGTCCATCAGCACCAGCTTCGAGTGGTCGCCCGGGCCCGTCGCGGCGTCGCCGGCGCCGGCGACGAAGTTGAAGGCCACGTGCTTGCCGTCGGGTGAGAACGCCGGGAAGCCGGCCTGGGTGAGGAACTCCGAGAGCCCGGGCGCGGAGAGCTGCGTGCCGCTCGCCATGTCGAAGAGCGCGGTCGGATAGGGGATGGTGAAGTACTCGGTCGCATTGCTGAGCAGGCCCACGCTGCCGTCGGGGTAGAGGCCGGCGAACTTGAAGTCCGCGCCAGCGGGGTACGGCGTCTCGACGTAGCCGTTCTTCAGGTCGTAGCTGGAGGAGAGGTCGTAGCCGTCGCCGTGCTGGACCACCATGCGGCTGCCGTCGGCGGAGACCGAGTGGCAGACGCGGCAGCTCTCGTGGCCTCCGTCCTTGCCCGCGACGAGCGTCGGGTCAGTCCGGCCGGGCTTGATGGCCAACGTGGCGCCACCGAAGACGCGCTTCACGCCGCCCAATTCGTACTCGTAGTTCTTGGCGAGGTTGGTGCCGTAGGACTGGTAGTAGACGATCCCCTTGAGCGGGCCCTTGGAGATCTTCCAGGTCTGCTTGAGCGGTCCGTAGGCCTTGCCGCCGGAGGCCAAGACGATCTCCATCGTGAGCGAGCCTCCCGCGGCGGCCTCGGTCGCGGCCTGCCAGGCCTCCTGCGGGACGGGATGGCGCTGGTAGGGCGCTCCAGCCGGGAGCGCGCCGGGCCGGCCGAAATAGCCGCGCCAGTCGTAGGAAGAGCAGGACAGGTGGATGCGCACGGCCTCGGCGGCGTTGAGCAGCGAGGCGCTGCCGGCCCACTGGAGCAGCGGAGCGAGCTGCGCCAGCGGCCAGACGGTCTGGTCGTAGGGATAGAGCATCGCCAGCGACGAGTCGGCCTGCGGCGTGGAGTCGAGCACGGCCTTGACGGGATCGGTGACCGCCGGTCCGGGACCCTCGCCGCCGACGCCCGCCCAGCCGCCGGGGCCGAAGCCGCCGTCGGGCCCGGCCGCGCCGTTCTGCTCGGCGTCGGTCAGCTTGAGGGTGATGGAGGTGGCGACCGACTTGCCCTCCGCGGTGGCGGTGACCTGGCCAGTGCCGGCGCCGGAGCCGCTGGGGACGAAGGTGCCGCCGGCCTGGAAGGCGCCGAGCTCGGCGCGGTCGATCGAGAACTGGGCCGCGACGATGACGCCGGACTTCTTCACCACGAACGAGACGGTCGGGTAGGGCTTGGCCGACAACGTGAGCACCGGATCCTTCGGCTCGATGGTCAGGTCGCCGTCCTGGCCGCCGTCGCCGGTGGTGGAGGAGGCGTCGGGGAGCTTCAGGTAGCCCGGGCCGCAGTTGCAGCCGCTCGCAGAGGCGAGGAGGGCGAGCAGCAGGAACGGGGCGATCGGGACGGGACTCGTCGAGCGCAGCGCCATCGAGGTTCTCCTCGAGTTCCGCACGGCCGGCGGAAGGCGAAGAGCATAGCGCGTGCGCCGGGAACCGCGGGCGGACCGGGTTGTCTCAGCATGCAGCAAGCCGCTCCTTCCTCTCGCCGAATGTCCGGAGGCCCGACGAAATGTACGAGCCACGCAAGACTGCTGCGCCCAACGGCCCGAAATCACGCCGGTTCTGGTTGGCGACCCGAGTCGGAATCCCCGCGGCGCTGGTGGTGGCCGCCGCCGTGCCGTTCGCGGTGGCGCTGCAGATGGGCTCCCCGAACGACAGCGCCGAAGCGGAGGCGACGACCGAGGAGGTCCGCTACGCGAGGATGGCCGCTGCCAAGACGGGCACGGAAGGCAAGATGGGGAGGCGGGAGACGGAGAACAGCGCCCCCGCCGACCGCCGCGCCCTCGAGGACTCCATGGCCGCGCCGGCGGACCACAAGGAGCCTCCGCCGGACTCCAAGACGAACCGCTCCGCGCCCAAGGCCATCGACCTCAACACCAAGGACCTGGTGAAGGGCGCGGGGCTGATGAAGTTGTTTGGCTCCCTGGGCGGGGACATCCCGGAGGCGCGCGGCAACCTGTTTGGCTCCCGGGTCGGTGACTCGGGCGGCTTCGGCGGTCTGGGGCTGAAGGGCACGGGCACGGGCGGCGGCGGCGGGACGATCGGCCTCGGTGGCATCGGCACCAAGGGGCGGGGTGGCGGGCTCTCCGGATACGGGACCGGCTTCGCCTACAAGGCGGCCGCGCGCGAGGAGTATCCGGCCGAGCCGCTGAAGGCCGGCGCCACCGACGACAACGCCGAGTTCGACAAGTACGTCCAGTTCCTCTCGACCTGGAGCGACCGCGGCGACACCGGGGTTGCCGACCTCATCGACGTGCGCGACCGCCACTTCGTGAAGGTGGTGGACGCCAAGGGCCTGCCCATCCCCACGGCCTCGGTACGTATCGTCGACCGCACGAACCAGAGGGACACCGCCGGGACGACCTACGGCGACGGCCGGCTGCCGTTCTTCCCGCGAGCGCTGGGCCACACCGGAAGCTCCAGGGACTACTCGGTGGAGGCGAAGTTCGGCGGGCAGAGCGCGAAGGCCGACTGGGACGGGCAGCAGGATCTGACGCTCTCCTTCAACGCCGACCGCGCCATCAACGGGGCCATCCAGCTGGACGTCCTGTTCGCCCTGGACACCACCGGGTCGATGAGCGACGAGATCGACCGCATCAAGGCCACGCTGCTCGCGGTCACCGAGCGGCTGCGCGGCCTTCCCCAGAAGTTCGACCTGCGCTACGGCGCGGTGCTCTACCGCGACGTCGGCGACGACTACGTCACCCAGCCCCTGGCCTTCACCAGCGACGTCCGGGCCTTCATGCAGTCGCTGCGCACGGTGGACGCGGCCGGCGGCGGAGACGAGCCGGAGTCGGTCAACCGCGCCCTCGCCGACGCCGTGGCGGCGCGCTGGCGCCCTGGCGCGGCCAAGGTGGTCTTCCTCATCGGCGACGCGCCGCCGCACATGGACTACGGCAACGACGTCCGCTACGGCGAGACCATGAAGGCCGCGCTGGCCAAGGGCATCCGCGTCCACTCCATCGCCGCCAGCGGCCTGAGCGCGCTGGGGACGCTGGTCTGGCGGCAGGTGGCCCAGTACACCCGCGGCAAGTTCGTCTTCATCGAGTACGGCAGCGCCCAGGCCACCGCCGAGGCGCACGGGGTGAAGGGCAGCTTCAAGAGCAACAACCTCGACGACATCCTCTTCGAGCAGATCCGCGACGAGCTGGAGGGCTGGGGCAAGGGCGAGCCGCAGCCGCAGGTCGCGCGGCAGGAGCCCGCCCCCGAGAAGTACGCCGGCCCCATCCAGCTGCACCCGCGCGGCCCGTAGCTTCGGTCAGCTTCCGCGCAGCGCCTCGATCAGCTTCCGGCCCTCGGCGAGGAAGGCCGCCATGTCTTCGGGGCCGACGGCCTTGCTCGCCCGGCAGAAGGCGATGCGGTCGGGCAGGACGTCCAGGCAGGGCGTCACGCAGGCGTCCTCGAGCTTGATGAACTCGGAGATGACGGCCTTGCTGAACAGGGTCCGGACGGCGGCCTCGTCTTCCGCCTGCACGAGGTACGAGAGGCTGAAGTAGGTCTCGACGTCGTGGGCCGTCCCGGGGTGCGCTTCCTTGAACTTGAGCGTCCGGAGCGCGACCTCGGCGGTCCGCTCGCACCCGCGGGGCTGGATCACCATGCGCGGCAGCCGATGCTCGCCATGAAAGACGGCGACGGTCTCCAGGTGCGAGTGGCCGCCGCCCTCGCCGGGCTTCTCGAAGCCGAGGTCGATGACCGAGAGCTCCCCGTTCAAAGTGGTGCCGCGGACCGCCGCGACCGCGCGACTCCAGTCGAAGACGGTGCCTTGCAGGACGTACTTCGCGTAGGCCTGGAGGCCGGGGACGGGAGTCAGGCCATGCGGTGCCCCGGCGGCGGCGAGCTCGCGTGGGCGGCTGGGCCGCGAGCGGCGCCAGAAGAGGAACGGACTCACGGCCCCGATGGTAGCACCGGCCCTGCTGGCCCTCACGGCCGGTAGCCGACCTTCTCGTCCAGGGCGATGGAGCTGCGGGCGAACGAGCCGCTGCCGCGGGCGAGCTGCTTGCCGTTCTCGTCGACGAGGACCGACTCCGCGAGGATCTGCGAGCGCGATTGGTGGACCACCGTCCCGGTGGCGATCATCGTCCCCGAGGTGATGGGGCGCAGCAGGTGGAGGTTGAAGC
>DASXVQ010000011.1:0-41215 GCA_036504155.1 Myxococcales bacterium
TCAGGAGCACCTCGTGCTCAACAGAAAGGGACCGTCGCGGTCCGCCACTGTGCGGCAATGGAGCTGGCGACCCTGTCTCTCGCACGAGCCGTTTCCATCGGTGTACGGTCGCCTCACCGATGGAATGCTTTTCTGCGACTACGTGGTCGGGCAAGCCCGCCTGAGCGTCGGCAACAACGCGCTGTCGAAGGTCGAAGCTATACGGGGAAGGCATCTTGCCTGCGGAGCCTACACAGGCGGCAGCACGGACAGTAAACTAGTGCCATAACTATCGGTAATTACAGGGGATCGACCCAAGTGTCCGCTGCTGTCAGTCCACTCAGTCCATTCAGTCCATTCAGTCCATGGACTCGATGGACCCGATGGACTGAATGGACAAGAGCCGATTCGCCGAGAGGTCGCGGCGCAGGGGCGACGCTAACCCCTCCGCTGCCGCCTTCCGAGCGCCAGCAGCGCGAAGGCGAGCGCCGGCAACGCCAGGACGGTTCCACCCGTCGTGCACCCGCAGCCTCCGGGCTGCCCGCCGTCGTCCGGCGCTCCCGCGTCCGCCATGGCCGGCTGGCTTCCGGCGTCGTTGGCGCTCTGCGTGTGGCCGGCGTCGTCGGGGTCGACGTGCACCGTGCCGCCGTCGACCTTCGCCAGCGTGCCCGCATCAAGACCCGGAGGCGCCGCGTCCGGTCCCGCCGGAGCGGCGTCGGGTCCCGCAGGAGCCGCGTCCGGCCCCGGCGCCGCGGCGTCGGGCGGTTCGGGCGCCACCGTGACCGCGATGCTGACCGGACCGTTGGGCGCGCCGCTCAGGGTGATGGTCCCGGACCCTCCCGAGGGCTGGCCCTGGGATGCGGAGACCTTGTAGGTGGTGCCCGCCGCGACCTCCGAGCCGGTGGTCACGACCTTGCCGGCTCCGTCCTTGATCTGCAGCCACGCCGGCGAGACCTGGGCCTGCCAGTCGAGGATGTTCGCGCCGCAGTTGGCGATCTTCAGGTCCACCGGCAGGGTCCCGACCAGCGCCAGCGTCGGGGGCAGGTCCGGGCAGAACGCCGGGTCCTGGTTCGCCTCGTCGTAGAGCAGCGTGTACGAGAACATGCCCACCGACGAGGTGGCGTACTTGACCCGGAAGTAGCCGTTCTCGCCCCAGTCGTCGCCCCAGCTGTTGCGGACGATCCAGTACCCGCCCGCGTCGTCGTAGCCGACGATCACCACCGCGTGCAGGCCGCTGCCCTGGGTGGTGTTGATGGGCTCGTAGACGCCCTTGTCGTAGTAGGACAGGTCGTCGTAGGCGCGCATGCTGGTGCCCACTGGCCGCTCCTGCAGCAGCGACTTGATCTCGTCGATGACCGTCTGGTCGGGCACGAACGGGTCGGGGTCCAACCAGGTCCAAGGCATGCCCGGCGGGGTCGTGGAGTAGACGTTGGCGTAGTCCTCGGCCTGGTAGAGCGTCGCGCAAGCGCCGGAGGGCGTGGCGCAGGTGTTCTGCGCCTCGACGTACGGGTAGCAGGCCTCGGTGGTGACGCCGGTCTTGACGAGGTAGCCCTCGCCACCCAGGCCCATGCCTCCCAGGTCCCAGGTGACGCCGCCGCTGTCGCAGCCGGTGGACGAGAGCGCGCAGTCGAGGAGGTTCTGCTCGCTCAGGTCGTAGGTCGGGTTGGCCTGGCTGCGGCGGATGGCGATCGTCGCCTCGAAGGTCCCGATGACGCTGAACGCCCAGCACGATCCGCAGGCGCCCTGGTTGCGCGGGGTCGTCAGGAAGTTGAAGCCCTTGTAGCTGCGCCAGTCCAGCGACGGCGGGTTGGGCGCATGCGCGATCGGCGGGCGCGGGCGGCTCTGCCCCTCTTCCTTCCACCACGGCGGGATCGTCCCGCGGGGCAGGAGCAGCCGCGACCGCTGCGCCTTGGGCATCCGCGAGACGCGGGTCTCCTTGGCCTCCCACTGCAGCCCCTGCGCGGCGATCTGCTTGCGGATCTCCTTCAGCTCCGGCGGGGTCTCGGCCCGAGCCGGAGCCGAAAGCCCGACCGCGAGGAGAGAGGCGACGAGGAGGGGGCGCTGCTTCATGGAGGGCTCCGGGGCGGGGGGCCAGATGGTACGGACAGCCTCCCCGACACTCAAGGTACCCCTTGCAGGGCCCCCCGGCTGGCGTGTTGGCGGCCGTGTAGTGTAATGTGCGCCACTTTTCGGGGGCCGTAACGCACTGCGACATGGAGAGAGCCATGAATCGGAAGCTTTTCACGGTGGGCCTGGCGTTGGCGGGAGCGCTCGCGCTGTCGGGGTGCGGCGAAGTGGTGTGCCAGGAAGGCTCGAAGCAGTCCTGCAAGACCGCCTGCGGCACCGGCGAGGAGGTGTGCGTCGGCAACCAGTGGACCAACTGCGACGCCCCCAAGGTCGAAAAGGAAATCTGCGACGGCTACGACAACAACTGCAACGGCCAGACGGACGAGAACTGCGAGTGCATCGTCGGCCTGACCGAGAAGTGCTACTCGGGCCCGGCCGGCACCGAGATCAAGGGCCAGTGCAAGACCGGCAGCCGCACCTGCGCCGCCGGCCGCTGGGGCCAGTGCGTGGGCGAGGTGACGCCCGCCAACTCCGAGATCTGCGACGGCATCGACAACAACTGCGACGGGACCACCGACGAGGGCTGCCTGTGCGTGCACGGCAAGACCGACGACTGCTTCACCGGCCCGGCCAGCAACCGCGGCGTCGGCAAGTGCAAGGACGGCACGCACATCTGCAACATGGGCGTGTGGGGCGAGTGCATCGGCCAGGTGCTGGCGGACCCGGCGGAGAAGTGCGACGGCATCGACAACACCTGCGACGGCCGCGTGGACGAGGGCTGCAGTTGCACCGACGGCGCCAAGCAGAGCTGCACCACCGCCTGCGGCAAGGGCGAGACCATCTGCCAGGGCGGCGAGTGGAAGAACTGCACCGCGCCGCTGCCCCAGCAGGAGGTCTGCGACGGCATCGACAACAACTGCGACGGCAAGGTGGACGAGGTCTGCTCCTGCGTGCACGGCAAGATCGAGCCCTGCTTCGAGGGCCCCGCCGGCAACCGCAACAAGGGCCAGTGCAAGGACGGCACGCACGTGTGCAACGCCGGCAGCTGGGGCCCCTGCCAGAACCAGGTCCTGCCCGCCGCCACCGACGACTGCCTCGACGTCATCGACAACGACTGCGACGGCGTCGTCAACGACGGGTGCAACTGCGTCATCGGGACCGAGCAGGCCTGCGGCCCCAACGTCGGCGAGTGCGCCGGCAAGCAGGGCAAGCAGACCTGCCTCAACAACCAGTGGACCACCTGCATCGGCGGCGCCGTCCCGGTCGCCGAGACCTGCGACCTCAAGGACAACGACTGCAACGGCCAGGTCGACGACGGCCTGCCCCAGGACGACGGCGACCCGAACCCGAAGTGCGACGCCGCCAAGCGGATCTCGGTCTCGGACGCGCCGGACGCGACGGGCCTCGCTCCCGCCGTCACGCTCTCCTACACCCTCTACCCCGCCGGCGACGCGGACTACCTGGAGGTGACCGCGCTCGACGACTGGGAGAACCTGTGGATCCCCTACATCGGCGAGGACGGCTGCAAGCCCGGCAACTCCAAGTGCAACTTCTTCGAGATCGAGATCACCGACCCGACCGGCGTCAGCGGCGCCACCTACCAGGCGACCGTGTTCACGGCCTCCTGCGACGACACCGTGGCCGACAACAACTACGTGCTCAACAAGTCCAGCAACTACATCGGCTTCCAGTGGGACGGCCTGTGCGGCCTGAGCAGCAGCACGGTCTTCTGGATCAAGGTGGAGCCCACCTCCAGCGCGACCACCAAGTTCAGCTGCAAGCCGTACACGCTGACCCTGCGGCACTCCCGGAAGGACAACGGCGCCTGCCCGCCGTCGCCCTAGCCCGGAGCCGCGGGCCTGCGCGCCTGCACTGACGGGATTTTGAGCGGCCGCCGGGGTCCTGCCTCGGCGGCCGTCCTGCGTCCGCCCGTCTGCCCGCTCACCCGCGCTTCTTGCCCAGCGCCGGGGCGACGAGCGCCGGGTCGTCGGTCATGATCCCGTCGGCGCCCAGCTCCACCAGCCGCTTGGCCTGCGCGGGGTCGTCGATGGTCCAGAAGTCCACCGCCAGCCCGCGGCGGTGGCAGCGCTCGAGGAAGCCGCGCTTGTCGAGGCGCAGGCCGTACGCCGACACCGGGACCTGCGCCCGCTGCCCCTCGAGCTTGAGCCGGCGCGCGAACGGGCCGGGCAGGAGCGCCAGCTTCGCGACCTCGCCCTGCGCCAGGCCGGTCGGGCCGCGGTAGCCCGCGCCGCGGATGGCCTGGAGGGTCTGCGTCTCGAAGCTCGCCAGCAGCACCCGCTCCTCGGCCCCCGCGCGGCGCACCACGTCGAGGATCGCGGCGATCATCCGGGGCGAGGGGTCCTTCACGTCGACGTTGAAGGGGGTCTGGGGGAACTCGACCAGCGCCTCGGCCAGGCTGGGCACGCGGAACGGTCCGTGCGCCGATGCCGGCGGGGCGCTGGAGCGCGGGCGGTGGTTCTTGCCGGCGTCCCAGCGCCAGATCTCCTCGAGCGTGCACTCGGAGATGGCGCGGGCGACGCCGGCCATGCGCTTGCCCGTCGCGTCGTGGGAGAGGACGACCTGGCCGTCGGCCGTCAGGTGGGCGTCGGTCTCGATGGCGTCCGCACCCAGCTCCAGGGCGCGCGCGAAGGCCGGCAACGTGTTCTCGGGGAGCTCGGCCGCTGCCCCGCGGTGGGCGTACAGGCGAACCATCGGGGGGCAGTCTACCTTCGTGTTGCGGCAGCGGCGCGCTCGTCGTAGTTTGCGCGCCCCCATGCGTGCCGTGATCTTCGACCTCGACGGGACTCTCGTAGACAACATGTGCTTCCACGCCGAGGCGTGGGTCGAGACGACCCGCCGCCTGGGCTGCGAGCGGCCGCAGGAGTTCTTCGAGACGGCGACCGCCGGCAAGAAGGGCGTCGAGATCCTGCGGATGCTGATGGGCCCCTCCGTGCCGGAGGCGGACCTCGTGCGCCACCACGACGCCAAGGAGGCGCTCTACCGCGAGCGCTTCGCGCCCAACCTGGCGCCGGTCCCGGGCGCCGTCGAGCTGCTCGAGCGGCTGGCCGCCGCGGAGATCCCCTGCGGCCTGGCGACCTGCGCCCCCAAGGCCAACCGCGACATGGTGCTCGACGGCCTCGACCTGCGCGTCTTCTTCAAGACCATCGTCGGCGCCGAGCAGGCCCTGCGCGGCAAGCCGCACCCGGACATCTTCCTCGCCTGCGCCAAGGCGATGGGCATCGAGCCGGCGGAGTGCGTCGCCTTCGAGGACGCCATCAACGGCGTGCAGTCGGCGGTGGCGGCGGGGATTCCCACGGTGGCCGTGACCACGGCCAACAGCCCCGAGGTCCTCAAGCAGGCGGGCGCGAAGTGGATCGTGGCGAACTTCCACGAGCTGCCGGCGGACCTCGAGACGGCGCTGTTCGGCTAGCAAACCGCCCCCCCCGCCCCCTCCAGCGGAGCTGGAGGGGGAGCTGTTGGTTGCCTTCGGCGATCCGGTAGGAGCTCCTGCGCCGCCATGTCCGCGGTCAGGAGCAGCGCGCCGCTCCAGCATCCACGTTTTGGTGCCGCTAGCTCCTCGTCGTACGCCGCTGTCAAAAAACGAATCGCCTCCCACAGTTTGGGAGCTCCAGCCGAGCTGGAGGGGGAGCCGTTGGTTGCCTTCGGCAATCCGGTCGGAGCTCCTGCACCGCCGCGCGCGGTGCCCGGGCAGAACGCTCGGCACTGGCGAGGCGTGCGGGGTGCCAGTAGCTCCGCAGAGCAGCGAGTCGAGCAGAGTCGAGCCCCCCCACCAGCTCCGCTGGAGGGGGTCGGGGGGCGGTTTCTTGCTACTCCGCCCTCTCCTTGAGGATCGACAGCACCAGCGTCCCGTTGGCCGGGCTCTGCATCGACCGCCCCGGCACCCCGAAGATCGCGTTCACGTGCGCCGAGATCTGCGGCAGCGAGGTCAGCGGGGCCGGCGTGATCTCCGTCAGCCCGGTGTGCAGCCGGAGCATCCCCACGCACGCGTCGGCCGGGATGCCCTTGCGCTCCAAGGCCTGCGCCGTGGTCTCGAACCCGGCCGCGAGCTTGCCCTGCCAGTCGGCCACCAGCAGCGCCTCGGCGACCGGTCCGGCGTTCGTCCACACTTCCGGCAGCTCTGCCCCCAGGAACGCCGCGCCCTTGGGCAGCACTTCGAAGACCTGGGCCGCCACCTTCTCGCCCTGCTCCCGGGTGTGCAGCAGGGCGAGCCGCGTCTGGAACGCCTTGAAGCCGGCCCGGGTGATGGCCGCCTCGGCCAGCGCCCAGCCCTCCTGGTCTTCGCGCAGGCGCTGCGCGACCACCGCCCGAACGTCCCCGACCAGCCACAGGCCCACCAGCGAGGGTTCGGCGTCGAGCGTCGTGCCGCCCATC
Source organism: Myxococcales bacterium (assembly GCA_036504155.1). Lineage (GTDB taxonomy): Bacteria > Myxococcota > Myxococcia > Myxococcales > UBA5297 > JACRCT01. The sequence continues at coordinate 6,439 of DASXVQ010000011.1, forward strand.
AGATCCACGCCCGGCAAGAGGCTCGCCAGCGCCTTGGACAGGCCCGCGTGCGGGACGCCGGAGGCATAGAGCACCCCCGCGCGCACCGGCAGCGACCCGACCGCCGCCCGCAGTTGATCGACCGTGCCTGTCGCCAGGCTCAGCAGATCGGCTCCTCGGGTACTGGTGATCACCGTGCTGGCGGGCATGAATTCCCCTTGGAATGCAGGTATTTGCGGCGCCGGAAGTCTGGCACCGTCCCGCGCGCCGGGCAACCGCGCGTCCCCGGGCAACTTTGTCCCACAAGGTGCGACAATTCCGGGGTTCTCTATTCGACCACCTCCCGCCGGCCTCCCGAGGACCGCATGCCGACCAAGATCTCCGACCTCATCAAGAGCACGGTCGCCGACAAGACCATCTCGCGGGAGGAGTGGGAGAAGCTCAAGCCCGAGCTCAAGGACGTGCGCAAGGCCACCGCGGAGATGCGCGAGGTCCTCGAGCTTTGGGCCAACGACGAGTTCAAGGACGAGCCGGGCGTGCGCTCGGACATCCGCTCGATGCTCAACGACGCGGGCTACAACATCCCGTACTCCGCGGTGCCCAAGCTCGACAGCGTCCAGGAGATCGTCGACAGCAACGTCACCGAGGTCGACAAGGACTTCGCGGTGCTGCTGGCCCAGACCGCCAAGGCCGAGCAGAAGACCACCATCGCGGTCCTCGACGGCGGCTTCCAGCTCGACCACCCGGCCTTCAAGGACAAGGAGTGGACCAACCCCGACGAGATCGCGGACAACGGCATCGACGACGACAACAACGGGCTCATCGACGACATCCACGGCTGGGACTTCGCGCAGGGCGACAAGGACGTCTCCGGCGGCGACCACGGCTCGCACGTCTCCGGCATCGCCACCCGCGGCACCGACCGCATCGAGGAGATCGCCTGCCGCGTCTTCGACCCGCTCGACGCGGCCAAGGTCGCCGCGGCCATCGACTACGCCTGCGCCAACGGCGCCAAGGCCATCAACATGAGCTTCAAGGTCGACGACAAGAACGAGGTCGACCTCATCAAGGCCGCCATGGAGCGCCACCCGGACGTGCTCTTCGTCAAGTCGGCCGGCAACGACGGCAACAAGCTGGTCGAGGGCAAGGGCTACGGCGGCTACTACGACAACGGCAAGACCTACGGCGTCGAGACCTACCTGCCGATGAACGACATCCCCAACATGGTCGTCGTCGCCGCCGCCGACGCCAAGGGCGGCCCCGCCGAGTACACCAACTACGGCCTGCCCTACGTCACCGTCGCCATGCGCGGCTCCGAGGTCTACTCGTCGGTGCCCGGCAACCGCTACGAGGCGATGGACGGCACCTCGATGGCCTCGCCGAACGTCACCGCCGTCGTCGCCAAGTGCCTGACGCTGGCGCCCAAGCTCACGCCCTACGACGTCCGCCAGATCCTGTTCGACGCCACCGACAAGAAGCCGGACTGGAAGGAGCTGTGTGTCTCGGGCGGCCTGGTCAACCAGGCGCGCGCCACCCGGCTCGCGGCGATGATCGGCATGGTGCAGCACGAGGGCATGGACCCGCAGGCCGCCGCCGACAAGATCGGCCTGAAGGGCGAGGAGCGGGTCAACCTGCTGTTGATGCTCAAGAACTACCCGGTCGCCATCCCCGTCCGGCCGCCGCCCGTGGTCACGCCTCCCGTGACCCCGACCCCGGCGACCGACCCCGCCAACCCCACTCCCGTCGTCGTGGCCCCCGCGACCGATCCCGCCAACCCCACGCCCGTCGTCGTGGCGCCGGCGACCGACCCCGCGAACCCCACGCCCGTCGTGACCGCGCCTGCGACCGATCCGGTGGTCACTCCGCCGGTGGTGACGACGCCCGCCACCGACCCCGTGCAGCCGACCCCGACTCCGACGCCGGCCCCCGAGAGCACCCGTCGCCGCGGCGGCCGCAAGTAGCCCTCGACGCGTCAGCGTGGCATCCTCGGCGGCCTTCGCAAGGGGTCCCGCCATGACGAACGTTCGCGCACGCCTTTTCGGCTTCGCTGCCTGCCTGCTGCTCACCGTCCCGCTCCTGTGGACCGGGTGCGGCCAGCCGCCTGCCGACGGGAGCCCCGACGTCGACGTGCTCACGCCCGCGGACGGTTCCCAGCCTGCCTCGGACGCGGCCGTGGTCCCTCCGACCGACGGTGGCGCCCTCAAGGTGGATGCCTCGGCGACGGACGCGGGCATCGAGACCTCGGATGCCGACCTCACGGGTGCGGATGCTTCGACCCAACCCGAGGACGCCGCCGGCGCGCTGCCCGACGTGGGCGCCGCTCCCGACGTGGGGACGGCCGTCGTTCCGGACGCCGCCGTCGCGGGGCCCGATGCCGGTCCCGTTTGCCCCCGCCTTCCCAAGGCTGCCGACCGCGCCCGCAAGATCGTCGTTGCGCACCCGTTCAAGGACGACCCCGCCAACAACTACAAGGCGAAGTCGTGGGACGTCCTCGACCTGTCGGCCACCGGGGTCGTCACGCAGCCGAACCCGCGCGTCACGCTGACCATGGGGCGGGCGAACTGGGGCGAGATGGTCTTCACGCCCGACGGCGAGATCGGCGTCGCGGCGCAAGACGACGGAAGCGTCGCCGAGGTCAAGTTCGACGAGGGCGGCAACGTCCAGGTCCTGCAGACCGGTTTCACGGGCCCCTTCTACGGCGAGAAGGTCGTGATGGACCCTTCGGGCGAGCGCTTCTACGTCCTGGACCGGGAAGTGGACACCGTCGGCGGCGGCGTCTACGCGGTGAAGATCGGCTGCGACGGGACGCTGACCAACGAGGGCAAGGTGTTCGGCGCCACGATGCCCGGCGGGCTGGACTTCCCGAGCGCGCTCGCAGGCAAAGCCTTCGTCGCCGGCAAGAGGGTCCTCGCCTCGCCGGGCCTGACCAACTCGCACCTGCTCGCTTGGGCCGCGGGCGCCAAGCCCACTCGCGTGGCCAGCGTCGCCGCGTTCCCCGACGACGCCGCCATCGTCTCCGACGCGCGAGTGATGCCCGACGGCAAGTGGGCGCTCGTCTCGGACAGCGCTGAGGGCCGCGTCGCCGTCGTCGAGCTGCAGGCGAGTGCGGTGGTCGCCACCCAGGTGCTCTCGCCCTTCTCCGACCCGCAGCAAATCGTCGTCTCGCCCTACGGGAACGCGGCGGCCGTGCTCTGCAGCATGAGCGACTCGCTGTGGCGGCTCTCCTTCGACTCCAGCAAGGCCTCGCCCTTCGCCATCGGCAACAAGATCACCACGGTGCAGCCCGGCGCCGCCGTCCGCCTGGCGCAGGGCGGGCTGTCGGACCGCGTCTTCATCGCCGAGCTCGAAGGCATCCGCCAGGTCCAGTTCGCCGCGGACGGGACCATGACCGACCTCGGGCTCACCAAGTTCCTGGCTGGCTACGAGGCGATCAGCGGCGCGATGGGCATCCAGCCCTAGCCGAGGGTCAGAAGCGCAGCGTGAGGCCCAGCCCACCCGGAGCCGGCGTCAGCATCAGCCCGGTGGCACGCTCGGCCTCCGCCCTTCGGTGAAGCGCCGGAACGAGGATGCCCACGGCGGTGCCGACCGCGGCGCCGACCAGCACGTCCGTGGGGAAGTGGAGCCCGGCGGCGAGCCGCTCGGCCGCGACGGAAACGCCCACGCCGGCCACGACGAGCCAAAGCCAGACCGCCGGCCCGTGCCGCAGCGTGTACGTGTAGGCCGCGGTGGAGAGCGCAGCGAAGGTGATGGCGGTGTGGCCCGAGAAGAACGAGCGATAGCCGCGCGCCCTCCCGATGAGGTCCGGGTCGCCGGCGTAGACCCGCGGCAGCGGCCGCTGCACGACCACCTTGGTGATCGACGTCAGCGCGCTGGTGAGGGCGAGCGCCTCGACGAGGACCAGAGCGTCGGGCCACCAGGCCTCGAAAGAGCCGGCGTCCAGTCCGTCGAGCAGCAGTGGGCCCGCCACGGCCAGCGCCGCTGTGACGGTGCTGACGATGTCTGCGGTCTCGCTGTGGTTGCCGATGACCCAGCGATCGAATCCGTTCACCTCGTCCCGATTGCACGGGCATCGCGGCTCGATCAGATCGTTCGCGAGGACGTACGGGATGAGCCCGCCGATGGCTCCAGCCGCGATGACCGCCCCGTCCAAGCCGAGCGAGACGTCGTAGATCCGAGCGTCGGCCGCGTGCGCGGGAGCAGCGAACAGGACGGTAGCCAGCGCTACAAGCGGCGCCACGCGATGGCGAGTCCCCACCCCCGCCTTGAACCGACTCCGAGCGGGGGAGAGGGATGTGGACACGCCGGTAACCAGGTCGCCGAGGCTGACGCTGAGCCCAAGCTGTGCCGTCGCGGCGAGACCCTCAACTCCATGTGCGGGGATCCCAGCCGGGGAGCTCGCGCTTCCGCACGCAGCGTGACGGCGATCACCAGAATCGCGTGACGCCGGCCACAGAGGGAGCGCGGCCGGCGGCTACCGTGAATGCACCTCGCTCAACGAGGCACTTCCAACCGATTCCCAGGGCCGCTCCTCGGAGCAACCGCCAGATGAGCAGGAGGCCTTCGATGCACCGTCCCGAACGCCGGCCGTCCGCCGAGCCAGCCCAGAAGCCCGCCGCTTCCCGCCCCCATCCCGAGCGTCCCGCGGGAGAGCAGGCCATGAGCCCGGAGCTGTGGGAGCGGGTGCAGCAGGCCATCCGGCGGCTGACGTCGATCGCGCGCTAGCGCCGAAGCCGCCGCTACTTGGCCTTCTTCCGCGTGAGGTCCTCGTCGGCTGCCGGCGCCTTGTCCTTGGGGATCGCCAGCTCGGTCTTGCACTTGCGCGTCGAGTCCTTGGCGCAAGGCTCCTCGATCACGATCTTCTCGGCGGTGACCTCGGCCACCCAGCCGCCGCGCTTCCCGAGCTTGGTGCCCTTGTCGACGATGTAGACCTTGCCGTTGGGCGCCTCGAGGCCCGCCAACGGCATCGAGAGCCCGGTCACGAGCGCGGTGACCTTGAACTGCTCGAGGTCGAAGTTGCAGAGGCCGCCGCAGTTGAGGTCCTTGGGCGGCGGCAGGACGACGTCCAGCTCCTTGAAGGGGTCGCGCTTTCCCGCCGCCGCGTAGTTGTGCTCCGCCGCCGGGGCCGGGGCGACCTTGCCCTTGTCCGACTTGTCCGACTTCGTCTCCGCCGCGAGGGCGAGGCAGGGGAGCGAAAGGGCGATCGCAGTCAGGACCGATACGGTGCGCATGGTGTCCCTCCTCTGGACGTGATGGCCTGAGTGTAACTCCGTTCCCCCGTCCCAAGTGCGCGTCGCACCTCGGCTATTCTGTTGGCCCAGACCCTCCCGACACCTCGCGCGTTCAACTCGGCCGACACCCTCGAAGGAGCCGTGCCATGTCTTCGTCCCCCCGCCTCCCCTTCCCACTCGCCGCCGCCGTGCTAGCCCTCGCCTGGAGCGCCCCCGCCGCCTCCGCCGAGGTGAGCCCCAGCGAGGTCCTGCGCCAGGCCGACGAGAAGGTCGGCACCACCTACGTCAGCGCCATGATGCGCCGCGGGCCCCGCGACCAGCAGCAGCAGCAGGGCGAGGACAAGGCGCTCTCGCCGTACTTCTACGTGCAGGGCGGCAACCCCGAGACCGAGCGCCTGCCGCTGAAGGAGACCAGCGCCAAGGTCAACATCGCGGGCGTCATCGCCAAGGTGAAGGTCAAGCAGGTCTTCGAGAACTCCGGCGACAAGCCCATCGAGGCCGTCTACGTCTTCCCGGCCTCCACCCGCGCCGCGGTCCACGGCATGCGCATGAAGATCGGCTCGCGCACCGTGGAGGCGAAGATCGAGAGGAAGGCCGAGGCCCGCGCGCAGTACGAGCAGGCCAAGGCCGAGGGCAAGCGCGCCTCGCTGCTCGAGCAGGAGCGGCCCAACGTCTTCACCATGAACGTCGCCAACGTGATGCCCAAGGACCGCATCGAGGTCGAGCTCGACTACTCCGAGCTGCTCGTCCCCGAGGACTCGGTCTACGAGTTCGTCTACCCGACGGTGGTCGGGCCGCGCTACGGCGGCGGCGCCGATCCCGCGAAGGACAAGTGGATCGCCAACCCCTACCTCGAGGAGGGCAAGAAGGAGCCCTACCGCTTCGACATCGAGGTGCACGTCGAGACCGGCATCCCGCTCAAGGAGCTGGGCTCGCCGTCGCACAAGGTCGTCGTGAACTACCTGTCCAAGGCCAGCGCCGACGTGCGGCTGCAGGAGTCGGGAGGCGGCAACAAGGACTACGTGCTGCGCTACCGGCTGGCCGGCGACAAGATCGAGAGCGGCGTGCTGCTGTGGAAGGGCGAGAAGGGCGAGAACTTCTTCCTGGCGATGCTCGAGCCGCCGCAGCGGCCGACCCAGGCGCAGATCCCGCCGCGCGAGTACATCTTCCTGCTCGACGTCTCGGGCTCGATGCACGGCTACCCGCTCGACACCGCCAAGGTGCTGGCCAAGGACCTGTTCGGCCAGCTGCGGCCCACCGACTTCTTCAACGTGGTGACCTTCTCCGGCGGCCACTCCACCCTCTCGCCCGAGGGCTCGCTGCCGGCGACGCCCGGCAACGTCCAGATGGCCACCGAGGCCTTCAACCGCCAGCGCGGCGGCGGCGGCACCGAGCTGGCCGCGGGCCTGCGCGCGGCCTACGCCATCCCCAAGAAGGCCCAGGGCGTCGCCCGCAGCGTCATCGTCGTCACCGACGGCTACGTGGGCGTCGAGTCGCAGACCTACAAGTTCGTGCGCGAGCACCTCAACGAGGCCAGCTGCTTCGCCTTCGGCATCGGCAGCGCCGTCAACCGCGGGCTCATCGAGGGCCTGGCCCGCGCCGGCCAGGGCGAGCCCTTCGTGGTGCTCGGTCCGGACAAGGCCAAGGCGGAGGCCGACCAGCTCAAGAAGTACATCGAGTCCCCGGTGCTGGCCGGCATCCAGGCCACCTTCCCCGGCTTCGAGGCCCGCGAGGTCGCGCCGATGAAGGTCCCGGACCTGCTCGCCAGCCGCCCGGTCGTCCTCTTCGGCAAGTTCAAGGGCGAGCCCAAGGGGAAGATCGTCGTCAGCGGCTTCGCCGGCGGCGGCAAGTACGAGGCGGCCATCGACCTCAAGCCGGAGATGGTGAAGGCCGAGAACGCGCCCATCCGCTGGCTGTGGGCGCGCAAGTGGGTCGCCTTCCTCGACGACGAGCTGAAGATGACCGCGGCCAAGGAGATCGAGGACGCCATCACCGACCTCGGCCTCTCCTACACGCTCTTGACGACGTTCACCTCCTTCGTGGCGGTGGACTCCGAGGTCGCCAACAGGTCCGGCCAGCCGGCGGACAAGGTGAACCAGCCCCTGCCGATGCCCGAGGGCGTCTCCAACAATGCCGTTGCAGGTCCGGCTCCGGCGCAGGCTCTTGCAGGCGGCGCCGCGGGCTTCGGAGGCCTCGGCCTGCAGGGCACCGGGACGGGCGGCGGCGGCAGGGCGTCCGCCGAGTCCAAGAGCGTGCGCTCCGAGCCGGCTCCGATGACCGTGGCCCCCTCCGCTCCTCCGCCGCCCCCGATGGCCAACGCCGCACCCGCTCCGGCCAGGAAGGCCAGCAAGGCCCAGCGGTCCTTCGGCGACGAGATGGAGCGCGATGCCTCCGGCGCTGTCCGCCTCGCCATCGTCGACCTCAAGGCCACCGGAATCGGCGACACCCGGGCGCTGCTCGCGGAGATCGACAAGGTCCTGCAGAGCGCAGGCGACTGCGCCTCCGCCGCGTCCGTACGCCTGCGCCTGACCGTCGACAAGGCCGGCAAGGTCCTGAGGATCGAGGTCGTCACCGGCGACGCCAAGCTGGGCGCCTGCCTGCAGGGCAAGCTCAAGGGCCTGTCCAGCGCCAGCCTCTCCGAAGGCGCGACCGGGACCCTGGAGATCGTGGTCAAGCCGATCGGCTGACGAAGGAGTGCGCTTCCCGGCGCCCGGGCTTTGGGGCTCGGACGCCGGGTTGCCTCACCGCGGCCGCTCTGGGATGGTCTGCGCGATGAGCGCGCGCCTCGCCCTTTCGATCGTCTCCTACTGCTGCTGCCTCGCGGCCGCGAGTTGCACCCCCCGGCCCGCCCCACCCGACGCCTCGACCCTCCGCGCAGCGGACGCAGCGCCGGTCGGAGCGCCTCAGCCCGCGCCCACGCCCGATCCCGAGCTGGCGAAGGCGGCGATGCTGCACGAGCCCTGCCCCGCCGCCGAGAAGGGCGCGCGCGCCGCGGACGACGCGCTCGATGCCCAGCCGCGGTCCGCCGCGGGCCTGTACCGGCTGGGCGAGTGGCTCCGGCTGCGCGACGCCCACTGCTTCAAGGAGCCCGCCCCCGCCAGACACGCCGCCTCCGCCGCGGACGCGTTCGCGGTGGCGATGAGGCTCGACCCGGCACGCCCCGAGTACGTCCTGGCTTTCGCCGAGCTGCGCCCGGAGGACCCCGAGGCCAGCGCCGCGCTCGACGCCCTGCTCGCTCGCGACCCCGCCAACGGCGCCGCGCGGCTGCTCGTGGCGCGCCGGCCGGGCACGAAGCCCGAGGACGCCATCGCGCTGCTGTCGGAGAAGTCGGTGCGCTGCGTGGTGGGCCTGCACTTGGAGCTGGGCGACCTCTACCGCGCCCAGAAGAAGTTCGAGGCCGCCCGCGATTCCTACCGGGCCGAGCTGGAGCGTCCCTGCGAGGCCATGGGCGTCACCTGGGCGGGGGAGGACCTGTCGCGCCGGGCCGCGGCTCGGCTCGGGCTGGCCACCGCGGCGCTGGAGCTGGGCGATCTACTGACGGCGCGCCGCCAGCTCGCGTGGCTGCACTTCGACGCCGTGGACGCGGCCCTGCCGCTGGTCGACCCCGAAGTCGAGGAAGCGCTGTGGAAGAAGCTCGAGGGGAAGGAAGCGCGCACCAAGGCCCTTCCCCAGAAGCCCGGCGGGATGCCTGCCGACTCGGTAGACGCGCTCGAGAGAGCCGCGCTCTTCGGCCGCTGGCCCTCCTTCAAGGCGCTGCTCGTGGACGAGAAGGATCTCGACCGGGCCTTCCCGGGCTGCGCGCAGTACGGCGAGGACACCGGCCCGCGCGGGACCTATGCGCTGTGCATCCTGCGGGAGCTGCTTCCCGAGGACCCCAAGGCGGGCGGCTGCGAGAGCGAGGGAACCCGCGGAGCGACGTGCTCGGTCACCGGAGCGGGCGCGCCGCAGCCCTGGACGGTCTACCTGCTGAAGGTGGGCCCGACGTGGAAGCTCGCCAGCTCCAAGCGTCCCTGACGGCTACTTCTTCTTGGCCGGCGGCGGCGTCGACTTGGCGGGCGGCGGCTTGGCGGGCGCGGCCCCCTTCGCCGGCGCCTTGAGCAGCCCCTCCACCGACTTCGCCTGGGCCTCGCACGCCGCCGCGAACGACTTGGCGGTGGTCTTGGCCCCGGGAACCTGCAGCGGCTCGCGCTCCAGCGCCGGCGTCTGGGCGACCAGCGCCGCCGCGTCCTTGCCGCAGGCGAGCCACGCGTCGCGCGCCTGGGTGAGCAGCGCCGCCTTCTCCTCGCCCTTGGCGGCCTTGGATTCGTCGAAGAGCTTCTTGGCCTTGGCGTTCTGGGCGACCGGGCCGTCCAGGAAGGACATCAGCGACTCGGCGAGGACCACCTGCACCGTGCGGCCCAGCAGCTCCTTGCGCCCGACGGAAGAGAACGAGGCCCAGCCGGCGTCGACCTCGAATTCCTTGGAGTCGTTGAGGAAGCGCAGCCCCTCGTCCAGCGTCTCGCGGGCCTTGGCGGTCCGCTTGCGGTCGAGCGCGGCGCGGTCCTGCAACAGGTCGGCGGCGGTGCGGAACTCGGCGAGCAGCGCGGTCGCCCGCTCCTTGCGCTCCGGGACCCGGGCGGCGATCTCCCGGCGGTGGCGGGCGTCACGGGCCGCGGTCAGGCGCGCGCCGGCCTGCGAGATGCGGTCCTCGAGGTTCTCGCGGTCGGCGTAGTAGAGCATCTGCGGCTCTTGCGTGAGCTCCCTGGCCTCGGCCACGAGCTTCCCGGCCTTGTCCAGGTCCCGGTCCGCTTTGATCAGGTCGTTGGCGGCCCTGAGCCGGTCCTCGGCCTCGCGGACGAGCTGCTGCGCGCCGGCGACGCGGGCGTCGACGCTGGTGTCGTGGGCGCAGCCAGCGCCGAGGGCGGCGCAGAGGAGGACGGCGGCGAGGAACGGGCGGCGCATGAGCGGGCGGATTCTCAGCCCCCCTCGCCCATGGCGCAAGGCTTTCGGCCGGCCCGGCCGCCTCCTCGGGCTCCTCAGGCCACGACCTGGCCGGCGCTCGAGCGCACGTCCAGCGTGTACTCGGAGACGAAGGCGTTCTGGATGGTCGAGAACTCCAGGAACTTCGAGACGTGCAGCCCCACGCGGATCATGTTGGGCAGGCACTTCAGGGTCCCGCCGAACATCCGCCGCGGGCTCGTCAGCTCCTCGCGGGCGGCGAAGGACTCGGTCACGATGCCGTCCCAGCGGGGCGTGTCCGGCAGCAGCGGCTTCACCACCGCGTTGCGCACGTAGCCGGCGAGCGGGTGGACCTTGAGCGCCAGCGGGGTGTGGTGCTCGAACCACTCGTGGAGGAACGCCTCGCGGGTGAGCTTGGGGTTCTGGCGGACGAAGGTGAGCAGGCAGGCCCCGGGGGCGCGCTCGCCCGGCGCCCAGGTCTGGGTACGGACGACCGGGACGGCCTCGTCGACGCTCCAGGCCTGGAGGGTGCCCGGCAGCGTGTGCAGCCGCTCGGCCGCCGACTTCAGCGCCTCCTCCGAGCCCTTCACGCTCACGAGCGCCAGCGGCTCCTTGAGGTACGGCACCGGGGTCGCGCGCGGCGGCAGCTCCTCGGTGACGTGCAGTCCGATCTCGCCGGCGCCGCACCCCGCGAGGCTCTTCGCGAGGCCCGGCTTGGCAAAGGATGCGAACGAGGCGATGGAGGTGCCCGCGACGGGGCGCCAGAGGAAGACGTGCTTGGAGAGGGTCTCGAGCATGGCCGTGGCGAATAGCACGGCACGCGAGAGGCGAGACCTGGGGCGGTGGCGCCCGAGTGCGAATCCGCACGGGATCTGGGCCGGGTTCCCGGCCTCCGCGAGCCTACTCCTTGCCCTCCTCGGCATCCTTGATCACGAAGCGCGCCTCGAGCCGCGCCACGGTGCGCGCCAGCCCCGCCAGCTCCACCGACTTGAGGACCTCGTCGAAGTCCTTGTACGCCGCGGGCGCCTCGTCCTTGGGGTAGCTGCGGCAGTTGGTGAGCACGTCGCGCGCTTCGAACGAGCCGTCCACCGCCTTCTGGTCCAGCGTGCGGATGGCCTGCTTGCGTCCCATGGCCCGGCCCGCGCCGTGGTTGACGCTGAAGCAGCTCCTGGCCGCGCCCGGCTCGGCGACCATCACCGCCGACCCGCCCAGCGGGTTGCCCGGCAGCAGGATCGGGTGCCCGGTCTGGGCGAAGGGCGTGTCCTTGAGCGCGTGGTGCCCGGCCGGGAACGCCCGCGTCGCGCCCTTGCGGTGCACCCAGCTCAGGCGCCCCTCCACCACCTCGGGCCGCGCGATGTTGTGGCTGATGAAGTAGACGAGCCGGCCCTTCACGCCCGGAATCACCTCCTGGAACGCCTCCAGCACCAGCGCGTTGATGAGCAGGTGGTTGACGGTCGCGTAGTTGCCGCCCAGCGCCATGTCGTCCAGGTAGGCGTCGGCCTGGGGCGTGCCCAGCGGCGCGTAGACCAACTCCTTGTCCTCGCCGGGCAGCGGGATGGACCAGGTCTCGAAGTGCTTCTGCAGCGCCTTGAACTGGGCGTTGGCCAGCTGGTAGCCGAAGCCGCGCGAGCCGCAGTGCGAGAGGAAGGCCACGCCCTGGTCGGTGAGCCCGAAGGCCTCGGCCGTCTCCTTCGCCTCCTCGTCGCCGGCGACGACGACCCGCTCGCACTCGCCGAAGTGGTTGCCGCCGCCGTAGCTGCCCAGCTGGCGCACCTTCTCGGCGAACTTCCCGAACTGGCCCGACTTCTCCAGCCACTCCAGCCGCGCGGCCAGCGCGCCCAACGTCTGGTCGTGCCCCCGGTGGAAGGCGTCCTCGCAGCGCTGCGCCCACTCCCTGGGGATCCCCAGCGCGTCGAGCACCTCGGCCGAGGCGCCCTCGACCGCCACCTTGCGCCCCAGCTCCGGCGAGACCGGCCGCGCCTTGGACACCGAGCGCTGGTCCTTGCCCATCCCGGTCGGCACGCGCGCCACGATGGCGTCGATGATCGCCCGGCGCAGCGGCCGCTCGTCGATGGCGCTGGAGGGCAGCTCCAGCGAGAGCAGGCTCATCGAGCACTTGATGTCCACGCCCACCGGCCCGGGGTAGACGTGCGTCGGCGAGACCAGCACGCAGCCGATGGGCGCGCCGAACCCGGCGTGGGCGTCGGGGTTGAGCACCACGTCGGTCACGCCGGGCGCGCTGCGCGCGTTCTGCGCCTGGGTCAGGCAGGTGGCGTCGAACCCGTCGCGGATGGCCTGGGTGCCGATGACGGTGATGGGCTTGCCCTTGCTGTCCTTGGCGGGCAGCAGGCCGGTGGCCTCGCCGGTGACGTGGATGGTGGGCTTCTGCTGCGCGCTGTCGCCGCTCATGGCTCCTCCGGGGTGACCCGTCCAGGGCCACGAGGATGGGCGGGCGCGCCGACGGCCGTCAATGCGCCTTCCGGGCCACCGAATCTGCCCCCGATGCCTACCTTGAGCCCAGGTCAGGCAAGCGAGGGCTCTGGTGCGACCGTCTCGGATCGGCTTGGCGTTGGCTTTGGCGGTCGCCGCGCTCGGGGCCTCCTGCTCGGGCGCGCCGCGCGGGGATTTCGGATACCTGCCGCAGGCGAGCGACCTCGTCTGCACCCCCGCGAGCCTCGCCGTCGGCGCCACGACCACGGTCAGCGGGCAGGTGACCTTCTTCGCGCCCAACGCCGACCTGTTCTTCCTGTTCGCCCAGGTGACCGACCCCTCGGGGCAGGCCTTGCCGCTGGTGCGCTTCGACGTGTCCTATGCCTACGGCTACACGCAGGGCGTGCTCCCGTTCAGCCTGCCCATCACCGCGTCCTCGAGCGGGAGCTACCAGTTGAAGGTCTGGCTCAAGGACTTCAACGGGCAGAACTCGAGCGCGGTCACGGCGACGCTGCCCGCCTCCTGAGCAGATCCTGGCGGCCACCGCCTGGCGCGGGCGGAGCGCCTCGACGCCCGGCTCGCCCGGACCGGCGGGCGTCGTCTCGCCGCGCGCGGGGTCGTCCACGTCCATCGGGAGATTCGGCCCAAGGCTCGGACCGGGGCCGCGGCCTCACTTCATGTGCTCCATCACCCGCTCCACCGGCGACCTTCCGCGCAGCACCAGGGCCCAGTGCTTCAGCCGCTCGCCGGTCCGCGGGTGCCGGTCGTGCCAGCGCGCCAGGAACTCGTCGGCCTCGAGCCAGGTCCGGTGGAAGGACGCCGGATCCTCGAAGAGCAGCACGTCCTTGTCGTAGCCGGTGACGATGGCGTAGTGCCCGTCGTCGTAGTTCGCCGCCCAGTCCTCGAGCGACAGGTGCCGGTCCGCCCAGGCCTGCAGGAGCACGATGACCGGGTGGCCCTCGCTCACCGGGCGCTTGATGTCCTCCAGCGTCCAGTCCAGGCCCGAGCCGACCTCGAAGCCGTGACTGCGGGCGACGGCGACCATGCTCTCGGGGAGCACGCCGTCCTTCTTGTCCGCCTCCAGCTCGGCGAGCAACTGGTCCTCCCGGAGCTCGACGCCGTAATAGGCCAGCAGGACCTGGAGGGCCTTGGCGCCGCAGTCGAAGTCGAAGGTCTGCCGCAGGCTGTGCAGCGGGATGACCTTCTCGATGACCCCCAGCGAGCGGACCCGCTGGATGGTCGCCTGGAGCGACTCGGCGAAGACGCGTCGCAGGCGGTTGAGCGCGTAGACGTCGGGCGCCTTCCCGGGTTCCCGGTAGAGCCGCTCGCAGGTCTCCTGGAGGACGGCCGGGACGCGCCGGCCGGTCCGGGCGAAGGCGTCCACCGAGTGCTCGGCGCAGACGTGCCCGTAGACGCTCGCGTAGTCCGAGGCGTTGATGGTCACCCGCACCTCGGGGAGGCGGCGCTGCAGCTCCTCGGCGTAGGTCTCGACGTAGGCGTTGGGCGAGAAGCGCTTGGGCTCGGGGTCCAGCCACGAGGACTGGTAGTTCATCAGCTCGATCTGGTTGGCGGCGATGCCCTTGCCCTCGACCGCGCTGTGCCCGTCGAGCAGGAACTCCGCGCCGGTGAGGATCGCGGCCTCGATCTCCTTGTGGAAGGCGACCAGGTACTTCTGGACGAGCAGCCGCCGCAGCCCCTCGGCCGGCTCGCACCCGGGGCGGTAGACGGGCTCGCCGAAGACGTCCTTGAGCGGCACGCAGTCGTCGAGCAGCTCCGGGTGCCGATTCGCCTCCAGCAGCAGGCTCAGGTACGGGAAGGCGAGGTGCCGGTTGTCGAGCAGGTCGCGGAAGTCGTAGAGCGCGTCGGTGTGCCAGTCCACGTTGCGCGCCAGCTCGTTCAGGCGCTCGGAGAGGCTCTCCAGGGACAGCTCCGCCGGCACGGCGAGACCGCTGTGAGGGACGACGACGAGGAGATCTCGCAAGGGCGCCATGCCGGGCTCCCGCAGCCTTGGTCCATGAGCCCATTGTACGGGTCGGGTCCGACAGGGTCTGGCCTCGCGTGCCGGGCGGGGGCACGGCTGTTCATTCGGAAAAGGAAGAGCGAGGGGCCGCTTGCATCAGGACTCGCGCGTGGTCGATGGCGTCCACGTCCTGGTCCGGCAAGTCGCCCTCCACGACGATCGTCGCGCCCATCGCCCGCGACCTGTCTGCGTATGGATTGGGGCCATCGTCGCGTGTCGGGACCGCCGTCCCGGCCATCGCCTTCGAAGCCAACACGGACGACCGTCCGGGGCATTCCCGCCTCTGTCGAGCACTGAGCAGTGACTGTGTCCCAAGACCCGGAACGCTGGGCACTCGCGGCGGAGCGGCCTACCTTCGCCGGCGAACAGAAGGCAGGTGGGAAACGAAATGATCGCGGCCACCGAGGAGCCGGCGCTCCCTCAAAGCGAGGAGCGCCTAGGCGACAGCCTTGCGTCGGACGAGGCCGGCTGGCGGCTGCAGCTGCTGGCCGACGCCGGGGTCCTCCTGTCGCGCTCGCTGGAGTGGAAGACCACGGTCACGGGCGTGGCGCGCCTGGCGCTGGGCCGCTTCGCCGAGTGGACGGTGGTGGACTACCTGGACGACGGCGGCCGGGTGAAGCGGCTGGCCGTGCAGCACTCCGACCCGGCCAAGGCGCCGCTGGCCTCGGAGTACTCGCAGTTCGCCCCCGACGGGGCGCGGCCCTCGGGCATCTGGCTCGCGCTGCGCACCGGGCGCTCGCAGCTGGTCTCGCACGTGCCCGTCCCGGCGCTGGAGGAGGCGGCGAGACAGCAGCGCCCGGTCGCGCTGGCGCGGGAGATGGGCCACGCCTCGTTCATCGTCGCCCCGCTGGTGGCGCGCGAGCGGACGCTGGGCGCGTTGACCTTCGCGCGCGGCCCGGGGCAGCCGCCGTACAACGACGCGGACCTGCGCTTCGCCGAGGAGATCGCCCGGCGCGCGGCGCTGGCGGTGGACAACGCCCGCCTGTTCCGCAACGCGCGGGTGGCCGAGGAGGAGATCCGCCGCGCGGCGACGCGGCTGCGGCTGCTGGCCGACGCCTCGCAGGTGTTCGCCGAGGCGCACCTGGACGTGCCGCGCGTGCTCGACGCCGTCGCCGAGACCGCCGCGCGCGCCCTCTCCGGAGAGGCCGCGGTGCTGCTGGCCGATCCCCAAGGCACCGGCCAGGCGCTGCCCATCGCGCTGGGCGGCGCCGACGCCGGGGTGCTGCCGGCCGCGGTCCAGGCGCTGCGCGAGGTCGGCCTGGCGGCGATGGACCAGCCCTGGTCCGAGCTGGGCACCGACGCGCTCTCCGCCGAGGCGCTGCGCGAATGCTGCACCTTCCTGCACGCCGTCCCCGCGGGCGACCTGCTCGTCTCGCCGCTCTTGGCCCAGGGAAGGCCCTTCGGCGGGCTCGCGGTCTGGAGGCCTTCGCCGTCGCGGCCGTTCACCTGCGACGACCAGGCGCTGCTCGAGGACCTCGCCGGCCGCGCCGCGCTCTCCCTGGAGAACGCCCACCTCTACCGCCAGGCCACCGAGTCGGTGAACGTGCGCGACAGCTTCCTGTCCATCGCCGGCCACGAGCTGAAGACGCCGCTCACCGCGCTACAGCTGCAGGTGCGCTGCCTTTCGGGCGAGACGAAGAAGCAGCCGCTGGAGCCGCGGGTGGCGAAGGTGGCCCGCCAGTGCGATCGGCTGGTCTCGCTGGTGGACGAACTGCTCGACGTCTCGAGGATCACCGCCGGGCGGCTGCGGCTGGAGGTGCAGGAGCTGGACCTGGCGGAGGTGGCGCGCGAGCGCGTCGCCGGGCTGGCCGACGAGCTGGGCCGCGCCGACTGCGAGGTGCGGGTCGTCGCGCCGGCGCCCGTGGTCGGGCGGTGGGATCGGCTGCGCGTGGAGCAGGTGGTGGTGAACCTGCTGACCAACGCCATGAAGTACGGCTGCGGCAAGCCCATCGACCTCAACCTGACCAATGTGCAGGACCGGGCGCGGCTCCAGGTGCGCGACCGCGGCATCGGCATCGCGCCGGAAGACCAGGCGCGGATCTTCGCCCGCTTCGAGAGGGCGGTGTCGTCGCGGCACTTCGGCGGGCTGGGCCTGGGCCTGTGGATTGCGCGGCAGGTCGTGGAGGCGCACGGCGGGACCATCTCGGTGGCGAGCACGCCGGGAGAGGGCGCCACGTTCACGGTGGAGCTGCCGGTGAACGCGAAGGACGTGGCGACCCGGTGAGCCGGGGCGAGGAGGCGGCCAGCCGCCGCTGGCGCCGCGAGCGGCTACGCGCTCGCGCCGCCCGGCCCCCAGCGCCCGGCGCGCATCACCGCCGCGGCGGCGCTCACGGCCTTGCCCGAGTCCAGCCCGCGCTCGAACGCCGCCAGCTTCTCGAACACCGCGCGCTGCAGCGGCCACTTGGCCAGGTCGACCTTCGCGGACAGCCTGAGCGCCTCGGCGCGCAGGGTGGCGATCTCCCGCCCCGACACCAGGGCGTAGCTGTCGAGGAACTCGTCGACCAGCTCCTCCTGGCAGCCCATGGCCAGCACCCGCGCCGCGCCGAACAGCACGTAGCCTTCCTCCACCGCCATCAGCGAGAAGAAGCTCAGCAGCGCCTCGGGGTGGTTCGGCCGCAGGTGCAGCGAGTGCAGGAAGCAGTGGATGGCGCGCGCGGCGTCGCCCTGCCGCTTGTAGGCGACGCCCATGTCCGACAGCGGCGCCGCGGCCCAGGGCTTGAGCTTGCCGGACTCGTCGGCGCTCGCGCGCACGGCCAGGCGGTAGCACTCGACCGCTTCCGGCAGCCGGCCCAGCGCGCGGTAGCAGCGGCCCAGGAGGTGGTGCGCCGCCGGGACCGCGCCTTCCTTGGCCGCGATCGGCTCCAGCGCCTGCGCCGCCTCGCGCGCCTTGCCGCAGGCCAGGTCGGCGAACGCCGCGGCGACCTTCCCGCCCCAGTCGTGGCGCAGGCCGTCGCAGTACGGCGCGAGGTCGATGGACCGGGTCGCGCGCTCGTTGACGATGCGCGCGGTGCACTCGCCGCTGCCGCGCGCCAGCTTGATGCGGTCGCCCTCGCGCAGCGGGATGGACCAGGTGCCCAGGTCGCGGTCGGGCACGTCCAGGCAGAAGGCCATGCCGCCGGCGCGCAGCGGGCGCACGGTCAACTCCACGAACATGTGCTCGAGCAGGGTCTCGACGCGCTCGAAGTCGCGCACGCGGAAGGTGAAGCGGGCCGGGCTGGCGGCGCGCCGCCCGGGCCACTCGCACTCACCGCCAGAGAGCAACTCCACGAACGACATCGGCCCCTCCCGGGGATCGATTTCAGCTTAGCACCGGCTCGACGCGCGAAAGCCAGCCCCACCGATAGCGACTCGCGCGCCGCAGAGGAAAGCCGCTTGATCTCGTGGGCCGGCTCATGGCTGGCCGGCTGACGGCGTCCGGAAGGCGGCGCGTCAGCTGGCGAGCCCGTGGCAGCGCTTGTACTTCTTGCCGCTGCCGCACGGGCACCGGTCGTTCGGCCCGAGCTTGGGCGCGGGCAGCGCGAGCCCCGCCTTGCTCGCCGCCACGCGCGAGGCGGCGTGGGCCGGGGCGCGCACCGCGTCCTCGTAGCGCCGGAAGTACTCCTGCGAGGCGGGCACGTCGCCCAGCGCCTCGTGCACGGCGCCGGCCTTGAGCAGCACCACCGGGTCGTCGGCGTGCGCCTGCAGCAGCGCGCGGATCTCGCTCCTGGCCTCGTCGCCCTTGCCCAGCCGCGCCAGGATCTCCGCGCGCTCGGCGCGCAGCACCTTCTCGTCGCCCAGGCCCGCGAACGCCTGGCACAGCCCGGGGGCCTCGGCCTCGTCGGCGGTGCCGAGCAGCGAGGCCGGCATCTCGACCATCCACCCCACGAGGTCCGCGCCCGACTCCCGGGCCACCTTCGCGAAGTGCTCGCGGTCGGGCGTGCCGTCGACGACGCAGGCCGCGACCAGGCGCCGCGCCGCGGCGAGCCACAGCGCCGCGCGCGGCGGCTTGACCTCGGCCTCCTCCAGCAGCTCGTCGACGGCGTCGGCGACGACCTCGGGCGCTCGCGAGTCGGCCAGCAGCCTGCGCCACAGCTCGCGGGCGGCCAGGGCCGCGTAGTCGCGCCACTTGCCCTGCCCCGTCGAGACCGCGGTCCAGGCCTCGCCGAGCGCGGTGGGCGAACCCGCCGCCTTCGCCGCCTCGACGAAGCCCTTCTCGTCCGCCGTCACGCCCTGGCGCGTCAGCTCCTCGAACAGCTTGGCCGTCGTCCAGTCCTTGAACCCGTCGTAACGCCAACCCAACCCCTGCTCGCGCTGCTGGTCGGCGGAGGCGAGCAGGCGTCGCTCGGTCTCGTTCTGCGGCCCGCGGTGGCGGATCTTCCGCATCTGCCGGCGGGCGGTCTTGAAGAGGTGGGCTGGGGTCGTCGTCATGGCGGGCAAGCTATCAGGCTCGGCAGAAGGCCGGCGACCCATTCGGCCAGCGCTGGGGAGCCGGAAGTCGCGCCGGACCTTGGCCTCATTGTTCGAGGCTAGTGGCTCGAGATCTGCGCGGTTGCCGCAGCCGCGGGCCGCCCCCACCGGGCCTCCAGCCGAGGCGCTATCATCCCGCCATGCCTCTGGAGATCGATCTGGCGCGCTACCCCGTGCTCGTGGTGGACGACGAGCAGGACAACCTCGACATCGTCCGCTTCAACTTCCGCAAGGTGCACCCGCTGCTGTTCGCCACCGGGGGCCCGGAGGCGCTGGAGATCCTCGAGAAGGAGGACGTCGCCTGCATCGTCTCCGACCAGCGCATGCCGGGCATGACCGGCCTGCAGCTGCTCGAGGCCGCGCGCGAGCTGCGCAAGGACACGGCGAACATCCTGCTGACCGCGTACGCCGACCTGCCGGTGCTCACCGAGGCGCTCAACCGCGGGCTCGCCTACCGCTACATCGCCAAGCCGTGGAACACCGAGGACCTGGGCCACGCCATCCGCGGCGCCGTCGAGCGCTTCCACCTGCTGCGCGAGAACGGGCGCCTGCTCGAGATGCTGCAGGCGCAGAACGCGGTGCTGCAGCACGAGGCGGACGAGGCCTACAACTTCGGGGAGATCGTCGGGCGGGCCAAGGTGCTGCAGCGGGTGCTGGAGACGGTGCAGCAGGTCGCCCCCACCCCGTCCACCGTGCTCATCCGCGGCGAGAGCGGCGTCGGCAAGGAGCTCATCGCCCGGGCCATCCACCACGCCAGCCCGCGCGCCGGCAAGGCGTTCGTGCGCGTCAACTGCGCGGCGCTCGCCCCGGGCGTGCTCGAGAGCGAGCTGTTCGGCCACGAGAAGGGCTCCTTCACCGGCGCGTTGGCGCGAAGGCTCGGCCGCTTCGAGCTGGCCGACGGCGGGACGCTCTTCCTGGACGAGGTCGGCGACCTGACCCCGGAGATCCAGGTCAAGCTCCTGCGGGTCCTGCAGGAGCGCGAGTTCGAGCGCGTGGGCGGCACCGAGACGCTGAGCGTGGACGTGCGCGTCCTGTCCGCCACCAACCGCGACCTCGAGAACCTGATGTCGGACGGCCTGTTCCGCGAGGACCTCTACTACCGGCTCAACGTCTTCCCGGTCACCGTGCCGCCGCTGCGGGAGCGGGTCGAGGACATCGCGACCCTGGCGAAGCACTTCGTCGCCCGCTTCGCCAAGCGCTGCGGCAAGAAGGTCTCCGGGCTGACCCCCGAGGCGGTGCAGAAGCTCGAGGGCTACGGCTGGCCGGGCAACGTGCGCGAGCTCGAGAACGTGACCGAGCGGGCCATCATCCTGTGCAAGACCTCTCAGGTGCAGGACGGCGACCTCGACTTCGGCATCCGCCGCACGCAGCTGCCGCAGGCCGGCGCCAACCTCTCCGACGCGCTGGAGGACCTGGAGCGGCGCAAGCTGGTCGAGGCCATCGAGAAGCACCGCGGCCGCAAGAGCGACGTCGCGCGCGAGCTGGGCGTCAACCGCTCCACGCTCTACTACCGGCTCAAGAAGTACGGGCTGGAGTAGACGCCGGGTTGCGCTACCCCTTCGCGAACAGCTCGCTGCGCGCGGCCTCGAGGATCGCCACCACCGCCGGGTGCTGCAGCCGGCGCTCCACCGAGAGCGCGTAGAAGCGCTGCACCAGCCCAGGCTCGCGGCCGACCACCTCGACGTCGTGCTGGCGCTCGATGGCCTCCTCCACCGCGGAGGGCGCCGCGAAGACTCCCAGCCCGTCCTGGCCGAAGGCCGTCGCCAGCGCGCTGTCGGCGAACTCGGCGGCGACCGCCGGGCGGATCTTCTTCGCCTCGAACCACGACTCCAGGTCCCGGCGCAGCGCCGTGCCTTCCCCCGGCAGCAGCATCGGCGCCCCGTCGAGGGACGCCGGGAAGCGCCCCTTGAGCCTGGCGGCGAGCGCCTTCGTCGCGAAGAAGGTCACGCCGCACTCGCCCAGCAGATGGCTGTAGGCGCGCACCGTGGCGCCCGGTCCCAGCGGCGCGTCGGAGAGCACCACGTCCAGCTCGTGCAGGGCCAGCGCCGCCAGCAGCCGGTCCGCCTTGTCCTCGGTGCACACCAGCCGCACCGGCTCGCCCAGCTTGAGCGCCGGGTCCAAGAGGTGCCGGACGATCGTCTTGGGCAGCACGTCGACGACGCCCACCTGCAGCCGCGTCGGCCGCCCGGTGGGCCGGTCCTTCACCGCGTCGAGCATCTCGCGGCCCAGCCCGAAGATCTCCTCCGCGTAGCCGAAGACCAGCCGGCCCATCTCGGTCAGCTCCAGCTTGCGGCCCTTCTTCTCCAGCAGCTTCTCGCCCAGCCGATCCTCCAGGGCCCGGACCTGCGCGTGGAGCGTGGGGTGGGTCAGGTGCAGCACCTTCGCCGCCGGCGCCAGCCCGCCCTCCTTGGCGACCATCCAGAAGTAGAGGAGGTGGTGGTAGTTCAGCCATTCCATGGGCGCCCTTTCCTGGTGTCGTCAGGACCTACATCAATCGCCTGAATTTTCGTACGGAACAACATGACCGGCCTGCGCATTCTTCTGGGCGTTCACCCGACGTTCCAAGGAGGCAGTCATGAGGGTCGAGATTCGCAGCAAGGGCATCGAGCTCACCGCCGGGCTTCGCGAGTTCGTCGAGCGGCGCGCCCGCTTCTCGCTGGGGCGGCAGTCGGACCAGGTCGCGCGAGTCCAGGTCTGGCTCGAGGACGTCAACGGCCCCAAGGGCGGCGACGACAAGCGCTGCCGGGTGAAGCTCTCCGGCCCCGGACTCTCGGGACGCCTCATCGAGTCCTCGAGCAGCGACCTGGGCGCCGCCGTCTTCGACGCGCTGGAACGCGCCTCGCGGGTCGCCGACCGGGCACACGACCGCGGCAGCCGTCCGTTCTGGGGCGTCTCACGCCCTTGGGCCACCGCCTCCTGAAGCCCGACCTCACGGATTCCAGGAGCCCGACGCGATGACCTCGACCATCGGCAGCCCGCTTCTCTGGTTCGGCTTCCTCGCCTTCGTGGCGGCGATGCTGGCCCTCGACCTGGGCGTCTTCCACCGCAAGGCCCACGCAGTGCGCTTCAAGGAGGCGCTGGGCTGGAGCCTCGCGTGGATCTCCCTGGCCCTGGTCTTCAACGCCGGGCTCTGGTGGCAGTACGGGAGCCAGGTCGGGGTGGAGTTCCTCACCGGCTACCTGATCGAGAAGTCGCTCTCGCTCGACAACATCTTCCTCTTCGTCGTGATCTTCGGCGCGCTCGGCATCCCGGCCGTCTACCAGCACCGGGTGCTCTTCTGGGGAATCCTCGGAGCGCTGGCGATGCGCGCGGGGATGATCTTCGCCGGGGCGGCGCTGCTGGAGCGCTTCCACTTGCTCATCTACGCCTTCGGCGCGCTGCTGGTGGCGACCGGCGTGAAGATGTACCTGGAGCGGAACAAGGTCGAGAAGCCCGGCGACAGCCGCCTGCTCCACTGGGTGCGCCGCCTCGTGCCCACCACCGCCAAGCTTCACGGCGAGCACTTCTTCACCGTGGAGAACGGCAAGCGACTCGCGACGCCCCTGTTCCTGACGCTGGTACTGATCGAGGCGGCGGACGTGGTCTTCGCGATGGACTCCATCCCCGCCATCTTCGCGGTCACCCGCGACCCGTTCCTCGTCTTCACCTCGAACATCTTCGCCATCCTCGGCCTGCGCTCCCTCTTCTTCCTGGTGGCGGACCTGGTCGAGCGCTTCGCCTACCTCAAGGTCGGGCTGGCGGCGGTGCTGGTCTTCGTGGGCACCAAGATGCTGGTCGCCGACTTCTTCAAGATCCCGGCGCTGGTCTCGCTGGCGGTCATCGTCTCCATCCTCGGCGTCGCGGCCCTCGCCTCCTGGCGCAAGGACCGCAGGAGCCGCCCGGCGGTGGCGGAGGTGGACGCGGAGCGGTCGTCGGAGTGAGCGGCGTCGCCCCGGGCGCTACTGCAGCCCATCGGTGCAGGTGCGCAGGTCGGTGACGGCGATGACGGGCTCCGAGGCGCCGCCGCCCAGGTCCCGGGTCTCGCCGGTGGGCGTGTACAGGTGGAAGCAGGCTTCCGAGTCCTTCTCGTTGAACCACAGCTCGGAGGTCCGCTGCGGCCCTTCGATGCGGGCCTTGTGCGTGCAGCCGGGGACCGGAGCCTGCCCCACGCCGGGCGAGCCGATCTTCCAGGTCCGCGAGATCTTGTAAGGGTTGCCGAGCCGGGCGGTCGCCTTCGGGCACTGCTCGATGACGCCGAGGACCTTCTTCTCGTCCACGCAGCCGGCGAGCGCCAACACGACTCCCAGCAACGGCAGACCCGCGCCGAGGAAGCGAACGAGGTGGAGGCGAGGCATTGGAGTTCCTTTCTTCGGGAGCCGCTCGGGCCGAGGGTACACCGCCCGCGGCGAGACGCGGACACCATGACGGTCCTCGACCTGCGCGGCGCACGGATAGAGTTCCGCCCGCCCGCCCGCACCTGGCCTCGTCGGCCATCGGGATCGGCGACCGGACCCGCTGGCCCGCCCGGCCCGCGAAGACGCCGCTCTCGGACCCCCGGGGTGGCGCAGTACCATGGGGCATCCTCAGGAGCCCACCCGTGAACGCCCTCGTCCTGCTCATGGCCTCGCTGCTCACCGGCGGGCCCAGCCCCAGCGCCGCCCCCGAAGAGCGCCGCCTCGTCCTCGACCAGCGCGAGGGCAGGCGCCTCGAGCTGGTGCGCACCGCCCGCGCCGAGACCACGCCGCCCGTCGAGGGAACGCTCGAGCTGGTGGATCACGGCTCGCGCCGGCGCCTGGCCGACCGGGTCGGCGCCGCCGCCTTCGCCCCGGACGGATCGGTCCTCGCCATCCGCCGCGGCGCGCTCACCCGCCTCGAGGGAGGAACGCCGAAGACCCTGGTGGCCTCCGGGCTCGCGCCCGAGCTGCGGATGGATCCCACCGGCGCGCGCGTGGCGCTGGTGCGGCCCCTGCCCTCGGGCGGCAGCGCCATCGACGTGCTCGAGCTCTCCGGCGACGCCAAGCCGCGCCAGGTCGTCGCCGGGCCCGGCTACAACAACGCGCCGACCTTCGCCCCCGACGGCAAGACTCTGCTCTTCGTCTCCACCCGCACCGGGCTCTCGTCGGTCTTCCGCGTGGGCCTCGACGGCCAGGCCGAGCGCCAGCTGACCAACCGCGGCCTGGGGACGGTCGGTCCGGCCTTCGTCCCGCCTCCCGAGCAGGCGGTGAGCACCCGCTTCGAACGCGAGCGCTTCACCTGGACCGCTTCCGGCGCGCGCTGGTTCGTCGACCTCGCCACCGGCCAGTCGGGCCGCACCGCCGACGGAGGTGCGCGATGAGCGCCCGCCTCCGCCTCCGGCGCCGGGCGCTCGCCCTCGCCTGGGCCTGCGCCTGCCTGGCCGCGGTGCCCTCCGCCGCGCGGGCGACCGCGTTCCGGCTCCCGCTGAACGGCTGCGACATGCCCACCCGGTGCCTGGACAGCAACAAGTGCTACGTCACCGCCTACTTCGACCACTACGGCGGGGACTGGAACTGCGGCTCGGAGATGTACGACGGCCACGTCGGCACCGACTTCGGCGTCCAGGGCACCTACGACGTTCGCCCGGTGGTCGCGGCCGCCGCCGGCACGGTGCTCGAGACCAACGACGGCTGCAGCACCGGCTACTGGGGCAACACCTGCGGCGGCGGCTACGGCAACTACGTCAAGCTCGAGCACGCCGACGGCAAGATCACCATCTACGGCCACCTGTACGCCGGCAGCCTGCAGGTCGCCAAGGGCGCCTCCGTCACCTGCGGCCAGGTGCTCGGCCGCGCCGGCAGCTCCGGCAACTCCACCGGCCCGCACCTGCACTTCGAGGTCGTCGACCCCACCTACGGCGTGGACGACCCCTTCTCCGGCAGCTGCGGCGGCCCGCTGTCGTACTGGGTCGGCCAGGGCAACTACTGCCAGCTGCCGTCCGCCGCCTGCGAGGGCGCCTGCGTCCCCAGCTGCAACGGCAAGGACTGCGGCCCCGACGGGTGCGGCTGGAGCTGCGGCGCGTGCACCTCCGGGCAGACCTGCTTCGGCGACGGGGTGTGCGCCGTGTCCCCGCCCGACGATTCGCTCTTCGTCTCCGAGACCATCCCCGACGGCACGCACTTCAAGCCCGGCCAGAGCTTCACCAAGACCTGGACGCTCAAGAACACCGGCGCGACGCCGTGGACCAAAGCCGGCGGCTACTCGCTGGCCTGGCAGCAGGAGGAGCCCTTCGGGGCGCTGCCGCGCACCTGGCCCGGCGCCGCCGAGTCGATCGGCCCCAACGCCTCCAAGACCTGGTCGGTGCCGATGACCGCGCCGCTCGTCCCCGGCATCTACCGCGGCTACTGGCGGATGGACCGCGGCGGCTTCGCCTTCGGCGCGACGATCTGGGTGGAGATCGTCGTCGACCCGGCGGACGTGGACATCGCCTCGCTGATGTCCGAGACGATCGACGAGGGCACCGCCTTCGTCGCCGGCGCCTCCTTCACCAAGACCTGGACCTTCATGAACGGCGGCACCTCGACCTGGAGCAAGGCCGGCGGCTACCGGTTCGTGTTCCTGCGCGGCGACCTGATGACCGCCCCCACCGCCGTCGACCTCGGCGCGAGCGAGACGGTGGGCCCCACCAAGACCAAGATCTGGTCGGTGACGATGAAGGCGCCCGCGACCGCCGGGACCTACCGCGCGTACTGGGGCCTGGTGCACAACGGCGTCCCGTTCGGCCCCGAGGTCTGGGTGCAGATCGTCTCCACCGCGCCGGTCCCCACCGACAAGGACGGGGACGGGCACGCCGCGACCGCGAGCGGCGGCGACGACTGCAACGACAACGACCCGCAGGTGTTCCCCGGCAACGCCGAGAAGTGCGACAAGAAGGACAACGACTGCAACGGCGCCACCGACGAGGGCCTGACGCGCGACTGCTACAGGCTGGCCTGCCAGGGCACCGAGACCTGCGTGCTGGGAGCCTGGGTCAACTGCAGCGCGCCGGCGCCCAGCAGCGAGTCCTGCAACGGCGTCGACGACGACTGCAACGGCTTCACCGACGACCGCGCGACCTGCCCGACCAACTTCGGCTGCCTCGGCGGCCAGTGCCAGGCCCTGACCAGCCCCGACGGCGGTGCGCTCCCCAAGGCCGACGCCGGAGCGCCGCCCAGGACCGACGCGGGCTCCACCTCGCGGCCCGACGCCGCGACCGCGCCCGCCGACGCCGGCTGCATCTACAGCGGAGCCTGCACCTCCGCCGACGGCTGCCAGTCCGGGATGCTCCTGTGCTCCGACGGGACCTGCTCGAACCTCAAGGTGAAGGCGGACGGCGCCTCCTGCCCCGGCGGGGCCTGCAAGGCCGGGGAGTGCATGGCCTGCCCCTCGGGCGAGCCCTGCTCTTACGGCGACGGCTGCATGGTGGGCACCTTCAACTGCTCCACCGGCAGCCCGGTCTGCGCCAACCTCGCCATCGAGGCCGACTTCACGCCTTGCCCCGGCGGCCTGTGCCGCAACGGCGCCTGCCGGCCCATCCCCGACGCCGGCAGGACGGACGCGGCCGAGCCCGCGCCGGGCCGCGACGCCGGGGCGGCCCCGATGCCGGACGCGGACGAGGGCAGCGAGCTCGCGGATGCCGGCCCCGCGGGGCAGGCGCCGCCGGCCGGCTGCGGGTGCCAGAGCGGGCCAGGCGGGGCGTGGGGTGGAGCGATGATGGTCGGCGTGAGCCTATTGCTCTCGAGGCGCAGGCGCGGAGGCCTGCCTCCACTGGGCTTCGGCGGCTCCCCAGAGAGCTGAAGAGTGTGCAGGCGCGGAGGCCTGCCTCCACTGGGCTTCGGTGGCTCCCCAGAGAGCTGAAGAGTGTGCAGGCGCGGAGGCCTGCCTCCACTGGGCTTCGGCGGCTCCCCAGAGAGCTGAAGAGTGTGCAGGCGCGGAGGCCTGCCTCCACTGGGCGCCGCGCGCTAGAAGGCGATGGCCACGGCGCCGACCGGGACGGTGGTGGCGCGCGCGTTGACGGGGTGGTGGCCCATGACCTTGAGCTGCTCGCGGCCTTCCTCGGCGCGCTTGGACAGGCGCCAGCTGCGGATGGCGGTGATCCCCAGCGCGACGCCCCCGCCTCCCGCCCCGACCGCTCCGGCGATCCCCACCGCCATGCCCACGTCGCCCTTCAGGGCGCCGAAGCCGACGATGCAGGCCGCCAGGCCCAGGCCGGTCACCAGCGCCTTCTCGCCGTAGGTCAGCCGCGCGCGCTCCTGCTCGAGGTCATAGACGTCGAAGGCCAGGGTGAGCGCCTGGCGGGCGGCCTCCTCGTCGATCTCCGGGACCGCGGCGGCGGGCACCTTCCAGCGCTCGTCGCCGTGCTCGGCCTCCTTCACCGCGGCCAGCGCGATGGGGTAGCGCGCGCCCTTCTCGTCCTCGAACTCGAAGCCCCCGTCGATCTCGCGCAGGACCTTGCCCAGGTGGACCTTGCCGTCGACGGTCACGAAGCGGTCGGGCTTGGGGGGCTTGGGCGCGGGCAGCGCCAGCGCCGAGGGGAGCGGCAGCGGCGGCATCAGCACCGGCATCGGCGGGGGCACCGGGGTGGGCTGGCCGCTGGCCCTCCACTCCGAGGCGGCCTTCGGGGCGGGAGCGGGAGCGGGGGCGGGCGCCGGCGCATCCCCGTCGTCGTCCCCCAGCTTGGAGGTGCGATCGGGGACCGGCTCCACGGGCGGCGGCGCGGCCAGCTGCCCCCCGTTGAGGGCGGCGAGCTGCGCGGCGGCGAGGACGGCCCAGAGGGTGCTCATGCGCGGCCCAGTATAGCCGCCCGCCCCCGCGGGAACCCTCCCTGGCGGATTCCTCGGCCGCCCCGGGTGCCTAGGTTGCGCCCCATGAGGACCGTCCTGCACGTGGTGGGCGCCAGGCCCAACTTCATGAAGCTCGCGCCCATCTTCCGGGCCGTCGCGTCGCGCAAAGAGCTGCGCCAGCGGGTGGTGCACACCGGCCAGCACTACGACGAGAAGATGAGCGAGGTCTTCTTCCGCGACCTCGGGCTGCCCGCGCCGGACCTGAACCTCGGCGTCGGCAGCGGCACCCACGCCGAGCAGACCGCCAAGGCCCTGGTGGAGCTGGAGCGGGTCTTCATCGGCGAGCGGCCCGACCTGGTCTCGGTGGTGGGGGACGTCAACTCCACGCTCGCCGCCGCGCTGGCGGCCGCCAAGCTGCGCATCGGCGTCTCGCACGTGGAGGCCGGGCTGCGCAGCTTCGACCGCTCCATGCCCGAGGAGATCAACCGCCTGGTCGTCGACCGGCTCGCCGACCACCTGCTCACCCCCTCGGCGGACGCGGACGAGAACCTGCGCCGCGAGGGCGTCGCGCCCGCGCGCATCCACCGCGTCGGCAACGTGATGATCGACGCGCTCTACGGCTCGCTCCACGTCGCCCGCTCGCTCCGGATGCCGGCGAAGATGGGCCTGACCGGCCGCTACGCGGTGTGCACCCTGCACCGCCCGGCGAACGTCGACGACCCGGCCATCCTCTCGCGCGTCCTCGGCGCGCTGGAGGAGATCGCCCGGGAGCTGCCGGTGGTGCTGGCGGCGCACCCGCGGACGAGGGCGCGCATGGACAGCCTGGGGCTCGTCCCGCATGGGCTGACGGTGATCGAGCCCTTGGGCTACCTGGAGTTCCTGTCGCTGACCAGCGGCGCGGCGCTCATCCTCACCGACTCCGGCGGCCTGCAGGAGGAGTCGACGGCGCTGGGGATCCCCTGCCTGACGCTGCGCGAGAACACCGAGCGGCCGATCACCGTGGACGAGGGCACCAACACGCTGGTGGGCAGCGAGCCGCGGCGGATCATCGAGACGGCGCGGCACGTCCTCGCCGGCGAGGGCAAGCGCGGGAGAGTCCCGGAGCTGTGGGACGGGCGGGCGGCGGAGCGGATTGCGGAGCTGTACGGGCGGATCGCGTAGGACGCCGCCCGGCCGAGGTCACCGGCAGAACGCCGACGTCCCCTCGACCGCGGCGCAGGTCGCGAACCCCAGCGTGGCGCAGTCGAGGCTGCGGTGCTTGCCGCCCCAGCAGCCGGACAGCACGGTGCCGGCGCAGGACTGCGGGTCGGTCGCCGGATCGCACTCGGGAGCCGCCGGCGCGCAGCGGACCGACGGGACCGCGCCGCAGCCCATCCCCTCCACCTTCGCGCAGTCGGTGCGCAGCTCGCGGTGGACGGTCCCGTACGCCCGGCAGTCGACCACCGCGGTCCCGCCGCAACGCCGGGGCGGGTCGAGGGAGGAGCACTCCCCGCCGCTCGAGAGGCACAGCCTGGTTCCGCTCAGATCGCCGCAAGGCTCCTCGGCCGAGCACGGCGTCCAGAAGTCCTGGCCGACCGAGTTGCAGGTGTGCAGGACGCCGTCCTTGCAGGAGGTCGTGCCGGCAGGCTCGGTGCAGACCCCGGTCGGGCTCGTGCAGAGGTTGTCGACGCACTTCTGGCCGAGGGAGGCGCAGTCGGTGGCCGAGAGGGCCGGCTTGTTGGGGATTCCCTCGCAGTAGACGCTGACCTCGCCGTCGCACGAGTTCTCCGGGTGCCTCGCGCAGTACGCCCAGGAGTGGTTGCGGTTGCGGCAGCGCGCGTAGCCCTCGCAGTCGGAGACCGCGGCCGCGCAGCCGATCTGCATCTTCAGCGTGGGCTCCGACGACGGGACGCCCGGGTAGCCGAACGCGACGCCCGCCACGCACGCGGCCAGGTCGTCGGCCCCTCCGACGCACGCCTTCGAGTAGACGCAGTAGCGCTCCACCAGCGACAGCGGCACCGGTTGGCCCTCGGGCAGCTGGCGGTAGTCCGGGTAGTAGCGCTTGCCGTCGTCGACCCCGGCGTCGCCGTAGAACCTCGGCGCCTTGCCCGGGTGGGCGTCGGCGCAGGTCTGGTAGTCGGTGCACTGCGGGTTCTCACCGCGGTCGCAGGCGCCGGTGAGCGCGGCGGCGCAGGCCTCCTCGAGCGCCACCGTGCAGTGCGGCCAGACGAACGCCTCGCACTGCTCGACCGTCATGATGGTCACCGTGCCCCAGTCGCAGGGGTGCCGGCCGCCGCCGCCCATCTTGTCGACGGACCAGGTGCAGAAGGTTTCGCGCTCGGACTCGGTCATCTCGTCCAGGTACGTCAAGCCGGGCACCCCCGAGCTCGGCGTGCCGTTGGGCTTCGAGCAAGACCCGGCGGCGGCCAGACAGGCGCCCGAGAAGAGGAGCACGAGCAGCGTGCGCGGCATGGCGGGGGTTCCTCCGATGGACCGGTGCGGAGCCATCCCACGCGCCGGGTGGGGGCGAGTCAAGCGGCGGCGTCGCCCCGACCGACGAGCGCCCCGGGACTTGGGGTCCCGGGGCGCCGTCACATCGTTCGAGTCGCGGCGCGCGCGCCTCAGGGCGTGCAGGCGCCCGCGGTGCAGGTCCCGGTCGCGCAGACCTTGCCGGCGCAGGCCGCGTCGGCGCAGTCGGTCGCGCCGTTGCCGTCGTCGTCGAGGCCGTTGGCGCAGTCCGACTCCACGCAGGCGCTGGCCGCGTTGCAGCTCTTGCCGGCGCCGCAGGCGAGGTTCAGGCAATCGGCGTCGGCGCAGTCGGTCTTGCCGTCGCCGTCGTCGTCGATGCCGTCCGAGCAGACGGCCTCGCGGGCGACGCAGGCGGGCGGGTTCGTGCCGGAGACGCCGCAGTTGGTGGTCGCGTCGCAGGCGGCGCCCAGGCACTGCGGGTCGGCGCAGTCGGTGGCGCCGTTGCCGTCGTCGTCGACGCCGTTGTTGCAGGCGCTCTCCACGCAGCCGAGCGCGCTGCAGCTCCTCCCGGAGCCGCAGGCCAGGCCCAGGCAGTCGGGGTCGGCGCAGTCGGTCTTGCCGTCGCCATCGTCGTCCAAGGCGTCCGCGCAGTTGGCCTCCCTGGCCACGCACCCGACCGGACCCGTCCCGACCTTGCCGCAGTTCTTGCCCGCCTCGCAGGCCAGGCCCAGGCAGTCCGGATCGGCGCAGTCGGTCATGCCGTCTCCGTCGTCGTCCAGGGCGTCGGTGCAGATCGCCTCGCGCGCCACGCAGGCCGGCGGGCCGGCGCCGATCGTCCCGCAGTTCTTGCCCTCGCCCGCGCCGCCACAGGCGGCGCCGGCGCAGGCCGCGTCGGCGCAGTCGGTCGCGCCGTTGCAGTCGTTGTCCAGGCCGTCGGCGCAGGCCAGCTCCGGTCCGGCGCCGCCGGGGCAGCCGCAGGCCGCCGCCGCGCAGACCTTGCCGAAGGCGCCGCAGGACTTCCCCCCGCAGTCGGGGTCCGCGCAGTCCGTGGCGCCGTCGCCGTCGTCGTCCTTGCCGTCGTCGCAGGAGAGCTCGACCTTCACGCCGGCCTGGCACCGGCAGGCCCCCACGTCGGCCGAGCAGTCCTTCTGGTCGCAGTCCGGGTCCTCGCAGTCCTTCTTGCCGTCCTTGTCGTCGTCGAGCCCGTTGGAGCAGTTGGCCTCGCGGGTCACGCAGGCGTCCAGCCCGGAGACGTTCTTGCCGCAGTTCTTGGTGGCGTCGCCCGGGTCGCAGGCCGCCCCGGCGCAGGCCGCGTCGTCGCAGTCGGTCTTGCCGTTGCAGTCGTCGTCCACGCCGTCCGCGCAGTTCGCCTCCGGCCCCGGACCGCCGGGGCAGGCGCACTTCGCCGCGGCGCAGGTCAGGCCGAACGCGCCGCAGGGCTTGGCGTCGCAGGCGGCGTCGGCGCAGTCGGTGGTGCCGTCGCCGTTGTTGTCCAGGGCGTCGTCGCAGAGCAGCTCCACGGCCTTGCCGGACTGGCAGGCGCAGGCGCCCGCCGTGTCCGAGCAGTCCTTCTGGTCGCAGGCGGGGTCGTCGCAGTCGGTCTTGGCGTTCAGGTCGTCGTCCAGGCCGTCGGCACAGTCGATCTCCACGCACTCGCCGCCCACGCACCGCGCGCCGGCCGCGCTGCAGTCGTGGCCGCAGGCGCCGCAGTTGAGCGGGTCGGTCTGCAGGTCGAAGCCCTCGTCGGTGACGCCGTCGCAGTCGTCGTCCTTGGAGTTGCAGGCCTCGGCGACCGAGCCGGGCTCGATGCCGTTGCACTTGAGCAGGCCGCCCTCGCAGGCGAAGAGGCCCGGGGCGCACTCGCCCTTATTGGCGGTGGTGCAGGCCGTGCCGACCTCGGCGACGGCGTTGTCGGCCAGGCCGTCGCGGTCGTCGTCCTTGGCGTTGCAGGTCTCGGCGGAGATGTCCTCGGTCTTGAAGCACAGCGCGGCGTGGCCGGCGTCGGCCTTCTGCGGGACGCACCGGTAGCCCTCGCCGCAGTCGGCGTCGGTGGTGCACACGAAGCGGCCGGTCTCGGGGTCGGGCTTGAAGTCGCATCCCCCGGCGAGGCCGGCGCCGAGGAGGACCGCGAGGGCGAAGGAGAGGTTTCGCGAGGTCATGGTCGGGGTCCTCATGGCTAGAACGAGCCGCAGAGCGTGAAGGCGGCGCCGCCCTCCAGGGGCGCGATGGCCGCCTGGGGAGCGGGCGCGGGGGCCGCCTCGTCCTTCTTCGAGCCGTCGGCGGCGGGCGGCGCATCCTTGGGCCAGAGCACCGCGGACAGCACCGCGGTGGCCGCGCCGGCGGCGGCGACGCCCCAGAAGACGTTGGTGAGCAGGGCGTTGCGCTTGCCGGCCAGGGCGTCCTGGCGGGTGATGGCGTAGACGGGCCCGCTGCCCGCCGCGCTGGCCTTGCTGCTGGCGTCGACGCCCAGGCCGATGGCGACGGCGAGGGAGGCGACGGCCACCCCGCCGCCGACCCAGGTCAGCGCCGGGACGCTGAGGCCGCCGCCGGAGGAGGCGGCCTCCTCGTCGGCCTTCTTGGCGATGGCGGGGATGTCGTCCTCGAGCGTCTTGGCGCCGGGGATGGCGATGAGGGTGAGCATCACCTTCTCGGTGGTGCCCTCGGCGACGGTGACGAACCGCTCGACGGGCAGGAAGCCCTCCTTGGTGATCTTGACGGTGTGCTTGCCCGGCTTGGCCTCGACGGTGAAGGGCGTCTTGCCGACGATCTCGCCGTCGAAGAAGAGCGTGGCGTTGGGGGTGGTGGTGCCGATGGCGATGAGCCCCTTGGCCTCGGCCTTGCCGGCGAGCAGGGCGGGGATGGCGGCGGCGACGTCGGACTGCAGGCGCCGCGAGGCGATGAGGATGGAGCGGTCGACGGTGGAGACGACCTGCCGGGCCTGGAGGTCGATCAGGTACAGCTTGACCAGGTAGGAGGCCTCGCTGCGGTCGAGCGTGCCGACGACGATGCGGTCGACGCCCAGGGGGGCGGCCCAGCGGGCGACGCAGGAGGCGACGCCGGAGCAGGCCTCGAGGTTCTTGAGCGCCTCGGGCCCCAGGCTCTTCTCCACGTCGAAGGGCCCGAGGACCGAGGTGTTCGGCTGGCGGGTGGCGGCGTCGACGATGTCCTGGGCGAGCTTGGCGGCGATGCCCGACAGGTTCTGGGGGGCGTGGAGCTCGGCCACGGCCAGCTTGAGCGGCGCGGCCTGCCCGGGGCGGGGGACGGCCATCGCGGCGAGCAGGACGAGGAGCGCGACGAGCGGTCGCGAGGCAGGGGTGCTCATGTCGACCTCCGAGGGAGGCGCGAATCTTAGCAGACCTGGGCTAAGGTGGCCGGCGCCCGAGGGCAGGATGGCAGAGAGCGAAATCACCGAGGAAGAAGGGGCGGTTGCCGAGGACGAGGCGGCGCAGGCCGCCGCGGCGTCGTCGACGTACACCGTGCGCTTCGTGGTGGAGCCCAACTACCGCGGCTGGCGGGTGGACCGCTACCTGTGCGCGAAGATCCGCAGGCTCTCGCGGGCCAAGGCGCAGGAGATCATCAAGGCCGGCAAGCTCTCCGACCGGCCGCTCAAGCCCTCGACGCTCGTCTCGCCGGGCATGGTGCTGACGATGGTTCGGCGCCGCGAGCCGGAGCCGGACACGCCGCGCGAGCTGCCGGTGGTCTACCGCGACGAGGAGCTCCTGGTGGTGGACAAGCCTTCGGGCCTGCCGATGCACCCCACCGCGCGCTACTTCACCGGGACGCTGGTGGCGCTGGCGCGGGCGCTGGCGAAGGAAGGGGAGAAGCCGGACCCGGCGCACCGGCTGGACCGCGAGACGAGCGGGCTGGTGGTGTGCGGGACCAGGCCGGAGTGGACGCGCGCGCTCAAGCTCAGCTTCGCGGCGGGGCGGGTGCGCAAGGCGTACCTGGCCATCACCGAGGGCGCGCCGGAGGAGGACCGCTTCGAGGTCGACCTGCCCCTGTCGGTGGGCGGCGAGACGGTGCGCATCCGCGTGGTGGGCGACCGGGCGAACGGCAAGTCGGCGATGACCCGGTTCGAGGTGCTGGCCCGCCACGAGATCGGCGGGGAGAGGTTCGCGCTGGTGCGCTGCGAGCCCTTGACCGGGAGGCAGCACCAGATCCGCGCGCACCTGTCGGCGGCGGGGTTCCCCATCGTCGGGGACAAGATCTACGGGAAGGACGAGCGCATCTTCGTGCGCTTCACCGAGAAGGCGCTCACCGAGGAGGACTGGAAGGCGCTGCGGCTGCAGCGGCATGCGCTGCACGCGGCGGAGATCGAGTTTCCGCATCCCAAGGATCGGCGGGCGGTGAAGCTGAAGGCGGAGCTGCCGGGGGATATGGAGGAGTTCCTCCACTGCCCCTCCCCCGCCTCCCCGTCGCGGCAGGGCTGAACGGATCGAGTCCGAGTGCACCCGGGGCTCCGGTGAGGAGCCCGACTCTGCTCGACTCCACCTCCTGCGCGACACGGTTCCCGTGTCGCTGAGGAGATCGCC
>DASXVQ010000012.1:0-17363 GCA_036504155.1 Myxococcales bacterium
CCTCGCCTTGGCAAGGCGATGCTCTACCACTGAGCTATTCCCGCGTATCAACCGGACCGCCCGAAAGCTGTCCGGGCACAGCCATTAACAGCGCGGCGTTTTAGCCCACCGCCTCTGGCCGCGTCAAGACCTTTTCTCTGAGCTGTGCAGTATCGAGCCTGGTCGTGAGAGGAGTGCGACCAGGCCTCTAGCTTCGGGGCCTCAAGTCCTCTTCGTGGATGGTCGCTTAACCATTCGTAATGGTTGGTCTTTCATCTGGCGGGGAGCTGGGGCCCGGCGACCAGGGCTTGCGCACCACGCGACCAAAGCCTGGTCAGCCCTTGCCTCTTTCCGCCGCGTTCGCGGTCGCGAGCTGGATCTCCTCGAAGACGGGCTCTTCAAGAGGAGGGACGGACTCGGCGCAATTCGGCGAGGCCGGTGGGGCGACCGGGTTGGGCGTGAGGTGAGTCGTCGGCGAAAGCCCCGCTCGAGGCAGCGTGCCAAAGGGGACTGCCATGAAGAGCTGCTGGCCGTTGGACGCGGTTCCAGCCGGAATGTACGCCACCGGCCAGGGCGTCTGCGGGGTTGGCTGCGTCAGGGCGACCGCGGCGGCGGCCCGGCGACGCAGCGCCTCGGACTCCAGGTCGAACATCCGCGAGCTCGGCAGCGGGTGAGGCTCGGCGGGCGCCTTCCGCCACTGTGGCTCCGACTCCGGGGCGGCGTAGGCGCGCGTGATGGCCTCCCGAATCCCCGACTCGGTGCCCAGCACCGCCCGGAAGCGCTGGCCGACGGCGAAGCTCACCGCGTCGCGCTTGGAGAGGTCGGCGGGGTCGGCCATCGCCACGTAGACCCAGCCGTCCCGGAACGCCAGGGGCAGCGCCAGCAGCCGGAGCGCCGTCTCCTCCGGGAACCGGCCAATCACCTCCTTGGGCGGATGGATCGCCAGGAGCCGCTCGTCGGTCACGAACGGCACCTCGAGCTGCACCGAGAGCGCGACCAGCACTTCGTGGGCGGGAGCCAGGTCGAGGTCGATGGCCCAATCGCCGAGCCGGCCACCCTCGGCCCTCTGCCGGGCGAGGATCGCCTGCAGCTGGCTGGCGGTGATCGCCCCGCGCTCCACGAGCAGCTCGCCGAGGCGCTTGCGTCGCGTCGCCTGCGGCGCAGGCTTGGGCGCCGAGGCGTTCTCCCTGCCCTCCGGAGGGCCTCGAACCCCGGGCGGGGGCAGGGCCCGGGGCGCGAGCGTCGGCGACGTCCGGGCTGCGGTGTCGTCGCGCAGCGGCCGCCCCTCGGCGGAGATATCGACGGACGCCCAGTCGGGGAAGAGCCGGCGGACTCGTGCCGCCAGGTGCTCCGGACCGCCGGGGTTGCCGCTCTTGGCGAGGAACGCCCGCAGCGCCTCCGCCATTTCCCGCGCCTGCCCGTAGCGGGCAGCGGGGTCGCGGGCCAGCGCTCGGCGCAGCACGGCCTGCACCTCGGCCGCCCCGCTGGGAAGCCGCGGAAGCTTCGCGTCGTCGTAGGCGAGCATCTCGCCGATGGCCTGGACCGGGTTGTTCCGCGAGCGGAACAGTGGCTCGCCCGCCAGGAGCTCCCAGAGCATGGCTCCGGCCAGAAAGACGTCGCTGGTGTGGGTCGGTTCGCCGCCCGCGGCCAACTCGGGAGCGATGTAGCCGAGCTTGCCCTTGATGAGTCCGACCTGGGTGTGCTCCCGGCCCTCGGCGCGAGCCACCCCGAAGTCGATCAGCTTGACGTGGCCCTCGAGGGACAGGAGGACATTCATCGGGTTGACGTCGCGGTGCACGACGCGGAGAGGCTCGCCCCCCGCCCCCTTGGCGCCCCAGGCGTACCCCAAGGCGTCGGCGACGGCGGCAACCAGGTAGACCGCCTCGTCGGCGGCAATCGGCGCGCCGGCCTTGCGCGCCGCGCAGATCACTCGGCCCAGGTCGGGTCCGTCGACGAGCTCCATGACGAGGTAGGGCAGCCCGCCCGCGGTGCCGTAGTCGAGGACCTGCACCACGTTCGGATGGACCAGCTGGGCGCACAGCTTGGCCTCTTGCAGGAAGCCTCTGATGCCCTCCGGCTCTCCGGCGAGGGCCGGGCGCATGCGCTTGATGGCGACCGGCTTCTCGAAACCGGCGGCCCCCACGACCTTGCCGAGGTAGATCTCGGCCATCCCGCCCGACGCCAGCTTGCGGATCACCCGGTATTGCCCCACCGCCTTCCCCCTCCTGCCTGAGCCCGTCAGGGAAGATGGGCGCCCTCAGGGCCCATAGAACTGCCTCGTCGGGCGGGACCGCCTGCCGAGGCAGCCTTCCAGGGGGCGGCGGGAACCTGGGGGGCCCAGGCACCGAGGACTGGGGCCAAGCCGAGCAGTGGCCGCCACGGGCTGGCTTGGCGGCGACTTCTCGAGTGGGCCTCGCCCCTGCGCGATGCCGAACGGCGAGGCCCACGGGCCCCGACCATCCCAGCCTCACTCGCCCCAGCTCTTGATGACGTCCGGAAGCCTGAGGCGGGGCGCGCCGGCGACCACCTTGAGCTTGCGCGGCGCCTCGGAGAGCGGCGTGAGGCCTTCGGAGTCCAGGTAGACGCCCCAGAAGTAGGTTCCGGGCTCGAGGCTCACCTCGAGCTCGCGTTCCCGGGTCGACTCCGCCCGCACCACGTCTCGCGCGAGGTCCGGCCCTCGCGCGATCGCGACGTGGTATCCGGCGCCCGGCTCCACCTCCCTCCACGAGAGCCGCACCGCCGCCTTGCGCTCCGCGACGTACACGGCCCCGTTCTCGGGTCCGAGCAGGTAGTCCGGCTGACCGGGCGCCTCGCAGAAGATGCGGCGGGCGAAGCCGAAGTCGCTGCTGCGGCCCTTGGCGTCCACCGAGGCGACCCTCCAGGCGAGCATCTTGGCCTGGTCCGACGGCTTGAGCTCGAAGGAGGGCGGGCGAACGACCTCGTTGACCACCAGCCTCTGGAAGGAGAGGTCGCGCGCGACCTGGACGCGGTACGCGCGGGCTGCCTCCACCGGGGCCCAGAGCAAGGCGACCGCCTGGCCCTGCAAGCAGGGCAGGCGCACGTCGACCCCCGGGCTGCGGCTCTCGGGGAAGGCCGGGAGGGCCTCGATGTGCAGCCCTTCGGGGGCGAGCTCGGCCGCTGAGCCTTCGGCCGTCTCCTGGGGTTGGGCGCCTCCCACCGAGACCACGGTCGAGCCGCGCCTGGGCACGACGTGCAGCGCTCCGCCGGAGACGGAGACCTCGAAGAGCGCCGGCTCCTGGCCCGGGTTGCGCGCCGCGACGTCGACCAACCGGCCGTCGGGCGTACGGAAGGCGAGAGGAGCCGAGCCCGCCTGGGACGCCTCCTGCCGAGCCCGGACGCTGCCGGACTCCAGCGCCAGGAGCGGCCGGGATTCGCTCCCGGTCCCCAGCAGGCCGATCTCGACGACCGTGCCCTCGTCCACGGTCACCGAGGGGCCGCGGACGAGCGCAATCTGGGACCAGCTGCCGCGGCCCGTGCGCAACCAGTCGCCGCCGCGCAGGGTCGTGCCCACCTGCGCCGCCTCCCAGTACGCCTCGCCGGCGCGCCGGACGCTGACCTCGCCCTCGACCTGCGAGCAGGTCGCGACGATCCCCAGGAGCCGGCCGGCGTCCGTCGGCCTCGGGAGCGAGGACGACTCGCACTGGCACCCGAGGAGAAGGCCGACGGCAGCAGCCGCGGCCGCGAAGGGCCTTCGAAGGCGGATGGGGCGCACCGGCTACCAGTCCTCTTCTGCGCCCCGGTCGGGCGCGTTCCCGTCGAAGTTGCCGGGGGCGGGACCGTTCAGGTCCAGGGAAAGGTCGGGGGCCGAGTCGCGGGCCGGGCTCTCCGCCTGCAAGCGGTAATCCCGGCCGTCGGCATCCACGAAGAGGGGATCGACCGTCAGCGCGCCGGGGTCGCCGGCCAGCGCGGCGTCGTCGGCGTTGCTGAACAGCAGCTGACCATCGCGCGCGGCGAAGGTCGCGGACCCGAGGTCCGCGGCGCGCACGGCGTGGCGGGTGAAGATGCAGTTGCGCAGCTCGTGTCCGGTCCCGCCGGAGAGCGACAGGCCGGTGCCGTTCTGGTCGAAGGTGGCGTGACGTATCTGCGCCGCGCCGGTGCAGGCCGGGCCCGCCGCGACGGCCTGCGCCAGGCCCGCGAGCACGCTGCTCTGGGCGATCAGCACCGGCGAAGACTGGCAGGCCTCCAGTCGGAGGCCGATGTCGGAGTCGAGGATGCGCGAGAAAGCGACCTCGAGCCGGGCGGAGTCGCCCTCCACCAGGACGCAAGCCCCGGCGCAGCGCTGCAGTTGCACGCGGCGCAGGGTCGCCTGCCCGACCACGTGGATCGCCGGCCCGTCGTGCAGGACGCTGTCGAGCAACTCCAGCCGAGCATCCGCGCCGACCTCGATGCCGGCGCTCGCGCCCGAGAGCTCCAGGCCGGACAGGACCACCGCCGCGCCCGCGGTGAGGTCGAAGCGCGCGCCGCGCAGGAGGACGCCCGGGGGCGCCGAAAGCTGGAGGGGGACCGAGACCTGGTACGCGGCGCCCGAGTCCAGGGTCATGGGGCCCGAAAAGGTGATCGCCTGCGTTCCCGGGTGCTTGTCCGCGAAGCGGATCGCCTCACGCAGCGAGAGCTGACCGTCGGGGCCGACGCCTCCGAGGCAGCCTCCACCATCGTCGACGTCCGTATTGGAGCTCACCGTGCACAGCGCGGAGGAAGGGACCACGCGGACGCGACGCTGGGCGTAGCCCACCACGCCGGCGGGGTTGCGAACCGCCACCCGCGCCTCGACGGTGGTCTCCGAGCCGAAGAACTGCGAGCGGCTGCTGGTCGCGCTCCAGGGGGTCCAGGGGGGCGGCCCGGACGCGGTGCCGATGAGGTCCCAGCTGTACACCAACGCGGCGGACGGATAGCCCGTGTCGGTCGACCGCGAGGCGTCGAAGACGACGGTGCGCGAGTTGTGGACGACCGCGGGCACGGCGTCGAGGCGGGCGATGGGTCCCAGCACGTTGCCGATGACCTCGAAGGTGGCGGAGGTGCCGGAGGCGGCACCTGCCTGGGCCTCGAGTTGCCACGTGCCCAAGGCGCCGGCCCCCACGCTCCCGCTCCAGCTCCCGGAGGCGAAGGCGGTGGTCGTGGACGGGTCGAGACAGCTCGCCACGCAGCGGACATCGCCACCGGCGGGCAGCAGCGAGAGCGCCGCGGAGCCGGTGAAAGCGGGCGTCGGGTTGTCCCAATCGTCACGGGCCTCGAGTGCCACCGGGAACGGGTAGTCGGCACGCTGTGGGGAGGGGATGGGGGCGAACACCAGCCGGGTCGTGGGGCCGGGGTCGACCACGATCGGTTGCTCCGCGCTGGCGACTCCCGGCGCGGAAGCGCGCAAGGTGGCGCTCCCGGAGCGCGTCCCGACCAGCTTGAAGCTGAAGTCCGAGCGGTCCGCCGCGAGCGTGAAACCGGGCGCGGGGGCCGAGCAGGAGGCATCGGAGAAGAAACCGAAGCCCTCGGCCGGGGCGGCGGCAATGGAGCCATCGACGGCGAGCCCGGGGGAGGTCGGATTGCCGAAGCGATCGCGCAGCTCGACCCGCGCTGGGTCGGAGCAGGTGCCCGCCAAGAGCCGCTGGGGCGGGCTGGTGAAGGCCAGCTGCTCGGGCGCGCCAGGGGCGACGGTCTCGGCCTGCTGCGCTGCCGGCAGTGCAGCGAGCTTCGCAGTGACGACGACCGTGCCTGCGGGCGTCCCGGAGAAGAAGACGCGCGCCTCGCTCTCGCCGGGGGCGAGGTCGAGGTGGTCGACGGCCGGCGTGGTGCAGCTTGCGTCCGCGAGCAGCGCGAAGCCCGCGGAAGGGGCTGCCGACAGAGTGATCACCGAAGGGGTGGCCACTGGAGAAGGATTGCCGAAGCGGTCGCGGACCTGGAGGGCGACCGGGGCCGAGCACACGCCGGCCATGACGGTCTGGGCGGGGCTGACGTACGCCAGCTCCTCCGGCGTCGAGGGGCCAATCCACTGCGCTTGCCGGGCCTCCAGGCCGCTGGCGGCGCGCGCGATGACCACGGGCTCGCCGGCCTGGGTGGCGATGAACCAGAGGGCGACCTTCGCATCGCCGACCGGCAGGGTGGCGGTGGCCGAGGGAGCCGCGCAGCCGGAATCCTCGAAGAAGGTGAAGCCCGTGGCCGGCTCGGCGGCGAGGTCGATCGGCAATGGCGAGTCCAGGCTGGCCGGGTTGCCGTAACGATCGCGCGCGGCGATCACCACCGCGGCGGAGCACTCGCCGGCCGTCAACGACCGGGGAGCGCTCAGGAAGGCCAAGTGTTCCGGAGCGCCCGCGCGGATCTCCTCGGTCTGCTCGGCGGGGAGTAGGGGCTCGAGCAGGGCGGTGAGCGCAACCGGCCCGGACTGCACCGCTCGCAACCGGAAGGCGCCGCGGGTTTGTCCCGCCCCCAAGGGCACGGAGGCGATGGGGGCTTGGCAGCCCGCGCCGACGAAGAAGTCGAGCCCAGCGCCGGGGAGGGCAGCGAGCGCGGCCGCACCCGGGGATTGGAGCGGGGCCGGATTGCCGAAGGCGTCGCGCACCTCGAACTCCAGCGGCCCCGAGCACTCGCCCGCCGGGAGGGTCATCGGAGGAGACGTGAAGGCCAGTGCCGAGGGCGAGGCCGGAGTCACCGTCGCGAGCTGAGTCGCCGCCGTCGTGCCGGGCGCCGCCGCGCGCACGGTGTAGGTACCGGCGCGGGTCCCCGAGAAGTGCAGGCGCGACCGCTGGACCAGAGACGCCAGGTCCGCGGTGTCGGTGGGCTTCTGGCAGGCGGTTTCGGAGAACAGGCCGACCCCAGGTTCGACCTCGACCGCGATGCCGAGGCCTTGGGAATCGACGACCGGGTTGCCCCAGGCATCCTCGACCTGGACTTCGAGCGGCGCGGAACAGGTCCCGGCGGCCGCCGTTCGGGGCGGGGTCACGAACCTCGTCAGCGCCGGGGGACCCGCCAGGATTCTCAGCGGCTGGGCGTCGCTTCCGTAGGACGCGCTGGACACCGCAAGCGCGAGTTGCAGGGCCACGGTGCCGCGGACGTAGATCACGAGCCTGCCGGACGGGTCGAGCGCCGGGTGGGTGAGCGGGACGGTGCAAAGCGGGTCGGCAAAGACCTCCGCGAGGCCGGGCTCGAGCGCGACGCTCACGTCCGCGGAGAGCTCCGGTTGTGCCGGCAGCCCGTCCATTCCCAGCAGCGCCACGGTCGCAGCCTGCGAGCATTGGCCGGCGAGCACCTCCAGCCCCGGAGTGAGGAAGCGCAAGGCGGCCTCGCCGGGCCCGACGGCGAAGTCGTTGGAGGAGCCCTCGATCGCATCGATGGCGGCGTGCAGGCGGCCGACGGCCACCGCCTGCCGGACCTCGAGGT
The DNA here is from genome assembly GCA_036504155.1 of Myxococcales bacterium. Classification (GTDB taxonomy): domain Bacteria; phylum Myxococcota; class Myxococcia; order Myxococcales; family UBA5297; genus JACRCT01. The sequence goes on from DASXVQ010000012.1 coordinate 7,366, forward strand.
AGCCGCGCCAGACACCGTCGAGCACGGCGACACGCCGGGGGGCGAGGGTGCCGGTCGTGTCATCGAGTGCAGCCACCCCCGAGAACGACGTGAGCGGCGAGGAGGCCGCGTCCAGCGCGCGCAGGATCACCTCGAACGGGGCGCCCGCCCGCTGCGGCCCGACGGGGTCGAATTGGAGCGCGCTGGGTCGCGCGAACCCCTCGAGGCGGGGCAGGACCTTGAACGCCTCGGCCAGCGTGGCCGACCGCCCCCAGGGGTCGGAGACCGTGAGGTCGAACACGCCGGGAGCGAGATTCGCGGGGAGGTCCGCCTCGAGGCCGGCCTCCGTCAGGCGGGCCCCGCCGAGGCGGAGCTCACCCAGGTGCACCCGGAACTCGGCGTCGAGCTCGCTGCCCTTCGGCTCGTCGAACGAGGTGCGGACCCAGGGCCGCAACTGGCCGGTCACCACCAGGTGCTGGGCCGTGCCTTCGACCATGGAAGAGGGCACCACCCCCTCGAGTTGCAGCGGCGGGAGTTGGTCCGTGCAGCCCGCGGTCGTCGCAAGCAGGAGGGCAGCGAGGCGGGTGTGGCCGGCGGCTGACATGAGTCGCTCCTCAGGGAACGGCGAGGAAGGCCTCGGAGGCGACGCCCAGGCCTTGGGCCTGGGCTGCGAGGACCAACAGCCCTTCGGCGCGGGGGGAGACGTAGAGCGTCCGCACGGCGGCATCCGCCTCCAGAGACAGCGACCCCGAGGGGATCGAGCACGCGGCGTCCACGAAGAGCAGGAGGTCCGCCGGCGCGGCCAACCGGAGGGGGAGGTGGCCGGCGACGGGGGCAGGAAGGCCGTCGCCGCCGACGCTGGCCAACTCGACCGTCTGCGAGCACCCGCCCACCCGAACTCGCTGCGAGGGCGTCAGGAAGGCGAGGCCGGACGCAGCACCGGGGCGCACGGCGACCGGGTGCTCCACTGCGGGCACCGCCTCCGCGGCCAGCCGTAGCAGGCCCGTGCCCGATCGCGAGGAGAGAGCGTGGAAGGTCGCAACCCCGGCCGAGGAGAGGGTCGCTTCCCCGACCGGTCGACGGCAGGCGGCGTCGACGAAAAAACCGAGCTCGGGCAGGCTCGCCCGGAGCTGGACGGTCGCACCGACGGGGACCTCGGGGGGCCGGCCGCCCGCATCCTCGAGCCGCAGCACGAACTCCTCCGAACAGGCGCCGGCCTGGACCGAGGGGGGCGCGCTGGCAACGCGCAGGGCGACGGGCAGGGCCGGAGCGGTCGCGAAGGTGCGGGAGGCCGCGGAGCGCCCTTCCGAGTCCTCGACGAGGAGGACGTTCGAATCCGCGGGGGCGTCCACGGAGACGCTCGCGGTCAGCCTGCCTCCGGAGAACCGAGGGGGGGCCTGGGCTGCCAGGGTCCCGGTCGCGTCGCTGAGCCGGGCCTCGGCCTCGAAACCTTCCACCACGCGGCCGGTCGAGTCGATGGCGCTGGCGGTCACCGTGAAGGGAACCCCGACGAGCTGCGCGGAGATGGGGGCGACGAGGAGGCGCGCGACGCTGTTGGCTGGGGACAGGGCGCGGTAAGCCTTCTCGAGGGTCCCCGAGCGCCCGCGGGGATCCAGGACCTGCAGCGAGTAGCGCCGTTCGGGCGCTCCGGCGGGAACGACCGCACGCAACGTTCCCTTGCCGACCAGCGCGACCTCCTCGAGGTCGATCCCCTCGCCGGCGTTCCCGGAAAACAAGCGGGCCTGGAACCGGCCGTCGAGCGTGCTGGTGCTCCCGCCCTCGAAGTCCACTCGGGTCGCCGGCTCGAAGTCGCCGCGCACCTCGAGCTCCACGCGCACGTCGTTGGGGCCGGAAGCGGGCTCCACGGCAAGCAGCGCGGGGGTGCTGCGGGGCGCCTCCGGGCACGCTCCCAGCAGCAGGGCGGCGAAGGCCACGGTCAAGGGGCGTCTCATCAGAACACCCGGACGCGGTATCCGGCCTCGAGGCCGATCCCACCGCTCTGAAGGTCAAAGGAAGCCGCGCGGACCGGAGCCCAGAGGTACGAGAGGTCGACGAAGGCCTGCCCGGGCCCGAGCTGCCTCGCAACCGAGGCGAACGCGGTCGCCCCGTAGCCCACGCGGCTGCTGCTGCCCGCCAGGTCGTTGGACACGCGGGCCCACGAGGCGACCGCCCCGGCGCCGGCGACGACGGACCAGTCCGGGCTGGCGAAGAGCTCGTAGGCACCGCGCAGGACGATGGGCACGAAGAGCGCCCGGGACTCGCTGGACCAGCCTGCCCCCCGGACCCGCTGCCGGGCCTCGGCGACGGAGCCCAGCAGCTCGACGAGGACGGGGCCCAGCCGCAGGGTCGCGCCGAGGCCGGCGCGCGGGCCGTGCAGAGTCGCCAGGCTGTGGAAGTAGCCCACCCTCAAGCCCAGCAGCAGCCGGCCCGGGTCCGGCCGGACCGGCACCGCGGTGGTCTGCTCCAGGGCGCCCTGCGGGTCGGCGACGCGCAGCTGCAGCTCGCCCCCCGGTGGAGGCTCGGCCGGGGGGCGGAAGCTCACCTCGTACCTTCCACCGCCCAGCTCCCGGACGGGGCCGATCTCGCCGTGGCTCAGCCGCGCGCTCAGCGCCGCGCCGAGGACCGGCCGGTCGGAGTTGTCCCGCACCTCGAAGGCGAACCGCGGGCCGGCGCGCCCGTCGGCAGGCACCAGCGCGGGCCGGGCGACCACCCGGATCGACGCTGGGACCGCCGAGGGCACGAGGCGGACCTCGTGTCGGGCGAGGAGCGGTTCGGCTCCGCCCTCCAAGCGTGCCTCCAGCGCGAAGGCGCGCGAGAGCGGCATGGCCAGCGGCGCGCGGAGGGTGGCGCGGTAGAGGCCCTCGCCGGCATCCTCGACAGGGACGGCGGCCCCGTTCGCGACCAGGCGCACCGCGAAGCCGGCCAAGCCCAGCCCCTCGGCGTCGAGCAACCGGACCTCGACCGGGACGACGCTCCGGCCGTCGGCGGGGATCGGTGCCGATGGAGCGCTGATCGCCAGGCGCGCGGGGTTGGGCAGGACCAGCTCGATTCCGAGCGCGCAGCGCGAGGCCGGGTCGTTGCGCGCGGTGACCAGCAGCTCGGCCAGGCTCGTCTGCGGGGCGGGCGGCGGGAGGAACGAGTAGGTGAAGTGCCCGGAGCGGGCCTGCACCAAGGTCACGGTGCCGGCCGATGCCGCGACCTGAACGTCCTCGGCCGCGATCGGGACTGCGGAGTCGTAGAACACCTCCACGCGGGCCTGGCTGCGGCCGTCGGCGCGCACCGCGTGGGGCACGGTGACGGCGACCATCCGGCTGTAGTCCGGCACCTCGACGGGGATCCGCCGCCGCGACAGCTGCCCGCGGTGGTTGCGGGCCACGACCTCCGCCTCGCGCACCCCGGGAGGGACGACCAAGGGGACCTGCTCGACTCCCGTGGGCCCGACCACGACCGGGCCATAGGAGTAGTCGCCGACGCGGACCGTCAGCTCCGTGCCGGGAAGCGCCCCGACCGGCACCCGGGTGCGGCCCGTCAGCGGCAGGCGCAGGACCTCGACCGGTGCCTCCAGGCCGCCCTCGCGCCACACGGCGACGAGCGCCACCTGGGGGAAGAGCGTGGCCGGCGGCCGGTAGAGCGCGCGGTAGACCCCGGCGCCCACGCGCACCGGCTCCTCGAAGCGGCCGACGTTGACCGCCAGGCGCAGCGGGCGCGCCTCGTCCCCGGCGGCCTCGCTCACCTGGAGCGTGAGGTCGACCGCATCGGTCAGGCCGAGCACGATGGCGCGGGGCACCGAGAGCGAGGCGGCGGTCGCCAGCCCCGGGGCGGACGCGAGGGCGGCAAGGGCGAAGGTGGCCAGGGCCACGAAGCGACCAGTCATCGTTCACCTCGTCCGCGGGTTGCGTACCTGCTCCTCCAGCTCGCGCAGGCGGCGGCGAAGGCTCTCGCGCGAGGGATCGGCTCGAAGCGCGCCCTGCAGATGGACCGCGGCCTCCGCCGGTGACGAGCGGCTCTCGGCCAGGAGCGCCAGATCCTGGAACGCGTCCGCCAAGGTGCGCAGCCGCTGGCGGGCGCCGTCGTCGTCCGGGCGCAGCTTCTGGGCGGCGAGCAGGAGCTCCAAGGCGGTGTCCTCGCCGGGACCCGCCAGCCGGCCCGCAGCGATCTGCCGGTCCGCCTGCGCGAGGTGGCTGCGGTACGCCGCGTCGATGCGCGAGGAACGGACGAACCAGAGTCCCGGGCCCAGGAGCGCCAGCAGCGAAGCGCCGAGCGCGAGACGAACGACGGCCAAGTGGCCGGCCATCCAAATCCAGGTTCGCGTCGAAGCAAATCGGCGGCGAACCGAGCGCAGCGACCGTAGGCCGCTGCGGCTGTTGCGCCGCGGACGCGTGCGGCGCCGGGCCTCTCCCACCAGGCGCTCCACCTTGGCCCGCTGCGCCACCAGCCGGCTGCCGAGCAGCTCCGCGCCGAGAATCGCCAGGTCACACAAGGGCAGGCGGGCTCGCGCCTCTTGGAGGCACAGCCGAAGCTCGCGAGGGCGGGGGCGCTCGTACGGGTCCGGGCTCGTCGCGACCCGCACCAGCCGGTCGAGCTCCGAGTCGAGGCCCCGGACGCGCTGCGAGGGCGCGGCGGGCGGGCCGACGCATCCGAAGCGGGACTCCAGCGTCAGCATCTCGTGCAGCACCACGCCCAGCGAGAAGATGTCCCAGCTCGGGGAGGGGGCCGCGCCCAGCACCTGCTCGGGAGCCATGTAGCCGGGCTTGCCGACGACGAGGCTCGCAGACTCGGCGAAGGAGTCGGCGGCGGCCGCCCCGAAGTCGAGCAACTTGACCTCGCCCAGCCCGGTGACGAGGACGTTGGCCCCGCTGACGTCGCGGTGCACCAGGCCCAGCGGTCGCCCGTCCCAGTCGCGCTTCTCGTGGACGTACTCGAGCGCCTTGCACAGCTCGATCCCCACCGCCACGGCGAGTCCAGGGGGGGCCGACTGCCGGCGCCTGCGCAGCGCGTTGAGGAGCTGGGTGACGGACCAGCCCTGGAGGTACTCCATGGCCAGGTACGGGCGGCCGGCAAATTCGCCCGCGTCGAAGACGTGGACCAGGTTCGGGTGCTCCAGAGTGACGCTGACGCGCGCCTCGTTGAGGAAGAGCGCGCCGAACTCGGTGTCGGGGCCGAATTCGGGCAGGGCCATCTTCAGGGCGACGAGCTTCTCGATGCCGTCCCCGAGGACGGCGTGAGCCAGGAAGACCTCCGCCATGCCCCCGCGGCCAAGCTGGTCGAGCAGGCGGTAGGCCCCCATCTGGTCGAACGGCTGCAGGCTCCCGGCCCACGCTTTCGACTCCGGCGTGTCGACCAGGTCGACTCTCGGGAGCTCGGCGTTGTCGGGCGGCGCCGGCACGGCGAACTCCCCCGAATCGACCGTAAAGGGGAGCGGCAGGGGAACGGCCGCCGGGGCCCGGGCGCCGTCGAGCAACGCCACCGAGACCGTGTCCGTGACCGCAATCCCGCGCTCGACGGCGGTGGCAGCGCGCGCCCGCGCCGAGGCCGTCGTGCTCCTGGACTGGGGACAGGAGTCGGCTTGCAGGTCCGTCACGGCAACCCGATAGCCGCGTCGGTCGCCCTCGCTGACGTGGGACGTGACCAGCCCCGGTCCCGACAGCCGCTTCCCCCCCGGGAGGTCGAAGCTGATCTCCAAGATCGCTCCCACCGGGGGGACTCGCCCGGAGCAGGTGACGAACAAGCCCCGCGCGGCCGAGCCTGCCAGCCGGCGACGGAACGAGGCCTCATCGCATTGGAGGCGGAAGTGTCGGAGCAACCTCTCCATGGAACCTCGCGCCTTCGGACCCGGGGTCGACGAGCTTCGTGAGAGTCACCTCCAGGGTTTGCGAGACCGCGCCGACCGAGACCTCGCCGCGCCAGCTCTCGTGACCGCTGCGCCGCAGGACGATCCGGTGGACCCCCGCCGGGAGGGTTCGCAGCGCCTCGCGGGCTGCCGCGCCCGACACCGCCCCTCGGTCTTCGCCGTTGATCTCCAGGGCCGCGTCCGGAGGGCTCACGCGAAGCCGCAGGCCGAGCGGAATGGCTGGGGCAGGCGCAGCGGGCGGGGGGGCCGACTCGTCGACCGGCGTCTGGACCCGAGAGGCTTGAGGCGCGACGGGGGCCCGGATGGCTAGAGGCGGAGGGTCTGGAACGACCTGCGGGGCACAGCCCATGGCCGGCGCCAGCAGGGCCCACCGCAGCCCCCTCAGCCGGCTCCCTCGCATGGTGTGCTCCTCCTGTGCCACTACCATCTGCGCCTGCGGCAAATGGCCACGGGCGCCCGCCAAATCACCTGCATGGAAAGGGGCCAGCCCGACGAGGCTGCCTCACCGCGGGCAGGCCCGAACCGGGCTCCGGCCGCGCCGCGCGGGCGAAGCCGACGGGGGCCTGGCGGGCGGCGGTCATGGGGAGGACCTCGCGGTCGCGGTCGCGGCGCGACGCGCCCGCGCCTCGAGGAGCCGGCGGGCGAGACCGGGGCGCTCCGGGTCGGCCTGCAGCGCGCCCTCGAGGTGGACCAGGGCTTCGGCCGCGTCGCCGCGCTGCTCGGCCGAGGTGGCGAGCCGGACCCGGGCGTCCGCCAGGGTCCGCAGGCGCTGCTCGACGCGTTCGTCGCCGGGGCGCAGCCGTCGGGCGGCCAGCAGGCTCCCCAGGGCCGTTTCTCCGCCCTGGCCCAACAGACGCGCGGCGACGACCTGCTCGTCGGCCTGGGTGAGCAGGGCGCGCACCTCGCGCTCTGCCCGGAGGGTCTGCCCCACCGCCCACCCCGACGCGACCGCGGCGGACACGAGCAGGGCCGCCACCGCCCCGAGCGCCTTCGGGCGGCGCCCGAGCGCCCGCACCGGCCGCAGGAGGGCGCGGCCCAGCGCAACCCTGGGCGCCTCGTGGCGGCGCGCCGAGGCGACGAGCCGCTCGACCTCGGCCTTTCGTGCGGCAAGCTGGGCGCCCTGCATCGTGCGGCACAAGGCGCCGACGTCCGGGGAGGGGAGGGCGTCACCGGCCTGCTCGAGAAGGGCGCGCAGCTCGCGCGCCGAGCGCGGGCGCCGGTCCGGGGCGAGGTCGGTCGCCGCGAGCACCGCGCGGTCCAGCTCCGGGGGCACCCCGGGGTTGAACGCGGACGGCGGCGCCCGCAGCGGCGCGGCCAGGGCGGAATCGAGCGCCGCCGGCGGGCGCAGCGTGAGCAGTTGGTCGAGCAGCGTCCCGAGCGCGTACACGTCCCAGGAGGGGGCGGGAGCCCCTCCGCGCGCTTGCTCCGGGCAGATGGCGCCCCTCGGGCCCACGGGCTCGGCGGAGCCGGAGGGGGTTCGGCGGGAGGCGACGACCCCGAAGTCCAGGAGCTTGATCTCTCCGGTTTCGGAGACGAGGACGTTCCCAGCGCGCACGTCGCGGTGGACGAGGTTGAGCGAGTGGCCCCCGAGGTCGCGCACGGCGTGCACGTACTCGAGCGCGCGGCAAAGGGAGACGGCGACTCGCACCGCGAACGGCACCGGAGGGGTGTGGCCTGCGCGGGTGAACCCGCTCAAGAGGTCGGCGACGGTCGCACCTTCGATGTACTCCATGGCCAGGAAGGGGCGGCCCTGGGCCTCGCCGAAGTCGTAGATCTGGGCGAGGTTGGGGTGCTGCAGGGTGAGCCCGACGCGCGCCTCGTTGACGAACAGCGACGCATACCGGCTGGCCGGACCGCGCTGGGGGCGCAGGACCTTGAGGACCGCGAGCCGCTCCGCGCCCACGGCGAGCGCGGCGCGCGCGAGGAACACCTCCGCCGCACTGCCAGCGCCCAAGCGCATCAGCAGTTGGTAGCGCCCGAAGCGGTCGAAGGGGCGCAGGCCGCCGGTCCACGCGCCGGACGCCGCGGCGCGCAGCTCGCCCTTCGAGTAGTGGTAGACGCACGTATCCGGCTCGGGCTCGGGCTCGGGGGGCGGGGGAGGCGGCGGGGGCGGCGCGAGCTTCACCAGCTGGGCGATGAAGCCGGCCTTGCCTCCTGAGGAGGCAGGGCGTGTCGCCTCGACCTCGGCGGTGAGGACCCGCCCGGACTGGAGCTCGAGCTTGAGGTTCACCCGTTCATGGGGAGTTGGCGGGCTCGGGGTAGGGATGAAGAGCCCATCGGACGACAGACGCGGGAGCACCCGGCGCTCGAACTCGGCCTCGGTCGAGCAGGCGAGACGGACCCGGATCGTCCGCATCTTCCCGGCCTTCCGGTCCGTGCCCGGGTCGACGTTCAGCTCGTCGGCGGATGGCGCATCGCGCACGTCGTCTTCCCCACGCTCGCTTGCTCGCCCGTACGGCGAGCAGGCACAGGTTAGGAACGGGCGCGGGGCCGGCATCGGCCCGGGCAGGCTCCCCGGATTGGAGGCGTCCTGCACCACCTTGGCGCGACAAGGCTCGCCTATCCCGTGCCGGGTGGGGTCTCGGCCAGGTGCCGGTGGTCAGCGCTGCCGAACCGGGGGCGCCCTCCTTGGTGGGCGCACTTCTTTGGGGCGGGTCCTGGCAGGCGCAGCCGCCGACGGACGGGTCCCGATCGCGCGGGTGCCTCGTGGCGAACGGGAGCCAGGCGCCAGGTCGATCGAATGAAGGAGTGAGTAGCCGCCGGCGACTAGAGCTTGCCCTTGATCTGGTCGAGGACGGACTGGAGCTCGGCGGCGTTGGTCGCCGCGTAGAACTTGGTGGCCTGGCCGGCCAGCGCCTGGCCCCCGGCTTCGGCGGCCGCGTCGAGGACCCGGCGCGCGTCCACGTTGTCGAAGGCGCTGCCGAAGCCCACCACGAAGGTGTCGATGCCCTTGGCCTTGAGGGCCTTCACCGCGCTCACCAGCGCGACGTCGTCGAGGCAGTTGCGGACGTCGCCGCACATCTTGCTGGGGTCGCCGGCGTTGGTGCAGGCGGTGCAGGTGGACAGCGAGCTGTTGCAGTTGGGCAGGCCGTCGGTGACGAGCAGGACGTAGTTGTTGGTCGGCTCCGCGGACAGCAGCGAGGGCTCGTTGACGAGGTCGCGCAGGGTCGCCGAGGACGGCGTTCCGCCGACGGGGACGTAGGTGGCGAGCTTCTGCTTGATCTGCGCAACGTTGGCGCCGGCGGTGCTGGCGACGGCGACCTCGACCACGCCCGGGCTGCAGGAGTCGCCGGAGTTCGGGTCGGAGAAGATGACCATGCCGTGGCGCACGGAGCCGGCGGTCTGGTCCAGGAAGCCGTTGGCGCCCGAGAGCAGGCTCTTGAGCGTGTTCCACTTGCAGTCGCCGTTCGGGTTGTAGCCGTTGCCCGCGCCGTCGTTGGCGCAGCCCCACTGGGTGTCGGAGGAGGCGAGCGTCTTCATCGAGCCCGACTTGTCGAGGACGAGCATGACCTTCGTCCCGGCGTCACCGCCGTGGTGGACGGCGCCGCCGTCGCTGGAGTCGGGCAGCGTGCCGCCGTCGCCGCTGATCGACGTCGCCGCGTCCGGCCCGGACCACGTCGGGTCGACGCAGAGGTCGGACAGGCAGATCAGGTCCGCGTTGCAGGTGTTGTTGCCGTAGCAGGGGCCGCCTTCGGTGCCTTCCGAGGGCCCGCCCTTCGAGCAGCCCCAGACGGCGGTGGTCACGGCCGCGGCGGACAGCAGAGCGAAGGCGATTCGGTGCATGGCCCCTCCTGAGGATCGGGCGGAAAGATGATGCCGCATTACAGCACTTCTGGAGGGGCGTGGCCCACCGCGCAGCGCGTCGGGGCCGCCGGCGAGGAGCGGAGAGCCAAGAAAGGAAAGCGGCGCCGCGAAGGGCGCCGCTCTCGAAACCGTTCAGCCTTCAAGCGACGACGATTACTCCTCGCCCGAGCCGTTGCTGCCGAAGTTCTGGATGGCCTTGCGCTTCGAGGAGAAGCTGGAGCCGGCGCTGCCGGCGTTGCTGACGTTGGCGTTGGCTTCCTCGCCGCCCAGGGCGTTCGAGGAGGCGGCGAACAGCGCGCGCAGGTTCTGGCCGAAGATGGTGATGACGGCGATGGCGGCGATCGCGATGAGGGCCACGATGATG
>DASXVQ010000013.1:0-17922 GCA_036504155.1 Myxococcales bacterium
GTCGAGCGCATCCTTACGACGATTGCCACCTTGCGGCAGCAGAACCGCAACGTCCTCGAGTTCGTCACGGCCGCCTATCAGGCCCGTCTCCTACGCATTCAGCCGCCGTCGCTCCTGCCCGACAATCGGTGAACGGTTACCTTTGGATTACCACGCAGGTGAACTTTCTCACTCCGCTAGGACTCGAGATCACTAGGCGCGCGCGGACATCCCATTAGAAGGTCGATTCTTGCCTCCCCTTAAGAGATCCGCGCGCCCGCGACAGCCTCACCAGCGATGGATGTTGGAGGTGCCGCGGGGAATACGAGGGGTGGTAGGTAGGAGGGCAGATAATCACGCGTTTCGTCAACCCTCCCCTTCCGACGTTTGGCGCCTACCAGCGTGGCGGGTTCAGTTTACGGCCTCGCCAGAGGTCGAGGAACGAGCGCTTGCCATCGGTCAACTTGCGCTCAAGACGAGCGACGGCAGCCTCTGCCTCTGGAGTATGGAGGCGCGCCAAGGCTCGCATCGCCGCCGAATCACCGTTCGGACCGCCATCGCGGGCAAGCATCTCCAACTGTGGAACCGCTGCCGAGCAACCCCGCATCTCGAGAAGGATGACTGCCTTCTCCGGCGTCCACATGTCGGGATCCGAGAGCAACTCCAGAGCCAGTGACGTGTCGCCCACTGGCAGCAGGCAGAGGGAGCAGAGTGCCCAGGTACGCTTCTTGTCCTCGTCTTCCTCCCTTCGGTATCGGTCGAGAAGTTGGAGCGCGAGGACGCGGTCCGATTCGTCGGTCGCTTGAGCGGCGTGCAGGGTTGGGACGTCGCGCGGCAGTGAAGGGATATCAATGGCCCTCTCGCTATCGCGGTTCTCATCGTTGTCTTGGGCGAAGCGAGTGCGACTAACGAGGCGATTGAGAGAGGTCGAGACCGAGCGGAATGCGGGCGTGTACTCCGGCTCATCATGGTCGAGCGCCGTGACCCAGCCCGCCAGTGGCCCATCGAGGAAAATTCCGACGTAGTTCGAGTTGTCGTCGCTCGAAAACCAAAGAACTCTTCCCGGCAAGGGCTCAGCAGAAAGCGCGTCAGCCAACCCGGCGTTGGCGGCAATCGCGTCCTTGATTGGAAGAATCCGCGCACAGAGGCGCCCGGTCCGACTCCTCAGGGCCGCATTACTCCCGTCATGGTCGCGGTAGAGCGTCGCGACTGCCGGTGGGGGTTCGGCTCCGATGGCCTGCTGAAGCTCGGCGAGCGCCGCTTCGGAGGCGGGCGGATTCAGTCCCTCGAAGCTGGAGTGAAGCTCCTTCAGGAGGCTGTTCAGCGCCGAAATGGTCATCGTGCCCTCCCTGTCAACGCGCCTTGAGCGTCTGCGATTCGGCAAGCGGGCGCCAGTACCATCTCTTCTGCCATCGCATGGCCGTCCTCCCCATCGTCGGCCACCGCTCCCGGCGCGGTGCCGCCGGACAAGGCCTTGGGCGCGTCCGCATTGCGCTGGGCCAGGTCGCCGCGCTCTCCGACCCGAAGACCGCGCTGGGCCCCGTCGTCGTCGCCTCGGGCGTCGCCGCCGAGTTCACCGCGACCCTCGAGAAGGCCGTCGGCCTGCTCGAGCGCATCCAGCAGGACCTCGAGGCGTTGAAGAAGCGCTCCGCGGGCAAGCTCAAGCGCGTGGCCGGCAAGCTCGCCTCGCCGGGCTGACGTCGCCCCGGCGCTGCGCTCGTTCGACGTCGACGCCGCCTGCGCCCTCTGCCTCGCCCGACCGTGCGCGACGATGGGATGGTTCGGCCGCCACCACGAGGTCCAAGGGCGGCCTGGGCCTTGCGCATCGTGGAGCGCCGAGCCAGGGTGCCCGGCGGCTCGTGGGTGGTCGCGCTGATCGATGGCTTCGAAACTCCTGGCTGGGCTGAGGTGAAGGCGGGAGGGCCCAAATTCAGATCCATCCCCGCAAGGTCGATGGGCGTAGACTCGGCCGCCAAGAAATGGAGGCCGAGCTGTTTCTGGCCTCTGCGTACGCTCCACGTCCGAGAGCCTGAGGGTACCGATGACCGACACGAAGACTCCCAATCGCTACCCTGAGGCCGCGACCCTCCAGATCGAGCTCGAGCGCCCCAAGCAAGGGCCCTACGGCCCGACCGAGACGCTCAAGTTCGACCGCGACCATCCCGAGTGGGTGCGCTGCACCAACCCCGCCTGCAACTCGGGCAAGTTCCTCCTCAACAGCCCCGTCGCCAAGGCGGTTTCCAGCCGGAAGACGGAGCTGTCGACCGAGCTCAAGTGCAACGGCGTCGAGAAGAACCGAGCCGGCGGGCGCGGTCAGACGTGCATGACGCGCGCGAAGCTCACCGTGCGCGCCTCCTACAAGGCCTGAGCAGCCGAGGGCTGCGCTCGTCGCTCCTCAAGGCCCCGGAGGAAGGGCGCCTGTGGCGCAGGCCGGCCTAGGAAGCCTCGGATTGGGCCGAACCCGCCCGCGCCGGATCCCGCCCGCTGCGCCCAGCCCGGTCGCGCCGGCAGGGCCCGGCGACGCTGAGCCGGTCAGAGTCGCCGAAGGTGCCTGGAGTTGTCCCCGGCGGTCGCTCCCGAGTTGGGGTCTCCTCCTGGGCCGGGCGAGGTAGATGGGAGCATCCTGCGAGCCGACCGGCGCGTACCTGTCGAGCGCCCGTGGGACCACCTGGAACGGCGGATGGCGTCTGCCGCTCCGGCGGTTGCGCCTTCGCAGCCCGAGTGACAGTCGCCACTCAGGAACAGTGCGGCCACCTCGGTTCCTCGGGCGATTGTAGGGGTCTCGCCGTCCATCGAAGACTGCTCGCCATCGGGGGAGCCGATGACCAGCGCGACGTCGGGTGCCGACCCATCTCCAAAGCGCCCCGGGCGCGTCGTCGGGGTCCGCGGCTCAGTGGTGGATGTCTCCTTCGACGAAGGCGACTTGCCGGACATCAATCGAGCGCTGCAGGTGGTCAGGGACGGCCCCCCGCTCGTCGTGGAGGTCCAGCAGCATCTGGGCCCTGGCCGCGCCCGCGGGGTCGCGATGCAGTCGACCTCGGGCTTGCAGCGCGGGACACCGATACGGGACACCGGCAACCCGATCCTCGTACCGGTCGGCCCTGCGATGCTCGGCCGCCTGATCGGCGTGACGGGCGAACCCGGCGACCGCGGGCCCGCCTTCGGCAGCGACGTCCCACGCTGGCCCATCCACCGGCCTGCACCGGACCTGCGGAGCCAGACGGGCGCTCGCTCGATCTTCCACACCGGCATCAAGGTCATCGACCTCCTCGCCCCGCTGGTCCGCGGGGGCAAGGCCGGCATGTTCGGCGGCGCCGGCGTGGGCAAGACCGTCCTGATCATGGAGCTCATCCGCACCACGGTAGAGAAGTACGAGGGCATCTCGGTCTTCGCCGGCATCGGGGAGCGCTCCCGCGAAGGCCATGAGCTGCTGTTGGAGCTCGGGCGCTCGGGGGTGCTCGGGCGCACTGCGTTGGTCTTCGCGCAGATGAACGAGCCGCCTGGAGCGCGCTGGCGCGGTGCGCTCGCGGCGCTCACGGTCGCCGAGTACTTCCGCGACGAGATGAAGCAGGACGTCCTCCTCCTCATCGACAACGTCTTCCGCTTCATCCAGGCCGGCGGCGAGGTCTCGGGGCTGCTCGGGCGGCTCCCGTCGCGGGTCGGGTATCAGCCGACGCTCGCGACCGAAATCGCCGAGTTCGAGGGGCGCATCGCCTCGGTCGCGGGCGCCTCGGTGACCTCGATCCAGGCCGTCTACGTCCCTGCCGATGACTTCACCGATCCCGCGGTCGCCGGCACCTTCACGCACCTGGACTCCTCGATCGTCCTCTCCCGCGAGATGGCCAACGAGGGCCTCTACCCGGCCATCGACCCGCTCGCCTCCACCTCGGTGCTCCTCGACCCGCGCGACGTCGGGCCGGAGCACTACGCCATCGCGCAGCGCGTACGACGGGCCATCGCCCACTATCGCGAGCTGCAGGAGATCATCGCCCTGCTCGGCATGGAGGAGTTGAGCCTCGCCGACCGCGTGGCCGTGCGCCGCGCGCGCAGGCTCCTGCGCTTCCTCACCCAGCCGCTGCACGTCACCGAGCAGTTCACGGGCCGGAGTGGCCGCGCGATCGAGCTCGCCGACACGCTGCTGGGCTGCAAGGCGATCCTCGACGGCGAGGGCGAGGACTGGGCGGAGAGCTCCTTCTACCTCGTCGGCACCCTGCAGGAGGCGCGCGACCGGGAAAGGCGCGCTCGGGAGGAGCGCTCATGAGACTGCACGTCAGCACGCCACTCGCGCTGGTGCTCGACGCGCCGGACGTCCGCTCGCTGCGCGCCGAGGACGATACCGGTGGCTTCGGCGTCCTTCCGGGCCACGCCGACTTCCTCACCGTGCTCTCGGTGTCGGTGCTCACTTGGGTGGACGCCGAGGGCCACCCGCATCACCTTGCCGTCCGCGGGGGCGTGTTGGCGGTGCGCGGCGGGCGCGAGGTCGAGGTGGCGACCCCGGAGGCCGTCGTTGGAGAGGACCTCGAGGAGCTGGAGCGCTCCGTCCTCGTGCGCTTCCGCGAACAGGCCCGCGCCGAGGAGGTCTCGCGGCTCGGAGCAGCCCGCCTCCAATTGGCTGCCATGCGCCAGATCCTGCGTTATCTGCGGCCCGACCAGCACGGCCGCCCTGGCGCCGCGAGGCCGGGTCACGAGGGCGCCTCCGATGGCTGACCATCCCGCCAAGATGGACGACTCCGTGCGCCGGCGCAGGCAGCGAGTCGAGCGCGCGCGCCGTCACGGTGAGCGCTCCGTGGGCCGCAACCTGGCTCTCGTGGGGGTCCTGGGTTGGCTCATCGTGGCGCCCACCCTGCTCGGCATGTTTGGCGGTCGCTGGCTCGACCGCTCCCTGGGGACCGGCATCGTCTGGACGAGCGCGCTGATGCTGCTCGGGCTCGTCTTCGGCTGCTACCTCGCCTGGCGGAGGGTGCAGGAGGAATGAGCCCCGCCCACCCTCTCCTCGAAGCCCTTGCGTGCACGGGAGCCGGCTTGGCCGTCGGGTGCCTCTTCTGGGGAGCCCTTCGGCCGATGCTGCGGCTCTACCTCGCCGGCTCCCAGGGCTCCGCTGCGGGGCTGCTCTTGCTGCGCGTCGGCCTGCTGGTCGGCCTGCTCGCACCGGCCACCCTTCGCGGCCCCTGGGATCTGCTGGCCGCGTCCGCAGGGCTGCTGGCGTCTCGCACCTTGGTGTTGAAGCGCGCCGCGGAGGAACCATGGGCGGATCGCCCTTCGAAGCCGACCTGAGCCTCCGCCTCGGCCCGCTTCCCGTGACCCGGCCGGTGGTGATGACCTGGGGCCTGATGGCGGCGATTGCCGCGGTGTGCTGGCTCGGCACCCGGCGCTTGCGCGTGCGCCCGGGTCGACTGCAGAGCGCGCTGGAGATCCTGGTCGGAGCCCTCGCCAGCCAGGTCCGGGACGTGCTCCGCCAGGACCCCCAGCCCTTCCTCCCTCTGCTCGGCACGCTCTTCATCTTCCTCGCCGTGGCGAACCTCTCCGCCATCGTGCCCGGCCTCGAGCCGCCGACCGCCCACCTGGAGACGCCGGCTGCGCTGGCGCTGATCGTCTTCCTCTCGGTGCACTTCTACGGGGTGCGCTCGCAGGGCCTGGGCAAGTACCTGGGGCACTACCTGAAGCCCAACCCGGTGATGCTGCCCCTCCACGTCCTCTCCGAGATCACGCGCACGTTCTCGCTGATGGTGCGCTTGTTCGGAAACGTGATGAGCCACGAGTTCATCATCGGCATCGTCATCAGCTTGGCGGGCTTCCTGGTTCCCGTGCCGCTGATGGCCCTGAGCGTCCTCATCGGCATCGTCCAGGCCTACATCTTCACGATCCTCGCCACGGTCTATGTCGGAGCGGCGGTGGGCAACGCCGACCACGAAGGGAGGCAGACACCATGACCCTGCAATGGATCAGCATCGTCGGGGCGGCGCTGGCAGTCTCCTTCGGGGCGATCGGCCCGGCGCTCGCCGAGGGCCGAGCGCTCGCCGCGGCGATGGACGCCATCGCTCGCCAACCCGAAGCGGCCGGTCCCATCTCTCGCACCCTCTTCGTCGGCCTGGCGATGATCGAGACGATGGCCATCTACTGCCTGGTCATCTCGCTGCTCCTCCTCTTCGCCAATCCGTTCGTACGCCCATGACCGGGCTCAGCGGCTGGACGCTGGCGCTGCAGGCCGTCAACTTCCTCATCCTGGTCTGGCTGCTCAAGCGACTGCTCTACCGGCCCCTGCAGCGGGTGATCGCCGAGCGCAAACGCGAAGCGGAGAAGGGCCTGGCGCAGGTCGCCGCGGAGACCGAGAAGGCCCTGGCGCTGCGGCGGGAGCTGGATGCGGAGCGGGCGGGCATGGGCGCCGAGCGCGACCAACGGCTGCGCGAGACGCGGGAGCTCCTCGACCGGGAGCGACAGGCCGTGCTCGCCCTGGCACGCCGCGAGGCCGACGACCTCGCCGCCGCCACGCGCCGCCAGCTCTCCGAGGAGCGCGACCGGGCGCTGGCCGAGCTGCGGTCCGCCGCCGTCGACCTCGCCGGGCAGCTGGCGGCGCGCCTGCTGCGCGAGGCGGACTCGGCGGCGGTGACCGAGGCCCTGCTCGACCGCATCGTGGCACGGCTGCGCGAGCTTCCCGCCGAGCGGCTGCAGGCAGTGCGCACGGAGCTCGCCGGCGGCGCCGGGCTCGAGGTGGTCGTGGCTTCGCCGCTCGAGAACGCTTCCGAGGGGCGCTGGCGCGAGCGCCTGCAGACCGTGCTCGGGCCGTGCCCCGTCACCTTCCGCGCCGACCCCGAGCTGCTGGGCGGCGCCGAGCTGCACCTTCCCACCGCGGCCCTGCGCTTCAGCTGGCGCGACGCCCTGCAGGCCGCGCAACGGGAGCTCGAAAGAGATGCCGACGCTCCCTGAGGAACTCGGGCGCTTCTTGCCCCGCGCTCGCCGCCGCCTTGCGGCGTTGGAGGTGAGTCCGCGCCTCGAGCAGATCGGCCGCGTCGTCCAGGTCGGCGACGGGGTCGCGACCGTCTCCGGCCTCCCCGACGCCCGGCTCGACGAGCTGCTCGTGCTCGCCAACGGCACCCGCGGTCTGGCCGTCAGCCTCGAGCCCGACCGCCTCGGCTGCATCCTGCTCGGTTCGCAGGCGGGCCTCGGAGCGGGAAGCGCGGTGCGCTGCAGCGGAGAAGAGGCCTGCGTGCCCGTGGGCGAATCGCTGCTCGGCCGGGTGGTCGACGCGCTGGGAGCGCCCCTCGACGGAGGGGCGATGCTCGAGGGAGAGCGCAGCGCCCCGGTGGAAAGGCCGGCGCCCTCGGTGTTCGAGCGCGACCTCGTCTCGCGCCCGTTGCTCACCGGCATCACCGTGATCGACGCCACCATCCCCCTCGGCCGCGGGCAGCGCGAGCTCCTCATCGGCGACCGCCAGACGGGCAAGACCGCGATCGCCGTCGACACCATTCTCAACCAGCGCGAGAGCGGCGTGATCTGCGTCTACGCGGCCATCGGCCAGAAGGACTCGACGGTCAACGGCGTGGTCGAGGCCCTGCGGCGCCATGGCTCCTTGCGGCACAGCGTCGTCGTGGTCGCTGGAGCGAGCGCCCCCCCGGGCGCCCAGTGGCTCGCTCCCTATTCCGCCTGCAGCATCGCCGAGTACTTCCGCGACCGCGGCCAGGACGCGCTGCTCGTCATCGACGACTTGACCAAGCACGCGGCCGTCTACCGCCAGCTCTCCCTGCTCCTGCGCGACCCGCCGGGGCGAGAGGCCTATCCCGGCGACATCTTCCACATCCACGCGCGCCTGCTCGAGCGCGCCGCCCGCCTCGGCGCGGCGTGTGGTGGCGGCTCGCTGACGGCGATGCCGATCGCCGAGACGCAAGCGGGGAACCTCGCCGCCTACATCCCCACGAACCTCATCTCCATCACCGACGGGCAGATCTACCTCGAGCCCAAGCTCTTCTACGAAGGTCAGAAGCCCGCGGTGAACGTGGGCAAGAGCGTCTCGCGCGTCGGTGGAAAGACCCAGGCGCCGGCGATGACCCGGCTCGCCGAGAGCCTCCGGCTCGAGTATTCGCAGTTCCTGGAGCTCGAGGTCTTCTCGCGCTTCGGCGCCATGGTCGACGAGCGGACCCATGGGGCCATCGAGCACGGCCGGCGGTTACGCGCCCTGCTCATCCAGCCGCAGTTCGACCCGTTGCGCCTGAGCGAACAGGTGGCGCTGCTGCTCGCCCTGCAGGAGCGGGTGCTCGACGCCCTTCCCGTGGAGCGGGTCGATGCCTTCCGCACCGAGGCGCGCCGCTGGCTCTCCGACGAGCCGAGCGGCGTGCGCGGGCGCATCGAGCAGACCGGCGAACTCAGCGACGAGGATCGAGCGGCGCTCCTCGGCGCTCTGAGAGCGCTCGCAGGGCCCCTGGCCGCACCGTCCGGGAGGGACTAGTCGTGGAGGACCTTGGCCACCTCCAGGCGCGTCTCGCGAGCATCGGCGAGCTGCTCGAGATCGTCGGCGCGATGCGCTCGCTGGCC
The DNA here is from genome assembly GCA_036504155.1 of Myxococcales bacterium. GTDB lineage: Bacteria > Myxococcota > Myxococcia > Myxococcales > UBA5297 > JACRCT01. Next base: position 8,506 of record DASXVQ010000013.1, read on the forward strand.
GCGGCGCGAATGCAACAGGCCCAGCAGGCGCTGGAGGGAGTCCGCCGCTACCAGCAGGTCGTCGCCGACGCCATCGCCAGCGCGCTTCCGCTCGTCGCCGAAACCGCAGGCCCGACGCCTCGCCGCAGTGAACCGGGGTGGCTGATCGTCTTCTGCTCCCAGCACGGTTTTGCCGGGCCCTTCAACGAGCGGATGCTCGACGCGGCGCAGAGCGTGCTGGCCGGCGAGGGAGGGCGACTGTGTATCGTCGGTGCGCGCGGCGCTCTCCGTGCAGACGAGCGTCGCCTCGAGGTGCCCTGGAGCCAGCCGATGGCGACGCAGGTCGGAGGCGTGCTCGAGACCGCACGGAAGCTCGAGGCCGAGCTCTACCGGCGCCTCGAGGCGGGCGAGGCCGCCCGCGTCGAGGTGCTGTTCTCCTCTCCCGAGCCCGACGGGAGGCTTGCGCAGCACCGCATCTCGCTCCTGCCGCTCGCGCTCGAAGCCTTTGCCGCGAAGACCAGCCGGGTCGCGCCACTGCACAACCTCCCCGCGCGCCCGCTGGCCGAGAAGCTCATCGCCGAGTACGTGTTCGCCGGACTCGTGCGCGCAGCGATGGGATCGCTCCTCGGAGAGAACGCCTCACGGCTGCGGGCCATGGAGGTCGCGCATCAGAACATCGCTGACAAGCAACAGGAACTGCGCCAACTCGAGCGTGAGGCGCAACAGGAGCAGACGACCTCCGAGATGCTCGATGTGGTCACCGGCGCAGAGGCGCTGCTGCGTGGGCGGCCCAGGTAGCATTCGTGAAGGAGCCCACCCATCCTCTCCCCGCTCCCCGCTCCCCGCCCCTCGCTCCTCGCTCCTCAAGCACCTGCTGCTCACGCCGCGCACAGGCAGGCGCCGTTGGCGGTGGCGAACGTGCCGTGGTCGCCGGTGGTGGTGCCGGAGGCGGCGGTGACGTCGGCCGGGCGAGCACGGCGCGGCGCACTCAGCCCCGCTGGACAACCCCAGACCGCTCTGGAACCCTGCGCCCATGGAGCCCATCGCCACCTATTCGGAGCGCCTGCCGGAGGTGCGAAGGATCTTCACGCTCTACCCGGACCGGGTGGTCGTGGAGGCGCGGTGGCTTTGGCGCGGGCGCTTCCAGACCACCGTGCTGCTCGGCGCCCTCAAGCCCGAGGTCCGGCGCATCGCGGTGCGCTACCGGCTCCACCGCTACGCCGGGTGGGCGTTTGCGCTGTCGCTGCTCGGGTTCGCGGCCCTCTTCTATCAGTCGAAGTCAGCGGCGCTCGGGGGGCTCGGCATCCTGTCCGTGGCGGTCGCGGTCGCCAGCGGGGCGGTGCTGATGCTCACCTACCCCATTCGCCGCATCGTCTTCGCCCGCTTCGACCCGCGGGCGGGGCGCGGTGGATTGGACATCGGGTTCGCCGGCAACGACGCCGCCACCTTCGAGGCCTTCGTCGAGCAGGTCCGGCGTCAGATCACCCGGTGCCCGAGAGCGTGACCCCGGCGGCGGCAAGCCGGGGCCACTCCTCTTGAGAGGCTCGGGCGCCGCGGCCTTGGCGTTCTTCCCGTCCTTTGCCTCCCGCGCCTCGCCGAGGAGCGCCTCCATTTCTCGCCGCAATTATCCGGCGCGTGGCGTGGCGAGGATCTCGCGGGCCAGCTTGGCCGGCCCTCGACCTCACCCTCGTTGCATCCGGTCCACTCGCGACCGAGCTTTGCGACGAGAGCTTTCGCGCCCCTCCATGGACCTGACCGTCGACTGCTACGCAGGACACCGGGGCGAGGAACTGCCGCGCCGCCTCCGGATCGGCCCACGGGAGATCGAGGTCGCCGAGATCGTCGACCGATGGCTCGCGCCGGAGCACCGCTACTTCAGGCTCAAGGGCGGGGACGGCAAGCTCTACCTCGTCCGCCATGACGAGCGGACTCAGCGTTGGGAGCTCGTCAGCACCGGCTGACGTCGAAGCCCGTCACGGCCCGCGGTCCACGTCTTCGGCCACTGCGATGCCGTACTCGGTCGCACACTTCTCGCAGAGACGGTTCGGCGGCGGCGCCTCGGGCACGATGACGATCGGGCCCTCGGCGCCGCAGACCTCGCAGCGCCCACGGCCTGTGCCCTCTCCACGCTCGATCGGCGATTTGAGCTCGGGACGCATCGTGACCCCCTGACCTCGCGACTTGGAAGGCCTTGTCGCAGTCGCTGCCGCAGGTTTCGCTCTTCCTCGATGCCGCTCCCGGGCGAAGGCGGCGAGGCGCGCGGTGCGCACGCCTCGCCGTCCGCCATGCCTTCTCTATGCCTTCGGGGCGCTCGGCTCGGTGACCCGCTGAACCGGGATCTTCCGGAGCGCCGGTTCCACGACCTTGGGGAGCCGAATGGTCAGGACGCCGTCCTTGAGATCGGCCTGGATGTGGTCCGAGTCGATTCCCTGCGGAAGCTCGAAGACTCGCTCGAACGGGCCGTAGGCTCTCTCGGCGAAGCAGTAGGAGTCGCTCTCCGCCACTTTCGCGGCGGTCCTCTTGCCCGAGACCACGAGCTGGCCCTCCGAGACCCTCGCCTCCATCTCGCCCTGCCGCACGCCGGGCATGTCGCAGGTCAGCAGGTAGGCGTCAGCCGTCTCGATGGCATCGACGGCGGGCGTGAAGGGAATCGCGCGGACGACGTTCCGCCGCCACTGCGCCAACAGGTCGGTGAGGCGACTCTGGAGGACGATGTCGCGCGCACCCATCACGACGTCCCGCACACCCCAGTTGCGCCGGAGTCCGGGATGCCCCTTGCGACCCAGCACTTTGACTTCGATCTTCACGGCCTGGCCTCGCGAGCGCTGATCTTCCGGAAGGTCTCCATCGCCTGGATGCCCTCGTCGTGCTGGGCGATGTCCGAGAGGCTGATGATCCCCAGGAGCTCGCCGTTGCTGTCGACGCACATGACCCGCGACTTGCGCATCCTCGCCATGATCTCTTCCGCCTTCTGCAGCTCGTCCTTCGGGCTGCAGGCGACGACCTCCCTGGTCATGACGTCCTCGACCCAGGTCGTCGGCAACCTCCCGTCCGCGACCACGCGGATCGCAATGTCGCGGTCCGTCAGCGTGCCCAGCACCTTCCGGAACTGGTCGCACACCGGGAGGAACCCGATGTTCTGATTGCGCATCCTCACCGCGGCGTCCTCCACCGTGTTGCGGGGCGAGATGCACTCGAACTCGCGCTTCATCACGTCTTCGCAAAGCATGTTTCCCTCCCTCGGCAGGTCGAAAACTGCGCCAACCTAGGTACCTGCGCCCTGCATGGAAGTGCCTGGGCGGGCGTGAAGGATCGGCTTCCTCGCCGCGGCGCGCCTAGCCCAGGAAGGTCGCGGACCCTCCTGAGCCCCCAGAACGGACTCCCGGGCAGCGCAATCCGCCAGGCGAGCGATCACGCCCGGCGCGTCAACCCCGCATCTCGGCGACACCGCGAGCGATGCTCTCCTTGAGGGAGGCCGTCACCGATTCGGGCCCCAGGAAGATCGACCAGATCGCCCGCGCCACCGGCTCGTCGTCGACCTCGTGAGAGCCATCGAAGTCGACCCAGAGCACTGCATTGCCGCGCGTGCGGAAGATCATCCGCTCGCCCTTGCCCAGGTCCCTCTTCACGAGGTTCACCAACTTCGCGATTCGCTCCCGACTGCCGGGGGCCATCGCTCGCTCCAGCCCGTGGGCCATCTCCTCGCGCATCCGGTCCACCTTGACGTGGTGGTGGAACACCAGCTCGGCCGCCTTGTTGAGCGGCGCGTCCATCAGTGCCGTAAAGAACCTCGAATCCCGAGCCAGCACCTGCGCCAGCTCCTTGCCGTGAAGGTTCCGGTGCATGAAGCCGGGATCTTCGAGGTAGTCGGCGACCACCGCCAGATGGGCGTCGTCCTCCACGGCGAAGGCGATGGAGTAGACGTGCAGGAGGTGCATCTTGCGAGATCCCACCCCGAGAACTCGGTAGCGTTTTCCCTCGAAGAGCGGATGGACCGGATATTCCTGGTTCGTGTCCGAATCGACGATCACGTCCCTCTTGGTCGTTTCCATGGTTCGCCCCCTGGACGGGCCGGTGGTCCCAATAGCGGCGAGACGATTGGGCGCCGCCTGGGCTCTTGGAATCCCCAATCGGGGTTTCGGATTCCGGCGCCCGTCAGGGCCTCTCCAGTCCGCGAGGCCTTCCCACATGCTTCGCGCACCAGCGCAACTCGTTCGCTCTCGGGGCGGAGAGGCGCGCTCGGCGCCTGGCTCTCCCATCGGGAAGGCGCCATCAACAGGCGGATAGAAGCCTGCGCCCCCGTCGCCAAGTTGAGGTCGCGTTCCGAGGCGCCAGATAGGCGCGACAACTCGCGGGGAGGCGGCCATGGCAGTTGTTCGGGGACATGCTGAGCGGGAGGAAAGGAGAACCCCAGCGGGGGCTCACGAGCGAGTCACTCGAGGGCGGCCATGAGCGCCGTGACCAAGATCCTTTGTGCCGTCGACCTTTCGGAACCCTCGCGCCTGGCGATGACCGAAGCGGCGGAGTTGGCAAGGCGCTTCAAAGCGGAGCTCACGCTGCTCCACGTCCTGCCTGATCCCCTGTCGATTACCGGGGACGTCATCTCGGCTCAGTCGGCCTTGGCCGAGCCCACCCTGCGCGAGGTCGAGAAATCGCTCGAGGTCTGGCGCGCAGCGGCCGCCCAGCTCAGTGAGGTACCCGTGAAGGCCGAGGTTCTGCGCGACCGCAATCCCGCGGAGGAGATCGTGCGCTTCGCCAGGCAGGGCCACTACGACCTGATCGTCGTGGCGACCCATGGCCGCACGGGGGTCAAGCGCCTGTTCTTGGGTTCGGTCGCGGAGCGCGTCGTTCGCGAGGCGCACTGCAAGGTGCTGGTCGTCCGCCGCTCCTGACCTGCGGGGGACCCGGACGGCGCGCACACCGTCTCGTCGCGAACCCGCCAGCCTGCGAAGTCGCGCCGTCGGTTGTGCGCCAGCCATCGTGGATTCCAGAGTTGGCGCATCCCGAGACGGAGGTGGCCGTGGTCCGCGCAACCATCGACGGCGAAGCGCACGAGTTCGGCGAAGGCCTCTCCATCCTCGACGCCGCGCGCTCCCTCGGACTGGACGTGCCGACGCTGTGTCACGAGGAGCGCCTCCGTCCCAACGCCGTGTGCCGGGTCTGCCTGGTTTCCCTCGAGGGCCAGCCTCGTCCCGTGCCTTCGTGCTCGACGCCTCTCGTCGAGGGGATGGCGATCACGACGACTGGCCCGGAGCTCGAGGCCGCCCGACGGGGAGCGCTTCGGCTGCTCGCTGCCAGCTATCCCGCGGGCGCAGTCAGACGGGCGCCGGGGAAGCCGCTCCACCGACTCTTCAAGCGCTACGGGCTGGAACGGGAGTGCCGCGGCTCGCCCGACCCGTCGAGGCTCGACGCCGCCCATCCCTACCTCCATGTCGACATGTCGCAGTGCATCGAGTGCTACCGGTGCGTGCGCATCTGCGACGAGCTGCAGGGACAGTTCGTGTGGCACGTGTGGTTCCGCGGCGAGCGCACGAAGGTGGTGGCGGGCGACGGGGGCCGGCTGCGCGACAGCGACTGCGTCGCCTGCGGGGCCTGCGTCGACACCTGCCCCAGCGGCGCCCTCGAGGACCACACCGTCCTGGCCGCGCGGTGGCCGTCCCGCTGGACGCGCACCACGTGCCCGTACTGCGGCGTCGGCTGCGAGATGGAGGTCGGGACCTCGCGTGGCAAGGTGGTGACGGTCCGACCGGCGCGCGGCTCCGCCGTCGGCAAGGGCCACCTCTGCTCGAAGGGACGCTACGCCTGGGGCTGGGTCGCCTCCTCCGAACGCGCGACCCGCCCGATGCTGCGGGAGGGCGCCGATTGGCGACCGGTCAGCTGGAGGAAAGCCCTCGCCCACGTCGCCGCGAGGCTTGCCGAGCTGAAGAAAAGGCACGGCCCGGACAGCCTCGCGGTGCTGGGCTCGGCGCGGGCGACCAACGAGGACAACTACGTCGCGCAGAAGTTCGCGCGGGTGGTGCTGGGCACGCACAACGTCGACTGCTGCGCCCGCGTCTGCCACGCCCCCAGCGCCGCGGCGCTCAGCGAGATGCTCGGCGCCGGCGCGTCGACCTCCTCCTTCGACGACCTCGAGCGGGCGCGCTGCATCCTGGTGTGCGGCGCGAACGCGACCGAGAACCACCCTGTCGTCGGTGCGCGCATCAAGCAGGCGGCCCTGCGCGGGGCCGCGCTCATCGTGGTGGACCCCAGGCGCATTGAGCTCGCGCGCTACGCCCGCCTGCACCTGCGCCCGCGGCCCGGCACCAACATCGCCCTCCTCAACGCCATGGCCTCGACGATCCTGGCCGAGGGCCTGGTCGCCGAGTCCTTCGTCCGCGAGCGCGTCGACGGAAGGCCGGAGCTCGAGGCCTTCCTCGGAGCCTGGTCCCCGGAGCGAGCCGAAGGCATCTGCGGCGTCCCCGCTAGCCAGATCCGCGAGGCCGCGCGGCTCTACGCCAGGGCCAGGCCGGCGATGAGCGTGCACGGGCTGGGCATGACCGAGCACTCCCAGGGGACCGAGGCCGTGATGTGCCTGGTGAACCTGGCGCTCCTCACCGGCAACCTCGGCGTCCCCGGCGGCGGCGTCAACCCGCTGCGGGGGCAGAACAACGTCCAGGGCTCCGCGCACATGGGCTGCGAGCCGCATCACCTCACCGGCTACGCGGCCATCGAGAACTCGCGCCACCGGTTCGAAGAGCGCTGGCAGGCGCCGCTGCCGGCGAGCCCCGGCCTGGATTTGATGGAGATGATGGATGCCGCCCGCGACGGGCGCCTGAAGGCCTTGTTTGCCATCGGCTACGACGTGCTGCTCACCAACCCCCACGCGGCCGCCACGCTCGCGGCGCTGCGCCGCCTCGAGCTCGTGGTCGTCCAGGATCTCTTCCTCACCCGGACCGCGCGCGAGGTGGCCACGGTGTTCCTGCCCGCCGGCTCGGCCTTCGAGAAGGACGGCACCTTCATGAACGCCGAGCGCCGCGTCCAGCGCGTGCGAGCGATCCTCCCGCCTCCGGGCAAGGCCAAGCCCGACTGGCAGATCGTCTGCGAGCTGGCGCGGGCGATGGGGCACTCCCAGGGCTTCGCCTTCACGAGCGCCCAGCAGATCTGGGACGAGGTGCGAACCGTCTGGCCGGCCGGCGCTGGGATGAGCTGGGCACGCCTCGAAGGCGCGGGCCTGCAGTGGCCTTGCCCTTCCGAGGGCCATCCGGGCACCCAGCTCTTGCACGTCGGGACCTTCGCCAATGGCGGAAGGGCCGCGTTGAGGCGAGTGGATTACCGCGAGTCGCCCGAGCAGCCGGACGAGAGCTTCCCCATGGTGCTCATCAGCGGGCGATCGCTCTACCAGTTCAACGCGGGAACGATGACCGGACGCACGCCGAACAACGCCCTGCGCCCTCGCGATCTTCTGGACATCTCGCCCGTGGATGCGGGACGCATCGGCCTGCGCGACGGGGAGCAGGCGGTCGTCCGCAGCCGCCACGGCGAGACGCAGCTCCCGGTCCACCTCGACGACCGCGTGCGATCGGGAGAGGTCTTCGCGACCTTCCAGACCGAGGAGGCCTTCCTCAACCGCGTCACCGGCGACGGGCGCGACGGCCGGACGAACACGCCCGAGTACAAGCTGACGGCGGTACGGGTGGAGAAGCTGGCCGGCGCTACTTCCCGCGAACCTTGAAGCGGTCCTCGAGGCGGCTCAGCTTCTCGGTGATGCCCGTGTACTCGAGCTCGGTCATCGGGAGCATGGCCGGGCCGAAGAAGCCCTGGCTGCGCATCTCCACGGCCTTCTCGGAGACCTTCTCGCGCACCGAGTTCCAGAACGGGTGGGCGAAGGCGTCGAGCGGCTCGGTGAGCTTGCCCTCGTGCATGCAGAGCGCCGCGCAGCTGACCAGCGGCGGCCCGTCGAAGTAGCTGGTGCCGCTGTTGAGCCCGACCGGCATCAGGGGCATCTGGTGCGAGCCGCGCATGCATCCCCCGACGTAGTGGCCGGTGGCGTAGGGCGACAGCACCTCGCCGGTCGCCGGGAAGTTCATCTGCACGCGCACCAGCATCACCGGGTCGTCCTTGCCCGTGTACTTGCCGGCGATGTTGTGCAGGCGCGAGGTCGCCACCGCCACCGTCTGCTCCCCGGTCGCCCGCGACCAGATCGACTCGACCACGTAGCGCTCCGGGTCGCGCAGCAGCGCCGCGAGGTCGTAGAGATCCTCGGGCGCGTTGAGCTCGATGACCTTGTCCGCGGCGGTGTGGGCCACGTCCATGATGACGAAGCGATACCCCTTGGACATCTGCGGCGACAGGATGAGCCCGGGCGTGTTCATCGGGTCGACGAACGTCCGGTACAGGGGCAGGTTGTAGGCGCCAGGGTCGGTCTTGTCGGCGGCGAAGAACAGGAACGGCTCGCCCGGCCGCTCGTCGAACTCCATCTCCGCCACCGCGGGACCCATGCCGCGCACGTTGCCCGAGAACGAGTCCTTGAGCAGGTCCTGGCCCGCGCCGTAGAGACCCTGGGACTTCGCGACCTTGGTGCCCTCGCTGAACACGTCCCAGGCGAGCTGGTGGACCTCGCGGTTGCCCATCCCGCGGGTGTGCGTCATGAGGAGCGCGATGTCGTCGCCCGTGTGGCTGATGTAGCTGTCGAGCAGCAAGCCCTGGCTACGCTCGCGCACCGAGGCCCGCACGGTGTCCAGGAGCTTGCGCGAGGGGGCGATGTGCCCGCCGATCGAGCCGATGTCCGCCTTGATGACGCTCAACGTGACCTTCATCGCACCCTCCCCTGCGCGTCCTCGCGCGACTCCGGTCGCAATGTGTGGCTCGTGCCGCTTCGAGACCGGAGCCCCGGTCCCGGGACGGCTCGCTGCCGGGCTTCGGGACGGCCGCGGTCAGCGCTCTCGGTGCGACGGGCGACGAGCTCCCTTGAGGAGCAGGGCTTGCTCGGCCGCCGCGATGTTGTGCCGCGTGCGCGCCAGGGCGTCGGGGACGACGGAGATGGAGTCGATGCCCCAGCCCACGAGCAGGGCCGCGTACTCCGGGTAGACCGAGGGAGCCTGGCCGCAGATGGAGCAGGTCAGCCCCGCCTTGTGGCTGCGGCGGATGATCTGCCGGATCGCGTCGAGCACCGCGGGATCGCGCTCGTCGAAGAGCGGCGCGAGCGCCTGGCTGTCGCGGTCGACCCCGAGCATGAGCTGCGTCAGGTCGTTCGAGCCGATCGAGACGCCGCTCACCCCGCTCTTCGCGTAGGTGGGAATCCAGTACACGACCGAGGGAACCTCGGCCATGACCCACAGCTGGAAGCTGGGCCCCGGGCGCAACCCACTCTCGTCGACGAGGCGCTTGCACTCCTGGAACTCCCAGGCCGTGCGGACGAAGGGGATCATCAGGTGCAGGTTGGGCAGCTCGGCCCGGACC
>DASXVQ010000014.1:0-41985 GCA_036504155.1 Myxococcales bacterium
GGCGTGCCGCGGCCTTCCGGCTCCACGTCGATGCCCAGGCGCTTGAGCTTGCCCAGCAGGCCGATGCGGGAGATGCCGAGGATGCGCGCGGCGGCGCTGCGGTTGCCGTGGGTGTGCACGATGACCGCGCGGATGTGCTCCGCCTCGAGCTGGCCCAGGGTCTTGCGGACCTCGTGGGGCACGACCGGCTCCTGCGCCGGCTTGCGCAGCTGCGGCGGCAAGGACTGCAGGCTCAGCGTGTCGCCGGTCTCCAGGACCGCCGCGCTGGCGATGACGTTCTCCAGCTCGCGCAGGTTCCCCGGGTAGTCGTGGGCCTCCAGGGCCTCCATCGCCTCCTCGCTGATGGAGAGGATCTGCTTGCCGTTGGCCTTGCAGTAGCGGTCCAGGAAGAAGCCCGCCAGCACCTCGATGTCGCCCTGCCGCTCGCGCAGCGGCGGCACGAAGATGGTGCTGGTGGAGAGCCGGTAGAACAGGTCGCGCCGGAAGCGCCCCGCTTCGATCTCTTCGTCGAGGTTCTTGTTGGTGGCCGCCACCACCCGCACGTCGGCGCGGCGCTGCTTGTTCGAGCCCACCCGGAAGTACTCGCCGCTCTGCAGCACGCGCAGGAGCTTGGACTGCACGTTCGGCTCCATCTCCCCGATCTCGTCGAGGAAGAGCGTGCCGCCGTCGGCCTCCTCGAAGACGCCCGGGCGGGCGCTCTCCGCGCCGGTGAACGCGCCCTTCTCGTGGCCGAAGAACTGCGCGTCGAAGAGCGCCGGGGCGAAGGCGGCGGCGTTGACCGCGGTGAACGGCTTGGCGGCGCGCGGGCTGATCTGGTGCACGGCGCGGGCGACCAGCTCCTTGCCGGTGCCGCTCTCGCCGCAGATGAGCACCGGGTTGTTGCTCAGCGCGATGCGCTCCACCTCGCCCAGCGTCCGCTTGAGGTCCGGGTCCTCGGTGACGAAGCCCTGGAAGGCCTGCTTGAAGCGGCTGGCCTGCACGCCCACCTGCTCGCGCAGCTGCAGCAGCTCGCCGCGCATCTGCGAGCGCTCCAGCGCCCGGTCCAGGCAGGTGAAGAGCCGCTCCGCGTCCACCGGCTTGCAGAGGTAGTCGTAGGCGCCCAGCTTCATCGCCTCCACCGCCAGCTCGACGTCGTCGACGCCGGTGATGACCACCACCTCCAGCGACGGGTGGTGGCGCCGCACGTGGCGCAGCACGTCCATGCCCGTCACCTTGGGCATGTCCATGTCGAGCAGCAGCAGGTCGAAGCGGCCCTGGGCGATGGTGTCGAGGGCCTTGGTGCTGTCGTCGAGCGCCACCACGTCGAAGCGGCGCGTCTGCGCGAACTGCACCAGCAGCGTGTTCAGCACCGCCCGGTCGTCGTCGAGGATCAGGATGCGGGTCATACGGCTGGCTCTCGCCTCACGGGAAAGAGAAAGTGGAAGGCGGTGCCGCGGCCGACCTCGCTGTCCACCTCGATGGCCCCCTGGTGCTGCTCCACGATCGAGCGGCTGATCGCCAAGCCCAGCCCGGTGCCGCCGCTGCGCTGCTTGGTCGTGAAGAAGGGGTCGAAGATGCGCTGGCGGATCTCCGGCGGGATGCCGGCGCCGTTGTCGGTCACCGTCAGGCGCAGCCAGGCGCCGCCGCGCTCGGCCTTGGCCTGGACGCGGATGATGCCCGGCACCTCCGGGCGGATGGCCTCGCAGGCGTTCTGCAGCGCGTTGACCACTACCTGCTGCATCCGCGTGGCGTTCCCGCACAGGCAGGGCAGGCGGGGCGGGAGCTCCTGCACCACGCACAGGTGCTTGAGCGAGTTGTGCAGCAGCCGCACCGAGGCGCGCACGGTCTCGGCCACGTCCACCTCTTCGTCCATGCGCTGCTCGTCGGCGCGGGCGTAGGTGCGCAGGTCGCGCACGATGGCGCGGATGCGCGAGGCGCCGTCGGCGATGTCCTTGAGCAGCACCGGGACCTGCTGGCGGTAGTAGGGGTAGTCCAGCCGCGCGATGCGCAGGCCGGGCCGCGCCTTGGCGGCCTCGTCGAGGACGGGCAGGGAGTCGGCCAGGGCCTCGGAGAAGATGGCCATGTTGCCGTGGATGAACTGGATGGGGTTGTTGATCTCGTGGGCGATGCCCGCCACCAGCTGCCCCAGCGAGGCCTGCTTCTCCTTCTGCAGCAGCTGGTCCTGGCGCTGGGCGAGGCTGTCGCAGGCGCGCTTGAGCGCCGCGCTGCGCTTGTGCAGCTCGCTCATGATCCAGGTGGCAATCGCCACGCTGATCGCCAGGGTGGCGAAGAGCGCGACGCAGACGGCGACGTCGAACTGCAGGTGCCGCTCGCCGCGGGTGTCGGGCAGGCCCACCGGGTGCAGGTGCGGCAGCATGCCGTAGGCCTCCATGACGACCATCCCCAGGAAGAGCGCGAAGGCGAAGGCCGCCACCAGGAGCGCTCCGCGGCGAGGCAGGAGCAGGCCGCCGGCGATGCCGTGGATGAGGTAGAGCGCCACGAACGGGCTCTCGGCGCCGCCCAGGAAGTGGACCAGCGCCGTCAGCGCGACGAGGTCGAGGCCGATCTGCAGCCCCGCCTCGACCCGGCTGGCGTCGATCGCGGGGGCCGACGGGTGGGAGCGGTGCCAGAGGAAGAAGGCGACGTTGTAGCCGAGGACCACGCCGCCCACGCCGAGCGTCCGCGCCACGGGGAGGTCCGCACCGAAGAGCAGCGCGCCGGCCAGGACCGCCACGGCGAGGCAGCCCACGAACAGCCAGCGGACACGGATGAAGACTCCCAGTAGCTGGGCCAGAAGCTCTTGCTCTGGGAGCACGGTGTGCGGCACGGGGTGCCTCGAAGCCAGCTCCCCCCCGCCACAGTCACCGCGGAGTATCCTCCCAGCTCGCTCCTCGGAGAAGTGGAAACTCGGGCTTTCCTGGTGTTCCGGGTGGCTCGCCGGGCGAGCAGGCGTGAGGCCGCGAGCGGCGAGGTAGGATGGCGCGCTCTTCGAGCCGGAGGCGCTGTGGCCGAGTCGCTCGACATCCTGATCGTCGCGGGAGAGGCCTCCGGCGACGCGCACGCCGGCGCGCTGATGCGCGAGCTTTCCGCGCGCCTCCCGCACGCGAAGTTCTGGGGCATGGGCGGGCCGCGGATGAAGGAGGCCGGTCTCGAGGCGCTCTACGACGCCCGCGAGATCTCGGTGATGGGCTTCGTGGAGGTGCTCCCCAAACTGCTGCGCATCCTGAAGGTCCTGCGCGGGCTCGCGAAGGCGGCGGAGCGGCGGCATCCCTCGCTGGCGATCCTCGTCGACGTGCCCGACTTCAACCTGCGCCTGGCCAAGCGACTGAAGAAGCTGGCGATCCCGGTCGCGTACTACGTCAGCCCCATGGTCTGGGCCTGGAGGCCGGGAAGGGTCAGGCAGATCGCCCGGGACGTCGACACCATGCTGTGCATCCTTCCGTTCGAGGAGGCCTTCTACCGCGAGCGCGGCGTGCAGGCCCGCTACGTCGGCAGCCCGGTGCTCGACCAGGTCCCCGCGCCGGCGACGGCGCAGGAATTCCGGGCGCGGCTGGGGCTCGAATTCGGGCGGCCGACGCTGGCGCTGCTCCCGGGCAGCCGCGAGACCGAGGTCCGCCGGGTGCTGCCGACGATGATCCGGGCGGCGATGCGCATCGCCGCCGCCAAGCCCGGCTTGCAGGTGGTGGTGCCGGTGGCGCCGACGCTGGATCGCTCCCAGGTGGAGAGCGCCTTCGCGGGCAGCGGGCTGGCGCCCAAGATGATCGACGGGCGGGCTGCAGAGGCGGTGGGCGCGAGCGACGCGGCGATCGTCTGCTCGGGGACCGCGGCGCTGGAGGCCGGGCTGATGTTGCGGCCGTTCGTGGTCGTCTACCGCGTCGCGTTGCTCTCGGGTCTCATCTTCAAGCTCTTCGCGAAGGTGGCTCACGTCTCGCTGGTGAACCTGCTCGCGGGCCGCACGCTGGTGCCGGAGTTGCTCCAGTACGACTGCACGCCGGCCAAGGTCTCCGCGGCGGTGCTGCGCCTCCTGGACGAGCCGGCCGCGCGCGAGTCCATGGTCGCCGGGCTCGCCGAGGTGCGCTCCGCGCTGGGCAGCCCAGGAGCATCGGCCCAGGCCGCCGAAGCTGTGGTATCCCTGGTGCGCCGCCTGGAAGCCTCTCCCCCGGGAGCCCGGACCGTGGCGGCCACGACCACTCACTAGCTCCACACCAAGCCCGAGTCCCCCATGAGCGACGCCCTCGTCATCATCCCCACCTACAACGAGGCCGAGAACGTCGAGCCGATCACCCGCGCCGTGCTCGCCGCCGATCCGCGCCTGGACGTCCTGATCGTCGACGACAACAGCCCGGATGGCACCGGCGCCAAGGCCGACGCGCTGGCCAAGGCCGAGCCGCGCATCCACGTGCTGCACCGCGCGGCCAAGGAGGGCCTGGGCCGCGCCTACCTCGCCGGCTTCGAGTGGGCCCTGTCGCGCCCCTACCGCTACGTCTTCGAGATGGACGCCGACTTCTCGCACGACCCGCGCTACCTGCCGCGCTTCCTGGCCGAGATGGACGCCGGAGCGGACATGGTGCTCGGCTCGCGCTACGTCGAGGGCGGCGGCACGGTGAACTGGGGCATCAGCCGGCAGATCATCAGCAAGGGCGGCAGCCTGTACGCGCGCTCCATCCTCGGCGTCGGCGTGCGCGACCTCACCGGCGGCTTCAAGTGCTTCCGGCGCGAGACCCTCGAGGGGCTCGACCTGGCGACCGTGCGCAGCGCCGGGTATGCCTTCCAGGTCGAGCTGACCTACCGGGCGATCAAGCGCGGCTACAAGGTCAAGGAGATCCCCATCGTCTTCGAAGACCGGCGGGTCGGTAAGAGCAAGATGTCGCGCAAGATCTTCCTCGAGGCCGTGACGATGGTCTGGAAGCTGCGCGCTCGCGGCGGTCGCTAGATCGAGAAAGCAGTGCGGGACTTCCTCAGCTACAGCCTCGTCGCCTTCTCGGCGATCTTCTTCGTCATCGACCCGCTGGGGCTGGTGCCGATCTACGTCGCCATCACCTCGCGCGATCCGCCCGAGAAGCGGCGCAAGATGGCCCGGCGCGCGACGCTGGTGGCCTTCTGCCTACTCAGCTTCTTCGCCGTCTTCGGCAGCCTGCTCTTCAAGGTGTTCGGCATCACGCTCTCGGCCTTCAAGATCGCCGGGGGCATCCTGCTGCTCATCACCGCCATCGACATGCTGCGCGCCCAGCCCTCGCGCACGCGCTCCTCGCCCGAGGAGACCGAGGAGAGCGACGCCAAGGAGGACGTGGCCATCGTGCCGCTGGCGATGCCGCTGCTCGCCGGGCCCGGGGCCATCGCCACGGTCATGGTCGTCGCCGGCCGCGGCAAGGACTGGCTGCACCTGATCCCGGTGCTGCTCTCCATCGGCCTGACCTGCGCCATCGCCTACGCGCTGCTGCGCGTGGCCTCGCGCATCCAGAAGCTCTTCGGTCACGGCGGCATCGCCGTCCTCGAGCGCGTGATGGGCCTGTTGCTGGCGGCCATCGCCGTGCAGTTCATCTCCGACGGCGCCGTCGAGATCTTCCAGGCCGTTCCCCCCTCGGCGCCGCTCGGATGAGCGTGCTGCGCCGCATCGCCCGCTACCTGGCGGCGGAGCGGGCCGCGCTTCTCGGGGCGGCGGCCTGCATGGCGCTGTTGGCGGCCACGACGGCCGCGTACGCCTGGCTCATCGGGCCGGTGGTGAAGTTCCTGGTCACCGGCGGCGCCCAGGGCCTGACCCGGGCCTTCGCGGTCTTCCCCTCGCTCGCATCGATGGATCGCGCGCAGGCGCTGCTCGCCCTGCCGGCGGCGGTGCTGGTCGTGGCCGCGCTCAAGGGAGCCGCCTACTTCGGCCAGTTCCACCTGATGGGCATGGTGGGCCAGCGGGTCATCGCGGCGGTGCGGCGCGACTACCTCGCGAGCCTCCTGCGCCAGGACGCGGCCTTCTTCGCCACGGCGCGCACCGGCGACCTGCTCTCGCGCTTCTCGGCCGACATGGCGCACGTCGAGCGCGCGGTGACCTACTCGACCGCCGCCTACCTGCGCGACGGGCTCTCGGTCGTCAGCCTGGCCGTCCTCGCGTTCGTGCTCGACTGGCGGCTCTCGCTGGTGGCCTTCGTCGGCGTGCCGGTGCTGGCATGGCCGGTCTCCAAGCTGGCGAAGAAGCTCAAGCGGCGGGCGAGCCAGAGCCAGGAGTCGCTGGGGCGGCTCTCCGCGATCGTGCAGGAGGGTCTGTGGGGCATCCGCATCCTGCAGGCCTACCGCCTCGAGGAGCGGGAACTGGCTCGCTTCGACCGCGAGAACGCCAAGGTCCTGCACGCCGAGACCAAGGCGGCCAAGGCGCGCAGCCTGGGGCCGGCGGTGGTGGAGCTGGTCTCGGTGGCGGGTCTGGCTGCCGTGCTCTACCTCGCCGCCGAGTCGGTGACGCGCGGCGCGGTGGACTCCGAGCGGCTCGTCTCCTTCCTCGCGACGGTGGCCTTCCTCTTCCAGCCGGCGCGGGCGCTGGGGCGGGTGGGGCAGTTCGTGGTGCAGGCCATCGCCAGCGGCGAGCGGATCTTCGCGGTCGTCGATCGCACCCCGGCGGTGCAGTCGCCCGCCCAGGCTCCGGCGCTCCCGCCGATGGAGAAGAAGCTGGCGCTCGAGCGGGTCGCCTTCGGCTACTCGCAGGACCGCAAGGTGCTCGACGGCCTGGATCTCGAGGTCGGCCGGGGCGAGGTGGTGGCGCTGGTCGGCGAGAGCGGCTCGGGCAAGAGCACCGCGGCGCTGCTCGCCCTGCGCTTCGCCGATCCGGGTTCGGGCGCGGTGACGGTCGACGGCGTGGACGTGAAGCAGGCGCAGCTGGGGTCGGTCCGCCGGCAAGCGGGGCTGGTGACGCAGGAGCCGCTGCTCTTCGCGGGCACGGTCCACGAGAACATCGCCTACGGCAGCGAGAGCGCCACGCGCGCCGAGGTGGAGTGGGCGGCTCGAATCGCCGACGCCCACGAGTTCGTCGCCGCGCTGCCGCAGGGTTACGACACGCCCATCGGCGAGCGCGGCGTGAAGCTCTCCGGCGGCCAGAAGCAGCGGGTCGCCCTCGCCCGGGCGCTGCTCGCGCGGGCTCCCGTGCTCCTGCTGGACGAGGCGACGAGCAACCTGGACGCCCAGAGCGAGCGCGAGGTGACCCGGGCGCTGGGGCAGGCGCTGAAGGACCGGACTGCGCTGGTCATCGCGCACCGCCTGTCGACCGTCGCCGGGGCGCACCGCATCGCGGTCCTGAAGGGCGGGCGGATCGTCGAGCAGGGGACCCATGCGGAGCTGCTCGAGCGAGGCGGGGAGTACGCGCGGCTTCACCGCCTGCAGGCCGGAACGGCGGACGGGGGCTAGCACATCCGGTAGGTGCCGCACCCGGCCGAAACGTGAGAATCTCCGCCGCTCCAGGCCGATCGGAGAGACGCCCCATGACCCGAGCCATCCTCGCCGCCCTCCTGCTGTCGCTGCTCCCCCTCGTCGCCTGCGAGACGACCGGCGGGGCAGGCTCGACCGGGACGCAGCCGGTCACCGCCGCCAACGCGCCGGACGAGGACGTCTACCAGTGCGAGGAAGACAGCCCGACCGGAAGTCACATGCGAGCGAAGAACTGCCGGTCGCGCGCGCAGAAGAAGGAAGAGAAGCGCAGCGCCGACCAGACCCTGCTCAAGCCGCAGCAGAGGCCGGGCCAGCAGTAGCGTCCGGCCTCAGTGCCGGGTCGGTCGGTCGGTCGTGTCGGCCGGTCGCGCGACGCGCCCGTCCGAAGTCACGGCCCCAGCCCCACCCACTCCGCCCCGTCCGCGTAGACCTCTTTCTTCCAGATGGGGACGTCCTGCTTGAGCCGCTCGATGGCGTGCTCGCAGGCGCGGAAGGCTTCCTGGCGGTGCGGCGCGGCGGCGGCGATGACCACCGCGGCCTCGCCGATCTGCAGCACGCCGACCCGGTGGTGGACGGCGACCCGGACTCCGGGCCACTGCGCCTCGGCCTCCGCGGCGATCTCCTCGAGCTTCTCCACGGCCATCGCGCCGTAGGCCTCGTACTCGAGCCGGCGCACCTTCTTGCCGTGGCTCTCGGAGCGGACGGTCCCGGTGAAGGTCACGACGCCGCCCCGCTCCGGGGTCGACACCAGCGCCACCACGGCGCCCAGCTCCAGCGGTCGCTCGGTGACGGCGCAGCGCCCCGAGCCGCCGGCGACCGGCGGGATGAGCGCCACCTCGTCGCCTTCCTTCAACGCGTACTCGGCCTTGACGAAGGCGCGGTTGACCGCGAAGCGCAGCCGGGGGAGCAGCGGGGCCAGGTCGGGGTGCTTCTGCGAGAGCAGCTGCGACAGCTCGCCGACGGTCCCCCCGCCGAGCTCGACGGCCTCGCGGTCCGTGCCGGCGCGCTCGCGGGCGGCGGCGAAGAAGAGCACCTCGACCCTCATCGGTTCCTCCGCAATCCAGCCTTCCCAAAAGAAGAGGGGCGGGCCGAAAGCCCGCCCCTCGCAAAGCGATGATCTAACGGTGGACCGCGGCTACTTCTCGCCGAACTCCACGCGGCGGTTCTCGGACCAGGCGGCCTCGTCGTGGCCGGCACTGACCGGACGCTCCTCGCCGTACGAGACCGTCTTGAGGCCCTTGGGGTCGATGCCCAGCGCCGCCAGGTACTTCTTGACGGAGTTGGCGCGCTTCTCGCCCAGGTGGAGGTTGTACTCCTCGGTGCCGCGCTCGTCGCAGTGGCCGGCCAGCGTCACCGAAGAGAGCTTGCGGCCCTTGATGCAATCGGCGTTCTTGTCGAGCGTCTTGCGGCCGTCGGCGGTCAGCGTCGACTCGTTGAACTCGAAGCGCACCACCGACAGCTGGCAGGGGCCGGAGTTGGCGCCGTCGCCGGTCAGGGGCTCGACGCACTTCTGGTTCGGGTCGCACTTCTTGCCCGCGGAGCAGTCCGCGTCGGACTTGCACTCGCCCGGGGGCGCGCAGCGGCCGGCCTTGCAGCCCATGCCGTCCTTGCAGTCGCCGTCGGCCGCGCACTCCGGCACGCACTTCTCTTCCTTGCACTTGAAGCCGGCCTGGCAGCCGCCTTCGGCCTCGGTGCACTCGGGCTTGGGGGTGCACTTGTTGGCCTTGCAGAGGAACCCCGACTTGCAGTCGGAGTCCTTCCCGCACTCCTGGCACATCCCGTTGACGCAAACGCCTTTGTGTCCGTCGGTGTTGCAGTGCTCGTCCTTCTCGCACTTCGGGTACTCGGGCGTGCAGGCGGTCAGGCCGCACGCAGCTACGAACAGCGACGTCAAAGCAAAGCGACGCATCTGCGAATCCTCCCGGGGGAAGTGACGCCGCCCCGTCGGGCGTCCAACGCGAAAGAGGCGGTCTCGGGATACCGCTTGGAGTCCACCCTGTCAATTGAAGCCGCCAGTCCACGCACCCGTGGACGAGAGGCCAACCCGTTGGAGGCACGGGGCATTCCCGAACAGGCGGGCGCCGGACCGGGGAGTCGGTGATAATCGGCGGCCACACTCCAGGCCGCTCGGAGCCGACCCCCATGCCCGCCACCCTGCTCATCGTCGACGACGAGAAGAACATCCTGCTGACGCTCAAGCGCGCCCTGGAGGTCGAGGGCTACCTCTGCGAGGTCGCCGGGGGCGGCAAGGTCGCGCTGGAGGCGTTCGCGGCCAAGCCGGTCGACCTGGTCATCATGGACGTCAAGATGCCGGACATCGACGGCCTGGACGTCCTCAAGAAGATGAAGGAGCTGCGCCCGCTGACCCCGGTGGTGATGATGAGCGGCCACGGCAGCTTCGAGACCGCGGTCACCGCCACCAAGCTGGGCGCCTACACCTTCCTGCCCAAGCCCATCGACCGCGAGCAGCTCTTGGTCTCGGTGCGCAACGCCCTGGGCGCCCAGGCGCAGTCGGAGGAGATCGCCGACCTGCGCACGCAGCTGGGCAGCTACCAGATGGTGGGCAAGGGCGCCGGGATGTCGCGGATCTACGAGCTCATCCGCAGGGCCGCGCCCAGCGAGGGGCGGGTGCTGGTGACCGGCGAGAACGGCACGGGCAAGGAGCTGGTCGCCCGGGCGCTGCACGAGAACAGCCGGCGCCGGGACCTGCCCTTCGTGAAGCTCAACTGCGCGGCGGTGCCGCACGAGCTCATCGAGAGCGAGCTGTTCGGGCACGAGCGCGGGGCCTTCACCGGCGCGGTGGCGGCGCGCAAGGGCAAGTTCGAGCTGGCGCACGGCGGCACGCTCTTCCTGGACGAGGTCGGCGACATGCCCGCCTCGATGCAGGCCAAGCTGCTCCGCGTGCTGCAGGAGGGCGAGTTCGAGCGCGTCGGCGGCGCGGAGACCTTGAAGGTGGACGTGCGCGTCATCGCGGCGACGAACAAGGACCTCGCCAGGGAGATCGAGGCGGGCCGCTTCCGCGAGGACCTCTACTACCGGCTCAACGTCGTGCAGATCCACGTGCCGCCGCTGCGCGAGCGCAAGGGCGACATCCCGGACCTGGCCAACGCCTTCCTCAAGGAGTCCTGCACGCGCAACGGCAAGCGGCCGATGGCCTTCAGCCGCGAGGGGCTGGCCGCGCTGGAGTCGCACGACTACAAGGGCAACGTGCGCGAGCTGCGCAACCTGGTCGAGCGCCTGGCGATCCTCTCGGACGGGCCGGAGGTCACCGCCGACGACGTGGTGCAGTCGATGCCGGTGGCCTCGCGGGGCGGCGCGGCGGGGACGGCCGGCGGCGCGTCCCGCTACAAGCCGGGCCGCAGCTTCCACGAGATGGTGGAGGACGCCGAGCGGGAGATCATCCTGGCCCAGCTGTCGCGCTCGAAGGACAACGTCACCGAGGCGGCGCGGGCGCTGGGCCTCGAGCGCGGGCACTTCTACAAGAAGATGAAGGCGCTGGGCATCCGGCGCGGGAACGCCAGCGAGGGCGGCGGAGAAGGCGGCGGGGAAGGGGAGGGCGAGGCGAAGGAGCCGGCGGCCGACCCGAAGGCCTGACGCGGGCCAGAGAAGGTCCGGCCGACCCGCCTCCTGCGCCGCGCCGAGCTTCTGGCGACGAGCCCCGGCCTACGGCGAAGGCCCGGCGTGCGCCTGCGCTCCTCCCCCCGGTTCGGCCTCCGGCAGCCAGACCGTGAAGGTGCTGCCCAGCCCCGGCGTGGACTCGACCTTGATGCGGCCCCCGTGCGCGGCGACGAGCATCCGCGTGATGGACAAGCCCAGCCCCAGGCCCTCGGTCCCCTTGGTGCGGGTGGCGCGGTAGTAGCGCTCGAAGATGTGCGGCAGCTCCCCAGCATCTATGCCCACCCCGCGGTCGATGACCGCGACCTCGACCCCGCGGCGCTCCGGTCTGCACTCGACGACGACCGGCGCGTCGGGCTCGGAATACTTCAGGGCGTTGCTCACCAGGTTCACCAGGATCCGCTCCAGGCGGTCGGCGTCCGCCAGGACCAACGGCAGCCGACCCGCGGAGTGCACCTGGACGCGCTCCATCGCCAGGACCCCGGAGAGCCGGGCGCGCAGGTTCTCGAGGAACTCGGGCAGGTCCGTCGGGCGAAGGTCCAGCGTGAGGTGCCCGGTCTCCTGCCGCGCCGAGTCGACCAGGTCCTTGATCATCACCTCCATGCGGTGGGCGCCGGTCTTGATGGTCTTGGCCCGCCGCAGGCACTCGGGGTCCGTCGTCCTGCGCAGGAGCATCTCCGCCTGCATCGTCACCGTGCTCAACGGCGTGCGTAGGTCGTGCGAGACCATGCGGATGAGGCTCTCCTGGTGCTGCTGGAGGCGGCGCAGGTCGGTCACGTCCGCGAGCGTGACGACCGCTCCCGTCACCTCGCCGCCTTCCAGGCGGATGGGCGCCGCGCTCGCGGACAGCCAGCGCTCGGGCTCGTCCTCGTCGGGCGGCGGGATCCTCAGGGTCACCGAGTGGACGACCTCGCCCCGGAGCGCGCGCTCCGCCGGCGACTCTCCGGGCGCGAGGGGGCGGCCCGCCTCGTCGTCGACGGGCCAGCGCCGTACCCGCTGCTCGATGGGGAGTGCGAGCGCCTCTGGGGTGAGGTGGGGGGCCAGGTGCCGCGCCCGCTCGTTCGTGCGCAGGATCTCGCCCCGGGACCCGTAGGCGATGAGCCCGTCGGGGACCGATTCGAGCACGGCCTGCAGCTGCGCCCGCTCCCGCGCCAGGTCGAGCGCGGCAGCCTCGAGCAGGCTGCGCTCGCGCTCCCGCAGCACGATCTGCCCGACGCGGTTGGCGACTGCACCCAGCACGTGCACCGCGACCGGGTTGAACTCACCCGCCCGCCGCGACCCGATGTGCAGCACGCCCGCCGGCTCGGGGGGACCGGGGATGGGCACGCCGTAAAGGGCTCGCAGGTGACGGCCCTTGAGCTCCGGGCTCGTCACCTCCGAGGCGATCTCGGCCTCGCCGATCTGCCGCGGGCGCCGCTCGGCGGCGATCCTGCCGGCGAAGCCGTCGCCCACCTTCAGCGAGAACGCGCGGTCGCGGTCGGCCTCGAGACCCACGGTGGCGCGCAGGTGCAGGCGGTCCCCCTCGCACAGCAGGAGCGCGGCGGTGTCCACCCCCGGCACCTCCTGGACGATGATCTCCACCACGGTCTGCAGCTGCTCCTCGAAGGGCCGGCGCTCGAGCCCCACGGAGGCGATGCGGTCGAGGGCGCGCACCAGGCTCTCGCGCGCGTCCGAGTACTGCTTCACGACCTCGCGCACCAGGAAGTCGACCAGCTCCTCGAGGGTCTCGCTCTGCTCGGCCGTGCGTCTGGGGTGGGTGTCGCGCCAGAGCTGCATGATGGCGAGGCGCAGCAGCGTCAGCTCGTCGAAGTGCTGGGCGAACTCCAGGCCCTGCGCGAGCCGGGAGAAGGCGACCGCCTCGGCGAACTCGCGATCCATCCGCGGTGGCCGGCTGCTCGCCAGCTCGTCCGCCATGCCGAGCAGTCGCTGGATGAGCAGCGGCATGTGGTCGCGCCACTGGTCCCGAGGAATCGTCTGCGAGGCGGGGACGCACTCGGCGGTGAAGCGCTCCCAGCGGACGAGGATCTCCTCCTCCCGGTCGTGGAGGAACCGGGCGAGCTCCTCGGCGGTGGTTTCTCGCGGCGGGCCGTCCCCCATGCCGCAAAGCTGTTCACGGCCGGGAGATCGTCTCTGACGGGGGGGCGGGGGCCGCGAAGGTAGGAAAGCCAAACCGGCTGCCGCGTTCGTGGTACCTTGCGTCCACCTCGGACACCGATGACTTCGGCTCCGCGTGCCTCGCTGGACGGAGGCGCCCCGCACGGTCGCATGCGCGACAAGGGGGCAAGCCATCGAGCGTCGGGACCCCAGCTACCCTCCCGACCGGCCGCGCCAAGCGCGCGAGAGCGGGAGAACGGTGCAACGCCGCTTCCACATCGAAGAGAGCCAACACTTCCTGCGGTTGCTCGACGCCGAGCTGCCGATGCCTTGCGCCATGGTGCTCGTGGGCGAGTCCGCGCTGTCGCTGGGCTTCTGCCCGGACCGGGCCATCCTCGACTTCGAGGTCTGGTCCACCACCGACCGCGTGGTGTGGACGGCCGCCGAGCGCGCGAGCGAGAAGATCCCCCGGCCCATCCACCTGCGGCAGGCGCCGCTGGTCCAGTCGGGGATGTCGTTCGAGAGCCGGCTGAAGCCGGCGCCCCTGAGCGGCGTGCGCTACCTGACCGTGCTCGTGCCCGAAGCGCACGACCAGGCGCTCCTCGGTGCGGCGCGCGGGCTCGCCCTGCCAGCCCTCGCCGACCTGCATCGGACCCACCCGCTCACACTGGCGACGCTGGTGGAGCGCTACGAGGTGCTGACGCGGGAGGTGTCGATGCCGCGCGAGCGCCTGCGGGCGAGCTTCCTGGCCATCGTCACCCACCTGTTCGGCGAGGCGAAGGCGCTCGAGTTGGGCGCGAAGGCCCGCTGAGGCCCCGCAAATGGAGAAGCCCGGCCTCTGGCGAGACCGGGCTTCGGCCGACTCGGAGCGAAGGCTCTAGAGCGGGCGGACGTTCGAGGCCTGAAGACCCTTCGGGCCCTTGGTCACGTCGAACTGAACCTTCTGTCCCTCGGCCAGGGTGCGGAAGCCCTCGGCCTGGATCGCGGTGTGGTGGCAGAACACATCCTCGCCGCCGTCGTCCTGGGAGATGAAGCCGAAGCCCTTCGCGTCGTTGAACCACTTCACGGTACCGGTCGCCATTTGGTGCAGCTCTTTTCTTCCTTGATCGGGGTCAAGCAGTGACCACCGATTCCCTCTCGATGGAAAGGGACCGTGCGCTAGTACATGGAAACGGGGCGAAAGTCCAGGGCCTACTCGTCGTCGCTGGGTTCTTCTTCCTCGTCCCGCTCCGGCTCCTCAGTGACCTCCTCGGTCTCTTCCTGGGCCGCTGCCGCCTTCTTGGAGACCTTCTTCGTCGTCTTGGACGACGCCGGCTTCGCTATGGACTTGGTAATCTTGGCAACGATTTCGTCGATGGCATCGGGCTCGAGCGCCTCGGGCACCAGGAAGTCGCGGTAGCGCTGCTGGTTGAGGAACGGGCGGCGGACTCCGTCCTCGAACGCCAGGTACACCTTGGCGGGGTTCTCCTCCACGATCATCCCCATCCCCCAGTCCGCATGGCTGGTGTGGCGGTAGATCACGGGTCTGACAGTCTTGGCGGCTCGGGCCATGTCGGGCTCCTCCCCCTCGGGATTGGCCATCCTATTCCTACGGCGCGAGAAAGCCCGGCAAATCTGCAGAAGAACGGGCGAAATGGGGCGCGCTCGGTCGCCGCAGGATCTCCCTCAGCGATGGAACTTTAGCCATCGGCTGCGTCTCCCCACCCGCAACCCGAGGCTGGCCCGCCGCGGGCCCCGACAGCGAATCGGTCGTCGTTCCGATGGGTTGGCGCTGGCACGTCCCGCGCATCCTCGTCCGGTCGGGAAGGATGGAGGACGCCATGAAGACCGCGATTGCCCTGCTGGCCGGACTGCTGGGGACGATGGGGTGGGCGGGGAGGGCCGGTGCCCAGGCGCCGGACGTCTCGCTCATGTGCCTTGCAGGCCCCTCGCTCGCGCACGACGACGCGCGGCGCATCGATCACCTGGGGCGCGCCCGCGAGCTCGAGTCCTCGGGCGACCTTCGGGGCGCGATCGCCGAGGCCCGCCGCGCGGCCTTCGACCGCGGCGGACGCGAGGAGTACGACACGCTGGTCCGCCTCGCGCAGAAGGCGGGCGACGCGGCGCTGGCAGTGCAGGCGCTCGGCGCCCTGGCCGACGCCGCCCCGGAGGACGCCGAGCCGCTGGTCCGGCTGGCGCGCATGTTCGCGGACGCGGGCGACTCCGGCGCAGCGGCCGAAGCCGCCGCCGAGGCTGCCGAGCGCAACCCGGCGAGCGCGGAAGCCTGGCACCTGAAGGGCCGCGCCGAGCTGCAGCGCGGCCGCCTGAGCGAGGCCGTCGCGGCCTTCGAGCGCACCGTGCGCCTCAACCCGCGGCACGCCTGGGCCTACAACAACCTGGGCTATGCGCGGCTGCTCGCCCGCCAGCCCGAGAAGGCCATCGAGGCGCTGGAGCGCGCCAAGCTCCTCGCTCCGCACCTGGCCTACATTCACAACAACCTGGGGGTCGCCTACGAGGAGTTGGGCCGGCTCGACGACGCGCAGCTCGCCTACGGCAAGGCCCTCGACCTGGAGCCCGGCCACCCGAGCGCGGCGGCGAGCTTCGCCCGCACCGCCGAGGCGATGGGCTGGGCGGGCCCCTCGGTCGAGGCCCGACCGGACGCCGGCATGGCCGCTGACGGCGGCGTGGCCGGCGACTGGGCCGAGGAGTTCGAGCCGGCCACGGTGGCCGAGCGCAGCTGGCTGTTCGAGGCCGGCGTGCGCTCCGAGGGCGAGGAGCCGAGCGGCGCCGACCTGCGCGAGGACGGGCGGCCGGCGCCGGTGGGCTTGGCCGCAGGCACCGGCGAGCGCGACTGAGCAGGGCCATCGGCGCTAGGATTTCGCGCCCGACGGAGTATCCAGGAGGACGACCGAAGCCGCCCATGAGCGAGACGACCACCGCGCCCGACGAGCGACCCCCCGACGCCGGCCCTGCGGGCCCGGAGCGCGCGAAGCGTGCACGGCGCTCGGTCGGCTCGGTGATGCTTCGCGTCGTGCTGGCGCTCGTCCTCTGTGCCGCCCTGGGCGCGGCGAGCGTGGTCGGCCTGTTCGCCTACTACGGCCGCGACCTGCCGACCTTCGAGAAGCTCTCCGACTACAGCCCGCCGCAGACGACCAAGGTCTACGACCGCAACGGCGTGCAGGTGGCCGAGTTCTTCCACGAGCGGCGCACGGTGGTGCCCAAGGAGAAGATCCCCAAGCTGTTCAAGAGCGCGGTCATCGCCGCCGAGGACGCCGCCTTCTACGAGCACAAGGGCCTGGACTACATGGGCATCGCCCGCGCGGTCCTCAAGAACCTCTCTCACCTGCAGATGTCCCAGGGCGCGTCGACGATCACCCAGCAGATCGTCAAGAACATGCTGCTCACGCCCGAGAAGCACATGTCGCGCAAGATCAAGGAGGCCATCCTCTCGGTCCGCATCGAGCAGAACCTGTCCAAGGAAGAGATCCTCTTCCTGTACGTGAACCACATCTACTTCGGGCACACCCGCTACGGCGTCGAGGAGGCCTCGCAGTACTTCTTCGGCAAGAGCGTGGACGGGCTCGGAGTCGGCGAGGCCGCGCTGCTCGCCGGGCTGCCGCAGTCGCCAGCGCGCCTGTCGCCCATCAACCACCCGGAGCGGGCGAAGGCCCGGCAGGTCTACGTGCTGCAGCAGATGGCCAAGAACGGCTTCATCTCCCAGCAGCAGGCGGACCAGGAGATGGCCAAGCCGATCGTGCTGGCGCCGCAGGCCTTCGAGGCGGTGGGCCCGTACTACGCCGAGGACGTGCGCCGCGCGCTGGTCGAGCGCTACGGCGAGCAGGCCGTCTACGAGGGCGGGATGCGCGTGGAGGTCGGCATGGACCGCACGCTGCAGGCGCTGGCCGACCAGCAGCTGCAGCTGGGCCTGGAGGAGCTGGACCACAAGTTCGGCTGGAAGGCCGCCGAGGTCAGCGTCGACCTCAAGGTGCTGGCGCAGGCCCGGTCCAAGCTCGCCGAGAAGGCCAAGTCGGTGGGCACGCGAGATCGCACGCACCAGTCGCTCGTCGCCTGGGACTTCTCGAAGGTGACCGCCGCCAATGCCGCGACCGTGGACACGCTGGTGGACGCGGTGGACCAGAACCTGCTCGAGAAGTTCGACGCCCGCGTGGTCCCGGTCGTCGCGGTCGACGACGAGGGCGCGACGGTCGATCTGGGGGCGATGAAGGCCACCCTCACCTTCGAGCAGCTGAAGTGGGCCCGGCCGTACGCGGTGGGCAAGTGGACGAACCCTCCCAAGAAGCCGAGCGAGGTGCTCGCGCCGGGCCAGCTCGTCCGCATCCGCGTGCTGGGTCTGCCCAGGCCGGCGACCAAGGACCTCAAGCTCGTCAAGGACGCCAAGGCGCCCGATCCCGTCGCGCAGGTGTCGCTGGCGGCCGTCCCGCAGGCGCAGGGCGCGATCGTCCTGCTGGACCCCGAGAAGCGGCACGTGCTGGCGCTCTCCGGCGGCTACGACTTCCCCACGAGCGCCTTCAACCGCGCCACGCAGGCCAAGCGGCAGCCCGGCTCGGCCTTCAAGCCCATCCTCTACGCCGCCGGGCTGGCGAGCGGCCGCTTCACTCCGGCCTCGGTGCTCAACGACGCGCCGGATCTCTTCCGCGACCCCTGGACCGGCAAGGAGTGGAAGCCGCGCAACTTCGAGGACAACGAGTTCGACGGCCCGATGCTCCTGCGCCGCGCGCTCGCCCGCTCCAAGAACACCATCGCGGTGCGCGTCATCGACGCCATCGGCGCGCAGGCGGTCATCGACATGGCGCGCAAGGCGGGCATCGTCTCCACGCTGCCGGAGACGCTGACCCTGGCGCTGGGCACCGGCGAGGTCTCGCCGCTCGAGCTGGCCAACGCCTACGCCACCTTCGACGCCCTGGGAAAG
Organism: Myxococcales bacterium; assembly: GCA_036504155.1. Lineage (GTDB taxonomy): Bacteria > Myxococcota > Myxococcia > Myxococcales > UBA5297 > JACRCT01. The sequence goes on from DASXVQ010000014.1 coordinate 18,002, forward strand.
CGCGCCGAGCCCATCCTCATCGTCAAGGTCACCGACAAGGACGGCAAGGTGCTCGAGGAGCACCACGCGGTCCCCGAGGAGACCATCCCGCCGCCGGTCGCCTACGTGCTGACGTCGATGATGCGCAGCGTGATCGAGTACGAGCGGGGGACGGCCTACTCCGTCAGCGAGCTGAAGCGACCGATCGCGGGGAAGACGGGCACCACCTCCGATGGCCGCGACGCCTGGTTCTCGGCCTTCACTCCGGACTTGGTGGCGACGGTCTGGGTCGGCTTCGACGATCACTCCTCGATGGGTCAGACCATGACCGGCGGCCGCGCCGCGCTTCCCATCTGGATGGGGCTGATGCGCCAGGCGCTCGAGCAGCGGCCGCGCCTGGACTTCCCGATGCCTCCGGGCGTGGAGGTGGTGGCCATCGACCCCGAGAGCGGCCTGCGCGCGGCCGAGGGCGCCCCGAGCCGGCAGGAGTTCTTCGTGGAGGGCACCGCGCCCAAGGAGTTCGCCACCAAGCCCGGCGAGGCGGACAAGAACATGCTCTTCCTGGAGGACGGCGGAAAGGGCAAGCCGTGATCGGCCCCGTCGTCGTCACCCTCCTGATGATGGCGGCAGCCCCGGCGCCCGCGCGGACGAGCCTGGAGAGCGCGGCGGCTGCGGTGGTGGCGGGAACGGATCTCGCGAACGTGGCGGCGAAGGAGAAACTCGTCATCGCCGTGGCGCAGGTCCCGTCCGAGACGCCGGAGCTCTCCCGGGCCTTCCAGACCCTGCTCATCGAAGAGCTCGCGAAGACGGGCGTGAAGGCCGTGCTGCCGCTGCCCGGGCCGGTCGAGGGTGCAGAGGCTGCCGCGCGCGCCGCGGGTGCCGACCTGCTGTGGCGGCTCACCGTGCGCATCACCGGTCCCGAGCTGGCGGTCTCGGGCGACCGCGTCCCGACCTGGGTCAACTTCTGGACCGGACAGGACGCCCTCCGCGCACCGGGCGGCTCGGCCATCGGCGTGAAGATCCCGGTGGATGCCCAGGTGCTGGCGCTCGCGAACCTCGCCTCGCTGCCGGCCAAGGGCGCGCTGGTGACGAGGTTCGCGGTGCAGGCGCTGGCGAAGCTCCCCGAGAAGGTCGTCGCCGTGGCCGTGGGTGACCTGGACGGCGATTCGCGGCCCGAGATCGCCGTCCTCACCTCGACCCAGGTCGTCGTGCTCGCCGCCAACGGGCAGGTCGTGGCGCGCCGCGACCTGTCTGCGCTTCCGCGCGCGGGCAAGCCCCCCCGGGAGCCGGCAGGCGCACTGGCCATTGAACCGTCGGCGGATCCCGCCGCGAGACCCCGCCTGCTCGCGTTCTCGCTCGGCCGCTCGAGAGGGGAGGCGCTCACGCTGCAGAAGGACGCGCTCGAACCCGTGGCGGTGCTCGAGCAGCCTGCGCTCGCGGTCGGTGCGCCCGGGACGCTGCTGGGGCTGGGCATCGCCGGCAAGAATCTCTTCGCCCCGGAGGTCCGCCTGGGCAACCGCTCCGCGCTGCTGCCGTTCGGGCCCGTCGCCGTCGCCGGAACGGTGCGGCCGGGCGGGCCAGCCTTCGTCATCGCGAACCCCGATGGCGCTGCGGTGACGCTGGACGCCGACCTCAAGCCGACCCCTCTCGCCGGGCAGCTCGGCTCGGCGCTGGCGCTGGGCGAGCTGGATGGCGACGGGGTCGTCGAGGTGGTGGCCACCAACCTCGCCCGCATCGACGGCCGCATCCGCCTGATGCGACCCGGGAATCCGAATCCTCTCTTCGAGTCCGAGCCCATCGCCGCCAACCTGGTGGCCGCTGCGGCCGGCGACCTCGACGCCTGTGGCCGCGACGAGGCGGTCCTCGCCGGCTGGACCGCGGATGGCGGCACCACGCTCTTCGTCCTGGGGGCCCAGCGATGAGGCGCCTCGCCATCGTCCTCGTCCTGTCGCTGGCGACCTCCATCGCCTGGGCCGGCTCGCGCGCTCGCTACGGCGGCGAGCTGCGGCTGGTCTCCTCGTCGCTTCCGGCGTCGATGGATCCCGCCCAGCTTGCGACTCCCATCGAGGTCGCGGTGGCCCGACAGGTCTTCGCCACGCTGCTCTCCGTCGACGCAGACGGCACGCTCGTTCCCGAGCTCGCCGTCGCAGTCCCCGAGCCCGAGGCCGCCGGGAAGCTCTTCCGCATCCGGCTTCGCCCGGGGCTCAAGTTCCACGACGGCAACCCGCTCACCGCCCAGGACGTCGTCGCCAGCCTCGCCCGCCTCGACGATCCCGCGACCGGCTCGCCCTTCGCGGCGCTGGCCCTGCCGCTGGTCGGCGCGACGGAGCCGGGCCGCGCTTCGGGGTTGTCGGCCACGGGAGAGCTCGAGCTGCAGGCGTCCCTGGCGTTCTCATACCCGGACTGGCCTCGCGCCCTGGCCCATCCCGCGGCGGCGCCGCTGCCCGGAGGCAAGTTCAACGGCCGGCCGATCGGCGCCGGCCCGCTCCTGCTGAGCGGCTCCCCGAGCGGCGCGGAGTTGCGCCTGCAGGCGTTCCCGGAGTGCGCTGCCGGCCGCGCGTTCGTCGACACCGTGCGCCTCTCCGTCGCCGACGCCCGTTCGGCGGCGCGCGCCTTCTCGCTGGGCGAAGCCGACGTGGTCCTGGGCACCGCGGACAAGAAGGCGGCCGAAGGGCCGGCGCTCTTCGCGACCTACCTCGCCGTCAACACGCGAAGGCTCGGCGCCAAGGCTCCGGCGGTGCGGCAGGCCGTCGAGGCGAGCGTCGACGTCGCCGACCTGGCGAAGTTCTTCGTCCGGGGCGCGACGCCGCTCCATGGCCTGCTGCCGTCCGCGCTGGAGAGCGCCGCCACCGCCGCGGCGAAGCGCCCGGCGCGGCCCACGCTTCCCGCCGGGCTGCAGCTCGTCCTGCTCTGCGACGAGAGCGCCGACGAGCAGCGCGCGGTCGCGGACCGGCTGCAGGTCAAGCTGCACGACTTCGGGGTGGCCGTCCAGGTGCGGCGGCTGCCGCGGGCGGCCTATCGCGAGGCGCTGGGCTCAGGGGCCTACGACCTGGCGCTGACCGGCTTCGCGCTGCTCCCGGAGCCGGGGATGGCGCTCGCCCAGCTGGTGGCCTTCGCGCAGGGCCGCGACGCCGCCCGCGAACTGCTGAAGGTCGTCGGCGCGGGCAGCGATCTCGCGGCGCGGCGCGCGGCCGCCACCTCCCAGGCTACGGCGCTGCGCGCGAAGCTCGACCTCCTGCCGCTCTACGTCCAGGTCCCGCGGGTGCTGGTGCGGCCTGGGGTCGTCCCGGTCGCCGTGGACGGCTGCGGCGCGCCGCTGCTCTCCGATGCCTGGTTCGAGGCCAGGCCCTCGCCCAAGTAGGATGGGGGCCGGCTCATGCGCCTTCGCTACCAGCTGGTCCTGCTCGCCCTGGTCTCGGCGATTCCCTTCGTCGTGGCCCTGCCGCGCGTGGTCTTCGAGATCCGCGGGAAGCTGGACGAGGAGCTGGACAAGCGGCTGACCGGGGCGCAGCTGGCGGCGCACGCGGAGCTGGTCCGCCTGGGCATCGAGGCTGAGCGCGCGGTGAAGGACTTGGCGGTCCACCCCGACGTCGAGGACATCGCCCACTCGCTGGACAAGGAGGGCTACGAGCGCGCGAGCCTGGTTCCCCTGGGCCAGCAGCTGATGAAGGTCTCGGGGCTGGACGTGCTGGAGCTGCTCGATGCCCAGGGGCGAATCCTCACCTCGGGGCACCTGCCGGCGCGCGCGGGCGACGAGGACGCGGCCTCGCTCAAGCTCGGAGGCGCCGCGCCCGGGAAGGCGACCCCGCGCCGCATCGAGGTCAAGCGCGCGGACGACGCCATCGGCCCGGCGCTGTGCGTCCTGGTGGCCCGCCCGGTCGACTACGGCACCACGCGCATCTGGGTCGTCGGCGGCAAGCTCGTCGGCGAGGAGTTCGCGGGCCAGCTGGCGAGGCTGACCGGCGCCGCGGTCTCGGTCCGGGACGGTGCGCGCGAGCTGGTGCGCACCGGGACCCTGGTCGCGCCCCGGGCGCGCACGGTTTCCATCGACGACCCGCCCACCAAGCTGGGCGAGGTGCAGGTGGAGCTCTCCGACGCGCCCTTGCGCGAGGAGCAGGACCGCATCCTGCGCGACGCGCTGCTCTTGTGGCTGGTCCTGCTGGGCGCCGCGGTGGCCCTGGGAATCCTCGTCGCCCGCCGCATGACCCGGCCGGTGGACGCCCTGGCGCAAGGCGCGCGCGAGCTCGCCCAGGGCGGCTTCGGCAAGCAGATCGACGTGAAGGCGACCGGCGAGATCAAGGACCTGGTCGACGCCTTCAACGCCATGAGCCGCGACATCAAGGAGACGAGCGAGCGCGCCGCGGTCGCCGAGCGCGTCGCCGCCTGGCAAGGCATCGCCCGGCGGCTGGCCCACGAGATCAAGAACCCGCTCACGCCCATCCGCATGTCGGTCGAGACCTTGCTCGCCGCGCACAAGTCGCGCCGCGCCGACTTCGACGAGATCTTCAAGGAGTCGGCCGGCGCGGTGCTGGAGGAGGTCGAGCGCCTGCGCCGCATCGTGGACGAGTTCTCCAAGTTCGCGCGCCTGCCCAAACCGCAGCTCACGCAGATCGACGTCTCCGAGCTCGCCGGGCAGATCCTCCAGCTGTACGGCACCAGCCCGGAAGGGATGCAGGTCGAGCGGCAGCTGACGGCGGGCCTGGTGGTCTCGGCCGATCGCGATCAACTCACGCAGGTGCTGATCAACCTCGTCACCAACGCCGAGCAGGCGATGTCGGGGGGCGGCAAGGTGACCGTCCGCGTGCAGGCGGTCGGGGCAGGCGAGGTCGCTCTGGAGGTCGAGGACGAGGGTCCGGGGATCCGCCCGGAGGATCGGGCCCGCATCTTCGAGCCTTACTTCACGACCAAGACCGGGGGAACCGGGCTCGGGCTCGCCATCGCGCTGCGCATCGCCCAGGAGCACGGCGGGCGGCTCGAGGAGCTGGGCGGAGCCAAGGGCGCCCGCTTTCGGCTGACGCTGCCCAAGGCCAAGGGTGGCGGCGCGTTGGCGGGCAAGCAGGCGGCGAACTAGGCCCCGCGCCAGCCCCACCGCTCCAGGAAAAAGAGAGCGGGGCGTTACGTGCGTAACGCCCCGCTTGGCTGAACCACTTCGCCGCGGGCCCTGGCGCCCTCGGCGCGCCGGCTAGTGGAACTGGTGCATCAGCCGGGGTCCCTGGACCTTCGGCGGGATGGGGTCCTGGCTGGAGGCGTTCTCGTCGCCCGGGGACGGCGGAGACGGAGAAGCCACCGCAACGATTACGATATTTCCCACCCGGTCGGTCGCGAACTCGTAGGACGGCGGCTCGGGCGCCGGTGGAACCGGGTCCTGGCTCGTGGCGACGGCGCCCTCGTCGGCGAGCCGAACATCGACCGTGGACAGGTCCTCTCCGGCCCCGACCCCACAGGCCGACAGCCCCAGTCCCAGCGCGATTGCGACAACAAGTTGGCGAATCATGGCCTGCCTCCAGCTTTCGATTCCGCAGTTCTGCAAGTGCGGTGCCGTCGGGGTCCGGGAGGTCATGGTCAGCCTCCCTTGACCTGCGCCCGGAGACTCGGGTCGGCGTTGACGATTTGTGAGAGCCGCGAGCGCTTCATCTGCAGGAGCCGGGCGGCTTCGCTGATGTTGCCCTTGGCCTCGGTCAGCGCCCGGCTGATGCACTGGAACTCCATCTCCTCGCGCAGGTCCTTGAGCGAAATCCCGCGCCGGCGGGCGAGCTCGAAGTAGTCGAGCGCTTCGCCCGGGGCGGCCGGAGCGGGCCGAGGGCCGACCCGCCCTTCGGCGTCGGCGTCGGCGTCGTCGTCGGGGTCGACCCTCGCCGAGGTGATGAGCGGCGCCAGCTCCTGGACGTTCTCGAAGGCCTCCGGGGTGATGACCCGGCCGTTGGCGAAGATGGACGCCGAGGAGATGACGTTCTCCAGCTCGCGGACGTTGCCCGGCCACGGGTACTGCCGGAGCAGCTCGCAGGCCTCCGGCGAGAGGGTCTTCTTCTCCTCGTGGCGCTCGCGGGAGAAGCGCACCAGGAAGTGCTCGATCAGCTCGGGCAGGTCGTCGGCCCGGTCGCGCAGCGGCGGCAGCTCGAGCATCACGCCCTTGAGCCGGTAGTAGAGGTCCTGCCGGAACGCGCCGGTCTGGATCATCGACTCGAGGTCGCGGTTGGTGGCGCAGATGACCCGGACGTCGATCTTCAGGGTCTTCTGTCCGCCGACGCGCTCGAACTCGCGCTCCTGCAGCACGCGCAGCAGGGCGACCTGCGCCTTGGGGCTGATGTCGCCGATCTCGTCGAGGAAGATGGTGCCGCCCTCGGCCAGCTCGAAGCGTCCCTTGCGCTCGCGCACCGCGCCGGTGAACGCCCCCTTCTCGTGGCCGAAGAGCTCGGAGAGCAGCAGGTCCTCGACCATCGCCGCGCAGTTGACCTTCACCAGCGGCATGTCCCGGCGCGGGCTCTTCTTGTGCAGCGCCTCGGCCAGTATCTCCTTGCCGGTGCCGGACTCGCCGCGGATGAGCACGGTCGCGTTGGAGCGCGCCACCGCGTCGAGCACCTTGAGGACCTTCTTGAGCGCCGGAGCCTTGCCGAGCAGCCCGTGGGCGCGCACGTCGTCCGCGGGGTCCAGCGCCAGCGCCTGGGCCACCTGGCTCGGGGTGATCTCCCGCTCGCCCGCGGCGGAGAGCACGGCGGCGCGGCGCGGGTGCTTGAGGAACGCGGTGCGCGAGGCGGGCGGAATGCGGGTGACCAGCTCGTCGAGCAGGCGAGCGGCCCGGGCGGCGTCGGCGGCGCCCCCGGCGGGATCCCCGGCGGCGGCGCGCAGGCGCGAGAGCAGGTGGTAAACGCGGTACGGGCCCTCGAGGTCCGGCGTCTCCAGCAGGATCTCCTTGGCCCGCGAGAGGTGCCCCATGGCCTGCTTGAGCTCGCCGGCGCCCAGCGCCAGCTCTCCGGCGACCATCTCGCGCTCGGCCTCGACCGCGCGCGAGGCCTTGGCCACCTCGTCGACGAGGTCGCTGGCCAGGGCGCCGCGGGCCAGGCTCGGCTCGCTGCGCGCGAGGTGGACCCGGGCCTGGGCCAGCGCGCTCTCGGCCGCGTAGCGCGGGCTCTTGAGCGACTCGAAGGCGAGGCGGGCCTCGGAGATGTGCGCGAGCGCGTCCTGCCACTCGCTCCGGGCCTCGCCGATCTCGCCCAGCACCAGGTGCGAGGAGGCGACGAGGTAGGGGTCGCCCACCTCCGAGGCGGTGGCGCGGGCGTGGTCGGACAGCTCGCGGGCGCGCTCGCAGTCGCCCAGGAACAGCTGCAGGCGGGCCAGGTTGAGGGCGCAGTGGGCGACCTCCTTGGCCCGGCGGGCGCGGGTGAAGGCGGACAGCGCGCGCGCCAGGTGGTCCACCGCCGGCTCGAACTCGCCGGAGTCGGCGTACAGCGAGCCCAGGTTCGACAGCGCCAGCGCGGACAGGCCGCGGTCGTTGCCGCACAGCGCCAGCGCCGCGCGGTAGAGCGAGATGGCGGCGCGCCGGTCGCCGCGGCGGTGCGCGACGACGCCCTGGCCGATGAGCGCGCGGGCCTCCTCGCGCGGCAGGCCGGCCTGGCGGGCCAGCGAGGCATTGGCCTCGTAGGCCGCCGCGGCGGCGGGCAGCTCGCCCTGGACCAGCAGCGCCTTGGCCAGCGTGATGCGCAGCGCCAGCGCGACGGCCGGAGCCGCGCCGAGCGAGGCCAGGCCGCGCTCGCAGTGCGCGCGGGCCTCGGGGTAGTGGCCCTGCAGGAACAGCACGTCGGCGACGTCGGCGAAGGCGGAGCGGCCCGCGGCGTCGCTCGGCGCCGGCAGGTCGATGCCGGAGAGGACCGACTCGCACAGCTTGCGCGCGGTGGCGAGCCGCCCGGTCAAGAGCGAGAGCTTGGCGGCTTCGGCGCGCAGGGCCCGGCGCAGCTCGGGGCAGGCGCCCTTCTGGGCCAGGCCCACGTGGCGCAGGGCGCCCAGGTAGTCGCCGGAGGCGCGCAGGACCTGCGCGAGGCGCTGGTGCAGCGGGGCCTGCTCGCCGGCAGGGGTGCCCTCCAACGCGCGGCGGAACAGCTCGGCGGCCTCGTCGAAGGCGCTGCGGTCGGCCAGGGCCTCGGCGGCCTTGCGAGCCTCGACGGCGCCGCGGCCCCTGGGGTCGGCGGCCAGGAAGTGGCGGGCGACGAGCTCGGGCTCGGCGCTGCGCGCGGACAGCTCCTCGCCCGCGGCCAGGTGCAGCGCGGCGAGGTCCTCGGCCGGGCTCGCGGCCAGGATGGCCTGGCGGCTCGACTCGCGGCTCACGGCGAAGGCCATCTCGCCGACGCCGGGGCGGATCTCCAGGAAGTGCTCGCGCGCGAGCCTGTCCAGGCGCGAGGCGAGGTCGGCGGGGGCGCCCCCGCGGGCGCGGACGAGGACCCGCGAGACCAGGTCGGCGCTGGTGGTCTGGCCCAGGACGGCCAGGGCGAGCAGCGCGTCGCGCTCGGCCTCGCCCAGGGACTGCAGGCGGCGCCCGAACAGGTCCGAGGGACGCGCGACCGGGGAGGCGACCACCTCCTCGAGCGCGGTGGGCAGGCCGCCGGTCGCCTCGAGCAGCCGCTCGGCGACTTCGCGGCGCGACAGGAACGCGCGGATGCCCTCCAGGTCCAGCCCGGCCAGCGGCAGGCTCAGCGCGGGGGCCCGGGCGACCAGGTCGGAGAGCGGCGCGGGCAGCTCGGCGCCGGCGCGGTAGGAGAGGACGAACAGGCCGCCGGAGCGGGCGCCGGGGGCGAGCGTCGCCGCGCCCAGGTAGCGCAGCAGCTCCAGCGAGGCGCGGTCGGCGGCGTCGGCGTCGGAGAGCAGGAAGACCGGAGCGTTGGTCGCGGCCAGCGCGAACAGCTCGGCCACCGCGTCGCACAGGTCCAGCCGCTTCTCCTCGGGCGCGAGGTCGCTGGTGCCCTGGCGGCCGCAGAGCGGGCCCAGCCGGCGCGACAGCTCGGCGGTGGTGCGCGCGGGGATGCCGGCCTCGGCCAACGCGTCGAGGAGCTCGGGGACGAGCTCGGCGAACAGCCCGTAGGCCTTGGCCGAGGTGCGCGAGGCGCGCCCCTCGAAGACCCGGATGCCGCGGGCGGCGAAGGAGCGCCGCACGGCGCCGAAGAGGTGGCTCTTGCCCACCCCGGCGGGCCCGTGCACGAACGCCCACCGCGCGGCGCCGCGCTCGCGGGCTTCCGCGTGCTCGCGCAGCAGCAGCGCCAGCTCGCGCTCCCGCCCGGAAGACGCCGACTCGATGGCTAGGGCTCGCTCCATGGACGACCTCGCTCGCCGTTTTTCGCCCTGCGGTGAGAGCAGGACCCAAACAGGCTGGCCTACCCAGCAATAGGGGTGCCAGCCAGACCCAGGTCCTGGGCCAGGGGCGCCGGGAAATTGCCGAGAGAGGGCGGGGGGTCGTTGCCAGGCTGTCAGCCAGAAAAGCAGCATCCCCGGTCCGGAGGGGCCGGGGACGCTCTAATGGCTCGAAACTTCGATGGTTGCCCCGCTCAGGCCGCGGGGCGGCGAGGCCGGGGCTGCGTCCAGGATGCTAACGGCTGACAGCAGAGTGTCAGGCTACTCGCGGACCGGGGTGGCCTTGAGGGCCGCCTTGCCGTCCTTGATGTAGACCTGGAAGCGCACCGCCCGGCAGTTGTACTTGACCACCAGCTGGTCGCGGTTCTTGCGCAGCTTGGCGGAGAACTTGTCGTACGTCAGCCCGTCGGCGGGCTCGTTGCACTGGGACCGCATCGCCACGAACTGGTCGAAGACCTCGTGGAAGTGCGTCTCCTCGGGGGTCATCGCCGGAGCGGAAGCGGCGATGGGCAGCTCGTTGCCGGCCGAGGGCGCGGTGCGGGCCAGGTGCGCGCGCGCGGCCCGCAGCAGCTCCTCGGGAATCTGCGCGACGACGGTCGACTCGCTCTGCGGAGGCGGAGAGTCGGACGAGAACGGCGAGCGGGCGGCCTGGCGCAGCAAGTCCTCGGGGACGGCCGAGGCCACGGTGGACTCGGGCACGCGGTCCGAGAAGGGATCGAACGGGCTCTCGGCCATCGCCGCCGGGGGCGGGGGAGCGGGGCGCAGCGGCGAGGCGACCATCGGGTTGGGCGCCGGCAGCGGCACGGCGGCCCCGCCGTAGGGGTTGGAGACCATCGCCGTGGGATCCGACGAGGCGGCGGACTCCGCCAGCTCCGCGGCGCTGGGCGGCGGAGGCTCGAACGGCGCGGGCGCCGGCGGAACCGCCGAGGCGAAGGGGTCGACCGCAGGTTCCGCGGCCGACGGCGGAGGCTCGGGCGGGGCGGCAGGCGGCGCGTCGAACGGCGAGGAGGGCTCGGGCTGCGCGGCGGGAGGCGGGGCCGCGGGAGCGTCGGGGGTGCCGGTGGACTCGCGGAAGGCGCTGAAGGCGGCCTCGGCGGCGGCGTTCTGCGCGTCCATCTCGGCGGTGGACGGGCCCGGCGCGGCCGGCGCCTCGACCTGCCGGGGCGCGGGGGCGGCGACGGCCTCGCCCTCGCTCTTGCCCACGAAGAAGAAGGCCAGCGCGGCCGCGAGGACGGCGAGGATCGCGAAGATGCCGCGCTTCTGGTAGTCGGCGAGCGAGGCGAGCAGGGGGGCCTCGGAGACCAGCACCACGCGGGCGCCCTCGGCGCCCTCCAGCGCGAAGCTCTTGGCCTGCGCCAGCGCAGCGCCGGCGGTGAAGTAGGGTCCCATGCTCGGCGGCTCGGACAGCGGCGAGACGGGGCCGTCCTTGGCGGCGCCCACCGCGGCGCGCTGGGCCGCGGGCAGCGAGCTGGCGACCACGCTCCCGGCGACCAGCGTCACGGGCATCGCCAGGTCCTTGCTCTGCTCCGCGGCGAACTGGTCGTCGAGCGGGAAGGCGGCGCCCAGCCAACCGACGTTCTTGCCCTCGGAGCGCAGCGGCGCGGCGACCACCGCGAAGAGCTTGCCGTCCACCAGGGCGTGCGTTCCCTGGGGCCCGGTCATCCCCGCGACCGAGAGGCGGAACGCGCCGGGGTCGCTGCGAACTTCGGCGGCGCCTGCGGCGGCCGGGATGACCGCCACCCCGCGTTCGTTGCCGGCCAGGAAGAACGCCGGGCGGCGAAGCGAGGCGGGCAGGCGCTCGAGGGCAGCCGAGACGGACTTGCGGACCGGATCCTCCAGGGTCGCGGCCGGTGCGACGTCCTTGAGCGCGGTCGTGGCCTCGGCCATCGCGGGGTCGTTGGCGGCGATGGCGAGCGCGGAGGTGCGGTACGACTGCGCCAGCCGCAGGCTCGTCTCGAAGAGCGCCTGGCCCCAAGCGAGCCGCTCGGTCGTCTGGATGCCCGCCAGCGTGGAGAGTCGGCCGCCTAGGTACATCAGGCCGGCCAGAGCCAGCGCGACGACGACGACCGCGAAGATCGGGAGCTTGAATCGAGCCATCGCCGGGTCCACCTCGCTCGACCATCCGGGATGCCGGAGTGGTGAAGACTGCGGTCGCACGAACGCTGGGCAACCCCGCGGCCGAACCGCGGCGGTTGCCCGCAAAAGCACGCAAACTTGCAGACTTATAGACGTCGGCCCGGCGGACTGTCAAACCCGCACAGCCCGCGGAACCGGCCTACTTGCCTGGGGTGGCGGCAGCCGGCGCGGGGGCGGCGGCGGCGGGCGCGGCGGGCGCGGCGGCGGCCGGAGCCGGAGCGGCGGGCGCGGCCGGCTCGGCGGGGGCCGGGACCGGAGCCTGAACCTGGGCTGCGGCGAGTTCGCGCACCTGGGCCTGCAGGACCCGCACGTCGCGGTCGAGGCGGTTGGCGTGCAGCTCCTGGATGGCGATGCGCGGCACCAGGAAGAAGTAGCTGGCGATGGCGAAGATCACCGTCGCGGCGAACATGGCGAAGATGAGGTTGATGAACAGGCCGCGGATGTGGACGGGCGCCGCGGGGGCAGGGCTCGGCGCGGCTTCGGGGCGGGTGGCGACGGGGGCGAGGGGCGGCGGGGGGACGGCAGGGGACGGATTGGTGGCGGGGGCGGTCTCGGCCATGACGTTCCACCTTCCTTAGGTGAGGCGAGGGCTACGAAAGCTTCAGGAGGGGAAGCGACACGCCCGCGGTACCCCCGCGGCCCCCTCCAAAAGCGTGCTGCCGATTGAACCGGGCGAATCCTAGACCCGCGCGTCGGCTTACTTCAAGGCGAGCAGGCGCATGGTACATTCCGCTGGCCGAACGCTTGGCGCTCCATCCCACCCTTTTTTCGAGGAACCGACGCATGCGCTACTGCCCGAGCTGCCTGGAGGAGTACGAGGACAGCGTCAAGACCTGCTCGGAGTGCGCGGTGGACGTGGTGACGGAGGAGGAGCTGGCGAGCCGCCCTGGCTTCCGGCGCCTGGGCGAGGAGGACCCCCGCGACTTCGTGGTGGTCGGTCCGGCCGAGGACCCGTACGAGGCGGACGCGTTCGCGGCGGCGCTGGAGGAAGCGCGGATCCCCGCGCTGGCCCGCGTGCGGCTCGCCGGGACCATGGACTCGCTGACCGACGCGGCCCACGGCCGCTACTGGGAAATCCTCGTCCCCGCGGACCAGAAGGAGAAGGCCGCGGAGCTGATGGCCAAGCGCCACGAGGAGCTGGAGGCGGCGCAGGGCGAGGCTGCGGAGGCCGCGGAGGCCGAGGCCATGGAGTCCAAGCCCGAGCCCGACGGCTACGTCGAAGAGAAGAAGTCCGAGGAGCCCGACCGCAGCCGCTACTGCCCCAGCTGCCTCGCGGAATACGAGGAGACGGCCAAGGTCTGTTCCGAGTGCAAGCAGGACCTCGTGACCGCCGAGGAGCTCTCCAAGCGGCCGGAGTTCTCCCGCCTGGGCAAGGAGGACCCCCGCGACTTCGTGGTCGTCGGCCCGGCCAACGACCCGTTCGAGGCCGACGCCTTCACCGCCGCGATCAACGAGGCGGGCATCCCGGTGATGGCGCGCATGCGGCACGGCGGCACCGTCGACTCCATCACCGCCACCGGCAACTTCTGGGACGTGCTGGTCCCCGTGGATCAGGTGCAGAAGGCGGCCGAGGTGATGGCCAGGCGCCGCGAGGAGCTGATCGCGTCGGAAGGCGAGGCCGCCGAGGCCGCCGAAGCCGAGGCCGCCGAGGGCGAGCAGCCCAAGAACTAGGGGCCGACCGGCTCGAGCAGCCACAGGCCGAGCACCGGCCACTTCTGATAGCTCGCGTTGCGCTCGACGAAGTGCGCGACGGGCTCGTCCGCCACGCCGTTGAAGAATTCCTTGCCGGCGTGGCGCATCGAGGTCCCGTCCGCCTTCTGCACCACCAAGCCCAGGTGCGAGACCATGGTCGGCGTCAGCGGCTTGTCCGCGCGCACCACCGCGAAGATCGTTCCCGAGGGGATGTCCTTGGCGCGCTCCACCACCTTCTTGAGCGGCAGGTAGCTCATCGGGAAGCGGCCGACGGGAATCCGGTCCTCGGGCAAGGCGATCTTCTCGCCGACGGTCCGCTGGTCCCACCGCTCGCGGGTGATGACCTTGACGTGGGCGATGGCGTCCTTGCCGGCGATGGCGAACGTGGCGTCGCGCACGTAGCCCTTGCGCGCGTTGGCAGGCACCCATTGTCCTTCGAAGAAGTGGTTGCGGTGCGCGTAGGCCGGGCTGCCCAGGTAGCGGACGTCATCGAGGCGCGGCAGCAGCTCGCCGGCGGTCTTCGCGTGCGCGAGCGCCAAGACCGTCTCCAGGAAGGTCTGGCAGTCCATCCGGTCGAAGCGCAGGCGCGGCTCTTCGTCCGGCGGGTTGCCGGGACCCTCGCCGAGCGGGTCGAACTGGTAGGGCACGCCGACGAACCTCTCGCTCGCCGCGACGACGCGTGCGCGCACGTCGGGGAGCGACGCGAGCGAGGAGAAGACGGCGTCGATCTGCTCGGCGGTCGGCCCGCTGGAGGCCACAGCCTCGACGACGGGAGGCGCTCCGGCGTCGGCCGCGGTCGTGGGCGCAGGCTCGGCGGCGGCGGCAGCAGCGGCAGCGAGCAACGAAGACAGGAGCAGCGCGGAGGCGATCACTTGGGGGACGGGACCTTCTCCGCCTCCACGGCGGGCAGCACCAGCTCGGGGCTGGGCTTCTTGGCGAGGATCTTCTTGCGGTCGGCCGCGGTCAGCTGCAGGTCCTCGAGGATGCCCTCGATCTTGACGCTCTCCTCCAGGTCCACGCGCGCCAACGAGTAGACGAGCCACTCCACGCCGCGGCCGTCCCCCGCGAGCGCCAGCCCCTTGGCGGCGGCGATGGCGACGTCGACGTCCTTGTCCCGGGTCAGCGCCAGCAGCGCGTCGCGGGCCCAGGGCAGCTTGATGCCCTCCAGCAGCCGGATGCCGTCCTTGCGCACCGTGGGCTCCGGCGAGGCGAGCATCGCCTCCACCGGCTTGCGGCCCTCGACGCTGCCGATGGCGCACAGCGCCCGGGTCGCGGCCAGGCGCATGGTCTCGCTGGAGTCCTTGAGCAGCGGGAGCAGGGGCTTCTCCGCCGCCTTGTCGCCCACCTGGCCCATGGCCAGGATGGCCGCGATGCGCACGTCGGTGTTCGGGTCCTCGAGCAGGCCCACGAGCTTCTTGGTGGCCGACTTGTCGCCGAGGTTGCCCAGCGCCTTGGCCGACTCGCGCCGCACCACCGGGCTGACGTCGCCCAGCGCCTTGGCCAGCGGCTTGACCGACTCGCGATCCTTGATCCGGCCCAGCGCCGTGGCGGCATAGCCGCGGACGACATCGTCCTCGTCCTCCAGCGCTCGCTCGAGGTTGTCGGCGTACCCGGGCTCGGGGATGACGCTGAAGATGTAGGCGGAGTTCTGCCGGGCCTTGAGGGGACCCTCGGCCAGCAGCCGTGCCAGCGGGGCCAGCTTGTCCTTGGTCGCGCCCAGGTGCTTGAGCTTGGAGATGGCGCGGTCCACCTCGGGGCGCGAGCCGTACATCACGGCGGAGGAGAACTCGGTTGGGCCGACGTCGGCGCCCTTGCCGGAAGGCTGGCGCGACGCCGCGAACCCGGGCGGGGCGAAGAGGGCGAGGGCGAGAGCGAGGCTCGTGGCGATCGTTCGCATGGGCTCAATCTACCAGACGCGAACGCGGGCCCGCCGATTCAGGAAGCGCCGCGGCCGAGCCGCTCCACGAACGTCCGGAGCAGGCCCGCCCCGACGCCGGGCGCCTGCTCGGCCGGGGGCTCCAGGCCGAGCTCGGTCGCCAGGTCGCGCACCAGGAGCGGGCTGAACTCGGGGTGGAACTGCACGCCCCGCGCGGACCCGACGGCGATGGCCTGCACCGCAGTGAAGGCGTTGCCGGCGAGCCGCCGGATGCGCGGCGGCAGCTCGGTCACCTCGTCCTCGTGCGACTCGAGCACCTGTAGTTCCGGCTCCAGGCCCTCGAAGAGCGGGTCGGAGCGGCCCTCGGCCGTCAGCTCCACCTCGCGGGTGCCCAGCTCCAGCCCGCGCGGGTTCTTCACCACCTGGGCGCCGAAGGCGTGCGCCAGCAGCTGGTGCCCGAAGCAGACGCCCAGGAACGGCGTGCGGCACTCCACCGCGTCGCGCAGCCAGCGCTCGGCGTCGACCATCCAGGGGGCGCGGTCGCGCACCGAGGCGTGGCTGCCGGTCATGAAGGCGGCCTCGAAGGCGGTCGGGTTGGGCAGCGCCTCGCCGCGGAAGGGCCGCACGATCGTCCACTCGGCGCCCAGGTCCTCGAGCGCGTGGGTGAACAGGCGGTCGAAGTCCCCGTGGCGGCGAGCGACCCCGGGCAGCGCGGGCCCGGCGTGGATGAGCAGGAGGCGGCGGGTCATGGCGGGTGTCCCCCCTCGACGAAAACCAAAGTACCCGTATCGCCCCAAGTCCGGTAGCATTCCTTGGACCGATGCTTGTCTCCCCAATCAAGCGGGCGTGGGCCCTCGCGTTGCTGGCCGCCTCGATGGCCGCCGGTTGCAGCAAGACCCGGCCGGTACCCGAGGACGCAGCCACCGGAGCGACCGGGTCGACGGAGCCCGTCGCCCCCGAGCTCCCGCCCGATCCCGAGGCGGTGAAGTGGAACTGGAGCGCGAAGTCCCGCGACGGCCAGGTCACCCTCACCCAGACCTCCTCCATCGCCCGGCTGTGCAAGGTCCGCGCGGCCCGGGGCGAGCAGGAGCTGTGGACCGCCAGCATCTGCATGGGCAACCGCGACCTGGCGCACCTCGTCTCCGACGACGGCGAGCGCGTGCTCACCGTCGAGCCGGCGCCGGTGGTGCAGGGGAGCTGGCGCGCGGCGGCGGTCCTGAGCGCCTACACGCGCGACGTGCTGAAGGCGCAGCTGCTGGCGAGCGACCTGTTCGCCGACGAGAAGGTGCTGGCGATCTTCCCGGACAGCCTCCAGTGGCTCGCCGGCGCCCGCAAGCAGCCGAACCCGCCGCCGGCGTACCTGGACGGCGCGCCGGACCAGGTGGAGCTGACGCTCATCGACGGCCGCAAGGCGGTCGTCAGCCTGGACGGCAAGGTGCTCTCCGGCGGCAAGCCGGCGCCGAAGCTGACGCCCAAGGCGCCGACCCGGGCGGTCAAGAAGAAGCCGCGCCCGAAGCGATGAGCGCGAAGCGCCCGAAACTCCTCGACCGGGCCGCGGCACTCGTCAAAGGTCGCGGGCTCGCCAGGCTGCTCAACCTCTACCCGCCCTACCTGGGCGCCGGCGTGCGCGTGCGCGAGATCGACTCGCACACCTTCGACGTCTCGATGCGGCTGCGGCCGTGGAACCAGAACTACTTCGGCACCCACTTCGGCGGCTCGCTCTACTCGATGTGCGACCCGTTCTTCGCGCTCATCCTCGCCCGCGAGCTGGGGCCCGGGTACGTCGTCTGGGACAAGGCCGCGGCCATCCGCTTCGTCAGGCCCGGCAAGGGCCGCGTCCACGCCCGGTTCTCCATCCCGCGGGAGCGGGTCCGCGAGATCCGCGCCAAGGTCGACGGCGGGCGCAAGGACGAGCCGACCTTCTCGGCGCAGATCCTCGACGAGGCCGGCGAGGTGGTCGCCGAGGTCGACAAGCACCTCTACGTGCGCAAGGCGCGGTAGGCTGCACGCCCGGCAACCGTTCATCCTGGGCCCTTCGACAGGCCCAGGGACTCGAAGGAATCCCCAACCCCACGAGGTCCGCAATGTCCGAGCGCATGGTCCGCCAGTTCATGGAGATGGTCGCGATCGACTCCGAGTCCGGCAACGAGGCGCGGATGATGGAGTACCTGCTCAAGGCCGTCGGCGAGGCCGGCGGCGAGGGCTCGCTCGACGCCTACGGCAACTTCATCGGGAAGTTCCCGGCCAAGGGCGCGGGCGCGGGCAAGGCGGCGATCCTCTTGTCCTGCCACGCCGACACCGTGAAGCCCGGGGTGGGCATCAAGCCCGTCGTCGAGAACGGCGTCGTGCGCTCCAGCGGCGACACCATCCTCGGCGCCGACGACAAGGCCGGCATCGCCGAGGTGCTCGAGGCGCTGCGGACCTCGACCCTCCAGCCGCCGGTGGAGTTCGCCGTCAGCCGGCAGGAGGAGACCGGGCTGCAGGGCGTCAAGAACATGGACTTCAAGAAGCTGACCGCGAAGTACGGCTTCCTGATGGACAACGACACCCTGGACACCATCGTCATCGGCGGGCCGAGCTACTGGGCCATGGACGTCAAGGTGACCGGGCGCGCGGCGCACGCGGGCATGGAGCCGGAGAAGGGCATCAACGCCATCGCCGCCGCCGCCAAGGCCATCGCCGCGCTCAAGCTGGGCCGGCTCGACCACGAGACCACCGCCAACGTCGGCGTCATCAACGGCGGGCTCATCCGCAACGGCGTGCCGGACGTCTGCACCTTCCTGGCCGAGTGCCGCAGCGCCAACCACGAGAAGGGCGCCAAGCTGGCCGAGCAGATGGTCGCCACCATCAAGAGCGAGATCGAGAAGGCCGGCGCCAAGTGCGAGCTGACCTGCAACAACCTCTGCCGCGCGGTGAAGATCCCCGAGAGCTCCAAGGCGGTGGAGATCGCCAAGCAGGCGCTGAAGAAGGTCGGCGTCGACGCCAAGGCCATCTTCATCACCGGCTTCACCGACGCCTCCATCTACAACAACCAGGGCATCGAGATGGCGGTGGTGGGCATCGGCGCGCAGAACGAGCACACCACCCGCGAGTGCGTGGCGGTGGCGGACATGGAGAAGGCCGTGGTGATGCTGCACGAGGCCTTCCGCATCTGTGCGGGCTGATCCGAGCAGCGACGCGAATGGCGGCGGGCCTCCGCGCCTGCCTCCATGGGCGCCACTCAAGTCGCCAGCAAACGGCTTCCCGCGGCGGATCCGACAGGCTGCTCTTACCGTCGGCTCGGTCACCCGAGGCAGTTCACCCGGCGATGGGCGCCGCGTGCGACACCAGATGCTCCCGGGCCGTGTCGCGAGACGACCAGGTGACGGTGGCGTACAGAGCGATGCAGTCATGCCGAGGCACAGCAGAGCCCACCGGACATGCCGAGGTCTTCCTGGTCCCAGCGATGCCCAAGGGCGTGAAGTTCCACCGCTGCGGACAGGGGGCTTGTGGCTACGGGCCCTCTGGCTGCGCGCCCCCCTGAGGCCCGTCACTTCTTCGGCGCCGCAGGCCCCTCGCTCGACCGGTGGTAGGTCGCAGTGATCTCGGAGGCGGGCGGCCGGCCCTGACAGCACCGGCCAAGGGTGGTATTCCCTCGTCCGTTCTTCACTTGGAGGGGCCACTTGAACGCTTCCGGACGTGTCTCAATCCTCGCCCTCGTCTGCTCCGCACTCGTATCCGGGTGCAACGAGACTGCCCAACTCCCGCCCTGCCCCGACGGGATGACGAAGTGCCCCAGCGGCTGCGTGGACCTCTCCAACACCGCGGCGAACTGCGGTGCCTGCGGGACGGCCTGCGCCGCCGACGAGGTCTGCAGCGCCGGCCAGTGCGCCCTCCACTGCCCCGCGGGCCTGGACAAGTGCGACGGCCGCTGCGTCGACACCAAGCTCGACCCTGCCCACTGCGGCGACTGCGCCACCGCCTGCGCCACCGGCGAGGTCTGCAGCGCCGGCGAGTGCGCCCTCCGCTGCCCGGTGGGCCTGGAGAAGTGCGACGGCCGCTGCGTCGACACCCGGCTCGATCCTGCCCACTGCGGCGACTGCGCCACCGCCTGCGCCACCGGCGAGGTCTGCTCCGCCGGCCAGTGCGCCCTCCACTGCCCGGTGGGCCTGGAGAAGTGCGACGGCCGCTGCGTCGACACCCGGCTCGATCCCTCCCACTGCGGCATCTGCACGACCGCCTGCGTCTCCGGCGAGGTCTGCGCCTCCAGCCAGTGCGCGCTGACCTGCCCCGCGGGCCTGACCAAGTGCGACGGCCGCTGCGTCGACGCCAAGCTCGACCCGACCCACTGCGGCGACTGCGCCACCGTCTGCGCCGCCGGCGAGGTCTGCCTGGCCGGCGTGTGCGCCCTCGTCTGCCCGGCCGGCCTGACCCGGTGTGGCAGCCGCTGCGTCGACCTAAGGCTCGACCCCGCCCACTGCGGCGACTGCGTGACCGCCTGCGCCGCCGGCGAGGTCTGCGTGGCGAGCCAGTGCGCGCTGACCTGTCCGGCGGGCCTGGCCAAATGCGGCGGCCGCTGCGTCGACGCGCAGCTCGACCCCGCCCACTGCGGCGACTGCGCCACGGCGTGCTCGTCCGGCGACAGCTGCCAGGCCGGCCGGTGCGTCCTCTCCTGCCCGCCCGGAATGAAGACCTGCGGCACTCGCTGTGTGGATGTCCGGCTCGACCCGGCCCACTGCGGCGACTGCGGGGCGGCCTGCCCGGCCGGCCAGGTCTGCTCCCAGGGGGCCTGCGCCCTGGTCTGCCCCACGGGCCTGAAGGACTGCGCCGGCTCCTGCGTGGACCTCTCGCGCGACAACCTCCACTGCGGCGACTGCGCGACGGCCTGCTCGACCGGCGAGATCTGCAGCGCCAGCCTCTGCAAGACCGACTGCCCGGCGGGCTTCGCGCGTTGCGCGGGCGCCTGCGTGGACACGCAGATCGACCCGCGCCACTGCGGCGGGTGCGCCGCCGCGTGCCCCGCGGGCCAGGTCTGCCAGACCGGCCTCTGCGGCATCGTCTGCCCGGCAGGCCAGGTGGAGTGTGCCGGCTCCTGCGTGGACACCCGCAGCGACGCGAAGCACTGCGGGGCGTGCGGCGCGGCCTGCCCGGCCGGCTCGGTGTGCGCCGGCTCGACCTGCTCGCCGATGTGCCCCGCCCCGCTCGAGGCCTGCGGCGCGGCCTGCACCAACCCCAGCTACGACCCGGCCCACTGCGGAGACTGCGGCACCGCCTGCGCCGCGACGGCGAACGCCGTCGCGGTCTGCGCCGGCGGCACCTGCGCCGCCGCCTGCCTGAGCGGGCACGTGGACTGCGACGGCGACGCCAGCAACGGCTGCGAGGCGCACCCGTCCGACGACCCGCTGCACTGCGGCGACTGCGGCACGGCCTGCCAGACCCCGGCGCACGCCAGCGCCACCTGCGAGGGCAGCGCCTGCAGCTTCGAGTGCCAGACCGGCTATCAGGACTGCGACGTCTCCGGGGCCAACGGCTGCGAGACCGCAACCAAGGCGGACCCGGCGAACTGCGGCGCCTGCGCCAACGTCTGCCCGCCGCCCCCCGCCCACGCCGGGGCGAGCTGCGCGGACGGCGCCTGCTCGTGGGCCTGCCAGGCGCCCTACCTGGACTGCGACACCACCGCCTCGAACGGCTGCGAGGTGAACCCCACCAACGACCCGGCCCACTGCGGCGGGTGCGGCAACGCCTGCCCGCTGGCCGCCCACGTCACCAGCGTCACCTGCTCCGCCTCGACCTGTGGCGTGGGCGGCTGTGAGGGCGGCTGGGCGAACTGCAACCCCAGCACGCTCGACGGCTGCGAGACCAACGTCAGCGTCAGCGTCCTGCACTGCGGCGGGTGCGGCGCCGCTTGCAGCTCGAACAACGGCGCGCCGTCCTGCGCTTCGGGCGACTGCAGCATCTTCTGCGACCCAGGCCGCGGCAACTGCGACGGCGACGCGCGCTCCAACGGCTGCGAAACCAGCATCTCCTCGTCGGTCGCGCACTGCGGCTCCTGTGGCCAGGCCTGCAGCGCGGCGGGTGGGGTCTCCAGCTGCGTCGGGGGCACCTGCCAGATCTCCTGCAGCGCCGGCCAGGGCAACTGCGACGGTGACGCGCGCTCCAACGGCTGCGAAACCAACACCTCCTCGTCGGTGGCGCACTGCGGATCCTGTGGCCAGGCCTGCAGCGCGGCGGGCGGGGTCGCCAGCTGCGTCGCGGGCGCCTGCCAGATCTCCTGCACCGCCCCGTTGGCCAACTGCGACGGTGACGCGCGCGCCAACGGCTGCGAAACCAACACGAACACGACCTTGAACTGCGGAGGCTGTGGCCAAGCGTGCAGTTCGGCGAACGGGAACCCCAGCTGCGTCGCGGGCGCCTGCCAGATCTCCTGCAACGCCCCGTTCGGCAACTGCGACGGGAACGCGCGGACCAACGGCTGCGAGACCAACACGCTCACGACGGTCGAGCACTGTGGAGGCTGTGGCCGGGCGTGCAGTTCGAACAATGGGACCTCGGCCTGCTCCGCGGGCACCTGCACCATCGTCTGCAACGGAGGGTTCGGCAACTGCGACAACGATCCGCGCAACGGCTGCGAAGTCAACATCACCAGCGACGTCGCGCACTGCGGCGGGTGCAACCAGGCCTGCAGCGCGGCGAACGGGGTCCGCAGCTGCGCCGCGCGCACCTGCGCCATCACTTGCAACCCTGGCTTTGCCAATTGCGACGGCAACGCCAGAGCCAACGGCTGCGAGACTGACACCCGGACCTCGAACTCCAGCTGCGGCGGGTGCGGAAATGCGTGCCTGGGCGGCAAGACTTGCGTGAACTCGCTCTGCATCTAGGCAGGCACGCCTGCCTTCCAGCACGCGCCAACACTCCGTCGTTCGCCGACGCGGACGTCGTCGCCGGACGACCCGGTGACGGTGGCGCAAGGAGCGATGCCGGGATGCGCAGGCGCAGCGCCTACCGGTCATGCGGCGTCGGACGCAGGCCGCGGATGATCGCGGCGGTGTCCGGGTTGAGCGAGAGCCGCACGAGCTGCATGTGGAACGGCGTACCCATGACGCAGACCATCAGCGCGGCGTAAGCCTTCGCGAGCCGCGGCCACGCCCTCCCGCCGGCGTGCCGGTCCGCGCTGCGCCGAAGAGAGGCGCACCCGTCGGCAGCAGCACGGCCGCCATCCTCGTGCGGGTGCCCTGCGAGTGGACGGCGCCGGCGGCCCAGCGTGATGGGCGGCCGCGGTGTGGCGGGAGTGTCGCAGGTGGGCCGGCCCACCTCGAAAAACGGGATCGCCTGGCGAGGAAGTCCTGAATCTCCAGGTGGGCCGGCCCACCTGGAAGCGGTTGCGACCGAGGCCTGGCCGGGCACGGCCGTCGAAAGCCCCGACCGCTGGCGGCAGGCGCGGGTTGCCAGGGATTCCCGGCCTCTGCTGTACTGCCCCGCGCATCACGGGGGCGGGCAGGGGGAGCGCAAACCATCACGACGGCGCCGTCGGGCGGGCCTCGCCCGGGCGAGAGGAGGGGACATGGACACGTTGGAGCAGAAGATTGCCGACTACCTCGCAGCCGAAGCGCAAGCAGCCGGGATCCAGTACCGGGCAACCCGGGGCCTGATGGCGCTCAGGGACGATCCCACGACGTGGAAGGACAAGTTCCCAAACTTCAAGGCCGCGCTCGTGGCCAGCCTCGCCAGCAAGGAGAAGCTGACCATGGCCTACACCCGCCTCTCGGTGGCGGAGGCCTTTCCGATCGAGCCGGTGGAAAAGCACGGGTTCACCGTGCTGTACGAGCTGTGCAAGATGTCCAAGGAGATCTGGCCGGACAAGCAGCCCAAGGAGCTGATGGTGGGCGAGCACCGCTTCGTCGACGCCACCGGCGCCGAGCACGTGCTGGACTTCGCCAAGGACCACACCCGCGAGGCGCTCAAGGCGCTGCGGGCGGCGCACACCTCGGCCAAGATGCAGACCAAGGGGCTCGAGACCGCCGGCGCCGCGCAGTTCGCCAAGGCGTTGAAGGCCGCGGCCGAGTCCGTCGAGGGATTGACCTACCAGGTGCGAGAGAAGAAGGACGATCGGGTGGAGCTGGAGATCGAGGCCACCGCCACCGTCCTCCGGGCCGCGCTGGTCAAGCTGGGCGTCAGCCTGCAGTAGCCAGCAGCGTCGCGCGCGGCCGGGCCGCACAGGGCCCGGCCGCCAAACTCGAGAGGGGGCTGCATGTTCTGCGCGAAGTGCGGAGAGGAATACGCGGACGGCCTTTCCGTCTGCCCGCGCTGCTATCCCGGCGCGCCCCAGACTGATCCCGTGGCGGCGCCCGCGCAGCCGCCAGGCCAGGCCGCGCCGGTCGCCGCGCCGTCGCTGGTGGTTCAGGCCCCCGCTGCCTCTGGCGCCGGCTCGAGCAGGGCGGTGACGCTGGCGATGGCCTATCTGCTCTGGCACCCGCTGCGGCTGCTGTTGCGGCTGGTCGGCTGGGGCGCGGACGAGCCGGGCAGCACCTGGGGGCTGATCGCGCTGCTGGCGACTGCCGGCCTGGCCCTGTTCGTCTTTCCCAGGGTGAGGGCGAGGCGGCCGGTGGCCGTGGGCTACCTGGTCGTTCTCGCCGGAGCCGCTGCGGTCTTCGACCTAGTGCGCTTGCTGCTCGTTCTCCTGCAGAGCGGCGGGGCGGGAGCCGTGCTGCTGGCGCTGATGGCGGCCGGGGTCTCTCTCGGCTTCGCCGGTTGGGCCCTGTTCAGGCCGGAGCTTCGCAATGTCCTTGCGGAAAGCAGGTCGAACCAGGACCAGGGATGAGCTGGCAGCACGCCCCGCGTCGCTGAGAAGGTGCGCAAGCTCCGCGACAAAGGTGAGAAGGCGCCGCCGAGGAAGCGGCGACGGCTTTCGCCGCTACGGGCAGTCGACCGGCTTCACGTCGTACTCGAGCGTGGTGGTGCCGTCGACGCCGCCCGTGAGCTTCACGTG
>DASXVQ010000015.1:0-8760 GCA_036504155.1 Myxococcales bacterium
TCGAAGGCGCGGGCATCATCCTGGCCGACGCCGCCGTGCGCTACCGCTCCGAGGCGCGCTACGGCGAGACCCTGGTCTTCGAGATGGCCGTCGGCGGCTTCCACCCCACCGGCTGCGACCTCGTGTACCGCGCGAAGGACAGGGCGAGTGGCCGCGCCGTCGCCGAAGGCCAGATGGGCGTCCGGTTCTTCGACTACGCATCTCGCAGCGTCGTCCCCGTCCCCGAGCGCTTCCGGCGCCGCTTCGCGGACGAGCCGTGAGGAACGGGTGCTCGAAGGCTTCCAGGAGCAGCTCGAGAAGCTGAAGAAGGCGAAGCCCAATGGTCCGAGGTAATGGAATGTCGAACGGCTACGTGCTGGAGGCTTCGGACCACGCTGAGGCCAAGGCGGCCATCGAACGGCTGGAGGGAGGCGCGCCCGCTCCGGCCGCGCCGAAGTCCAGCTGGAAGTCGGTGCTCCTCTGGGCCTTCCTCGTCGTCGTGTTCGTCGCTCTCTACAGACACATCAGCTCGAATCCTCCGCCCGCGTTCGCGCCGGCCCCACCCGAGCAGGAGGCCTCGAGGGGGCTCGCGGACTACCTCCTGATGGTCGCCTCCGGCCTCGCCATCGCAGGGACCGCGGCCATCATCGTTGCGGGCAGGGTTGGCCGCCGTTCCCGCGCACCGTCTTTCGCTGCGGTTCGCGAAGAGGGGATCGAGCTGTGGAGGAAGGGGGTCGCGCACGTCATCGGCTGGCAGGCGATCGAGCGGGTCGGCGACGGCGTGTCGCTGCTCATGCTCAAGGTCGACCGCAAAGGCTGGATGGGAGTGCCCAAGCGCGGCTTCGATCCGGAGCTCAGCGACGAGGCGGTGGCCGAGGTGCGCCGGCGGCACGAGCAGGGGCGCACGAAGGACTGGCCGCCGCTCCCGGCTCACGAGGGAGAGGTGCGGACGTCGTTCCGCTTCGAGCGCGTGGAGATCGACGAAGTTAGCCGCGGGATGGCCAGGGCCTGGCTGCTCAGGGGCCGGCTGCTGCGGCGTCGGCCCTGGCGAAAGGGCATCTGGGGCGTCGTGCTGATGGTGAGCGCGCTCGTCGGCACCGCCTCCACGGCGGCGCTTGGCTGGATCATGCTCACGGTGCCCTTCGCGCTCATCCTGGTCTTCGGCTTCCGCGCGACCACTGCCAAGGGCTTGAGCAAGCAAGACAAGGAGAGGCAATCGACCGTGTCGTTTGAAGCTGCCTTCGACGACCGCCAGTTCCGGTACGCGTGGCCCGGCAATCGGACGAGCACCGACTGGGAGGCGGTTCGGGGCGTGTGGGAAGGCAAGACCATCCTCCTGGTCTGGTCGAACCAGATGTCCTACGCGCTTCCGAAGCGGGTGCTCGCAGCGCAGGACCTGGAGCGCTTCCGGTCGCTCGCCGCCAGGCCGGTCCCGAATCCGAGCTGAAGGTGGTGGGGGCTCAGAACGGTGCCGGCCGCGCGAGCTCCACCCGGGCGCCGGTGTGGGGGTGCACGAACGCGATCGCCTCGGCGTGCAGCATCAGCCGCTCCCCGCCTCCGCGCCCGTAGAGCCGGTCGCCCACGATGGGCACGCCGATGCCCT
Source organism: Myxococcales bacterium (assembly GCA_036504155.1). Taxonomy (GTDB): domain Bacteria; phylum Myxococcota; class Myxococcia; order Myxococcales; family UBA5297; genus JACRCT01. Next base: position 1,583 of record DASXVQ010000015.1, read on the forward strand.
TCTCGTGCGCCGCGTGGACCCGCAGCTGGTGCGTGCGCCCGGTGTGCGGGTAGAGCGCGACGCGGGTCCGGGCCGGCGTCCGCTCCAGCACCTGCCACTCCGTCAGCGCCTCCAGCCCATGCTCCGGGTCGTGGATCTGCCGGGGGCGGTCGTCGAGGTCGACGCGCAGCGCGAGGTCGACCTGGCCGCGGTCCCGGGCGACCTCGGCGGCGGCGGCCGAGACCGGGAGGAGCGCGGCAAGCGCCGCGGCGAGCTTCAAACAGGTCTTCATGGCGGGTCCCCTCGATTAGTGTGCCCGCGCAGTCAGCACGAGCGGCGTCCCGGGGACATAGGCAGGGCGGGTTCGAGCAGGGAGGGCGGCAGAGGTCGGGCGGCGCGCGGTCGAGATGGATATCCACGTACCGTGAATTGGCCTCCTCTTTTGAGTTTTGCGCCGCACCTTTCCCTGGCGACCGCTGGCGTGGTATCCGTCCATCCCGACTATGAGCTCCGGCCGGGACTGGCCCCAGCCGCAAAGCCCGGTGATCCGGCAGCGTTCAGCGCCGCAGACGGAAGTTGGGCTTCGTGGCTCACGCGCGCGACGGGCGCGCACTTCTTGGCCGCGAGCCCGTGAAGCAGCATCGACCGCAGGACGAGGTTCGGGGCCCTCAGCTTCGCGTCGTGGAGGGGGGCCCAGCCGCAGCCGTCAACACGACCACATTGAGGGGAGTCATCGTGTACAAACTCGTTCTCATCGCCGTCGTCCTCTTCGTCGCCGGGTGCTCGGAGAGCGCGAAGCCCGGCACCTGCCCGGACGGATTCACGCTGTGCGAGTCGGAATGCGCCCAGACCACGTCCGACCCGGCGAACTGCGGCGCGTGCGGCAAGAAGTGCGCCGCGGGCCAGATCTGCTCCGCGGGAGCCTGCAGCACGGTCTGCCCGGCCGGCCAGCTCATGTGCTCGGGCGCCTGCGTCGATCCGCAGACCAGCCGCAATCACTGCGGCGCCACGACCGACTGCCAGGGCGCGAACGCCGGTGCGACCTGCGTCGCCGGCCAGGTCTGCGCCTCCGGATCCTGCGCCCTCTCGTGCCCGGCCGGGCTGCTCGACTGCGCCGGCACCTGTGTCGACCCGCTGACCAGCCGCGCGCACTGCGGCGCCGCGGCCGACTGCCAGGGCGCGAACACCGGCGCAACGTGCGTCGCCGGCCAGGTCTGCGCCGCCGGATCCTGCGCGCTCTCGTGTCCGGCCGGGCTGCTCGACTGCGCCGGCACCTGCGTCGATCCGCTGAACAGCCGCGCGCACTGCGGCGCCTCGGCCGACTGCCAGGGAGCGAACGCCGGTGCGACGTGCGTCGCCGGCCAGGTCTGCGCCGCCGGATCCTGCGCGCTCTCGTGCCCCGCCGGGCTGCTCGACTGCGCCGGCACCTGCGTCGATCCGCTGAATAGTCGCGCGCACTGCGGCGCCTCGGCGGACTGCCAGGGCGCGAACGCCGGCGCTACCTGCACCGCCGGCCAGGTCTGCGCGGCCGGGGCGTGCGTGCTCTCGTGTCCCGCCGGGCTCCTTGCCTGCGGGGGGACTTGCATCAACCCCGTCACGAGCCTCGAGTTCTGCGGCGCCTCCGGCGACTGCCAGGGAACGGGCGCCGGCACAGCTTGCGGCGCCAACGAGGTGTGCATGCTTGGCGACTGCCTGGCCGACGACCCTTCGCTCACGGGCCTCGTCACCTCGGCCGGCGACATGCTCCCCGCGTTCGCGCCGGGCCGCACCTTCTACCACCTCGCTTGCGGGCTCGGCGCGGCTCGCGTGTCCTTCACGCCGACGGCCGCCAGCCCCGGCTCGATCGTCGAGGTCAACGGCGAGGTGGTCGTCTCCGGGGCCGCCTCGACGCCGGTCCTGCGCAACTGGGAGGCGGTGACCGATGTGGAGATCGTCGTGACGGCGCCCAGCGGCGCGACTCGAACGTACTGGGTGACGATCGACCACCCGGTCGGGACCAGCGTCATCAACCTCAAGGGGGCCGGCGCCATGGTGATGGACATCAGCCTCGGGAACGACACCTTGGTCGCAGGCGATTACCACGCTCAGGACCCAGGCATGCCCATCGCGTCAGGAGATGCCGACGTCTTCGTCCGCGATTCCGGCGGCGGTTGGAGCAAGCAGGCGACCCTCAAGGCCTCCAACCCCGACCTAGGCGACCAGTTCGGCTTCTCGGTGAGCCTCTCGGGCGACACGATCGCGGTCAGCGCGATCGGCGAAAGGAGCCTGTCTCCCGGAGTGAACGCGGACCAGACCGACAACAGCGGCGGTAGCGTTGGAGCGGTTTACGTCTTCGTCCGCGACGCGGCCGGTGCTTGGAGCCAGCAGGCCTACATCAAGGCCTCCGATCCCATCGACATGTGCCGGTTCGGCCAGAAAGTGGCACTCGACGGAGATACGCTCGTGGTGGGCAGGACGTGTTTGAATTCCACCGTCCCGGGCGCGGCCTACGTCTTCGTGCGCGATGTCACCGGCGCCTGGAGCCAGCAGGCGCGCCTCGAGGCGTCGAACGCGAGCATCGATGACTTTTTCGGCGGGAGCGTTGCCGTCGAGGGCGACGGGCTCGCGGTAGGCGCCATGTTCGAAGCCAGCGCCGCCACGGGAGTCAACGGAGATCAGGCAGACAAGTCCGCCCCCGAGGCCGGCGCCGCCTACGTGTTCGCCCGCGATGCGAGCGGCGTCTGGAGCCAGCAGGCCTACCTGAAGGCGTCGAACACCGATAAGTCGGATCGCTTCGGCACCAGCTTGAGCCTCTTGGGCGAAACGCTCGTCGTGGGTGCATTGGGAGAGGCCAGTACCGCCACCGGCGTCAACGGCGACCAAGCCAACAACGACTTCTTTGGTACCGGGGCCGCCTACGTGTTCGTTCGGGATGGAGCAAACGGCTGGTCCCAGCGGGCCTACGTGAAGTCGGCGCGCACCAACAGCGCCTACAGCGCCAACTTCGGTTCGAGTGTGAGCCTCTTGGGCGAGACCTTGGCCGTCGCTTCGGGGAGTTCCGGGATCGTCGATCTCTACTCGCGAGACTCGAACGCGCAGTGGTCGCCCTGGGGCCTCGCCGAAATACCAGGCAGTTTCTTCCGCGGAGTGGTGTCCGTCGCCGGCAACGGCGGTCTCGCCGTGGGCACGCGGGGCGCCAGCGGGCCCAATAGTCCCTACATCTGGATTTCCAGGTGACGAGGCAACCCGCGCGCTCCCGGCGGCACTTGGGGGCGCGCGAGCCAGGCCGAAGCACCTAGGGAAAACCGAGGCGAGATCAAAGCGCCGCGCCGCTCCCGCCGTGGGAGCGACCCTCCTCGCCCTGAGCCTCAGCCTCCCGGCAGTGGCGCAGCCCTCGCCGAGGGCCCCGCCGTCGCGATCGGCCGGCAGAACTACCAGGGGGCGGCCTCGGCGGCGGTGACCTGGGGCGACACCGTCTACCTGTTCACCAGCAGCGTCGTCCTCGCGTTCCCGCCGGGAGACGACTACGGCGTCGAGGAGTTCAGCAACGGCGTGCTGTTCGACCAGTACGACCTCCAGGCGACGGCGCGGGCCGGCTGGCTGCTCTGGGTCACCTCCTCCGCGCCGCTGGAGGCCGGGCATCAAGGGCCACGAGGTCGGCTCGACCGGGTCGTCCTACTGGTCCCGGGAGGAGTCGGGGTCGATCGGCGATTGCCGCGCCTGTCCGACCATCTTCCAGGCCACCGCCGACGAGAGGCACGTGTACTGGGGCCAGATCTGGATGGCCTGCATGTGCCCCAGCTCCAACGAGCCCGCGTCCCAGCGCGGCTACACGGTCTTCAGGAAGCCCTTGAAGGGCGGGGAGGTGGAGACGGTGGTCGAGGGTGGACGCCAGGGATCGATGGAGTTGACCGACCCGCAGGTCGACGACGTCAACGCTCCCCGTCTGCGGCCGCCAGAGCGGTCGCGCGCGTCGAACCCGGGTTGGATGAGGCAGGCGGGTGCGGCTACGCGGCGTAGTCCGGGGCCGGAGGATCGACGCCGTCGCCGCTGCAGTGTCGGTCGAACATCGGGGCCTGCGGCCCCGGGCGCGCCTTGGCCACCTCCGGGCGGCTCCCTCCACAGCCCCAGCCGCTCCAAGCGTCGGGCGGATCTTCTCCTTGGCGCAGACCTCCTCCCACGAGCTTCCTCTTCCCGCCGCACGGGCAGTCCAGCACCTCCACGCCCCAGACCTTCCTCATCAGCTCCGACCAGCGCACGTACCTTCTCTTCCGGCTGCGCTCGCCCGCGCTCGCATCGGCTCCCCGTCTCCGGACAGGGTGGCGACCTCCTCCTCGGGCCCACCGAGCCCAGGGTGGCCGGGGCAATGCTCGCCATCCACTCGGCGCGCTCGTACGAACTTGCGGCGATGAGCGCTGTGCGAAGCGAAGATCCCGAAGTACGCCGTGTCGTGGCTGCCGGGCGGTGGCACCAGCGAGGCCAGCTTCCTCAGGAACGCCACCGGCTCCAGCTCCAGCGCCGCGGTCCCGTCGGCCAGCGGTCGCTTGAATTTGAGGAGCACCTTCCCGCTCGGCAGCTCGCTCAGCCGCGCCAGGCTCAGCGGTGGCCGAAGGTTGTAGCGGATGAGGAAGCCCCTATGTTTGGCGGGCGCGGAGGCCCGCCGCTCCCAACACGGATGGCAAGAGGTGCCTCGCCGCCTGCAGCGAGAATCCACCGGCCTTCGCCAGCAGCCTGGCCCGCCCCTCCTCCCCGGCTCCGACCTTCAGCGCCAGCTCGCCCTGGGCCGCCTGCGCCCGGACCCGGTCCAGCGTGTCCGGTGCCACCGAGTCGAGGTCCAGCCCCGACAGCAGCCGCCAGGCCTTCTTGGCCACCCTCGCGACGATCTTCTCCAAGTCCTCCTGCCTCGGCCTCAGCGCCTGGAACACCAGCTTGCCTTTCTCGTCCTCGGCGAAGGCGCCGTTCGGAAACACCGCGTGGAAATGGGGATAGACCAGCAGCCTCGACGAAAAGCGCTGGGTGAAGACCCCCGCTCCCGTCAGCGCCTGCCGCACCCCCACCGCCCTGGCCTTCGCCCCCAGCCAGGAGCGCACCGAGCGCACGAAGACCTCCCTCACCTTCGCCAGCAGCCGCTCGTCTCGCGCCAGCGGGTACCGAAGCTCCGCCGGCAGCGCCAGCACCCAGTGCCGGTACGGCGCCACCGACAGCACCCGCTCCACCAGATCCAGCGCCACCGAGTGCATCCGCCGCGTCAGGCATGCCGGGCAGAACGTCCGAGTGGCGCTGGGTGTGCACCCGCGGCCAGGTCGTGGAGCACGATGCGGACGGCAACGCGGTGCGGATGGTCGGGACCTTGAGCGACATCGCCGAGCGCAAGCGCGCCGAGGATGCGCAGGTCTTCCTGCTCCAGTGCGGCCTGCCGCAGACCGGGGAGGACTTCTTCATCTCGCTGGCGCGCTACCTGGCCGAGACCCTGGGCATGGGCTACATCTGCATCGACCGCCTGGAGGGCGATGCCCTGACCGCCCAGACGGTCGCGGTCTACAACAGGGGCCAGACCGAGCCCAACGTCCGGTATGCCCTCAAGGACACGCCCTGTGGGGCGGTCGTGGGCAAGCGCATCTGCTGCTTTCCCCGCGGCGTGCGCCAGCTGTTCCCGTACGACAAGGCGCTCCAGGACATGGGGGCGGAGAGCTACTTCGGCACCACGCTGCTGGACTCCAAGGGCCGCCCGATCGGCTTGATCGCCCTGATCGGCTACTCCGCGCTGGAAGAGGGCCGAGCGGGTCGCCGCGCTGCTGAAGCTGGTCGCCCCCCGCGCCGCAGGCGAGCTGGAGCGCAGGCGCGCCGAGGAGGAGAAGGACCGGCTGCAGCAGCGCTTGAACGTGGCCGAGAGGATGGAGTCGGTCGGGCGCCTGGCGGGCGGGGTGGCCCACGACTTCAACAACATGCTGGGGTGATCCTCGGGCAGACCGAGCTGGCCCTTGCGCAGGTAGGCCGCCTCGATCCCCTGCACGCCGACCTGCTGGAGATCCAGCACGCCGCGCAGCGGTCCGCCGCGCTCACGCGGCAACTGCTGGCCTTCGCGCGCAGGCAGACCGTCGCCCCAAGGGTGCTCGACCTGAACACCACGTTGGAGGGCATGCTCCAGATGCTCCACCGGCTGATTGGCGAGCAAATCGACCTGCGCTGGCTCCCGGGCGCCGGGCTGGCGCCGATCCGAATCGATCCCTCCCAGGTGGACCAGATGGGCGCTGCGCGGAAAGGTCGCCCGGCTCGGCCTCGGCGAAGTCTCCAAGTGACAGCAACCCGATCAGTTTGGCCGAACCGGACGCGGTTTGTGAGGGCGACCCTGGACAGCGGCGTGCTCGAGGAGGGCGTCGCCTTCCTGGAGAAGCCCTTCACCGCCAAGAGAGGTGCGCGAGGTGCTGGACGCGGGCGGAGGGACGGCCTTCTTCCGGCGGCGGGACGGGCCGCTCACCGCCGGATGAACGGATGGGCGGGGCTCCCGAGGTTGTTCGGACTCGGCTCGTAGTTGCCCGGGGGCGTGTGGGAGTCGAGCGGTTCGGGCTTGGCCCCCCGCCACTCGCCCCCGACCTTCTCGCAGGCCGCGTGCGCCGACCTCAGGTCGAAGAGCGCTCCCTCCCAGTAGTGGACGACCTGGTTGCCCAGGGGAAAGACGCAGCTGCCGAGCGTCGGCTCGGGGCACGTCAGCGCCGACCACAGGCCGGGGCACTGTCCGGCGGTCCGGGATTCCTTGTAGTCGGTGCAGGTCGCGCTGCTCTCCCGCCTATCGCAGCTGCCCGTCTTCGCCGCGGCGAGGCGCAGCTCCTCGTGCCGCACCGCCGGAGGGGACGCGCAGCCCGCGAGAGGTCCGGCCAGCAGGGCGAGCGCCAGACTGAAATGGACCGGGAGGGAGCGCATGGGGCGCGCATTCTGGTCGGCGTCGCCACCGCGGCGCAAGCGATGGGCGGCGCCGTGCCGGAACTCGACGCGTACGGGAGCGGCGGCTAGCGGTCCACGAGCACGGGAGGCGCAAGCGGGCCGACGGTCGAGCGGCTCCGAGAACGTCTGCTTCGCCGCCATCGCGGCGGCCGCGAGGCTCTCCTTGCTCTGGCTCGAGACCCCCGCGGCCCGACGAGCGGGTCTTCCCGCTCTCGCAGCTCGCCCGCATGTCCGGCGACCGCACGCGCGACCTGGACGCCGCGCTGCGCGAACCTCGG